>JACDEI010000058.1:0-2297 GCA_013816485.1 Planctomycetota bacterium
CAACCTCGTCCCCTATCGACCTGGACGAAAATACCAACGCATCAGCAAAGACCCCAGCGGCATCTTCATTCCTAAAAGGCCAAGCCAATCACAACGCAAAGCAGCGAGAAAACAGGGGGATCGGCTGGAAAAACACTAAGTTTACAGGCATTGCCCTCCGGGACTAGCCTGTCGACGCGCTTGCTTCCCGGCACTGAAGTGCCGGGCTATTACCACAGCGTCCCTGAGGGACGCGTCTTAGCTTTCCAGCATTGGCGAGACGCCCGTGCCACGGAATTCAGCCCCTGCGTCACTGCAGCGACTGCAGCGCGCTGCGCGTGGTTGCGGAGCGCCCGTCTCCTGGATGCTGCGTGCCATCCACGGAAGGATCTGTGCCATGCCCATTCATGATCGTCTCGCCGAATACCTCGCTGAGCACCCGATCGCCCAGGACGAACGTGAGGCGGTGGTGACGCTGATGCTGGTGACCATGTATGCCGACAAGAAGCTGACGCTGGAAGAGAACGCCACGCTGCAACGGTACGAGAAGTTGATCAAATGGGATTCGGGCATGTCGCTGGGGTACTTCTTCGGCAACACCATCGCCACGGTGCGCAGCGCTATGCGCGATGACGCGAAGCTGGAGACCTTGATCCAAGAGTCGTGTCGCAAAATCCATTCCGACGCCATCCGCACGCTGACGATCAAGGCCTGTAACGACATGACTGGTGCCGATTTCAAACGTGAAGCTAGCGAGCTCGCCGTGCTCAAACGCATCGTCGCCGCACTGGGCGGTTGAACGATGCCCGATCTGCTCGCGACCGCCTTGGCGCTGGCAGATCCTCTGCCGCTTGGCGAACGCCGCGGCCTGCTGCTGCGCTGGGCGGACCACCTCGAACGACAGCGCGAAGCGCTGGCACAACGTATCACGGTGGCTACCGGAAAACCGATCCGCCTGAGCCGTTCCGAGGTCGATCGCGGACTCGTCACCATCCGCGGTACGGTCGATGCCAGCGAACGTCTAGCACCGCGGATGGTGTCGCTCGATGCCTCCGGCACTGCTGAAGTCCACCACGTTCCGCTCGGCCCGGTGCTGGCGGTGACCCCCTTCAACTTCCCGTTCAACCTCGCACTGCACAAACTTGCTCCCGCCATCGCCGCCGGTTGCCCGGTGATCTGGAAACCGTCGCCACAAGCACCCGCGGTCGCGGAGATGGCGATGGAACTTTTGGCAAGCGCTGGTGCACCGGCTGGCCTGGTGCAGCTCGCGCACCTGGGCAACGACCAAGTCGCGGCCATGGTGCAGGACGAGCGCCTGGCGGTGCTGTCGTTCACCGGGTCGCAGACCGTCGGCCATCATCTGCAAAAGCTGGCCACCCGCGCCAAGGTCCTGCTCGAACTCGGCGGCAACGCCGCGGTGATTCTGCATCAACTCAACGATCCGCTTGCGGTTGCACGCCAGATCGCCCTCGGTGCCTGCGCCCACGCCGGCCAAGTGTGCATCAGCGTGCAACGCATCTTCGTGCCGGTCGACCAGCCGGAATGGATCGTGGCGTTGGTGGAAGCCTTCCGCTCACTGCCGAGCGGCGATCCGTCCGACGATACCACGCTCAATGGTCCGGTGATCAGCGACGCAGCGAAGGAGCGCATCAACGTGTTGCTCGCACGCTACGCCGCACAAGGCGGCCGCACGCTCTGCGGCGGCACCTGGAACGGACGCGTGCTCGCCCCGACCCTCATCGGCAACCTGCCAGCGATTGCTCCCGGCGTGTACGATACCGAAGCCTTCGCGCCACTCGCCACCATCCACGAATACGGCGACGTCGATGGCGCGATCCATCTCGCGGAGTTGACCCCCTTCGGTCTGCAATGTGGCCTCTTCACCACGGATGAATCTGTCATCCGCAAGGCCTTCGCCGCGATCAACGTCGGCACCCTGGTGATCAACGACGTGCCAACCAGACGCGACGACCGCCTGCCCTACGGCGGCATGAAGAACAGCGGCATCGGCCGCGAAGGCACGCTCGACACGGTGCTGGAATACACCCAGCCGAAGGTGCTGTGGCGCGCAGGGTGATGATCCGTTTTACTTGAGGTCACAAACTGTGACCTCAAACCGCAGCAAATACCGTGTCTTTCTCCACTAAGGCCGCATACGGCGAAGCCGTATGGCGAGCGCAGCGAGTCCGGGCCGCAGGCCCGAGCGGCCCGCCGTGGTGCGCGCAACCGCGCCCGGGCGCGGCCCAACACACGTCCTGAACACGATGGGGGGAGAGAGGCGACCGCAGGGAGCCGAACGGAGTGGGGGGGGGGGGGGG
>JACDEI010000058.1:2307-30906 GCA_013816485.1 Planctomycetota bacterium
CGCCATCGGCGCGCACTCCGCGGAGCGGAGTCTGATCGGTTCCTAATGCGCCATCGCCGACTTGCCGCCACCCTTGCCCTTATGGGCAAGGTAGGGCGCGTCGGGCTTGGCGTTCTCGCCGTACTTGCCAGCGGCGTAGTCGGCAGCCATCTTCGACAGGCTGACGACCGGAACGCCCGCGGCGTGGCCGGCCTGGCCGAACTGGCGCATGCGCTCTTCCACGATGACCTGCATCGCGGCGCGGGCCGGGGTCAGGTAGTAACGCGGATCGAACTCGGCCGGCTTGTCCTGGAACGACTTGCGGATCGAGGCGGTGATCGCGAGGCGGTTGTCGGTGTCGACGTTGATCTTGCGCACGCCGGCCTTGATACCGCGCTGGATCTCTTCGACGGGCACGCCGTAGGTCTCTTTGATCTGGCCGCCGTACTTGTTGATCTCGTCGATCAGGTTCTTCGGCACCGAGCTGGAGCCGTGCATGACCAAGTGGCAGTTGGGGATCTTGGCGTGGATCTCTTCGATGCGCTTCATGGCGAGAACGTCGCCGGTGGGCTTCTTCGAGAACTTGTAAGCGCCGTGGCTGGTGCCCATGGCGACCGCCAGGGCGTCGATGCCGGTGCGCTTGACGAAGTCGACCGCTTGGTCGGGATCGGTCAGGAGCTGGTCGAGGGTCAGTTTGCCTTCGGCGCCGTGGCCGTCTTCTTTCTCGCCTTCGCCGTGTTCGAGCGAGCCGAGCACGCCGAGTTCACCTTCGACCGAGACGCCAAACGAGTGGGCGATGTTCACCACTTCGCGGGTCACGGCGACGTTGTACTCGTAGCCGGCGGGGGTCTTGGCGTCCTCTTCGAGCGAGCCGTCCATCATCACCGAGGTGAAGCCCATGCGGATGGCGCTGATGCAGGTATCCGGCGCGTTGCCGTGGTCCTGGTGCATGACGATGGGGATCTCGGGGTAGAGCTCGACGGCGGCCTGCATCAGGTTGCGCAGGAAGACGTCGTTGGTGTATTTCCGCGCGCCGCGGCTGGCCTGGATGATCACCGGCGACTTGGTGGCGCGGGCGCCTTCCATGATCGACTGGATCTGCTCCATGTTGTTCACATTGAGTGCGACGACGCCGTAGTTGTTGGCGGCAGCGTGGTCGAGGAGCGGGCGGAGCGGGATGAGGGCCATGGTGTTGTCCGAGAAAAGGGTGATCCGAAGAAAAGGTGATCCGAGGAAGGGGTCGATCGGAGGAAAGGGAGTCTCGATCGGACTGACGACAATCAAGGCGTAGCGAGGCGGCCTTGCGTGGTGTTCAGCGAACGAACATGCGGAGAAAATGCGAGATGCGATGGCTGCATGGCGCAACGCTATTCCATGCCCGACTACGGCCGATGACCACAGAAAACGACAGAACCGGACGCAAGGCGCCCGGTTCTGCGACGACGCACGTTATCGGACTCAGACGAGTTCGAAAATCGCCTTGGCGCCATTATCACCGAGACGGAAGCCAGCCTTCAGGACGCGGGTGTAACCACCGGCGCGTTCCTTGTAGGTCGGGGCGACCTTCTCGATCAGCAGCTTGACCGAGTCGCGGTTGTGCAGGGCCTGCATCGCCAGACGGCGGTAGTGCAGTTGCTTGGCCGGCTCAGTCGCCGCGATGGCCTTTTTGCCGATGGTGATGCAACGCTCGGCGAAGCGGCGCGCCTCCTTGGCCTTGGGCAAGGTGGTGACGATGCGGCCGTTCTGGAACAGCGCGCTCACCAGGTTGCGCATCAACGCCAAACGGTGTGACGACGTACGGCCCAGTTTACGGTGGTCGACAAGATGTCTCATGGCTCAGTCCAGTACTAGTCGGTGAACGGCGGATGCGATGAAAGAAACTTAGGCTTCGGCCTTGGTGGTCAGGCGCATGCCGAAGGAGAGGCCGCGGTCGGCGAGCTTCTTCTTCAGTTCCTTGGCGGCGATCTTGCCCAGGTTGCGGATGCCACCGACTTCGGACTCATCCATGACCACGAGGTCAGCGATGAGCTTGATGTTGGCGGCGCGCAGGGCGTTCTCGGTACGGACCGAGAGGTCGAGCACGCTGATCTGACGGCCGAGCAGCGCGGTGCGCTCGCCATCGCCTTCGACCTGCAGGTCGACGTTCTGACCGCCTTCGAGTTCGCGGCCGAGCTCGAAGTACTTCACGAACGGGTTGAGGTGCTTGCGCAGGATGTTGGTCGCTTCGACCAGGGCCAGTTCCGGGGTGATGGAACCATCGGTCCACACTTCCAGATCAAGCGCCTCGTAGTCGGTGCGCTTGCCCAGGCGGGTGGTATTCACCTGGAAGGACACGCGCTGAACCGGCGAGTAGATCGAGTCGACGGCGATGGTGCCGACCGGCGAGCCATCGATCTTCTGCGCTTCCGCAGGCACGAAGCCGCGGCCCGAACCGACATCCATCTCCAGGACGAAACGCACGTCCTTGGTCAGGGTGGCGATCACGAGATCCGGGTTGATGACTTCGACATCCTGGTGCGGAGTGATGTCGCCAGCGGTCACGGGACCGGCCGAGGACTTCTCCAAACGGATGACGACGTTCTCATCGCTGTGCAGGCGCAGACGCAGGCGCTTGATGTTCAGGATGATGTAGGTCACGTCCTCAAGCACACCGTCCAACGAGGTGAACTCGTTGTTGGCACCCTGCAGGCGGATCGAACGAACGGCGGCACCCTGGATGCTGGAGAGCAACACGCGACGCAGGCTGTTACCGATGGTTGTGGCAAAGCCACGCTCAAACGGTTCAGCGTGGAACTTGGCGTAGTTTGCCAGACCAGTGCCTTCGCTCTTGTCGACCCGGGTGGGAAGTTCAAAGCCGCGCCAGCGAATACGCATGGGGATCTCCGTTGATCAGGTAATCAGAATGAGTGTTGAAGACTTGGGGGCAGCGCCGAAGGCGCGTTGTCGGAGGGCGGCGCCCCCCGACCGAAATCAGACGCGGCGCTTCTTGCGCGGGCGGCAGCCGTTGTGCGGCAGCGGGGTCACATCGGTGATGGCCTTGACTATGATCCCTGAGTTGATCAGGGCGCGGATGGCGCTTTCGCGGCCCGAACCGGGGCCCTTCACGCGGACTTCGACTTCCTTCAGACCGAGCTTCACGGCCTTCTCGCCCGCGCGCTCCATGGCGATCTGGGCGGCGAAGGGCGTGCTCTTCTTGCTGCCCTTGTACCCGATCGAACCGGCCGACTCCCAGCACGCAGTCTCACCGTTCTGATCGGTGATGTTGATGATGGTGTTGTTGAAGGTCGAATTGATGTGCACCACACCGGCGCGCAGCGTCTTCTTGATCTTCTTCTTGTTGTAGGCCATTGGTTCGCTCGATTAGTTTGAGGTTTACGTCGCGTCAGCCGATTACTTGCGCAGGATCTTCTTGTTCGCGACGGTCTTCTTCTTGCCCTTGCGGGTGCGCGAGTTGGTACGCGTGCGCTGGCCGCGGCAGGGCAGGTTGCGTGCGTGGCGGTAACCACGATAGCAGCCAATTTCCTTGAAGCGGGCAACGTTCGCCGAGATCTCACGGCGCAGGTTGCCTTCGATGACGAAGTTCGACTCGATGTACGCCGTGATGCGACCCAGTTCTTCTTCGGTGAGCTGGTAGGCACGACGGTTGACGTCGACTCCGGTCTCAGCGCAGATCTGGTTGGCGCGGTGCAAACCGATGCCGTAGAGGGCCGCCAACGAGTAGGGCACCTTCTTGTTGTTGGGAATGTCGACACCGAGGATACGAGGCATGGTGGATCCTTTTCGCTCAGCCCTGGCGCTGTTTGTGATTGGGGTCGGAACAGACGACGTACACGCGACGCTTGCGGCGGACGACCTTGCAATTCTCGCAGCGACGACGGACGGATGGGTAAACCTTCATAGCGTTTCCTTCAATTTCCTCTGATGAGCGATCGGTCAGGCGTCGCGGTAGACGATGCGGCCACGATTCAGATCGTAGGGCGACATCTCGATGGTGACCGTATCCCCAGGCAGGATGCGGATGTAGTTCATGCGAATCTTGCCGGAGATGTGCGCCAAAACCTCGTGGCCGTTGGGCAGCACCACCTTGAAGCGGGCGTTGGGCAGGCTTTCCCGCACCTTCGCCTCAAGCCGGATGTTCTCTTCTTTGGCCATGTCAGAACCGCTTTCCGTTTCCATTCTTCTTGGTGCTGGCATCGCCGATGCCGCCAAGGCCACGGTACTGAGCGGCGAGGAAGAACGCGCCGACCTTCTGCATGATATCAAGCGAGACGCCGACCACGATCAGCAGGCCGGTGCCACCCATCAGCATACGCTCGCCCTTGCCACTGCCCAAACCGACGGTCTTTTCGAGGATCTCCGGCATGATGGCGATGACCGCCAGGAAGATCGCACCCATGAAGGTGATGCGCTTGAGGTGGAAGGCGAGGTAGTCGACGGTGTTCTTACCCGGGCGAATGCCGCGAATGAAGAAACCCGCTTGCTTGAAATGGTTCGCCAGATCGAAGAGATCGAAAGTGATCGAGATGTAGAAATAGGTGAAACCGATGATCAGGGCGGCGAAACAATAGCGGTAAAGTGGAGTACCCCAGTCGAACAGGTTGCCGAGTCCCCAGGTCGACAGCGCCCAACCCCCGAGGAGCCCGAGGGCCATCATCACCGGCTGGGCGAAGATCACCGGAATGACGTTCGCTTGGTTGAGCTTGAGCGGCAGCGAGGTCTGGGCACCGCCATAAACCTTGTTGCCCTGGACACGTCGCTGCTGTTCGAGCGAGATGCGACGCACCGCCTGGACCACCACCACGATGCCGGCGATGATCACCAGCGACATCAGGATCACCCCGAGGTAGTGGGGCAGATTCGCTTCACCACCGTGGAAGGCACCTGGCAGTGCCGACAGGATGCTGATCATGATCACCACCGAGACACCATTTCCGATACCGAATTTGGTGATTTGTTCCGCGATCCACAGGATGACCATGCTGCCGGTGGTGATCACCAACGCCGCCTGGGCGATGAACAAAGTGGTGTTGCCCATGGTCACCAGTGGGCGGCCGTCGTGGGTGATGCTGGTCAACGCGATGGCTGCGAGCACCGACTGCACCGAACAGATCGCCAGCGTGGCGTAGCGCGTATACTGGTTGATCTTGCGGCGACCGCCTTCGCCCTCCTTCTGGATCGCCTTGAGGGCGGGCATCGAGTAGGTCAGGAGCTGCATGATGATCGACGCGCTGATGTAGGGCGTGATGCCCAGGCCGAAAATCGCCGCATTCATGATCGCGCCGCCGTTGAACATGTCGGCGAAGGCGATGATCGAGGTCAGGACGCTGTTTTCATCCACCCCAGCGACCTTGTCCTTGAGCACGCTCGCATCCACGCCCGGGATGGTGATGAACACGCCGAGCCGGTAGATTACCACCCCGAGAAGGATGGTGATCAGGAAGCGACGGACCAGTTCACGCACTGGGCTTTCGCTCGGATCATCCGGCAGGGTGGTGGGAGCGAGAGCCATCGGGGATTACTTCTTACCAGCCGGCTTCTTGTCGTCGGACTTGCTGTCGTTGGACTTAGCTTGCGGCTTGGCCGGCTTGGCCTCAGCGGCAGCAGCGCGGTCGCTTTCGACAACCGAGCCGCCAGCGGCTTCGATGGCCGAGCGCACGGCAGCGGACACGCGATTCACGGTGACGCTGTACTTGCCCTTGACCTCGGCCTTGCCGACGAGCTTGATCGCTTCGCCGGGATTGGCGAGACCGGCCTTCACCAGCGCTTCGAGCGTGAGATCCTTACCGCTGACGCGCGCGAGCGCGCGGGCCAGGTCGACGGTCTGATAGACCACCCTGTGGCCATGGTTCGAAAAGCCGCGCTTGGGCAGACGCATCCAGAAGGGGAACTGGCCGCCTTCGAACAACGGACCGCGGTTCTTGCCGCCGGTACGCGCGCCTTCGCCCTTCGAACCGCGACCGGCAGTTTTGCCGAGGCCGGAGCCAATACCGCGACCGACGCGCTTGCGGACCTGACGGCCCGAATCAACTGAGGTGATGTCGTTCAGGCTCACAGCTGGATCCCCCGCAGTTGCTCGTACTGTTCCTTGGTGCGCAGCTTCGACAGGGCATCGATGGTCGCACGGATGAGATTCACTGGGTTGTGACTACCGTAGGCCTTGGTGAGCACGTTGTGCACGCCGGCCTTCTGCAGCACGGCGCGGACTGAGCGCCCCGCGATGACGCCGGTACCTTCGGAGGCCGGGATCAGGCGCACTTTCGAGGCGCCGAAGCGGCCTTCGACTTCATGCGGGATAGTGCCGTTGACGATCGGATAAGCGCGGACGACCTTCTCGCCATCGCGCACAGCTTTATCGATCGAGCTGGCGACTTCCTTCGCCTTGCCCTTACCGAAGCCAACCTTGTTCTTGCCGTCACCCAAGACCACGAAGGCGGCGAAGCTGAAGCGCTTGCCACCCTTCACGACCTTGGCGCAGCGGTTGATCTTGACCACGTCTTCGCTGTAGAGCTTGCTACGCGGCTCACGCGCCGCCTGATTGCCGCGATCACCGCGACGACCGCGATCACCGCCGCCTTCACCGCCAGGAGTACCTGGGCCGCCACGGTTGTTGCCGCCGGGACTGCTGTTGCCGCCAGGACCACTTGGGCCGCCACGCATTTTCGCCATAACTGACTGTCCTTGCTACAAGATGGACGCGCTCAAGCGCATCCGGCAGGTTGCTTCGAAGGGGGTTGGGAGACTAGATCGAACCTTAGAATTGCAAGCCCTTGGCGCGGGCCGCTTCGGCCAGCGCCTGGAGACGACCGCCATAGCGGCGACCGTTGCGGTCGAACACCACCTTGGTGATGCCGGCCGCGATGGCCTTGGCTGCCAACACCTCGCCGATGACCTTCGCGGCTTCGAGCGGCTTGAGCTTCTCGACCTGCTTGGACAAGTCGTCGTTGACGGTCGAGGCTGACAGCAGGGTGTGACCCTTGATGTCGTCGATGACCTGGCAGTAGATGTGCTTCTCGCTGCGGTAGACCGACAGGCGTGGGCGCTCGGCGTTGCCTTCCACAACCTTGCGGATGCGGAGTTTCTTGGTGGCGATGGCCTCCCACTTGGCGCGATTCTTGTCCATGACGGTGTTTCCTGTGCCTGCTGTACGATAAGAGAGTGGAGTTTACTTCTTGCCCGCGGTGGCGTTCGCCTTGCCAGCCTTGCGACGGACGACTTCGTCGCTGTAGCGCACGCCCTTGCCCTTGTAGGGCTCCGGCTTGCGCGCCGCGCGGATGTTCGCCGCGACCTGGCCGACGAGCTGCTTGTCGAGTCCGGTGACTTCGACGTGGTTCGGATCGGGCAGCTTGATCTGCACGCCATCCGGGATCATCACTTCGATGGTGTTGGCGAAACCGACGTTGAGCGCGAGCTTCTTGCCCTGCATCACCGCCTTGTAGCCGACGCCGACGATCTCGAGCTTCTTGCTGAAGCCGGTGGTCACGCCTTCGACCATGTTGCTGAGGATCGCGCGGCTGGTGCCATGCATCGCGCGCAGGATCTTGGTGTCCTCGGCGCGCGTGAAGACCACGTTGCCCTTGTCGATGGCGGCAGTGATGCCTTCCATCAGCGCGATGCTGAGCGAACCCTTGGGGCCTTTGCAGGTGAGCTGCTGGCCATCAACTTTGACCTCGACGCCTTTGGGCAGCGTGACTGGTGCTTTACCGATACGGCTCATGGTATTTCCTTCAGGCTTCTTTTTCGCTTCGACGTTCGCTTCGAGGGCTTACTTGACGACGCAGATGACTTCGCCGCCGAGCTTCTGCTTGCGGCAATCGCGGTCCGACAACACGCCCTTGGACGTGGTCAGGATGGTGATGCCGAAACCGCGGATGACTGGGGCGATCTCCCTGGCGCCGGCGTAGGAGCGACGACCGGAGGTCGACACGCGGCGGATCTCGGTGATCACCGCTTCGCCCTTGGGGCCGTACTTCAGGCCGACCTTGATCGACTTGGCCGGCTTGGTGTCGAGCACGTCGAAACCGCTGATGTAGCCTTCGGTCTTCAGCACCTTGAGGATGCCGGTCTTGATGACCGAGTGCGGCACGGTGATCGAGTTCTTGTTGGCGATCAGGCCGTTGCGGATCACGGTCAGCATGTCAGCGATGGGGTCAGTACAGCTCATGTTCAGGTCCGATTAGGTCGTGTAGGGTTGATCACGAAACGCAGGCTTACCAGGAAGCCTTGGTCACACCGGGCAAATCGCCCTGGTGCGCCAGCAGGCGCAGTGCGTTGCGGCAGACGCCGAACTTGCGCAGGTAGGCGCGCGTACGGCCGGTCAGCTGGCAGCGATTGCGGAACTTGGTCGGCGAGCTGTTCGACGGCAGCATCGTGAGAGCCGCACGGGCCTCCATGCGCTCCTCGAGGGTCAGCTTGAGGTCCGTGCTGCGCGCACGCAGGGCGGCGCGACGGTCTTTGTACTTGTCGACCAGCACTTGGCGCTGCTTGTTCTTGGCGACGAGGCTTTTTTTTGCCATGGCAGGTATCTCTCAGTATCGCTGGGGTTACTTCTTGGCTGCCGCTTCGCGGAAGGGCATGCCGAGGGCCTTGAGCAGGTCGAACGACGCCGCGTCGGTCGAGTTCTTGATCGTGATGGTGATGTTGAGGCCCTGGTTGTGCTCAAGCTTGTCCAGGGTGACTTCATGGAAGAGCGCCTGTTCGCGCAGGCCCATGTTGTAGTTGCCGCGACCATCAAAGCCCTTGGGGCTGATGCCGCGGAAGTCTTTGATGCGCGGGATGGCCAGGCTGATGAGCTTGTCGAGGAAGGCCCACATACGTTCGCCACGCAGGGTGACGCGGCAGCCGATCTTGACTCCGATGCGCGAGCGGAAGTTGGCAACCGCCTTCTTCGCCTTGGTCACGGTGGCCTTCTGGCCGGAGAGCTGGGTCAGGTGCTCGGACACCACGTTGAGGATTTCGCCGTTGGCGATGGCACGACCCACGCCCATCGACAGCGAGATCTTCTCGATGCGCGGGCCGGCCAGCGTGTTGCTGACGCCGTGCTTCTTGAGGATCTCAGGCATGACGTCCTGAAAGCGGTCGCGGATGTTCTTCTGCACAGTAGTAGTGGCCATGGCGGTTCTCTTCTCGTTCGTCGTCTTCTAAAGGTCGATCAGCTGGTCGATTAGCGGTTCGCGGTGAACTTGTGGCCGGACTTCTTGGCCACACGCACCACACCGTTCTCGCCACGCTCGTGACGGACACGGGCCGGCTTGTTGGTGGTCGGATCGAGCAGGGCGAGCTTGCTGACATGCAGCGGACGCAGGCGCTGGACGCGGCCACCTTCGACGCCGGCCTGGGGGTTGGCCTTGACGTGCTTGGTGTCGTAGACCGCGGCGTCGCCTTCGACGAGCGCGCGCTGATCCTGCGGGAACACCTTGATCACGGTGCCGGTCTTGCCCTTGTTGTCGCCGCTGAGCACGATGACCTTGTCACCGGTGCGCACGTGGCACTTGAGCTGCTTCTCGGGCTTGGGGAGCTTGACTTTGCTGGCCATGACTGGGTTCCGTTCGTCTGCAGTTGCTTCAGTGCTTCAGGTCTGATTCAGGTCTGATTCAGCTCAGACCACTTCGGGCGCGAGCGACACGATCTTCATGAAGTTGCGGCCGCGCAGTTCGCGCGCCACCGGGCCGAACACGCGCGTACCGACCGGATTCTCATCCTTGTCGAGCAGCACCACGGCGTTGCTGTCGAAGCGCACCACGCTGCCGTCTTCGCGACGGATGGGGGCGGCGGTGCGCACGATGACCGCCTTGCACACGGCCTTCTGCTTCACCTCGGAGGTGGGCATGGCCTTCTTGATCGCAACCACGATGACGTCGCCGACGTGGGCGTAGCGACGGTGGCTGCCACCGAGCACTTTGATGCACATGGCCTTCTTGGCGCCGCTGTTGTCGGCCACATCGAGGTAGGTCTGCATCTGGATCATGGGAACTGCTTTCGCCTGAAGGTCTGAAGGTTCGGTAATCGGTGCTGTCGGAGTGGTCGGAGTGGCCGGAGTGGCCGGAGTGGCCGGAGTGGCCGGAGTGGCCGGAGTGGCCGGAGTGGCCGGATCAGACCGAGCGCTCCAGCACCTTCATCAGGCGCCAGCGCTTGGTCTTGGACAGCGGACGGGTCTCGATGATCAGGACCTTGTCGCCGGCCTTGCTGTCATTGGTCTCGTCGTGGATGTGGAACTTCTGGGTGCGCTTGAGGTACTTGCCGTACATCGGGTGGCGGTACTGCTCGGTAACGGCGACCACGCGGGTCTTGGCCATCTTGTCGCTCACCACCACACCGATGACGCGCTTGCGCTCGCCGCGATTGTCCTGGCTGTTGGTCTGAGTCGGGTTCTGGGCGTCGGACGACATCACTTGGCTCCTGGCTTCTTCGCGCCGGCCTGGGCGGCGGCGGATTTCTTCTCGGCGATCAGGGACTCGAGGCGGGCCACCTGGCGGCGCTGGACGCGCTGCTGCATGGTGATGGCCTTGCCTTCGGCGGACTTGGCGAAACGGGCCTTCATCAGGGTTTCGCGCGCAGCCTTGGCGAGGACCTGGAGGTCATCAGCCGATTTGGCGCGCAATTCCGCAAGGACAGTCTTCTTCATGTGGTGTTCCGTTCTTTCAGTCATTCCGCTCAGGCGTTGGCCTGGCGGGTCACCATGCGCGTACGCATCGGCAGCTTGAAGGACTGGCGACGCAGAGTCTCGCGCGCCTGGTCGGCACTGATGCCGGCGAACTCGAAGATCACCGTGCCGGCGTCGACGTGCTGCATCCAGTAGTCGACTTCACCCTTGCCCGAACCCATGCGGGATTCCGCCGGGTGCTTGGTCACGGGGGTGTGCGGGAAGATGCGCAGCCACATCTTGCCAACGCGGCCGAGGTAGTGACCGGCGGCGACGCGGGCGGCTTCGATCTGGCGCGCGCTGATCTTGCCGGACTCCAGCACCTGGATGCCGTAATCGCCGAAGGCCAACGTGTTGCAGCGGGTCGCGGTGTGGTCGAGGCGGTAGCCGCGGGTGTGCGGCTTACGACGCTTGACACGAGATGGGATCAGGGGCATTGGAAATCACCCTTCCTTTTTCAGATCAGATTTCAGATCAGAGTACTTGCCGTGGTTGACCCACACGCGCACGCCGATGACTCCGTATCCGGTCTTGGCCACGGCGTAGCCGTAGTCGACCTTGGTATTGAGGCTGTTGAGCGGGACGCTGCCCTGCATGTCGTTCTCGACACGGGCGATTTCAGCACCGCCAAGGCGGCCGCTGATCTTGACGTTGCAGCCCTTGGCGCCTTCGCGCATGGCGTTTTCCACCGCGCGCTTCATCGCGCGACGGAAGGAACCGCGGCGGACGAGCTGTTCGGCGACGTTCTCGGCAACGAGCTGGGCGCTGACATCCGGCTTGCGCACTTCCTGGATGTTGACCTTGACGCTCTGGCCGGCGAGGCCTTCGAGGTGCTTGGTCAGCGCTTCGATCTCGGCGCCGCGCTTGCCGATGATCACACCCGGACGACCAGCGTGCAGCGTGATGGTCATGCGATCGGCTTTACGCTCGACGATGATCTTCTCGACCGCGGCCGAGGCGAAGCGATCCTTCAGGTAGGTGCGGATCTTGTAGTCCTGCACCACCAGCTGGCTGTACTTCTGACCGCCCTTGGCGTACCAGATCGAGCGGTGAGGTTCGGTGATGCCGACGCGGAAACCCAGCGGGTTGATCTTATGACCCATGACTCAGGCTCCCTTTTTCGCAACGGCAACGAACACGTGGCTACACTGTTTTTCGCGGGTAGCGGAACGTCCGCGCGAGGCGGGACGGAAACGGCGGATGGTGAAGCCGGAGTCGACGCGCGCTTCGACGACCGTCAGATCCATCGGATCGACACCGCCGACGCTCGCGGCGTTGGCCACGGCGCTTTCCAGCACTTTGCGCAGGACAACCGAACCGCGGCGGTCCTGGAAGCGCAGGATGTTGAGGGCGTCTTCGACGCGACGGCCACGGATGAGATCCACCGAGGGGCGGACCTTCGTCGGGCTGATGCGCTGATTGCGGCCAAGGGCCGTGAACTGCATGGTGCTCATGGTGCTCTCGGTCAGGCCGGGGTGGGCGCAGCGGGTTTCTTGTCGCCGCCGCCGTGGGCGGTGAAGCGACGGGTCACGGAGAACTCACCCAGTTTGTGGCCGACCATGTTGTCGGTCACGAACACCTGGGTGAAGGACTTGCCGTTATGCACCGAGAAGGTGTGGCCGATGAAATCGGGCACCACGGTGCATGCGCGCGCCCAGGTCTTGATGGGCGTGCGGCTTTCGGTCTGCTTCTGCTTCTCGACCTTGCCGAGGAGCTTGATGTCCACGTAGGGACCTTTGCGGGAACTGCGGCTCATGTCTTCTTACTCCGCGGTCAGGGTCTTGCCGTCGCGACGGCGGATGATGAACACGTTGTTCTTGTTCTTGCGCGTGCGCGTCTTGGTGCCTTCGACCACGCCCCACGGCGTGCAGTGCTGACGGCCACCGTTGGTGTGACCTTCACCACCACCCAGCGGGTGGGCGATCGGGTTCATGGCGTTGCCGCGCACGGTCGGGCGGATGCCCTTCCAGCGGTTGCGGCCGGCCTTGCCGATCGAGCGGACATTGGCGTCGGCCATGCCGATTTCACCGATGGTCGCACGGCAGCTGGCATGCACGCGGCGCAGTTCGCCCGAGGGCAGTGCGATGATCGCGAAGTTGCCATCGATCGCCATCAGGCGGACGAAGGTACCGGCCGAGCGGCCGAGCTGACCGCCGCGACCGGGCTGCAGCTCCACGTTGTGGAGATTCAGGCCCTGGGGGATGTGCTTGAGCTGCATCGCGTTGCCGACCTTCGGCTCACCCGCACCGCTGAAGCTGGTGACCTTGGTGCCGGTCACGAGGTCCTTGGCGGCCAGGATGTAGCCCTTGGCACCGTCGTTGTAGTGCACCAGCGCGATGCGGCAGTTGCGGTTCGGATCGTATTCGATGCCGACCACGGTGCCGACCACGTCGATCTTGGATCGCTTGAAGTCGATCACACGGTAGAAACGCGCGTGGCGATCGCCCTTGTGCCAGACCGTGATCCGGCCGGCGCTGTTACGCCCGGCGCGGAAGTGGATCTTCTGGAGTAGCGACTTCTCTGGCTTGTGCTTGGTCAGCTCAGCGAAATCCGGGATGGTCGCCTGGCGAGCACCGGGGCTGCCGGAGAACAGTTTGCGGTAGCCCATGTCAGACTCCCTCGATCTTTTGACCGTCAGCGATTTTCACGATGGCTTTTTTCCACGCCGCCGTGACACCGGGCTGACGGTTGTTGCGCATGCGACGGTCTTTGCCGCGGCAGTTCATGGTATTGATCGCGACCACATCGACCTTGAAGAGCGCCTTGATGGCCTCTTTGATCTGGATCTTGTTCGCGCTCGGGTGCACCTCGAAGGTGTACGCACTGAACTTGTTCTGCAGGTGCACCGTCTTTTCGCTGATACGCGGACGGCGGACGATCTCGTACGGGTTCATGCGCGCTCCTTCTTGCCGCTCTTCTTGTCAGCGCTTTTTGCACTCTTGGCGTCGCTCTTGGCGTCGCTCTTGGCGTCGCTCTTGGCGTCGCTCTTAGCAGCGGCCGTCAGTTCCTGCACCAGGGCGTCGAGCGCCGATTTGGTGAAGACCACGTTGCTGTGCTGGAGCACGGCGCCGGCGTTCAGATTGCGACGCTCGGACACCGCCGCGCGCGGGATGTTGCGGGCGCTCAGGTAGAGCGCCTCCTGATGGCCTTCGCTGACCAGCAGGGTGGCCTTGCCGGCGATGCCGACCTTCGCGAGGAAGGCGGCAACCGACTTGGTGTTGGGCTTCTTGAGGTCGAGGCCCTCGACGGCGCTCAGGCCGCCTTTTTCCATGCGGTAGCGCAGGCCGGTGAGCAGCGCGGTGCGGCGCTGACCAGCGGGGAGCTGGTAGGCGTAGTCGCGCGGCTCGACGGTCTTGGCGTGGCCGCCGCCGACCCACACGGGCGAGCGGGTGGAACCAGCACGAGCACGACCAGTGCCCTTCTGCTTCCAAGGCTTCTTGCCGCCGCCGGCGACTTCGTCGCGCTTCTTGGTCTTGTGCGTGCCCTGGCGCTGGCTGGCGAGGTGCGCGATGAGCGCTTCCTTGAGCAAGGCGCGGCGCACGGTCTTGTCGAACAAGGCCGGATCGATTTCCAGCTTGCCGGTTTCGGCGCCCTGGGCGTTATAGATGGTGATTTGGGTCATGGCTCGGTCTCTTTCCCTATTTCCCTTTAGGCCTGCTTGATGGCGACGAGGCCGCCGTTGGGTCCGGGGATCGCACCGGCAACCACCACCAAGTGGCTCTCGGCATCGATCGAGACGATCTTCAAATTCGAAATGGTGACCTGTTCGTTGCCGTAGTGGCCAGCCATGCGCTTGCCCTTCCAGACACGCCCCGGATCCATGCGGCAACCGATCGAACCAGGGGTGCGATGACCCATGGTGCCGTGGGTCATTTTATGACCGCTGAAGTTGTGCCGCTTCATCACACCGGTGAAACCGCGACCTTTGATCACGCCGGTGACCGAGATTAGCTTCTTGGTGTCGAGCAGCGAGACCTGCAGGCGAGCGCCGAGCTTGACGTCCTCAGCCTTCAGGCTGGTGGGCACCGGCACTTCGCGGAGGAAACGGCGCGGAGCGACGTCAGCCTTCTTGAACTCGCCGGCGAGCGGCTTGGTCGGCTTGCGGCGCTTGGCACCGACCGCGACCTTGATCGCGGCATGACCGTGTTTTTCAACGGTCTTGAGCTCAACGATGTCGTTGGGCAGGCATTCGATCACGGTCACGGCAACCGAGTTGTTGCCGTCGAACACGCGGGTCATGCCGACTTTGGTGCCGAAGATGGTGGTGCCGAACGTGGGCGCGGCTGCTTTGCCGGCGGCGGATTGGGCGGCGACGGACATGGCTTACCTCACCGTCTGCTTGATGGTGATATCGACGCCAGCGGGCACATCGACCTTGGAGAACACATCGTTGGTCTTCGCCGTCGGCTCGAGAATCTCGATGACGCGGGCGTGGGTGCGCAGCTCGAACTGCTCACGGGACTTCTTGTCGACGTGCGGGGAGCGCTGAACAGTGAAGCGCTCGATGTGGGTCGGCAGCGGGATCGGCCCGGCGACCTTGGCACCCGTACGCTTCGCGGTGTCCGCGATGTCCTGGGCGGCCTTGTCGAGGATACGGTGGTCGTATGCCTCAAGACGGATCTTGATCTTCTCTTTCACAATTTCCTCCACTGCGACCTGCGTCACAGCCAGCACGAGGTGCTGAGGTGGGCCCTGGAACTTGGAGCGGCGTCTTTGGCTGTGATTTCCACCAGCGGTGGAAGACAGCGTTCGGGCGCTTTTCCGGGCAAAATCGCGGGGCTTGTCGCGGTTTTGCAGCCCCCAGAGGTCCAAGCCGACAGTCGGCCCGTACGTGGGTGGGGAGGCGCAAGATATAAAGGACTTCCACTTGGCAAGATGTTTCTCGCCGATGGGCGGGAAAATCCGCATCAGCAGTTCGCTGGAAACCGATTACCTCGGAAAAATCCAGCGTTCAGCGCGTGCTCCAGACTTCTTGTTCGACCAGCGCCCGCGTGGCTGCGCCGGACCAATCCTTGTTCGCTGCTGGATTCGCCGGGCTCGGGTGCGGAATGGCGGCAAAACGCACCGTCTGGTCGGCGATCGCGCGCACCGCCGCCTCGTGGGCATAGCGCCCGACTCCGACCACCCACTGGGGTGACAACGTGCGTACCACGGCCCGCAGGTGTTCGTCGCAAGCCTTTGTCACGTCGGCCATTTCAGGCTTGCTGAGGTGGTCGGGAGTGCGGTTCTTCCCGCCCTCCTCCATAAAGGCGAGCGGGCACCAATTGGCGACGAAATGATCGGCGAAGAAGGCCTGCGGCGTGACAAACCGCTGAGCGAACAGGCCCCACAGTCGGCGACCGCTGACCTCGCTGCGCGTACACGCCAAACCCGTGACCGGACGTTTGGGATGCTCCTGCGGTGGTTTGCCGACCTTCCCCTGCAATCCCATCCAATCGCGAACCGCTGGGATTTCACCGAACGGAACGCCGGTCTGGGCCATGCCGAAGGGCCCTGGGTTCATGCCGAGGAACACCACCCGCTTCTTTCCGCTCCCCGCCAGGCGCAGGTAGGCGGCGTGCACCTCCCAGGCATACACCAGCGGATTGTAGACATGGGTGACCGGCAGGGCGAACGTCAGGGCATCGAGCGCCGTGGCACAAACCTTGGCCGCGGTCAGCAGGGCGTCGACGGTGGTGGTCACGGCAGGACGCTCTGAGGTTACGACGGCATCGCAAGTCGAGGTGCCGCAGGCATCACACCCGCGATAAAGCCTCCGGCGATCGCTTGTCAGGTCGCCCCCTGCCCAGGCAATTCCCAACGCATGGCGGACGATGGACATCAGGACTTGTGGGCGCGCGCGCTGATCGAACAGAATCAGCGTTGGCTGACGGCGTATTTCCTCGCCTCAACCGGCGACCGCAACGCGGCCGATGATTTGGTGCAGGAGGTCTTCCACCAAGCCATCACCAGCCAACACAATTACGACCGCGACAAACCCTTCGGCGCCTGGCTGCGTGGCATCGCGCGGCACCTGCTGTTCCGCCATTATCGCAACGCCAAGCGCCAGATGATTCCGCTCGGCGATAAGGTGGTCGAGCGACTTGAGGCCGTCGCGGCTGAAGCCGAACATCGTCAGATCGATCCCGACTGGCAGCCGAGCCGCCTCAGCGCTCTCAAGGATTGCCTGGGCGAACTGACCGAACGCGTGCGCGCGATGCTGACGCTGAAATACCAGGAGGAACTCGCCTCCAAGGACATCGCGGATCGTTTCCGCATGAAGACCAACGCGGTCGACATGGCGATGAGCCGCGCACGTCGCGTGCTCGAGGACTGCGTCAGCCGCAAGATGGGCCAGACCTTCCATGAGTGACCGCCTGATCGATCGCTGGGTGAGCGGCATGGCCAGCGCGGAAGACCGCGCTGAACTCTGTGAACTCATCGAGAAAGATCCCGCGCTCTGCGATCGCCTGTTCCGCGCCGCTGAACGCGAATGTGATCTCGCGGAATTCTTCCGTGGTCTGCCGACCATCAGCACCAGCGCACCGGCGCCGGTGCGCCCGACGCGTATCCGTCGGGCGGTATCGGGCATCCGCTGGTTGCCGATCGCCAGCGGGCTGGCGGCCGTGCTGACGATCAGTGTGCTCGCCCTGCATCTCGCCAATCAGCGCGCAGCGGAACCTGCACCCGTGGTGGTCGACATGCCTCGCCCGCGCACGCCAGCGCCGGTCGTCGCGCCGGCCAGCGTGCCGGTTGAAACCCTGCCGGTGCCGTTGGCGGTCGATGAGCATACGACCCTCGCCGAGGTGTTCGCTGAGGTGTTCGCCGAGGCCGCCCCCGAACAACCCAACGAGCCCAGCGCGAGCGCGTCCACCTCGCCGATGCCGGCGACGCTGAAGACCACCGCCACCACCAGCAAACCTACGCCGCCGGTGCTGCTCGCGGCAAGGCCGAAGCCGGCGGCCGGAGTGCAACACATCGACCGCGTGGATGGCGACCTGAAGGACGCCGAAGGCAACCTGGTGATGCGTTATTCGCTGCGCGCACCGCGCGCGACCAGCGAACGCGGCAATGATCTCGGTTTGCTGCTGTGTTTCCACGGCGCCGGCGGCAGCGAGCAATGGCTGGCCGATCCGATGCTGAACGCCTTGCGTGCGCAGGGCGACGTGCAGATGGTGGTAGCCGCACTGAAATCGAAGGGGCCCAACTGGACGGTCGAGGACGAGAGCAACGTGCTCGCCTTCATCGACTGGGCGAAACGCACCTACTCGATCGATCCGCGGCGCATCGTCATCCAGGGCGTCTCCAACGGCGGGTGGATGGTCAGCCACTTCGGTTCGCGTCATCCCGAACTGGTCGCCGGCGTGGTGAGCCTGTGCGGCGGCAACGGCTTCGAAGCGCCGGTCAAACGCCCGAGCAATGCCGGCGAGACCGGCTTCGAATACTACGTGGTGCACGGCACCGCCGACGAGGACGTCAACGTCAAGAACAGCCGCACTCTCAGCGCGGCGCTGCGTGCCAACGGCTTCCGCTACGTTTACCGCGAACTGCCCGGCGTCGGCCATGATGTCTGGGGCGATGAACGCACACGCAGCGATTTCGCCGGTTGGCTCACGCGCATCCGCCACAAGACCATGCCGCTGCCGGACGCCGATCGAAAGGCGCTGGCGGCGTTCTCAACCCGCGATGATGCCGAACGCCTGCTGCTGACCGACGACGGCGCCAGCACCCTGGTGCGCATCGGCGGCCTGCCGGCGGAAAAGATCCTGGTGCGGGCCCTGCGCTCGAAGAACCCGCAGGTACGCGCCACCGCCGCCAGGCTCTTCGGTCGCACCGCAGGGATGCCCGGCGCCGCCAAGCTGTTGGCCGGCCTCCTGAGCGACAAGGATGTCGGAGTGCGCGCCGCGGTGATTACCTCACTGCAACGTGCCGCCGACTGGAATGATCAGGATGCGCTGCTGGGACTCTGCCGGTTTGCTGGCGCACGCACGAACAGCGCCGGTGAACGCCTGAACGTGGTGCGTGCACTCACCGCGTCGTTCACCTTCCGCTGCTCGCCGGGCACCGACAACCAACTCATCCACGAGTTGCTGGTGCACCTGCTCGACGATGAGGACATCTCGCTGCGGGCCGCGGCCATCGACACGCTGCCGACGGTCGAACCCGCGCGTTTCGCCTATGATCCCGCCGCATCAACCGCTGAACGCCGCGAGGCGGTGAACCAGTGGCGGCGCTGGTACCGCGACTTGTTTGCGCCCACTGACGAAAAATCCGACCCGCGTCGCTGAGCACCGGCACCTGCCGACACCGCGTCTTCACTGGAGACCACCATGCGTCGCCTGTTCCTTGCCCTGTTGCTCTGCCTGACGTTGGCTCCGCTCCAAGCCGGCGAGGTCCAGCGTAATGCGCTTGGTGGTCTGATCGAAGCGCCGATCGACTGGAGCACCTATCCGCGTCCGGTGACGATCGGCAAGCTCACGGATGAGTTGAAACATCCCACCACCAAGGCCTTCATCATGAAGTACCTGATGTGGGCGCCGGAAAAATTGCCGGAAAAGAAACACCTCGGCCTACTGGTGTGCTTCCACGGCTTCACCGGCAACGAGACGCACTTCGGCTGGGCCTATGACAGCATGAAGGCCACCGGCGTGGCTGATCATTTCCTCGTCCTGAGCCTAAAGTCGAAGGGCGCCGGCTGGGCCAAGGAGGATGAAAGCGATGTGCTGAAGACCATCGACTGGGCCAAATCGGTCTACCCCATCGATCCGCGCCGGGTGTTCATCTGGGGCATGTCGAATGGCGGGTGGATGGTCAGCGATTTCGGCGGCAAACACCAGGACATGATCGCAGGCATCGTCCGTTACTGTGGCGGCACGCCGACCGCGCCGTCGGTCAAGGACGCCGCGACCACCCAGAGTGAATACTACCTCGTCCACGGCGACGCCGACACCGACGTGGGCGTCGATGGCTCACGCAACCTGCGTCGTTCGCTGCGCTCGCTGGGCTACAACTACATTTACCGCGAGATCGATGGTGGCGGCCACGTGAACATCATTGAGCACAAGAACGTGCGCGAGGACATCTGCCGTTGGATCGATGCCTTGCGCCACAAGCAGCTCCCGCTCACCGCCGAGGAGGAGAAGTTCCTCAAAGGCCTGAGCGATACCAAGAAAGCCGACAGCGCCTTGAAGAAAGCCGAGACCTGGATGGAGATCCTGCGCATCGGCGGGCCACATGCGGCGCAGGTGGTGGCGCGTGCGTGCAAGGCCGAATCGCCCAGCGTGCGTGAGAACGCTGCGCTGGCTTGCACCCAGGGCGTGTTCGCTGGCGAAGCGACTGTCACCGGACTGGTCGATCTGCTCGTCGACAAGAACGCCGGCGTGCGCCAGGCCGCGATCAAGGCGCTGGGCGTGTTCGCCAACTGGCGCTACGAGTCGGCGCAGATGGCGCTGGGCAAGCTCGCCCTCAAGCCCAAGGGTGCGTTGGAGGAACGCGGCGGCGCGACCACGCTGATCGCTGACGCCGCGCGCATGCCGATGCTCGGCAACTACGACGACGACCTGCCGGTCTTCCAGGCGCTGTTGACGCTGATGGACGACGAGGTGAAGAGCTTGCGCGAGGCCGTTTTTGCCCCCTGGTCGCGGCGGTGAAGGACGGCCTCGGCTATGATCCGAGCAAGAGCGACCAGGAACGCGCCGGCGCGATCAGCAAGTGGATGGACTGGTTCAACTCCAAGGCCAGTGCCGAGGGCAAGGGCCAGAAACGCTGAGCGGCAGTCGATGACCCGCATCGTGCTGACGGTTGTGCCCGCGCCGTCGCCCTCTTTCATGCACGCATGAGCGGAGCCGCGCCACGTTCCCCCGACGACGACCCGCATTGGCGCCGGTTGTACGAATCCACCCGCACCGCCGCCGTTGCCGACGCGCAACGGCGTCTGGCCGACGGGCCATCGCAGAGCCTAGCGCACGATCTGGTCGCCGAAGCCATCGCACGCATGGAGCAGGTGATCGCCAGCGATGCGAACCCTCCCGCACGCGCGTGCAAACGCGGCTGCAGCTGGTGCTGCCGTCAACCGGTCTTCCTCACCGCGCCCGAGGCCGTGGCGGTGGTCGCGCATCTGCGTGCGACTTGGAACAACGACCAGCTCGCCGCACTGCGCAGCGATCTGGCCATGCGCATCGCCGAACACCGGACGTTGAGAGAGGACCGTCGGCTGCTCACCGCCGGTCTGCCCTGCGTGTTCCTGGATGAGGACAACGCCTGCACCATCCATGGCGTCCGCCCGCTGATCTGCCGGGGTTTCATGTCATCATCCGCCGAGGCCTGCGCCGAACGCTACATCGATCCGGTGAACGCGCCGCCACCGCCGGTCGATGTCCATGCTTACACCGCTGCGCGCGGCGTGCTCCACGGACTCAGCGCAGCGCTGACCGACGCCGGCATGGCTGGTGGCATGGGCGAGTTGAATGTGTTGCTGGCGCAGCTCCTCAGCCCCGCTCAGGACCACACGACCGCCTGAGGGCAACGTGATCCCTAAATCCGGGGCGGTGACCGTGACGTGGAGGTGATACCACACCGGCTCGCGCGCTCGCCTGGACCATCACAGCACTCAGGGCGATGGCATTTCCAGCGGCGCGATCGTGACCTGACCGCGCGCGATCGATACGCGGACCTCCTGGGTCGGTGCGCCTTGGGTGCCTTCCCACACCGCCGGCCGCAACACCGCGCGGGTGTACACGTCACCCGCCAACGCTGCGTGTTGCCGCTCATTCAGGTACAGATGATTGGTGGCGGTGATGGTGACCACCTCCGGGAGCACCCCTTCGCCCGACAACGTGAGGGCGTAACGTTCTGCCTCGCCTTGCGACTCCGACGTGGCGGCTTCGACCACACAGACGACCACTGCCACTACCAAGACCACGGCGATGATCGCGACCACACCGACCAAGGCATCCTTGCCCGAACCACAATTGAAGTTGCCCGAGCCGGAGAAGACGTTGACACCGCCGGAACGGTCCTGCGACGATGCGGGTGACGTCGCCGACCTAGTCGACCTAGCCGACGTGGCCGGGCCGATCATCACCCCCTCCGTCAACGTCACCGCATACGGTTTCCCAGGTGGTGTGGTCACCCGTCCGCGACCACATCCGGCCAACACCAGGAGCACCAGCAGGAGCGACATGTGGCGGAGGAAGGGGTTCATGGTTTTTAGTTATCGTACGATCGCTTATAAATCAAGCCCTGCCCACACCCACCAGTCAGGACCGGCGTGGCATGACAAAACAGCGTGGCAACCCAGCCTGACAAAATGACCGACCGACGTACGCGCCGGATCACTCCATGCCTGCGCAACACTGAACCCGACAACTGGTTGGGTTGAGAACTCCGCGCCTCCTCCCAGGATTCCCCACCATGCCTGCCGCCAAGCGCCTCATCCTGACCCAGGTCTGCTGCCTGCTCGCGACGCTGGCTGGCGCGGCCGATTCCGGCAAGGCACCCAAGCCGGCGCCGTTGCTGCTAGTCGAGGACTTTGAAACCACCGCCGTGGGCCAGATCCCCAAGGGCTACACCAAACAGGGTGCGCTCGGCGTGGTCGAGGACGTCGCGCATAGCGGCCGACGCGCGCTGCGGATCGAAGCGGCGGTCAACGGCCCACGACGCATCACCATCGCCGACACCAAACTGATGACCGCACTCGGCGGCGAGCACTGGGGCCGGCTCTATTTCAAGGTGCAGCTCCCGGTGCCGGTGCCCAAGGGCGAGGGCCGTTTCCCGGTCATTCATTCCACCATCGTTGCCGGCTCGGCGCAGAGTCCGCAGTTCAAGGATCCCATCGAAGTGCGTGTGCTCGATGCGGTGATGGGACCGAACGACCGTGCCTTCCAATGGATCTACAACGTCCAGCCGCGCAAACGCCAGGAGTTCGCCAACGGCAGCAAGTACGATTACAAATACACCGATGAATGGACGCTGGCCGAATGGCACGTCGATTTCGCCACCCAGAGCTATCAGCTTTTCATCAACGGTACGGAGATCCCTGGCGCGAGCATGAGCAAAGGCGCGAGCAATTTTGATAAGGCCGAGATCCCGGAACTCTTCGAAAGCCTGTCCTTCGGCTGGAACAACTACCAGAAGGCCGAGCCGGTCGGTTTCGTCGCATGGATCGACGACATCGCGCTGAGCAAGGAACGCATCGGCGACCGCGGACTGCCGCCTCCGCCGAAGAAACCCCGCAAATGACACCGATGCGGTTACGCCGTCACGCCACGCAGCAAGAGGTTTGCGTGTCTAGTTTGAGTCAAATGCAACAGGGCACTCTCAGCCCGCTTAGGCATCCCCCTCCTGGCAACTAGGGCCTCCTGCGCAGGTTCCAGGAACAGAAAGTCCCCAAGATGACTTGCTTCTCTGGTAGACCTACAACACGCTTCGCGCGTCTCATTTAGACCGCAGAAACCATCAGCAACTAGAAACACCATGGCGATCGATCGCAAATTCGAGGAGCGCGTCCTAAATAAATCGCTCAGTCTCCTCATTCGCCACTTCAGAGCACACAAATTTTCAGGAGAGTTTTTCGCATCAGGTAATGGTCGCATTTTACTCACCAATGAGGGCGTTTTGACCTTTGAATACATCGCAGAAGTCGAATCAGAGGACAAGCCAAAATCCTATAAGCCAGGTGAGCTGATAGATCCAAAGGACCTGTGCCTTCTTGAGATGACTGACGAACATGGCACGGAATGGTATGTCATGGACGTCTTTCTGAGAAGAGGTCTCTTCCCGAAATTCATGCATCAGTCACGCGGATCTGCTCAACTGCATTACATTGAGACAAACGAACGACTCCAGCACGTTCGCGGATTTGGAGGGCGAGTCATTTTAACAAGCAACAAGCCCATTGATCTTCCGCGAAACATCGTGACAGAAACAAAACATCTCGAAAGACGAGCTAAATCAAAGGCTGGAAAATGGATATGGAGCGGCGTTAGCCTCGACAAGGCGAAGATTCACTCCGGACCTTACGAACTGGATATAAGCTGGGGCGCAAGTGATACTCTTCACTGCAAGTACACTCTCAGGAAGTCCAACCCTAGGTTCCATGATAGATTATGTGAAACCATCATGTTCCTGACAGGCATTATCCCAAGACCAGTCTTGTGCGCGCGCAGCTTTGGACACTTTGAAACAGTTACCATCTACTCCCACAGGGTAGTTCCTGTAAAAATGCAAAGGACACGGGTCCCATTGCAACCTACAACCGAAAGGTTCAATCCATATTCTCTTTTCAAGAAATACATGCTTTTCTCCCTGAATAACTCTGACGACTCGGGATGGAGCAACTTAAGTCGAGAATGGACCTCAATCATACTGTCTCGCAATGTTTCCGTTAGCGCCGAGATTCTCGCGACGTGCATTGCGATAGAATGGGCCACGAAGTCGTATTTTGGCAACGTTAGAATCTCTCGCATACCAAAATCAGCAATGAGAAAACTGCTTGACGGCATTAAGGCAGCGAAGGTCAGTGAGGCGGTCACAAAAAGGGCAGTTGATGTGGTGTCTGGGGCACTCAGCCAGGTTAGATGTAAGGATATTTTATACGCACTTCATAAGCGCGGATTGATCACAATGGAGATGGTCTCCGCATGGGACAAGAACAGGAATTCTTCGGCCCACGGATCAAGGACATATGCGGTAACGCAAAAACAGCTTAGCGACTCAGACGCCCTCTTCCAACTTCTGTGTTTGTTGTTTTTCCGGATCATTGGTTACAAGGGGCGTTACATTGACTATAGCGCCGTTGGATGGCCTATTTCTAAGTCAAAGGAAACCAACGTAGATCCGCAAACTCTATCGAACTCATAGTTGAGTGGATTGAGTCGCGGAGCCAGTCCCTTCATCCCGTTGCCCATCCCGCGCAGCGCTGGAACGAAATACCAGACACACGAACGAAATACTAGACACACTACCTTTCCCCATCCCTGCTCCACCCGGCCAAATGGCGTAGGCCCACCTAGCGCTTCCAGGATCTCCCGGTTTCCGCGCGTGAAACTTCTGGGCATGCTCATGCCGCATCACATAACGACGACTTCGCGATCACCTGCGCGCGGGATGCCGAGACCGTCGGCATCCTCATCGCCGCCGGCGCCGATATCGATGCCATCAATGGGCAGGGGTATGGCCTACTCAAACACGCTGCCGAGGGTGGCGATCTGGCTTTCGCTACGGCGCTCCTGGCAGCGGGAGCCAACCCAGATGCCACGCGGACGGGAGACACCGCTCTGCACGCCGCCACCTACCAGGACGAATTGAGCATCATGCGCGAACTCCTCCAGCGCGGTGCGGATGCCAATGCCCGCGACGTCGACGGCTGGACGCCGCTGTTCTACGCCCAATCGGTCGAGGCGGTGCGCCTGTTGCGCGAGTGTGGAGCAGAACCCACGATCGAGGACGACGTGGGAGAGCGGGCGCGGGACAAGATCGCTGTGCGCAACGAAGAGGCCGCGGCCGAAGCCGGCTGATTATCACGCCGCCGGTTTCTTCAGTTTGTAGACCATGCTCAGGATTTCCGCGACCGCCTGGTACCACTTCACCGGCACTGCGTCGCCGACGTCGAGTTCCTTTGCCAGCGCTCGGGCCAACGCGATGTTTTCCACCTGCACGATGCCGTGTTCGGCGGCGATGGCTTTGATGCGCTGGGCGACTTCATCGTAGCCGCGGGCGATCACCACCGGCGCCGCCATGGTCGTCTTGTCGTACTTGAGCGCGACGGCGACGTGCGTCGGGTTGGTGATGACTACGTCGGCCTTGGGGACTTCTTGCATCATGCGCCGCTGCGCCATCTGCCGTTGGATCTGGCGAATCTTGCTCTTGATCAACGGGTCACCGTCCGACTGCTTGATCTCTTCTTTGATCTCTTGCTTGGTCATCATCAGGTCCTGGGTGTGTTGATACCGTTGGAACAGAAAGTCGCCGGCGGCGATGATGAATAGCACCGCCGCGAGTTTCATCACCAGCACGAAGATGCCCCACGACTCCACCGCCATACGTTCCGCCACGTCGCGTTTCATCACGATCATGCGCGGAATGTCGTCAGAAAGTAAGTGCCACGCCAGCAGAACCACGAGCGTGAGCTTCAAAAGATTGACGACAAAGCGCATCAACCCACGCATGCCGAACAGACGCTGGAGACCGGTGAGCGGACTGATGCGGTTGAGTTTTGGGATGAGTGGTTTGCCCGTGAAGAGCAGGCCGACCTGGGCAATGGACAGGCCCAAACCGGAAATGAACAACACACCCAGCAAGGGAACCAACCAACCAGCGGACATCAACAGATGATCGGTGACAGCGCCCATGGTCTCGCGCGAATCGAGCTCCCAGTGAAGCGCATCACCCATCGACAGGCGCATCATCGCCAACATCGACGCCCACGCCCACGGCCCAATCACCGCCAAAGTGCAAAAGCCGATGATCAGCAGCACGGCGATGTTGACCTCGGCGGAAAAGCTGACCTGGCCATCAAGCCGGGCATCTTCCAGACGTTTGGGCGTCGGGAGTTCACTTTTTTCGCCGCCGCTGGGATTCTCTGCCATGGCTCGGTGGGCTGCGTGGTGTTTCTCGACAAGCGGGCCACGCGGCCTGCATCTATCGGTCTTCCTGGCACCCGGCGTGCCATTCCCCGCAAAGCCGCCTCGGCTACGCAACTGCAGCCATGAAGGCGGTTTGTGGGGCAGGCTTGCGACGGTGCCTGCCGGACCACGATGCGCGCCCGGAGCCGTCCATGCCGCGTCAGATCCTGGTCACCGCCGCCCTGCCTTATGTGAACGGGCACATCCACCTGGGGCACTTGGTGGAGTACATTCAGGCTGACATCTGGGTGCGCTTCCAGCGCATGCGCGGCAACCACGTCGCCTTCATCTGCGCTGACGACACCCACGGCACCGCCACTATGATCCGCGCGCGCCAGGAAGGCCGCAGCGAGCAGCAGATCATGGCAGAGATGAGCGAGGCCCATCAGCAGGACTTCGCCGAATTCGGCGTGCAGTTCAGCTACTACGGGTCGACGGATTCGGCGTCAAACAAGGCGTTGGTCGGCGAGATCTGGTCGGCGCTACGCGCAGCCAAAGATGCGGCAGGCGCAGCGATCGTCGCCGAACGCGACGTGACGCAGCTCTACGATCCGAAAGCCGGTTCGTTCCTCGCTGACCGCTTCGTCAAAGGCACGTGTCCGAAATGCAAATCACCGGACCAGTACGGCGATTCGTGTGACAAGTGTGCCTCGACCTTCAGCCCGACGGATCTGATCGATCCGGTGAGCACGTTGTCGGGGGCGAAACCGGAACTGCGTTCGGCCAAACACTACTTCGTGCGCCTGGAACCGTTCCGCGCCTTCCTCAAGGAATGGACGCGCAGCAACGGTGCCGACGGCACCGCGACCCTCCAGCCGGAGATCGCCAACTGGCTGCACGGCACGTTCCTCAGCGACGAACTCCGCGACTGGGATGTCAGCCGGCCGGCGCCGTACTTCGGCTTCGAGATCCCGGATGCACCTGGGAATTATTTCTATGTGTGGGTCGATGCACCGGTGGGCTACCTCGCCAGCCTGACCGACGCCTGCACTGCGGGCAAAGTCGCCGGTACGCCGCGCCAATGGTGGCCGAAGACCGGCGACGCTGGTTACGCCGATCAGGCGGTGGAGGTCCACCACTTCATCGGCAAGGACATCACCTACTTCCATACCTTGTTCTGGCCGGCAATGCTCAAGGCCGCTGGTTACAAGCTGCCAACGCAGGTGCACATCCACGGCTTCCTTACCGTCGATGGTGAAAAGATGTCGAAGTCGAAAGGCACCTTCATCCGCGCGCGCACGTACCTCGATGCAGCGCTCGATCCGGCCTACCTGCGCTACTACTTCGCCTCGAAGCTCAACAGCAAGGTCGAAGACATCGACCTCAATCTGACCGAGTTCGCCGACAAGGTGAACAGCGATGTGGTCGGCAAGGTGGTGAACCTCGCCAGCCGCACGGCCAAGTTCGTGCCGACGTTGACCACGACCTATCCCGAGGATGGCGGTTTGTTCGCAACTGCGGCAAAGGAATCCGATGCCATCGCCGAAGCATTCGCGTCGTGCGACTACAACGGCGCGCTGCGTCGCATCATGGCGTTGGCTGATCGCGCCAACGAATTCGTCGAAGCGCGCGCGCCGTGGGCGCTGAAAAAAGACCCCGCCAAAGCGGCGGAACTGGCTGCGACCTGCACGGTGTCGCTCAATCTGTTCCGCCAGCTCTGCATCTACCTCGCACCGGTGCTGCCGGGACTTGCCCAGAAAGCTGGGGAATTGCTGAATGCCTCGTGTTCATCGTGGAACGACGCAGCAAAACCGGTGCTCGGCATCACGCTCGCGCCATTCCAGCACCTCGTCGCCCGCCTCGATCCCGTGAAGGTCCAAGCCATGGTTGATGCCTCCAAGGTCGAATCGCCCGCGCCAGCCACTCCCACGCCGGCTGCGGTGGTCGATGACGGCGCTGCGCTCAGCGCCGAACCCCTCGCTGGCACCATCGCCTTCGAAGACTTCGCCAAGGTCGACCTGCGCGTCGCGCGCATCATCAGTGCCGAGGAAGTACCCAAGGCCAAGAAAATCCTCAAGCTCACCGTCACCCTGGGCAGTGATGATCGCCGCACGGTGTTCGCCGGCATCAAGAGCGCCTACGGCGATCCGACCAAGCTCGTCGGCCGCCTCATCGTCATCGTCGCCAACCTGGCAGCGAAGCCGATGAGCTTCGGCACGAGTGAGGGCATGGCCATCGCCGCGGGGCCAGGCGGGAGCGAGATCTTCCTGCTCAGCCCAGATAGCGGTGCCAAACCAGGCCAACGAATCCACTGACACCTACTCGACACATCCCTGACATCCCGCGCCCGAATTTCAGCGACCGTGTTCCATGACAGGCAGGTAAGCCCGTGGCGAGGCTCCAATTCCTGTGAGGGCGATGGCTGTCCATTGGTCGAGT
>JACDEI010000059.1 GCA_013816485.1 Planctomycetota bacterium
TGAACTCCTTGGTGTGCTTACGCCGCTTCGTTTTGACGGTCTGGGGTGGCAAGGCTTTGGTCATAGTGGGGCATCCTAGCAGCGGTTTCCCGCTTATCTGGGCGTCCACAAAACCGGGGGAGGATCACTGAGAGGATCAGCGTGACGAAGAGCGGGACGCGGGTCTTCTGCCGTGGTTCGGCAGGCGGCGTGGTGGGATGCGGAGCGTCGTCGCCCATGGGTGGTCATGGTAGGGGTGCCTTCCATCAGGACAGCGGCGTTCGCGACGACGATCTCGTCCGGGGCGTCACTCAAGCACGCGCTTCAGCAAGCTTGCTGCTGGCATCACGTCGGCTCCTGCATAAAATCAGTCAGTAGTCATGCGCGTTGTCCAACAGCATAAAGACGGAGGTTTTATGGGACCCGATGATGCTTCTACCGTACTTGCCCGCTCCTTCAGCATGCTGTTGATTGATGACAAACCGGACGATGCCAGACGCGTCGCTGAGATGTTCCAGGCGCGTCACACGAACGTGTTCTGCGACAGCGTCGAAGGCATCCCCAAGGCCTGTGAGTACCTCCACCAAACCGGAGAGTTCGTGCATGCGGACCGGCCGGACCTGATCCTGCTGAATGTCGGCCTGCCGGGCCCGTCGGATCAGGATTTTCTGAGGATCCGCCAGAGCACCCCGGACTGGTGGGATATCCCCGTGATCGCCTTCAGTTCCCCGGGCAGCGAAGCGGATCGCGAAGCCTGCCTGGCGAAAGGAGCTGATGTGTACGCGGTGAAGCCCGCTGATTGGGAGGAATGGCGCGTCATCCTGAGCGCGCTCATCAAGGTTTATTCGCGGCGGCGGTTGTGATCTGCGACGGGCAGATCTAGAGGTCTGGAATCGCCTGATGGCAGGGGCGTGCCATGGGCTTGGTCAATTTACGTGTGTCCATTACTTGGTCTGCTGGGCCGTTGGCTGCGTTGCGCAGCGATCCACCCCCAGGCCATCCCGACGAGCAAACCGACCGCATGTGCGCTGTTGCCGATGTGCCCGATCATGCCGGTCATACAAAACACCAACCAACCGAGCATCATCCACACGATCGATGGCGGCAGACGGATCCCGGCGTGCGGATCACAGCGACCGCGGATCCAGATGTACCCGAGTAGGGCATAGACCACTCCCGACATGCCGCCCGACAGGGCGTTGGCAAAACGCACGCCGTTCTGGAAGTCCCAGTTCACCACGAATTGGCTGATGTTGGACAACACCGCCGACACCAGCACCAGCAGCAGCAATGTACGCGACGACCAACGTTGTTCGATCAGGTGGCCAAGATCCTTCAGCCACAGCATGTTGAACACCAGGTGGAGGATGCCGAAGTGGATGAAGATCGGCGTGATCAGTCGCCACACCTCACCGCTTTGTACCGCGCTCAGGCCGCCGGCGATGCTCCGTTCGCTACGCAGATCGGCGAGGGTCAGCCACGTCAGCAGCTCCAGTTTTTCTCCCAAGCCCGAGGCCAGCGCGACCGCCAAGCTCAGCGCCATCAGCACCACCGACACCGGTGCTTGGCGGATGAACGCCATCAAGGCGGTACCCAGGGCTGGTGGTTGGTCTGACATGGGCTTCCAGCATTGGTCGGTCTGGTCGGATGCGCACCGGTGAAACCGGCCAACCAACACAGCGCGGCCCAAAGGCGATCAGTGCTGCCGCAGGTACCGTTGGTAGTCGCGCTTGAAGGTGTTGTGCGGTTCGATGGTGCGGCCCGCCTGTGCGCCGAACCAGAAGAGGTAGCGGTAATAGGCCTCGCTGCGGTAACATAGGTCAAGGTGCGGGCGGTAGATGATGTAGTAGAAATGGACGTAACGCGCGTCCGCCGCCGGATCGGGCGTCAGGCGGAAGGCGAGGTAGAGCAGCGGCCCGGCGGAGGCAACGTAGAGGATGACTGCGCTGAGCAGCGAGAGCACGACCAGAAGAAAGGGACGTCGCTTCTTCGCGGCGTTTGCCGTGGAGGGCGTCGGCGTCGGCTCCGGTTGACCTGGCTCTGAATGCACGTTTCCACTCCTCCCATTCTGGTTTCTTGCCGCCCGGCTTCGCCAGCGAGTGCCACCACCATTCGTAGTCCGTAGTCGAAATATGACTCGTTTACCTGTTGGATTGCCGAGCGGCGATTTATCGGCGACTGCCGTCCATTGTGGGATGAGGCCCACCTGTGTCCCTCAAACGATCCCAGAAAAAAGCGATTTAAAGTGGTGCGCTCGCTGGGATTCGAACCCAGGACCCACAGATTAAAAGTCTGTTGCTCTACCAACTGAGCTACGAGCGCGCACGGATGCGGGTGGGGTGTTTATCGGGTACGGGGAAAGGCACAACCCCCGGAGAAACGGTACGAGGGGTGCGAGGGGTACGAAAGGTTCGAGCGGTACAAATGCTGGGGCGGCAACGGCAGGTCGGCCGCTTCGGACCCTTCGTACTTCTCGTACTCCTCGTACTCCTCGTACTCCTCGTACTCCTCGTACTTCTCGTACTTCTCGTACCAGGGGCAATTTTACGCCTGCCCCGGTTCCGCTTGGCTCTTCTTGATCAGGATCGAGATCGCGTTGAGGATCTGGTCCTTTGAGTACGGCTTCGCCAGGTAATCGCTGCAACCGGCGGCGCGGCATTTCTCGTCCTCGCCCTTCATGGCGTTGGCGGTCAGGGCGATCACTGGCAGGTTCTTCAGTTTCGGATTGGCGCGGATGGCCTTGGTCGCGTCGTAGCCGTTCATCACCGGCATCATCATGTCCATCAGCACCAGCTTGAACGGACTCTGGTCGAGACGATGCAGCGCTTCCGCACCGTTCTCAGCGACCTCGTAGGTGTAGCCGGCACGGGCGAGCAGGAACGCGATGAGCTTCTGGTTCACCGGGTTGTCTTCGACGATCAGGATGTCCGACATTGACCTGCCTTGGCTGCGCGTGCTGCGGGGATTCTTCCCCAATGGTAACCTACGAATGCCATGCGGGCAAATCGGGATGCCCCCGCTTCCGCAGAGCGCGGCATTCAAACGGTGGGTAGTCCCGGACAAGAAAAAGGTGCTAAATCGCAGGGGGATAGCTGGTTGGATGCGATACACCGCACCAGGTCGGCGGTCAGCGGTGCCAGCAACACGCCATTGCGGAAATGACCGGTGGCGACGATCAACCCCGGACGGATCCGCGCGATCACCGGCAGACCGTGGGCGATGCGTGGACGCAGGCCGGTCCAGTGTTCGACGATGGGGGCATCCGCGAGCGTCGGGACTAGGCGGCGGGCACCCGCAGCCAGGCGTTCGATGGCGCGAGGATCGTCGCTCTTGTCGAAGCCGCTGGTGACCATGGTGGCACCGACCACCAGCCCGAGGCCGGCGCGGGGCACCAGGTAGGCGTGTTGGCAATGGACGAAACGCCCGAGCACACCGTCGGGCGCGCGCAGCCGCAGCATCTGTCCCTTCACCGGTTCGCCTGGGAGGTCGATGCCGGCGAGCGCCGCGAGCCCAGGCGTCCATGCGCCGCTGGCCAGCACCACCTCGTCGCTGGCGATGACCTCACCATTCGCGAGGTGAACGCCGGCGTCATCGCTGCCGGTCACCGGCGTGTGGTAGCGGATGGTCGCGCCGGCCTCACTGGCTGCCGCCTGCAAGCGTGTGCACACCAACCGCGGGTTCACCTGTCCACCTGGGAGCAGCAACGCGCCGGCGCAGTCGCTGGCGATGGCCGGTTCGTGGTGGCGCAGGTCGGTGGGAGTGAGCCAGCGCGCGACGATGCCGTGTGCACTGAGGAACCGCTCCCGAGCGGCGACCTCGGCGGCGTCGCCGTCGTCGAACACCGGCATCAGCCCGCCCGCTAGGCGTAGATCGACCGCGGCGGGTGCGATGCCCAGGTCTTCGACGAAGCCGGGCCAGCACGCGAGGCTGTCGACGCCGAGCCGCCATAGCGGACCGGGAGCATGCGCCTCGTGGTGGGGCGCGAGCATGCCCGCAGCGGCCCAACTCGCCTCGCGGGCCTCCGGTGCGCCATCAAGCAGCGTCACCCGCCATCCGCTGCGCGCCATCACCCACGCACACGACAAGCCGATGATGCCGCCGCCGACGATGGTGATGCGTTTGGTCATGCGCGAAAAAGCAGTGCAAAGTGCAAGGTGCGAGGTGCGAGGTGCGCTGTTCCCGCGGCGTCGTGGTGTTCGATCCCGTTTCCCGATTGGAGATAGAGCGGTGTTGTGGGATGGTCTGGCTTCCAACCGCGCACTTCGCACGTCGCACTTCGCACGGTTTCTGCCGGACTCATTGCTGATTCATCAGCGACCAGAGTTTGTTGAACAACAGCGTCAGGATGAAGTTGGCGATCATGCACAGGATGCTGCCCTGGACCACGCCGCGGGTGCAGGCTTGGCCGACGCCGGTCGCGCCACCACTGGTCATCAGTCCAGCGCGGCAGGCGACGATGCAGATGATGCCGCCGAACACGAGGGTCTTACTCAGGCCGACGAAGGTGTCCCACGCGTGCATGAAGTTCCTGGTCTGGTGCCAGTACGCGCCGCCGTCGACACCCCAGATATCGACCACCAGGATCTTGGCCGCGACCATGCCGGCGACACAGGCGATGGCGGTGAGCACCGGCAGCAGCAGCACGCAGGCGAGGAACCGCGGCGCCACCAGGTAGGCGACCGGATCGGTGCCCATCACGCGCAACGCATCGAGTTGTTCGGTCACCTTCATGGTGCCGATCTCGGCCGCCATGTTCGAGCCGACACGTCCGGAGACCATCAAGGCGGTGAAGATCGGCGCGAGCTGGCTGACCAGCGCGTAGTTAACCAGCGGCCCGGACATCACCTCGGCGTTGAACTTCACCAGCGTGGCATAGCCCTGCACGCCCATCACCAGACCGATGGCGATGCCGCTGACGATCACCACCGGCAGGCTGAGGTAGCCGATGTGGTAGAGCTGGGTGACGATCACCTCGCGCCGTTGTGGTTCCTTGACTAGGGCGCGGATCACCGCGACCAGCAGCCGTCCCAGCTCGCCTGCGGCGTTCAGCCCGGACACCACCAGGTGCCCGGTGAGGACCAGCGCCCCACGTGCGGTTTGACGCGGGCGGATGTAAGTGAAGGGGTTGAGCGGAACCACGGGAGGCGTTGTAGAACGGGGAGCACGGTGCGGAAGTCCGGAGGTCCGGAAGTCCGCAGGTCTAGTGGTGCACCGCTTTCCTTAATGCATCAGGGTTCGGCATCGTACGGGTGGTCGGTAAGTGGGAGGAGGCTGGTCGCTGAGGGGGTCTCCAGACTTCCGGACTTCCGGACTTCCGGACTTCCGGAAATCCGGAAGTCGGTTATCGACTACCATGCCGGCGCGTGATTTCCTGCTGTGGCTGATCGACGACGGCGAGGCCAACCACCAGGCGGCGATTACCACCGTCGCCACGCTGCCGTGGGTACGGCTCGAACGTTTCTATAGCGGGATGGAAGCGGTCGAGGCCTTCACCGCCATCGAGGCCAGCGGTGGTCGTGCGCCGGATGCGGTGTTGATGGATTTCTTCCTGGTCGGAGAGCGGGGTGATCAGGTCACTGCGGAACTGCGCCAGGCCGAGGTCCGTTCGCGGCTGGTGATCATCGGCTATTCCAGCGTCCACAGCGGCAGCGCGGCGATCATCGCGGCGGGCGGTGATCTGGTGCTGCGCAAACATGCGGATGATCGCGGCGTGAATCCCAGTCTGGCGAACTGGCTGCGCAGCCTGCGCCGTGGGTGACCTCCCGGGATTGCCGGCGTCTCGCCGGCGATCCCGGGAGGGAGACCTCCTGCCGGCGAGACGCCGGCGATCCCGGGAGGGTTGTCCTCGCCATTTTCGCTCGCCGCGTGGGGCGCAGCCACCACGGTGGATTGGCGATTCCCCCGCATCCGTGATGACTATGTTGCCGCGCCCATGGATGTGGTTGCCGCACCTGATGAGATCTTCGGTCTGACCTTCGCCGGGTTCAGTGCGCGCTTGCGTGAGGCCGTCGGCCATCATCCGCGATTTCACCGTGCGCTTTATCGTCAACTGATGGCCACCGGTGGTTGTGATCCGGCGAAAGAGCCGACTTGGCAGGAAGCCGAGCAGACCAGCCCTGGCGTCATCACACGTGTGGTCAGACACCTGGGCGAAATCCGTCTGCCACAGGTGGTGAGCGAACGCTCGGCACACGACCCCGCGAGCGGCACCACGCGCAAGATCGTCTGTCGCCTACATGATGGCCGTGAAGTCGAAGCCGTGCTCATCCCGATGAGAGGTGGCGCGCAGGACGGCGGCCATGCGACGGTGTGTGTGTCGTCGCAAGTCGGCTGCAAGATGGGCTGCCGTTTCTGCCACACCGCGACCATGGGCCTGATCCGCCATCTCAGCGCCGCAGAGATCGTCGCGCAGGTGCTCATCGCGGCACAGGTCGGCGGCGTCAAACCGCGCAACGTGGTGTTCATGGGCATGGGTGAGCCGCTCGACAACCTTGATGCGGTGGCGCAGGCGGTACGGGTGCTCACCGACATCAACGGTCTGGGTCTGGCGCAGCGGCACATCACCATCTCCACCGTCGGACGCGTCGACCAGTTGGTGCGTTTCGCTGAGCTTGGTCTCACGCGCGTCAATCTGGCGGTCAGCCTGACCGCGGCCGACGATGAGTTGCGCAGCGACCTCATGCCAGTCAATCGCGTGCACGACCTGGCGGCGCTCAAGGCTGCGTTGCTGGCGCATCCGCTCGGACGTGGCCGGCGCATCCTGGTCAGTTACGTGCTGATGGCGGGAGTGAACGATGCTGACGAGCAACTCGCCCGGCTGGCCGAGTGGTGTCGTGGTCTGCGCGTGCTGGTGAACCTCATCCCGTTCAATCCCATCCCCAACCGGCCCGAGCAGCCCAGCGCCCCGGCGCGGATCGACGCCATCCGCAGTGCGCTGATCGCCGCGGGGATCCCGGCCCGGGTGCGCCGGACCAAGGGCGACGAGGTCATGGCGGCGTGCGGGCAGCTCGGCGATCCGACGCAACGTCGCCGCGCCCTCCCGTCATAACCTGCTGCGTCCACAGGGTTGTCGTTTGACCAGAGGGCTGGGAGGCTCTACCGCAAAAGTGCTGGGTCCACCAGTGTGGTGATTCCTGTGGTATCCTGGTCCACGGAAGGACCTGCCGCGATGTTGGATCGTCTGCGCACGCTGGTGAATGTGTCGCCGATCGGGCAATTGCTGCTCGACCGCGACGGCCGCGTGCAGCTGGTGAATCCCGCTGCGGCGGTGATGCTCGGCTGGTCCACCAGCGTGACGCTGCCGGTCGAACCGGCGTTCGCCGATCCGGTGTTCGCGGCGACCTTCGCCGAGTTGAGCCGCCGTGCATGGGCGGGTGAACCGCAACGCAGTGTCGAAGTCTCGCTGCTGGATGGCGTCCACCGGCGGGTGCTCAGCGCGTCGCTGGTGGTCGACCAAGATGACGGCCAGCATGCGAGCCTGCTGGTGTTCTTCGAGGACATCACCGCTCGTCGCGATCTCGAACGGCAGTTGGTGCAGGTGCAGAAGATGGACGCCATCGGCCGGCTCGCTGGCGGAGTGGCGCACGACTTCAACAACCTACTGACCATCATCAATGGTCGCAGCCACCGCATCCTGGCCAAGCTCCAGCCAGAGAATCCGCTCTGGCGCGAGGCCGACATCATCCATCAGACCGGTGAACGCGCGGCCAAGCTCGTGCGGCAACTGTTGTCGTTCAGCCGCAAACAGATCGGCCCGGCACAGCCTGTCGATCTGTCGACCACCATCACCGATATGGACAAGATGCTGCGCAGCCTCATCGGCGAGGGGATCGAGGTGACCTTCATGCTCGTCAGCGATCGGCGTCCGGTGCTGGCCAATCCCGCGCAGATCGAACAGGTGGTGCTCAACTTGGTGATGAACGCCTGCGAGGCGATGCCACAAGGTGGGCGGCTGACCATCCGCACGGAAAATATCGGCTTCACCGCACAGCAGGTGCGCGGCCGCGTCGATGTGCGCACCGGCCACTACGTACGCCTGTCGGTCAGCGACACCGGTGAAGGCATGGATGAGGCGATGCAGGCGCGGGTCTTCGAACCGTTCTTTACCACCCGCCCGCAGGGCAACGGCATGGGCCTGGCGACGGTCTACGGCATCGTCACGCACGCTGACGGTTTCATCACCATCGACAGCGCGCCTGGGAAGGGCGCGACCTTCCTGGTCCACTTGCCGGTCGCCAAGGATCAGCCATCGCCCGCCATCCAGGAGGTCCCAGTCGGCGGCGGCACCGAGGTGGTGCTGGTGGTCGAGGACGAGGACGACGTGCGTTCGCTGGTGGTGCAGGTGCTGGAGGTCCAGGGCTACCACGTGCACGCGGCGCACAACTGGATCGAAGCCTTCGGCCTGGCGAAAAAACTCGACGGCAAGATCGACCTGCTGCTGACCGATGTGGTGATGCCGCAAATGAGCGGCCGCGAGATCGCCGCCAGCCTGCAACCGCTGTGTGGCCGCATGAAGGTGCTCTACATGTCGGGCTACACCGACAGAGCGATCGTGCACCATGGGGTGCTGGAACCAGGCATCAATTTCCTGCAGAAGCCGTTCAACCCGGATGGCTTGGCGCGGGCGATCAGGAACGTGCTGGATGCCTGAGTCCGGCGTCAGATCGCGGACGTTCCCCATCCAGTCAGATCAACGCCAACACCCCGGCCTGCACTACACCGATGATGATGCCAAGCGCGAGGCCCCACCATTCGATGGCGCGGAATTCCTTGCTGGCGACCTGATTGACGATGCGTTCCAGGCGATCGAGATCGAACGCGGCGAGCTTTTCTTTGGCGATCTTGCCGATGTCGATCTTCTCTTTGAGGATCTCTTTGAAACGCGCAATCAACACCGGCTGTTTGTCAGCGAGCTGACGTAGTACAGAATCGCGGATACCGGCGATGCGGTCCGGCGTCACGAACGAGCCGATGAGGGGGATCTTGCGGACATCCTCCAACTTGGCGGCGATCGCCTGATCAAGCAGTTCCGCCAGATGTGGCGTCAGGTCGAGACCGTCCAAGCCTTTCAACAGTTCATCCGTCGGCACCAGTTCCTTGCCGACCACGTCGCCGACGCTGTCAGCCAGGTCTTTCTGCCGACGCGGCAACAGCCCCTGCATGCCCCAGGTCTTCTGGCGCGGATGAAACAGCATTTTGATCGCGAGCAGGTTGGTCACCCACCCGATCGCTCCGCCGACCAGCGGCAACATCACCCAGGGAACCCAGTCCATCGTCCGCTCCTTCGTCTTGGCGAGGCGGAGTCATGGGTGGTGGATCAGCGGGGTCAATTGCTCAGGCGCGAGACCACCGGGGATAGGCTACGGGCCACCGGTACTGAATCGCGGTACCTGTGGTCCGTAGCCTGTCCCCGGTAGCCCTTCCGATCGCCTTCCCCACTGGCCAGTACGCACCTCCATATCATCATCCGCCCCATATGGCCAACCACGCATCCAACCGCCTGACCACCCAGACTGCCGCCCAGCCGGTTCCCATCATCGTCCATGGCGCTGCCGGGCGTATGGGTGCCCGCATCCTGACCCTGGCGTCGGAGGATCCGAATCTGCGCATCGTCGCCGGTGTCGACAAGGTCGTCGGTCGGTTGCGCGACCTCGACATCCCCAGCGATGCACCGCTGCTGGTCGAGATGCCGGTGGAAAAAAACGCCGTGGTCATCGACTTCAGCAACCACAGCTCCTGGAAGGGCTTGACTGCGCACTGCGCAGCGCACGGCATGAGCTTGGTCAGCGGCACCACCGGCATTTCACCGATGGAACTGGAAGAAGGTATCAGTGCGGTGGCCAAGAGCGCGTCGGTCCTGTACGCGCCGAACATGAGTGTTGGCGTCAACGTGGTCTTCCGCCTCGCGGCGCAGATCGCCCGCACGCTCGGCCTGGACTACGACATCGAAGTGATCGAGGCGCACCACAACCAGAAGGTCGACGCGCCCTCCGGCACCGCCTTCGGCATCACTGATGCCATCTGTGCCGCGACCCACCGCAGTCGCACAGATCTGCAGTACGGCCGCCAGGGCCAGACCGGCGCCCGTCCGAAGGGCGAGATCGGCGTGCACGCCCTGCGTATGGGCGACGTGGTCGGCGACCACACGGTCTACTTCGTCGGCAATGGCGAACGTATCATGTTGTCGCACGTCGCGCACAGCCGCGACATCTTCGTCAAAGGTGCGCTGCGCGCCGCGGCGTTCATTGGTCGGGCGAAGCCCGGACGTTACACCATGGACCACGTGCTGGGCCTTTGATCCGCGCCGTCACATTCGACGCCGCCGGCACACTCATCGCGCCGCATCCGTCGGTTGGCGCGGTGTACGCCGAGGTCGCCACCGCCTTTGGCCTGGAACGTGATGCCGCGGAGTTGGAACGCGCATTCCTGCCAGCATTCAAGACGGTACAGGCGCGTTGGGGCGTGCCGTATGGCTCCGACGAAAAGGATGCCCGCCGTTTCTGGCAGGCGGTAATCGATGACACCTTCGGCGAACCGCTGCCGTTCGAGATCGCCTGCGAGCTGTACGACACCTTCGCCACGGCGAAGCGTTGGCGCGTGCTGCCAGGGGTACGCGACGCGCTGACCATGATCGGGGATCTGAACCTGCCGATGGCGGTGGTGTCGAATTTCGACAACCGTCTGCTGCAGGTGTTAAACGATCTCTACTTGGGGCCGTTCTGCACCGTGGTCACCAGCGTCTCCGTCGGTCGGGCGAAACCCGATCCGCTGCCGCTGCTGAAAGCCTGCCGGATCATTGATGTGACGCCGGCGCAGGTGCTGCACCTGGGCGACAGTGAACGCGAGGACGGCGGCATGTGCCAAGCGGCCGGCGCGCGTTTCCTCCGCTGCGAGGGGGGCATTCCCCTCGACGAACTCGCTGCCATCCTGCGCGCCGACCGCACATGACTGTTGCCGTGACTCCATCCCGTCTGCTCGCAGTACGTCTGCCCAACTGGGTCGGCGACGTATGCATGGCTTTGCCTGCGCTCGACCTCTTGATTCGTAACGGCTTCACCGTGCATGCCCTCGGCAAAGGTTGGGCCGGCGATCTGCTCGCCGGTATGCCGATCACGGTGGGCAAGCTGCCGAAAGGCCTGGGCGTCACCGCTGCTGCTTGGCGTGCCACGGGATGCCGCGATGGGATGCTGTTGACGAATTCCTTCGGCAGTGCCTTGCAGATGTGGTGGGGCGGTGTGCGTGCGACCGGGTACCGCAAGGAATTCCGCAGTCCGTTCCTGAGCCAAGGCCTGCCGCGCGTCGAGCGCATCCATGAGGTCGACGCGTTCTGGCGTCTCGCGGTCGCGGTGCTGGAACGCCATGGCCTGCGCGCGCCGGTGGTGATCCCACACGTGCCGTTACCACTCACGGCGGCGCATCGCCAGATCGCGGACGAAGCGCTGACCAAAGCTGGCGTCACCGGAGCGTTCGTGGTGCTCTGCCCGCTCGCGGTCGGCACCATTGGTGGACGTTCCAAACAGTGGCCATCGTTCCCGTTGCTCTGTCGTGGACTCATCGAACAGGGCATCCGTGTGGTCGCATGTCCTGGCCCAGGCGAAGAGGAGGCCACCGCTGTCGCGCTTCCCGGAGCGACGTTGTTGCCTGGCCTCGGTCTCGGTGCGTATGCGGCGGTGCTCAGCCGCGCTGACCGGGTGGTGGCCAACGATTCCGGCCCGATGCACTTGGCTGCGGCGGTTGGCGTACCGGTGCTCGGCATCTTTGGCCTGACCGAACCTGGTCGCACCCGACCCTGGAGTGATCTCGGTCGCACGGTTGGTGATTGGAACGGCTGGCCGTCGGCGCAGGCGGTGATCGCGGCGTATACCCAGTTGCCCGCGCGCGGATGAATTCCAGCACACACGTTGACCCGCGCTGGTCCTGGCCAAGGGTGAGCCCATGCCAACCACCGTCCGTACCCGTCGTCTGATCGTCCGCCCGCTCAAGGAGGCGGACATCCCGCAGGTGCAGGATCTGCAACGTCGTTGTTTCGGCGGTCTGGCACCGTGGGACGCGGACACTTTCCGCATGCAGATCAAGCGCTTCAGCGAAGGCCAGATCGTCGTCGAGATGGACGGGCACATCGTTGCGACCTCATCTAGTCTGATCGTCAGCGAGGATGACTGGGATAACCAACACTCCTTCGACGACATCAGCGATCATGGGCGTATCGGCACGCACAATCCGACTGGTGATGCGCTCTACGGCATCGACATCGCGGTGGATCCGGCCAAACGTGGCCTGCGACTGTCGCGGCGCATCTATGACGCACGCAAGGATCTGATCCGCAAACACAACCTGCGGCACTTCCTGATCGCCGGACGCATGCCTGGGTATGCCAAACACGCGGCGAAGATGACGCCAGAGGACTACGTCAAGGCGGTGGTGACCAAGAAACTCAAGGACGCGGTCATCACCGCGCAGTTGTCCAACGGCTTCGTCATTCAGAACGTCCTGCACGACTACCTGCCCAACGACAAGGAATCCTGCGGCCACGCGGTCAACATGGAGTGGCTCAATCCGCACTACGTGCCCCCGGGCAGTTCGCAGTGGCAGGGCACCGTGCGAGTATCGTCGGTGCAGTATCAGATGCGCTCGATCAGCAGTTATGAGGAGTTCGCGCGCCAGTGCGAGTTCTTCGTCGACACTGCCGCCGAATACCACGCCGACTTTGTGTTGTTCCCCGAACTGCTGACCAATCAGTTGCAGGCGTTGGTGACCGAGGCACGCCCGGGTTTGACCGCACGTCGTCTCTCCGAATTCACCCCGCGCTTTCTTGAGACGTTCAACGCCTTGGCGATCAAGTACAACATCAACATCATCGCCGGCACCCACCTGACGATGGAGGACGGACATTTCTACAACATCGCGCACCTCTTCCGTCGTGACGGCAGCGTTGAACGCCAACGCAAGATCCACATCACGCCAGCGGAAGAGCGCTGGTGGGGGGTTGAAGCCGGCGATCGCATCGAGGTCTTCGACACCGATCGTGGCCGCATCGCCATCCTGATTTGTTATGACATCGAGTTCCCCGAGCTGGCGCGCATCGCGGTGGCCAAGGGCGCGGACATGATCTTTGTGCCGTTCAATACCGACATCCGTTCTGGCTACCTGCGGGTGCGCTACTGCGCACAGGCGCGCTGCATCGAGAACAATGTCTACACCATCCTTTCTGGCGCTTGCGGCAACCTGCCGCAGGTCGAGGGTGCCGACGTGCATTACGCCCAATCGTGCATCCTGACCCCGTCGGACGTACCGTTCTCACGCGACGGCATCGCGGCCGAGGCCACGCCGAATGTCGAGACCATGGTGGTCCACGATCTCGATATCGGTCTGGTGCGGCGCATGCGCACCGCCGGGGCGGTACGCACCTGGATTGATCGCCGCAAGGATCTCTACCGCCTGACTTACCTCGGCGAGAAACCGCCGCTGGACGTCTGATCCATCCCTCATTTTCGCACCGTCATTGTCACTCAGCACACCAACCACCCCCAGCCCATTCCAAACAAAAAGGACACCACATGCGTCTCCTCACCACCGCCGGCCTGCTGACCGCCACCATCTTCGCCCTCGCTGGTTGCAATGGCGAACGCTGCACCTCCTGCGAAACCGGCGCGTCCGGTGGACGAGCCGGTGCCATCACCGCGGCCTCCGCCAAACCCCACGATCATGGCACTGCCGATTCGGCGATGGCCTGTGCGATGCCGGCCGCACTGGTCGCCGTCATGCAGCCGACCAAAGGCAACGTCGCCGCCGGCACCGTGCACTTCACCCAGGTTCCGGCCGGTGTGCGCATCGTCGCCAAGATCAGCGGCCTGACGCCGGGCGGCAAACATGCATTCCACATCCACGAGTTCGGCGACGTCAGCGCGGAAGACGGCTCGGCTGCTGGTGGTCACTTCAATCCAGGTGGTCATCCCCACGGCGGACCAGAGTCCGAGCACCATCACGCGGGTGATCTGGGCAACCTCACTGCCGACGCGGCGGGCAATGCGCACTACGAACTGGTGGCCAAGGACCTGAGCCTGTGCTGCGGCAAGATGTCAGCGATCGGCCGTAGCGTGATCATCCACGCCAAAGAGGACGACCTGACCTCCCAGCCATCCGGCAACGCTGGTCCGCGCATTGCGCAGGGCGTCATCGGCGCGACCAAGTAAGGCGCGAGCAAGTAAGGCGCGAGCAAGTAAGGCGCGAGCAAGTAAGGCGCGACCAAGTAAGTCGCGAGACAGGATCCTCCCTCTGGCCGAAAACCGGAGGAGGTAGTCACGTTGTATCCCGCCGCGTGCTGTGGTTGCGGTAGAACGACACGCCGGATTTCATCGTGCTTTGATGTCCCAACCCGCTGGTGGCGTATCCGCCATCAGCGGGTTGCTCCGTTTTAAGCGATAGCACTGCATAGCACCATCGCGATGTACGACCTGGACACTGTCCGGAGCCTTAGCGTCGTGTCGTCACCAGCTCCGGCGCGAAAAGAATTGTGGTCATAAATCCCGTCAACCTCGCTCTGGATCACCATGAACGGCCTCGATGTCTATGAGATCTTGGTGCGCGAACACCAAGCCATGGTGCTGGCCTACGTCAGCGGCATCGTCGACGACCACGCCCTGGTCGAGGACGTGTGCCAGGAAGCCTTCATCGACGGGTTCCGCAACCTCGCCGCTCTGCGACGTGATGAGTCGTTTCCGGCGTGGCTGCGGACCATCGCTCGCCACCGTGCGCTTGCCGCTTTGCGGCAACGCAACCGCGAGGCGGTGCTCAGCCCCGCGACCATCGCCGGCATGGAGGAGGTCTTCACCGCCATCGAACAAACACCGGGTGTTGGCTTCAGCGATCGCGTCGCCGCCCTGCGCACCTGTGTCGACCAGTTGCCCGACGCCATGCGCGACTGTTGCCGTCTGCATTACTTCGACGGTCAGCGCACTGCCGACATCGCCGAACGACTGGGCCAGAGCCTGGCGGCGGTGCTCAAACGGTTGCAACGTGCGCGTGAGGTGCTTGGCGACTGCATCGGTCGACGCCTGGGTCTGGAGGACGCATGAGCGACCTTCCGCCGCTGTTGTTGTCGTCTACGTCGCCTGGCGATGATCACACGGAAGGCCGTCGTCGCGCGGTCGATGGCCTGCTGCGCAGTATGCTGGGTGCTCGCCACTCGCAGGCGGGTCAACGGGCGATGGCAGCACTGCGTACCGCTCCCTTGCAAGCGGCGCAGGATCGGGTTGCCACCGCTCAGATTCGCGCCGCCAGCGGTCGTGCACGCAGCCCGTCGTCGAGCACCGCTTCACATCGCCGTGCCCGTCCTGCGCCATCGCGTTCACACCGTACCACCCTGATGCAGGGTACCTGGGCGGCAGCGACCGTCGCTGCGGTGGTGATCGTGCTGGTGTTCGCTGGCCGTTCCGCGGGCGACCGCGACGACGCCCAGGTGGTGGCGGTCAGTGGCACGGTGATCACCAGTCGCGCTGGCCGCTTGGATCCCGTTCGTGATGCGATGATCATCAGTCGCGGCGAACTGGTGACCATTGGCGTCAACAGCAGCCTGCGTCTGTTGTGGCGCGATGGCACGATGCTGGTGTGCGGCGCTGATACGCGGGTGCAGATCGAGCGTGAGGGCGCGGGGAAACGCCTACGTCTGCTTGCCGGACGACTGGATGCGGATGTCGCGCCGCAGCCGGTCGACGCGCCGCTGCGTATCACCAGTGATGATGCGGCGGTGACCGTGCTTGGTACGCGGTTGTCGCTCAGCCTGCGTGATACCGGTACCAACGTTACGGTTGCACGTGGACGGGTGGAAGTGCGCCGCCTCAGTGATGGCGTGGTGGCCGAGGTCGCCGGTGGCCAACAGCTCGCTGTGGCAGCGACTGGGCCGCTACGCAGCGAAACCACTCCGGTGGTCGCCAGCGCCAATGCGGCCGCGGTCGGCACCGGTTTGTTCGGCCAGTACTTCAATGACATCGAGATGACCCAGCCGGTGTTCAGTCGCATCGATCGCGATCTCTACTTCAATTTCGGTCGCGACAGCTCGCCGGATCCGCGCATCAAACCATCGACGTTTGCGATCCGCTGGACCGGCCAACTGCAGCCGAAGGTCTCCGGACGGCATGTGATCCTCTGCCAGGTCGACGATGGCGTACGCATCCGGATCGATGGCCGGCTGATCATGGAAGACTGGCGGGTCTACGAGCCGCGCTGGATCCGCGCTGAGGTCGATCTTGATGCCGGTCGCCGCCACGCGTTGGAGGTCGAGTACTACCAGGACAAGGAACGCACCGTCATCCAATTGTGGTGGCAGGCCAAGGGTGTGCCGCAGGAGATCATTCCGACGTCGCAGCTTTTTCCCATACGTCCGCCGGGAGCGATCGATGGGTAAGCGTGCGCAATGCAATGTGATGGACTCCGGACTCCGGACTCCGGACTCCGGACGGTTGTCATCCTCCGGCATGACCCTCTTCGAAGTCTCCATCTCGTTGGTGATTGTGGCCTTCGGCGTCATCAGCGCGGTGATGGTCTTCCCCAGTGGCATCAAGGCGCAGCAGCTCGCGCGCTTCCAGGTCTACGCCAGCGCCAAGGCCCTGGAGATGATCGATGCTTACAACACCTGCCCGACGGCGAATCCATCGCTCGAAGTCGAGGCGCCGAACGCGTGGGATGTCTCACCGAGCCGTTGCACCATGGCCTTCGATCTGGAACGCCGGCTGGCGTCGTACCGCTTCGGCATCATGCCGCTGCCCATGGAGATCGCCCGTCGCCTGGAAAGTGATGGCGACGAGATCCAACAGGTGCTCGCGGACGGGGGCTACCTCTACTATTCACAGCCGCAGGCGGCGACCGGTTTCAGCGACACCGGTCTGTCCGCCGTGCCGCCGAATGATGCCCAGCGTCTGGTCTTCGCCGTCACCGGCTATGCCCAGAGCAACGCGGTGCCGATCCTGCCGCAGAAGTCGTGGCCGTACTACATGCCGTTCCCGTCGCCGCCGAGTCACGGCACGCACGGACAGGAACGCGGGTTTTCCGAACCGACGAACTCGCTGGAGACCTGGGGCGGCAAACGCGGCATCTTGTGGGAAGATACCTTCGACCCCGACATGCGTCCGGTGTTCTGGTGCAACGTCAGCGGCACCGAATACGGCTACCGCGACCATCAGCGCACCCACACCCTCGATAGTGCCAAGCGCTACTGCCAGGCCGCGTTGTGGTACTGCAAACGCAAGGGCACCACGCCGCTGACCTATGGTGCAACGACGGTGCTCACCGCCTTTCCCACGGGTCTGCCCGAGGTCGATCGCTGGAAGCTGGTTCAGTCGCTGCGCTTCCTCGCACACGCCACTGCCAGCTTGTCCGCCTATGTGACCAAGAGTGATCTGGAAACCGGTGTCTCGCTCGATGGCGGTTTCGACCCGAGCGCGAGCGGCATGGCTTCGGATCCCTTCATCGTGACCCTGCCGGTGATTCAGGCGCTGCATGCCAGCACCATGAACCTCACCGCGCTGTTCGCTGCCTGTCATCCCTACGACTGGGCGGTGCCGCGGCCGCTGCAGCGCGCGATCATGATGGATCATCCGTTGATCGAGTACGATCTCTTCACCGCGCCCGTGAGTGGAACGTTGTTCGGTGCCAGCGGCGTCGCCGCGCAGCAGTGGAAACCGATCTCGTCGCAGCCGATCCGCCACATCGGGCGCAGTTTCCAGTTCAGTAACCAGGATGTGCTCGGCACCAGCCCGACCTGGGTGCCGACGGCTGGCAGCACCGCGCTGCCCAACACCACGCACTGGGGCAACCCCGCGCATTTCACTTTGACCAAGCCGTTCAGTCCAGACGAGCGTTGCCGGCAACTGGTGTTTTGGGTGGTCGACTGGCAGTCCTATGCCGATGTCGAGACCGCGCCGAGCGCGCCGCTCGATGCCGCGCGTTATCCCCGCGGTGCGCCACGTGCGCCGGGTGGCACGCCCGCGCCGTTCTCCGACCTGATGCGCAATCCGCCGTTCTTCGACTGGCAGCAGTACATCTACCGCAATCCGGAAAAGTCCCTGGCCTTTACCGAATCGATGGATGGTCGCCCCGACGGCTTTGATGTGCGCACCAAGATCATCGGCTCTGATGGCGGTGGCCGTACCACGAACGGTGAAAATATCGGCAATGGCAACAGCCGTTATGACCAGACTGGTCGGGGTGGACCGAATCACAAACAGGCCTTCATTGGTCTCTTCGGTGCCGATCGCAATTTCAATCTGAAGCTCGATCGCGGACCGGTGCCGAGTTCCGTGCGTCTGCGTGCGTCCAGTGTTGCACGTTTCAATTTCTACGACCTGCGCGTTCCCGCTTCGTTGCGTTGAACACCTCTGCGCGAAAAGGATTTACCCATGAACATCGATGGAAGCGGTACCATGAGGGTTCGGTGGTCGAGGGCCTTCACCCTCATCGAACTGCTGATCGCCATCACCCTCGGCATGTTGATCGTCTACACCGCGACGGCGGGATTTCGCGCCGCGTCGCAGAGCGTGACGTTGTCGAACCGCCTAGCGTTGGAGAACAGCCTGCTGCGCGCCGGCTACTTCGCGGCGACGCAGGATGCCGACTGGTGGTTGGCGTGGGATGATCCCGATGACAGTCGCAATCAACGTCTGCGCTGGTTCGCAGATTATCAGCCGTTGAAACGTGGTGGGCCGTTTGCGCCCTTCGATGCACGCACCTTCCCCCGCGGTGGCACGCTCGGCACCGACAGTGAACGTGGCTGGAATCCCGCGTATACGTGGCCGGCGAACGACGCACGCGCGTGGTTCAACGGCAACTTAGTGGAGCAGGGCCAGCACAGCGGTCATGTGTTCGGGCACTACGAATTGTTCAGCCACAACAAGACCTCACCCTTGCTCAACAGAAGCATGCATGCCGGTGGGACAGGGATTGGCGTGCCGTTCAACGGCTCGGTCACTCCACTGCGCACCTGGTATGGCAACCAGCTCGAACACCTGAAGAATACCATGGGTTATTACGGTGCGGTCGAGTACATGCCGGCCAACGCCATCTACAGCACGGTCGGTGATCCGGGTGGCGACAACACCTTCGGCACCGGCGACGACGACGATCAGCGCATGTCGCGCGAGTGGTGCGATCCAAGCGGTGAAGGTGGCGGTGTGCAGTGGCGTTTCGCCAACGACGACGGCGGCACCGCCTGGGCGCGTGGCATCTACCGCCACACCCGTGACTCGACCTACCCGGTGGTGCCGGCGTCGCGTCACACCGCTGCCGGTACCGATCGCCTGACCAACGAACAACTGGTCGCGGCGCAGTTCCGCTCATGGGCCACCGATCGTGTCGGCGCGGCCGGGCGTCGTGACGCGGGAAACCACGGGATCCAGGATCTGACGGCCAAGACCGTCATCAGTCGTCCGCTGCTCGAACACGGGAAGCCCACGCATTGGCCCGACCTCACGCTCCAGAGCATGCGCTATCTGAGTAATTCACGCTTCGTCACCCTGCTGCGCATCGGATGGGTGTCGCCACTCACCGGGCAGCAGACCTTCCTGAGCTTCACCACCATCAGCACCTCGCTACGCGGCGCCCGTCAGCAACGCAGCCCATTGGGTGGCTGGGCGCAGCCCGGCGAAGCCAGTCTGGATCACCCATGAATTACTCGGCTTGCGCCTCATTCCGACTTCGCCGCTGCGCGGCTCGCATGCTGCGCATGTCTCCGCTGCGCGGAGATCGGCCTGTTGCGACCCCGGCTGCGCCTGGGTTTTGCGCTGTGCGCAATCAAGCCGGTCCCCGCTCGCGCGCGCAGGCGCGCTCGGGGGATTTTTGTTCGCGGGGCGCTGCCCCGCTACGCCCCGCCAATGGCTGCGCCCCTGGACCCGCCGGAACAGCACGTCGTGGCACCATCCTGATTATCGTTGCCGGCATGAGCGCGCTGATCGCCAGCCTCAGTCTGACCTTCCTGGTACGCATGCGCGCTGACGCGGATGAGAGCAGGCAGATCATCGCCGACGTGCAGGCGCGTATCATGCTGGTGGCCGGCTGCAATTACATCCAGGAGGCCTCACGTATGGGCTGGGAGGTCGGACCGGGCGAACGCGAGGCCTTCGGCTGGGTTGATGTCCGTGATGGTCTGGAAGGGCCGAAGACCCGCAGCTTGGATCCCAACACTGGGCGAACGCCCGCGGTGCGGCCAGAGGACGGACCACGTAGCATCAATTTTCCGGTGGGCACCAGCGCCCGTTTCCCGATGTGGGTGTGGCATCGTACGCCGTACGCGATCGCGGCTGATGCGGTGTTCAATCCCATCGAACGTGAACCGTCCCACCCCGACTTCGCCATGCCCTACCTGCGTTATCCCGATCCGCAGCCGGCGGTGGTGAACTACTGGACCCCAGGCGGTGCCGGCAGTGCAGTCAACGATCAGAACTTCGACCGCGGGTTGATCGATCCGACGAGCGACTATGTGCACGGAGATCCACGCCCACGCATGAACTCCACCGGCATGGCATGGTTCCGCGTCCACCGCAGTGGTCCGGCGCGCTTCATCATCACCTGTGGTGCCGGTGCGACTCAGGGCTTCCGCCGCTGGACGGACATGTCGCTCACCGACCGCCAGCAGTTCGGCGACGACGAACCGCTGTGGCTCGATCTGCGCAACCAGGAGGCCATCATGTGGTACGAAGTCGAATGGAGCCCAGCAGTCGGCGGCGCGACCTACCAGTGCATCGACAACGAACAGCGACCCGATCATTACCAATGGCGCCCATTCAACCCGGTGCATGAGAACTATCCCGGCGGTCACCAGTCCCAGACCCACGCACGCAACATGGTCGGGACATTCCGCTATATCCAACGATTACGCCACGAACCAACCGACTGGTGAACCGCTTGGCTCGCAGCTGGCAGCCCGCTAGGGCGGCAGCTCCTCGTAGTGCTTGAAGTGGAAATAGATCTCCTTGAGAAGGGTGGAGAACTCATCGTCGGAGTCGTCGAGGTTGCGCACAGCGAGGGGACCGAGGTCGATCGACGACTTCTCTTGGGCGGTCGGGATGCGCCGGCTCCGGATCACGCTGCCGACGAGGTCGAGCTGCCGCAGGATCTCGGCGCTCAGGCTCCAGGTGGGGTCGAGCGCCTGCAACGCCTTGGCACGTTCCACCGCCTGGGTCAGGACCGTGGCGAAGACCCGGCGGCTGGTAATGAGGTCTGGGCGCATGGTCAGGGGTTTTCTTTCGTGAGTTTCGCGTGCTGGCTCTTTGGGATCATTATCTGGATCCCACCACCGGGGGTCTGCTGGGGCTGGCCGGACGTCGACCAGGTGTCGAGCGCCGGCGCTGCGGTGCTGCGCAGTCCGGATACCGGCGTTGCCCGGTCGGCCCGGTAACGGACCTGTTGCCGCGGCGTGATGCGTGGTGGCGTGGTGTTGTTGCCGGGAACCAGGACGATCGAACGGGCACCCAACTGCGGCGCGGTGGTGACGCTGTCATGGGCGAAATACTGTCCGGTCTTCCCTGGAAAGGAATGCTGCCAGAGGTGCTCGCCATGCGGCCCGCCACCGTTCGGCGGAATGTCGACCACCGCCACCGGGTGAGACAAGTCTACGCAGTTGACGTGGCTGTCGATGTCGCTGCGACTGAAGGTCGGGCAGTTGTTGGCATAGAAGTCTCGTGCGACCTGCTCCCGCGCTTGCCGCTGTGCGGGCGAGTCGCCCGGTGACGCGCCAGGTCTGACGGAGTCTGGGGAGGAGGTGTGGCCGGTGTCTGGGTCGGTATTCTGCTCACCGCGCGTGTTGTCGCCGCCGGTGATGGTTCCGTTTTCGCCACCTCCCGACCCGAACCGCTGCTCTGGTGTTCGGTCGCGTGCTGGGCCATCAATCGTTGCCGGACCTCCGGCCACCGTTGCGCTGGGACCTTGGCAAACCACAGCATCCGGCGCTCGATAGCATGGCTGACGGCTTCAGCCACGTTCGTGATTGAAAGCGCCTGCAAGCCATGGGTCGGCAGCAGGTGGAGATCCGAGCAGATCTCCGCGAGCAGACGAGGGGTGGGCGAGTAAGGATCTCCAAGCAGGTGGTGGATATCCAGGTGTCTGGACAGCCACGCGGGATCGACCATCTCCTTCCGTCTGGGCATGAGCAGGAGCGGGACGTGAGATCCATGCCGTTCCAGGTCCTGCCAACCGAAATAGCTCAAGCTCATCCTTGCGATCATGGATGAGTTGTCGTTTCAAGGCAATCCCTCGCCGTTGCCATGTTTTACCCGCAGGAAGGCGATGTCGTCTCGCAGGGAATCATGCGATCCGCTCTGCTTGCGGTGTCCGGACTTTGGTATCCACTTCTATTGCGAGCACACCAGACACCATGACCGACCTGATCGCCGCACCGTTCCCAGGATACGCCCTCATCGACAGTGGCGATGGGCGCAAGCTGGAGGAAATCGCCGGCGTGCTGGTGGACCGTGCGTCGCCCGCGCCGTTGTGGCGTCCACGACTGGATCCCGGCGCGTGGGGCAAAGCCGTCGGTCGGGTCGAGCGCCGTGCGGACGGCGGCGGCAACTGGGTCTGGAAGGGCAAGGATCCTGGGGAACTGCGCCTGCCGTATGAGATCGGCGGTCGCCGATTAAACCTCATCCTGCGTTTCACCAGCTTCGGTCATTGCGGCATCTTTCCGGAGCAGGAACCGGTGTGGCGGTTGCTGCATCGCGCGGTCGCCGCACGCGGACGCTGCAAGGGACTCAACCTGTTCGGTTACACCGGTGCGGCATCATTGGCGATGGCCGCTGCCGGGGCCGAGGTCTTCCACGTCGACAGCGCCAAGGGCGTGCTCACCTGGGGCAAGTCGTCGGCGGATGCGAGTGACCTGGGTACTGGCAGCGTGCGCTGGGTGCACGAGGACTGCATGGCGTTCCTGGAACACAGTCAGCGCAAGGGCTTCAAGTACGATGTCATCTGCGCCGATCCGCCGGCCTGGGGACACGGCAAGGAGAAGGATCAGATGTGGCGCATCGAAGAGCATTTCCAGCGCCTCGCTGAGCTGTTGGCGGGCGTGCTGGCACTTGATGGTGTGGTGGTATTGTGCGCTCATGCGCCTGGGGTACAGAGCGCGGCGGTGACCAATGTGCTTGCCGCCGCGGGACTGCCGGTGGCGGCCGCCGGTGATCTGATGCAGAGCCACCGGGATGACGATCGCCGCATGTCTGCCGGCGTTTTCGCGCTCAGCGGACGTGACGCCAGAGGGCTGATCGGTGCCTAAGAAGCTGTCTTGAAAGACCGAAATTCACATGGAGGACCGGAGAACCGGAGAGAGGCGAGAAACGAAGTGTCGGTGAACATCCGAGGTTCCGCAGCTCTGTCTTCCTCCGGTCCTCCGGTCCTCCATGTCCGCCCCGCCTTTCCAGACAGCGCCTAAGCTAAGAGTTGTCTTATCGCGTTGCGCAGGTGACAGACCGGGAACCGGTGCATCCCGCCGACCCTTGAGCAGATGGGTGCGTGCCCTACGAAAGCGCTTCCTGATGACCTTGCCGCCCACCATTTACGACATTGCCAAACGTGCTGGCGTCGGCATCGCGACTGTTAGTCGCGTGCTCAACGGCAGCGATCGCGTGGCTGATGCAACGCGCACCGCGGTGCAGCAGGCGATGAAGGATCTGGATTTCCGCCCCAATCGTGCGGCGCGCCGGCTGGCCGTTGGTGGCGTGAACCGCCCGCGCGTCGCCGCGCTGATGCCGTTCTTCTCCGCGAGTTTCTATTACGCGGTGTCGGCACCGCTCTCTGCCGCGCTCACCGCTGCCGACATCGACCTGGTGCTCTACAACATCCAGGATCGTGATCACAAGAACCGCGTGCTCGACCGCATCGTCGCTGAACGCGCGTGCGAAGGTCTGGTGCTGCTGTCGATGGGCGTGCGTCCATCGCGCTTGGCCGAACTCGAACGCATCGGCGTGCCGCTGGTGTGTGTCGACTACCCGCAGGTCGGCGCTCCAGCGCTCACCGTCGACAACGTCGAGGCGGGCAAGGTCGCGACCCAACACCTGATCGATGGCGGGGCGCAACGTCCGGCGCTCATCACCGGTCCGTCACGTGCGCTGGCCTTCCGTCAACGCGAAGAGGGTTTCACCGCGGTCGCTGGTGCCGCCGCACCACAGGTGCGAGCCGACGTGGTCACCATCGACGCGGGTCGTGCGGCTGCGGCCATGCTGCTCGATGGCCATCCGGACATCGATGCCCTGGTGTGCGTCAACGACATGCTTGCGGTCGGTGCTCTGCAGGAAATCCGTTCCCGCGGCCGGCGCGTACCGGAAGACGTGCAACTGATCGGCTTCGACGACCAGCCGCTGATGGATGTCATCGGCCTGTCGACCATCCGTCAGCCGATGGACGAGTTCGGCGGCTGGGCCGCGCGTTCGATTGCGACCTTGCTCGGTCGTGGTGATGCCGCGCAGAAGGTTTCGACCGTGGCATCCGTGCAACTGCCGATCGAACTGGTGACACGCAGCACCTCGCGGGTATCCGGCAAGCGCACGACGTAGATGACTGGTCCCAGGGCCGGCGGCCTTCGGTGATCAGGGGGTCGCACCGGGCGGGAGCAACGGCATGCGCTGGCCGGCCTCGACCCACGCGGTGGTGAAACGCGCGACGCGCAGTTCGCTGGTGTGGTAGATGTTGCCCTTGAGCGCACCACATTCGTAGAAGCACCAGATCACCCCACCTGGGGTGGCGGCGAGATCGCAGTAACCGGCCGCGCCGGGTTCGATGACGCGTGCGTGTGTCCAGGTCTTGGCGTCGTCGTCGCTCAGGCGGATGGTGAGGTTGCGTCGTTCACGCGACACCCCGGGCTTACCGTCCTTCCAGGTCAGGCAGTCGGGATTGGCGAAGGCGATGCGCCCGGTGCCTGCGCCTTCGTCGAGGCGGATCAGCCCGGCCATGCACACCGGTTCGAGCAGTGCCTGATCGGGGACGAGCGGCGACCAGCCCGCTGCGCCATCACGACTGCGCGTCACCAAGCGGCGCTGCCCGGGTGATTCGCTGCGCAGGTTGAACAGCACCTCGCCGTTGGTGAGTTCGACCGCCACGGTCTCGCTCGGATTGGGCGCTGTCGTCGGCAGGATCTCACCGCACGTCCAGGTCGCCCCATCGTCGTCGCTGACCAGCGAGGTCACCACCGAGGGCCGGTGTTTCTTCCCACCGGTCGACAACCAGCACGGTACCACCAGCCGTCCGCTGCGCAGGCGTGTGCCGTGGCCGGGGCCGGTGGCGATAACGTTCCAGGCGTACTGTGGTTTGAGCGCGGCGAACGCCGCGGTGATCTCCACCGGCGCAGCGAAGGTCGCGCCGTCGTCATCGCTACGGCGATGGAAACAGCGGTCATAGCCGCTGCAGTAGAGCAGGTGCACGCTGCGACCGGCAGCGGGGATCAGCACGGCGTTGTGCGCCAGCGCCGTTCCCGGTTCACCGGCCTTGGCCAGGATCACCGGCTCGCTCCACGTCGCGCCATCATCGGTGCTGCGGCGCATCAGCAGATCGATCGCCGCCCAATCGCCGAAACCATCCTTGCGCGCTTCGCACACGCTCAGCAGCGTGCCGCCCGCAGTCGCAGCGATCACCGGGATGCGGTAGCCGACATAGCCGCCCTGGCCGGCGGTGAAAAGTGTGGTGGTGCGCAGGTCTTCGGCGCACAGGAGGCCGATGCACGACATGAGGACGACGAGATGTCCGAGGTGCCTGCGCATGATGCTCTCCTGCGCTCAGCAATACCGCCGGCGGGCGAGGGTGTTGGCTATCACACCGCCGCGATCTGCTTCGCCGCGGTCGCCAAACGTTCCTGCACGTCGGCGACGGTCTTCGCCGGCGCAAGACAGGTGGTGCCCAGGCAGATCAGCGCCTGCGGTTCGCTCAGGTCCTTGCGTCCTTCGAGGCAGTCCCACGTGCGGTCGCGACAGGTGGCGATCGGCACGACGGTCAATCCAGGGATCACGCTGCGGCGGCAGGCAGCGAGCAGGTCACGCGTCTGCGCCAAGGCCGGATCACCGGCGATCACCGCGGTCAGGTGACCACGGCTGAGCTGCAGCCATGCGGTCAGCAAGGTCGAACAGGCGGAGGGGGCCTGCGAGACGATGCCGGCAGCGGTGTTGAACACGCCTTCGGCGAGTTCCTTCCATTTGGTTGCGCCGGTGAGATTCCACAGGCGGACGAAGCCGAGTGCCAACGCGTTCTGTCCCGACGGCCAGGCGTTGTCGGTCTGTTCGCGGCCACGGCGTACCAGATCGTCGCGCCCGACCGGTGTGACGTAGAAGCCACCGTCCTCGGCGCGGAGTTTTGCCACCGCTTCGTCGGCGATGCGGATCGCGGCATCGATCAGCGTCGGATCGCCGAGGAGATCGAAGGCAGCGGTCAGTCCGGTCAGCGCAGAACCGTAGTCGGTGATGAAGGCCGGTAGACGATCGGTGCGTGTGAGGCCATTGGCGCCGTGGCGTGCCATCACGATCACGGCGAGTTCACGGCACGCGGTGATGAACCGTTCCTCACCGCTGTCTTTTCCGCTCCAACGTCCGAGCGCAGCGAAGGCTTCGAGCGCCAGGCCGTTCTGATCGGTTAGCACCTTGTCGTCGCGTCCTGGGCGTGGACGCATGGTACGGGCAGCGCGCAGGGTCGGCAGATGCGGTTCCCACGAGGTGCGCATCGCCTGGACATCGCCGTTCGGTGCCAACGACTCCATGGTCGTGCCGCGCGGATGCGGGATGTGCGTGACCACCGGTTCGGAGTGTCCGCTCGGACCATGCTCGGCGTGGCCGGCGATGATGTCCCACTGCGTCATCAGGGTCTTGCCCGCGGCTTCGCCGACGGTGGCGGTGAGCTGCGCGGGACTCCAGGCATAGAAGCTACCTTCACCGCCCGGATCGTCGGCGTCCTCAGCGGCGGCGTAGCCCTGGAACTTCCCATCACCACTGACCCGCAGATCACGCAGCAAGTAGTCGCCAGCGTTCACCGCCGTGCGCAGGAAATCTGGGCGTGCGAGCTGCACCCCGGCACGTGCGTAGGTCGCGATGAGCTGCGCATTGTCGTAGAGCATCTTCTCGAAGTGCGGCAGACGCCACTTGCGATCGACGCTGTAACGGTGAAAGCCGCCGCCGACGCGGTCGTGGATGCCGGCGTCTTGCATCGCTTCGAGGACCTTGGCCGCCTGGTCGATCCAGGTCTGCCGTCCACTATGCAGCAGCAGCGGTAGCAGTTGGCTCGCCGGGAACTTCGGCGCCTGCTGCGGGCCGTAGGCGTACCCAGGATGGGTGCGGTCGTAGGAGCGTTCGAGTCCGCGATCGAGCAACGTCCAGGCATCCTGCGGCATCTTGCCGGCGACGACTTCGTCGCGCGTCAGGTGCGCGGTGATGTCCTTGGCCGCGGTGGCGATCTTGGCGCGGTCGGTGTTCCAGATCTCAGACAGGTGGGTGAGCAGTTGCCGCCAGTTGGGCGTCGGTAGGTAAGTGCAGGCGTAGAACGGCCGGCCCTCGTGGTCGGCGAAAGCATTGAGCGGCCAGCCGCCGTGGCCGGTGAGCGCCTGCACCGCGTCCATGTAGATGGCGTCGACCTCCGGGTGTTCCTCGCGGTCGACTTTGATGCACACGTAGTTGGCGTTCATCTGCGACGCGGTCACGCCATCTTCGAACGACTCGTGCGCCATCACGTGGCACCAGTGGCAGGTCGAGTAGCCGATCGAGATCAACACCGGCACGTCGCGTTTCTTCGCCTCGGCGAAGGCCGCTGGCGACCACGCGACCCAGTTCACCGGGTTGTCGGCGTGCTGCTTCAAATACGGCGAGGATTCTTTGGCGAGTTCGTTGGGCATGGGTGCTTCCGTCCGGAGTCCGGGGTCCGGGGTCCGGGGTCGACGACCCTGCCCGTACGAACGCCTGTGGTGGCGCGGATGGTGATGACAGCCTGCCGTCGGCAACCCCGTGATGCCGCACGGATCCGCAGCAACGAGACCCCGGACCCCGGACCCCGGACGCCACATTGGCGAATACGACCTGCTCCATACGCTGCGCGCCTGGAGAACGCCTGATGTGCGGAATCGCCGGCTACCTCGGCCCCAAGACGGCTGATTCGGTCCTGATCGTGGCGCTCGAACGCCTGAAATACCGCGGCTATGACTCGGCTGGCATGGCGGTGATGAGCGAGGGCGAAATCCACCTGCGCAAAGCGGCGGGCAAGCTCAAGCACCTGGCGGACAAGCTCGAAGCCCAGCCGTTGAGCGGGCACTGCGGAATCGCCCACACCCGCTGGGCGACGCACGGCCCACCCACGGAAGCCAACTCCCATCCCCACCTGAGCACCGATGGCCGCGTGGCGGTGGTGCACAACGGCATCATCGAGAATCACGAACCACTGCGTCGCGCACTCAAGGACCAGGGCGGCATCTTTGTCAGCGAGACCGACACCGAGGTCATCCCGCAACTCATCAGCACGCTCTACCGCGCAGGCGGTGATCCGCTTGCGGCAGTGCGTGCGGCGGTGGCGCGTCTTGAAGGCAGCTTCGCTTTCGCCGTGGTGTTCGCCGACCAGCCGCGTCGCATCATCGCCGTGCGCCAGGGGTCGCCGCTGATCATCGGCAAGGGCAAAGCCTACGATCCGGCGGAGCCGAACCGTGAAGGCCGCACCGAGGTCTTTACCAAGGGCGGTTCCACCGCCGCACGCGAACTGATGATCGCCAGCGACGCGCCGGCGCTGCTGCCGCATGCGCAGCAGGTGTGTTTTCTGGAGGATGGTCACCTCGCCGATCTCAGCGATGCCGGCGTGGCGATCAGCACCTTTGCCGGGGTGCCGGTAGAGGCGAAATTCAAGCCCATCGAAGTCACTGCCGAAGCGGTGTCGAAAGGCAGCTTCGACAGCTTCATGGCCAAGGAGATCGCCGAACAACCGACGGTGCTCGCGCGTCTGCTCGAAAGCCGCCTGCGCACCGGTGCGAGCGGGGTGGAAATCGTCGAGCCGGACCTGGGGCTCGACCTCAAGGCGGTGAACCACGTGGTGTTCCTTGCTGCTGGCACCAGCTGGCACGCGGCGCTGCTCGGCAAACGTTTCCTCGAACAACTCGCGCGCATCCACGTCGAAGTCGACATCTCCAGCGAGTACCGTTACCGCAATCCGGTGGCCTCCGGCGGCACGCTGGTGGTGGCGATCAGCCAGTCGGGTGAAACTGCCGACACGCTCGCGGGCCTGCGTCTGGCGCGCGCCAAGTTCATCCCGGTGGTGGCGCTGGTGAACGTGGTGACCTCGACCATCGCGCGCGAGTCCAACGGCGTGATGCCGCTGCTCGCCGGGCCAGAAATCGGCGTCGCCAGCACCAAGGCCTACACCGCGCAGGTGCTGGCGCTCTACCTCTTCGCGCTCCAGGTGGCGAAGGCCAAGGGCCTGCTGACGCCTGAGGCCGAGCAACAAGCCATCGCCGCTGCGCGCGCGTTGCCGGAGCAGGTCGCGGCGACGCTGCGCGAGACCGAAGAGGAAGTGTGCGAAGCCGCCGACCTCTTCGCCTCGGCGCAGGCGACGGTTTTCCTCGGCCGCGGTGGCGAACACCCGACCGCGCTCGAAGGCGCGCTGAAGCTCAAAGAGATCGCCTACGTCCACGCCATCGGCTACCCCGCGGGCGAATTCAAACACGGCCCCATCGCCCTGGTGACCAGCCATCTGCCGGTGGTGTGTATGGTGCCGAAGGACGCGATGTACGAGAAGATGCTGTCGAACCTGCAAGAAGTGCGCGCGCGTTCCGGCCGCATCATTACCGTCGGGCAGAAGGACGATCAGCATCTGCGCGACCTCAGCGACCACCTGTTCGGTGTGCGTCAGGCGCACGACGACCTGCTGCAACCGATCCTCTCGGTCCTGCCGCTGCAACGCTATGCCTACCACGTTGCGCGTCGGCGTGACTGCGATGTCGATCAGCCGCGTAATCTGGCGAAATCGGTGACGGTGGAGTAAAGCCGGGTGCACGCCGCACCGCGTGACCTGCTCAGCGTTTACGGAACTTCACCTCGTTGCGGTCGCGTTCCTCGACGGTGAAGCCGGCAGTGCGCAGGCGCGTGGCCATCTGTGCACGCACCTCGGCATCGCCGGTCTGATGACAGCGCAGGATGGTGCTGGTGGCCTTGTGGTAGGCGATCAGCCAGAACTGGGCGAGGCGCTCGTAGACCACCCCAGGTGCGGCGAGGTCCTGGCCGTATTCCTGCTGCCAGGCAAGTACTACGGTGGTAAGGCCGTTGGCCTTGGTTTCTGCGAGGAAGGAGTCGCAGTCGGAAAAATCACGTTCAGCAGGCATGGCGCGCGTTGTCTTGCGTGGCCCACCGCTGACCAGTACGAAATACGCCCATGAGCGGCCGCTTCGACAAAGGGGCGAAAGTCACGGACGCCGCCAAGGCGCTGGCCGGCTGTCGGCGGCTGTTGGTGTTGACCGGTGCCGGGTTGTCGGCCGACGCCGGCGTGGCGACCTTCCGTGGCGCCGGTGGCCTGTGGAACGAATACAAGGCCGAGGACCTCGCGTCGCTCGACGGTTTCAAACGGGCTCCCGATCTGGTGTGGGACTGGTACCGCGAGCGGCGCATGGCCGTGGCGGAGGCGGAACCACATCCAGGCCAACGCAGTCTCGCCCTGTTACAGAAACATTATCCCGGCGGTCAGGTGATGGTCGCCACCACCAACGAAGACGATCTGCTGGAGCGCGCCGGCGTCGATCCGGTGGTGCATCTGCATGGCTCGCTGTTCGACACCATCTGCTCCGCCGCCTGCGGTTGGCGGGCGCGCGACCATGAAGACAACGGCCTGAGCTTCGTGCCGTGTCCGCGC
>JACDEI010000006.1:0-1128 GCA_013816485.1 Planctomycetota bacterium
TGGTGCTACAGAGGACGCAGAGGGCGCAGAGCGATTCGCAAGCGCGCGCACGTGGTCCTCCTTCGGGTTGTCCTTCCGTCACTCCCAACTCTGCGCCCTCTACGTCCTCTGCGTCCTCTGCGCCCTCTGCGCCATCTGCGCCCTCTGCGGTTTGATCTGCCTTCCAGGCGGTGTGGCCACTAGCCCCAAACGTTCTGTGCCAGAGATTCCCCGCATCGCGCTCGTGCGTGATGTCCGGAATGCGCCCATGAACGACCCCCTTGCCAACGAACCACGGGCGCGCCGCTTGGCCGGATTCCATGGCGAACGTCGGCGTGATCTGCATCCAGGTGGTGTGTTGGTGGCATTGCGCACGGCGTTCCACTGCACACTCACCGCTGGACGATTCGGGCCGAGTTGGTCGCAGCGCCTGGTGATGGCGAAGTGGGTGCTGTCGGGCGCGGCGTCGATGGAGGTCGATGGCCAACGTTTGCCCTTCGGACCCGGCCAAGTGGCGATCTACCTGCCGACCATCCCGCACCGTTTCTGGGCTGATGCGTCGGTCAACCGCTTCTGCTGGTTCACCGTCGACGGACCGTTCGCCGAGGCGTTCGTGCTGGAGCTGGGGCTGCGTCCTGGGATCTACACCATCCCGCCGCCGTCGCGGCAGCGCATCAAAGCGATGACGCAGAGCCTGGCGGACTCCTCGCCCGCGGGACGACGGCAGTCGAGCCTGATGGCGATGGCCGAGTGGTACCGCCTCGCCGACGCGGTGCGCGCGCCGCCGCCGAGTGATCTGGTCAGCCGCGTGCGCGATCTGATCGCGCAGGAGTTCGCTGATCCAGAGTTGTCAGCCAAGGACCTCGCCCGCCGCCTGGATTGCCACCGTGGCACGCTCAGCCGTCGCTTCCACGAACTGACCGGCCAGACGCTGATCGCACACCTGACCGAGGTGCGGTTGCGTGAGGCGCAGGCGCTCCTGGCCAACACCGACGAGACCATGGCGGCGGTGGCGCGGCAGTGCGGCATGCGCGACGCGGCGTATTTTTGCCGCTGGTTCCGCAAGTTGACCAGCATGACACCGGGGTCGGCGCGCAGTGCGGCACGTGGCTGAAACCGTGGTCCGGGTGTGTTGGCGGGGTCTTCGCT
>JACDEI010000006.1:1138-129034 GCA_013816485.1 Planctomycetota bacterium
GGAAAGCGAAGACTACTCAGGTCAGGCGAGAATCTCAGCCGCCTCACGCGAACGGGCCGCGGCCACCACCACGCGGCGCAACGTCCGACCGGCGGACTTGGCGATCGCGTGGACACGTTGACGGCTGATGCCGGCGCTACTGGCGATCTGGGTGATCGGCAGGCCGGCGTCGTACAGGCGCAGGACCTCGTCGCGATCAAGGCGGCTGCGGCTGGCGGAGCCATCGTGTTGGGCGCGGTCTTGACGGATGCTGCGCGTCGTGCGTGTGGTGGTAGCGGAGTTGGCCGATGAGGTGTGCTCGTAGGCGGTGGCATCACAGCGGGCGATCACCACCCGTGCACCGGAGGGCAGGTGCAGTTCCAGGCGCGCATCGAGCGCAGCGAGCAGACGACGCAGCGGCATCAACCGGCCATCGGCGGCAAGGATCAGCGCCTTGCCGGTCGCATCACAACCGACGCCGGACGCGAAGGACAGTTCATCAGCGGAGAGGTTCGCCGCACGCGCCAGCGCTTGCAGCGCCGGGCGCATGCCGACGAGTTCTCCGGCGAGCAGCACCGTGGTCATGCGTCGACGGGCTTCCTCGATACTGGCGACGATGCGGGCTTCCTCGTTGGCGACGTAGGTGCGGGCGCGCTGCTCGCGTTCGCTGCGTTTGAGTTTGTCATTCTGCACGGCGATGGCGTGCAGGTAGTGGACGAAACGACGGTGCCGCCAGGTCTTCCGTTCACGTTCACGCGCCTGCGATGCGACCGTGGGTACTTGCACCGACCACACGTCCCCTCCACGCACGATCACCACCTGCGCCCGGAACCCAGCGATCAATCGCAGCCAGGTGGTCGCGGCGGAGGTCTGTTCCTTGCACCAACGATCCACCGCCAGCGGACTGATGCCGGCAGCATGCGCGGCAGCAGTGATCGACCAGCCGCGTTGAAAGATGAGACCGCGTAGAAGATCGGGCAGCGCCAGTGTCCGCATGTGGGCGGGAATGTAGGGCTGGTGGCCACGACTCCAGGGCGATCACGCAGACTGTTGACATGGAAACTTTGTTACTACTCTGCGCCATCATGCTCGCGTTCATCGTCGTCATTCCGCAGCCCTACCAAGCGAATCACCGGGAATTTCCAGGTGCATCGGGGGCCTCTGCGATGGTCGACAAGAGTGGGATGAACGAGTCAGGCGACTAGCGCCACACCCACCAATCGACCTTCACAGCGGCCTCCGGGGAAATCCCCGGAGGCCGCTTTCGTTTCTGGCCGCGGTTTCGCGCAAGCTGCCTCGGCCATCTTTCACAACTCCATACCTGTCGTTCATCATCTCCGTGCCTGGCTCAGTGGCAGAGCATCCGCCTGATAAGTGGAAGATCGCTGGTTCGATTCCAGCGGCACGGACTTTTTTCGGCTAGCTCAGCGCAAAGCATTCGTTGTGTTTTTTTCCGTGTCATCGTGCAGCGATGGCGCGTCTTGCTCCCCGGGAGCGCCGGCTTCTAGCCGGCCAGGGGCAATCAGTTTTGCTGTCGTTCATTCACGATTCATGCAATCCGGACCGCAAGACAGGATTGCCCCGTGCCGGCTAGAAGCCGGCGCTCCCAGGGAGCAAGACAGGATTGCCCCTGGCCGCTGAGAAGGCGAAGCTCTCATACATCTCGACGTAGCTCAGCTTGGCAGAGCGCCTAGTTCGGGTCCAGGAAGCGTCAGTAAGTGGCCTGTCGTCAGGCCATCAAATCTGGCCGTCGAGACCATTTCTAGATGTAGCTCAGTTTGGCAGAGTGCCTGGTTTGGGACCAGGAGGTCGCCGGTTCGAGTCCGGCCATCCAGACCATTTTTCATCTGCTTATTTGGACGTTAGTGGCAGTGGCCAACACGCCGGTCTGTGGCGCCGGAGACACGGGTTCGATTCCCGTACGTTCAATTTTTATGGGGGCTTCGCCCCCACGGCCTCGCGGCCTGCCCCCACGGACTTTGTCGTGGCTCGGGTTCGTCGTTTTTTTCATGGGGGCTTTGCCCCCACGGCCTACGGCCTGCCCCAACGGACTTTGTCGTGGCTCGACTTCGTCGGCTACGCCTCCTCAGCCGTGGGCGGATGGGCTGCGCCCATTGTATCCGCCCACCGCCACTCGGCGTCCGCGTGGAGCGGGGCTCCGCGACTTTTGAAATATCACTCACCCGTGGGCGGATGGAGCTTCGCTCCATTTTATCCGCCCACCGCCACTCGGCGTCCGCGCGGAGCGGGGCTCCGCGACTTTTGAAATATCACTCACCCGTGGGCGGATGGAGCTTCGCTTCATTTTATCCGCTAGCGCCACTCGGCGTACGGGCGGAGCTTTGCGCCGCGACTTTTGAAAAACACTCAGGGATACTTCAATTGGTAGAAGGCTCGGCTCTGAACCGAGAAGCTGGTGGTTCGACTCCACCTCCCTGAACTTTCGGCTCGCGTCGTTCAACGGCCAGGATCCTGGGCTTTCACCTCAGGGACATGGGTTCGATTCCCATCGCGAGTACCATCTTCTCCTGTCGTCCAACGGTAGGACCTCGGACTTTGAATCCGAGTATCGTGGTTCGAGTCCGCGCGGGAGATCCATCACGTCTGGCTCGCTCAATGGCCGAGCACCCGGTTGAAGCCCGGACCATCGTGGTTCGATTCCACGGCCAGACACCAGTCGTTCATGTGTCATTTTCACCTTGGCAGGTGCCCCGAATGGTAAGGGACCCGGCTGTTAACCGGGCGGTGCGCGAGCACCATGTAGGTTCGAGTCCTACCCTGCCAGATTTTCTAGTCAGGGGGTCTGACGACCCCCCGACAACGCGGCTGCGCCGCTGCGCTTTCTTCGGTCCTGTTCGCCTGCGGCGAACGCTCCGCTGTGCGGAGCATCCGGCGTAGCCGGATGGACCTCCAAGTTTTCAAGTCAGGGGGTCTCACCGACCCCCCGACAACGCGGCTGCGCCGCTGCCCCTCTTGCTCCACAGATTCAGCAGAGCCGAATAAAACTCGCTGTTGACATGAAAACATTGTGGCTACATATATCCGCATCGCCGCACACAGCGGTTCACTCCCGCAGCCCCCTCCACCACCCTCACGAGCCATGTCACCCTCCTCCCTCCATCACACCAGAACGATGCCCACACGCTCGCTAACGAACGTGGCCGGATCGTGGTGTGTCGGTTGCGAATTGCGTCCGTCGCTGATGGCGATGAGCGCGACGAACAGCGCGAAACGAACCGATCAGGGTGATTGCACCAACTTTACTTCCAATCTGCCGGGACCACCTGGATGATCTGACGCTCACGCGTTCGACCTTCCTGAAGACCCCGGCGGATACCCGCCGGGGTCTTCGCGTTTCCGGTGTGGTTTTGAAAACTCTAGAACGTCGTGCTTTCATGTGGGGGTTCTGCATCAGGCCGAACCCCCACAAAACGCGCCTCCGGCGCTGCCCCCTCTCACAGAGAGGAGAAGGTTCTGGAGGCGTTTCTTTTTCTTCCGGCTGCTGCATCGCAGCAGAGCGCTTGCGCTCAATGGCCGGAACATGGGCCTGTAGTGCTAGCGGCAACACACCTGGTTTGCACCCAGGAGTCAGCGGTTCGATTCCGCTCGGGTCCAAGATTTTATGTTTCAGACTGCTGCAGGAGCGTTCGCGCTCTGACCAGTGATCCGCCTTAAACCCGGTAGTTTCCCAATCTGAGCGCACCCAGGTAATGGACTGGTGCGTAACTGGCTTGAATCCGGGGCGTCGGTTAAATCCGACCAGCAGTCGATTTGTTTTCAGTCGGGGGGATCTGACGATCCCCCCAACAACGCACCTTCAGCGCTGCCCCCCTTCTTGATCAATGGGGCGCATTCACGGTTCCATCGTCTAACGGCCAAGACGGCTGCCTGTCGAGCAGCGGATCGGGGTTCGATTCCCCGTGGAACCGCCATCACTTCGGAGCCACTCACCGTCCCGCGGACGGGGCAGGCCGCAACCCTGCTGGCAAGTGGTTGAACTCCACTCGGCGTGTCTTTTCTCAGCGTCACCAGGGAATGGCCAACGTGCCACGGCAGACCGTTCCCGGATCCGGCGCTCTCTTTCGGGCCGCAAGCATTGGGGAGATGCACCTGACTTTTAAACAGGGGATCAAGGCTCGACTCCTTGGCGGCCCACTGAATTTCCTTCTGGCGCGGAAGCGGCCAACATGCGGCGCGCAGACCCTTCCCGTTCGCCCCTCTTCTTCGGTCCTGCTCGCCTACGGCGAGCACTCCGCTGCGCGGAGCATTCGGCTGCGCCGAATGGACCTTCGGGTTTCCAGTCAGGGGGTCTGACGACCCCCCGACAACGCGCCTGCGGCGCTGCCCCCTCTACTTCCGGGATGCAAGCATACGCGGCGATGCAGCCGGCTCTTAACCGGCAGAACCAGGTTCGAGTCCTGGGCGTCCCACTTTTCAGAATTTACCAACCACCACGAGCAACACGGTGCGCCTCCTGGGAGAGGCGAGCCCCAGCTCGCCTTGCCTTTGTCGCTAGGCGAGCTGGGGCTCGCCCCTCCCAGGGGGCACGCTGTGGCGATCAGGTTTAGTGTGTTGCAGCCAGGCTACCGCTGAACTTCGGCAGCCATCATCCCACGATCGCTTTCCGCTCACATGATTTCCCAGCGCGTTGCCCGCTGGTTCACCACCGTTGCGCGTATCCACGGTGGCGTCGTAAGACGATAGGCAGAAGCCTGAGGTCAGGGTGCCAGGGTCGACCGGTGCCTCCATCCTCGACAGGCGAGCGATCCAGACCGTTTGGCAGCGGTCGTGATCGCGATCAGTTCCCGGCCGTGAGCCGCTGTGCCAACAGCGGAGTGCTGGCCGGGGATTCAGCAGGTCCATCAGGACCATTGCTGACGATACGAAGCCAGTGAACGGGAGTAACGTCCCGGTGTGCTGACCTCGGATAACACCGAGGAATCACTGGCATGGGCTCAGCAGTGCTGAAGAGCCCTTTCTTTTTCCGATGGTCGCCATGCGACCGTCACCATTCTCGCCGTTGCCTCGACGGCCTTCTCAGAGCAGGGGATCCACGCGACCGGCAGACCGGCGCGGCGCAATGTGAGCGCAGATCTCCCAGAGGCATTTCTACAGCGATGGTCCAGTGGCCGGGCCCCGGTTTCCAAAACCGGTGAGTGGGGTTCGATTCCTCATCGCTGTGCCATCCCTGTGTCGTTCAGCGGCAGGACTGCACGCTGCCAGCGTGCGGACCCCCGGCTCGGCGGAGCTCGCCGCACTGCGCGCGGCACGGACAGCGCGCAGGCGCTGTCCTATCGGCCTGTGGCCGATGCCGTGCTCGGGTTCGAATCCGGGCACAGGGTCCATTTCATTTATTCTCGTTTTCTCTCCGTGCTTGGCCGATCGGTCGAGGCACCGGTTTTCCAAACCGGGTAAGTGGGTAAGTGGCCTGTCGTCAGGCCATCGATTCCCGCAGCACGGTCCAATGCCCTCGTCATCTAACGGATAGGATACGAGACTACGAATCTCGTCACGGCGGTTCGAATCCTCCCGAGGGCGCCACTTTTCTGCGGTCATCTGCTGCGGTCGTTCAATGGACAGGACCCCGCTTTCCGAAAGCGGCAATGATGGTTCGAGTCCATCCTGCAGCGGCAATATCCATCGATCGGGGTAGCTCAACCGGACAGAGCGGCCGGCTTCTACCCGGCAGGTTGTGGGTTCGAAGCCCACCCCCGTTTTTTCAGGCCCATTTTCGCCGTTGGCGAAAATCCCCGCTGCGCGGGGTTACCTGGCTTCGCCAGGAGGGCCTGGTTTTCAGTCGGGGGCACCGCCCCCGACAACACGCCTCCGGCGCTGCCCCCGCTGGCGCTAAACTGTGCGCTCCGTGCGAGCGGCGACATCACCCTGCGGGTTCACCGGAGATGGATCCGGACCGGCCTCATAAGCCGACCAGGCTGGATCGTTACCAGCACCCGCAACCACCTCATCGTTTACTCACCCCTCTCCAGGAGATTTCCCGTGTTCATTCCCATCCCCCTCCCACGCGGCGTGTCGCTACGCGACGCCAAGCGCCTGCGGTCACACGCAGACTGGTATCTGCGCGAAGCCGCGCGCCATGGCCCCGGTTATGGTTCCAAGCGCTTCGAACGGCAGCGCCAGCGCCGTCTACGCTACATACACACGGTCGCATCCGCGACCGCGCGTATCGGCTCGGCCTTACGAAGTCACCTTTAGGTGATAAGCCGTAGAAACCGTAATGGTCAATGCGGGTCCGAATCCCGTCGCGCGGACCACGCTGTCGTCCCCTTCGGGGAGGCTTCGCACTAGCTCAATCGGCAGAGCGCCGCTTTCGTAAAGCGGAGGTCGCAGGTAAGTGGCCTGTCGTCAGGCCATCAACTCCTGCCGACAGCACTCGTCATCACACCAACCCAGGAGGCCGTATGGCACGCCACGATCACGACGAACCCTGCTTTCGAAACCACCAGCAAACGCCGTAAGGGCTTCCCATCCGAGACCCATGTGAAGCGCGGCCTGCGCATCGTCCGGGGGTGCAAAAGACCTGCTGGAGAAACTCGGCCGGAATGATCCATGCCCCTGTGGATCGTGGCGCCGCTTCAAGGACTGCTGCCTGCACAGCGGCCGTTTCGACGGTGCGAACCGTCAGCACTTTTTTCAGAGACTAGACGTCCGCCTCAGGGAAATCCTGAGGAACTCTGAAACCCGGAGGCGATCGCCAACCGATCGCCTCCGGGTGGATGCGATTTGACGTGCAGGCTGAAGCCTGCGGTCCCAGGTTTCCTGCCCCTGTAGCTCAAGTGCAGAACACCGGCTCTGTAACCCGGCGGTGGAGGTGCGACTCCTCCCGGGGGCTCTTTTCATCGGCGTCTTGCTCAATGGTAGAGCCGCTGGCTTACATCCAGCAGACGGTGGTTCGATTCCATCGACGCCGACCAATTTCCCGTCCGTGTGGCTCAATGGCAGAGCGCTTCGTTGGTAACGAAGCGGCTGCCCCGGCTCGCTGAGCTCGCCGGACTGCGCTCGGCACGGACAGCACGCAGGTGCTGTCCTATCGGCCTTCGGCCGATGCCGTGCTCGGGTTCGATTCCACCCATGGGCACCACGTCTCTCTTCTCTCTGCATTCCTTCACCCCTCACCCCATCCCAAGGAGGATCTCATGTCACGCTGCCTGGTGCTCAACGCCAGCTATGAATACCTGTCGATCGCCGATCGTTGGATCGACGCACTTACCCTGGTGCTGAGTAAGAAGGCCACGCCGATCGAGGAGTATCCCGAGGTCGTACGCAGCCAGCGCGAGGATTTTCGTCTGCCGGCCGTGGTGGTGATGAACCGCTACGTGAAGACCCGGCGCAAAGTCCGCCTGTGGATCGTGCCGACGCGCAAACTGGTATTCAGCCGTGACGGATTTCGCTGCCAGTACTGCGGCACCGGCGTCAATATGAAGACCGGCACGCGTGACCACGTGCAACCGTTGTCGCGTGGTGGTCCAGACGTGCTGGCCAACGTCGTGACCGCGTGCCGTGACTGCAACGGCCGCAAGGACGACCGCACGCCGGATGAGGCCGGCATGAAACTGCTCAGCCAGCCGCGTTCGCTGACTGAGTCGGAGAAGATCCAGTGTCTGCTGAAAACCTGCCGGACCAAGGAACGAGACACGTGGCTGGAATGTCTGACGCGCATCGGCGTACGACTTGGATGATTGGACCTGCCTCCGGATCACTCCGGTGGCGGGGGCTTTTCTGCTACGTGAACATGACAACTGGAATCGAACAGGAGGCGCGGAGACGCGGAGCTCAGATGAGGTTCGACCTCTCACTGAAACGCCACACGGCCTCGCCTCTTCCGAACTCCGCGTCTCCGCGCCTCCTGTTCGATCGGATTTACTGGATGGGATTTTCCGCTTCCGATGGCGAGAACGTATTTTTCATCACGTGCGCTGGTGGTGGAACTGGCAGACATGGCGGGCTCAAACCCCGTCGACCGTCAAGGTCATTGCGGGTCTGAATCCCGCCCGGCGCAGCAGGTGTGGGTAGAGGAACTGGCAGACTCGTCTAGCTCAGTACCAGGAGTGGCGAAAGCTTGATGTGGGTAAGTGGGCAAGTGGGCAAGTGGGCAAGTGGGCAAGTGGCCTGTCCTCAGGCCAGCGACTCCATCTGCTTCGACCAGACTCTATCCGACTACATGAACGACCATCGGTTGACGCATGACGCATGATGCCCGAACTGCTCCCTGCGAATCGGGCTTGCCGGATCCGCGGCCTATCCATCGTTACTGACATGGGTCTGCTGTGGTGGCGTCAGAAAAAACCGGCCGAGAAGGCGAAACTCCCCGGGCCGCGGATCGATCGGGATGCCGTGGTGGGCGCTCTCCGCGCGAACGATTTCATTTTTCATGCCGGTACACCGCGATGCCATGATTCCGGCTGGCATGGCATCCTGCTCAATGCACCTCGACGCATTATTGTCCGACCACAGCCCAGAGATCCCATGTTTGGTGATGACGCTCCTCGTGCGCTGATCTGGGGCCATTGCCTGTTCCCCGATCGCCCGGGAGAAGGACACAGCGATTACCGCACGGACATCACCTTGGTCGCGGTGGAGATCACCAAGGGCCAGGTCTACCGTGGCCGCGTCACCGAACGCCCAACGTTCGGCTCAGTCCACTGTTTCATTAATCCCCAACGACCAGCGCTTCCGGCAGATTCAGCCACGGGTCGCCTCACCTCCTCGGGAGGACCTTTCAACCCCAACCTCCTGGCCATCTGTGGCCTCCCATGCACCGATGCAGACTATGAGATCTTCGCCTTGTTGGGCACGTGGCGGTCGAATGTGATCGACGTGTCATTGCGGTTCGAACTCGGCAACTGAGGTCTTGCCGGCTGTGAACATCGCTCGATAGCTGGTCCCCACATAATCAGTCCAGGAACATTGCATGACCCGTCGCCTGTTTGTCATTGCCCTCATTTTTCTGACCAGTGGCTACTCGATCGCCAGCGATGCTCCTGCGCTCCTGCGTAGCACCCCGGAAAAACAGGGCATCGCCTCATCCGCGATCCTCTCCTTCGTCCAGACGGTGGATCAGGACATCGACGGCATGCACAGCTTCATGCTGCTGCGCCATGGCCACGTGGTCGCAGAGTGTTGGTGGAAACCGTACGACAGCGAGACGCCGCATATTTTCTTTTCGCTGAGCAAGAGTTTCACCTCCACGGCGGTCGGTATCGCCATCGCCGAGGGCAAGCTCAGCCTGGACGACGAAGTGCTCAAGGCGTTCCCTGGTGAAGCACCGGCAGAGCCGTCGGCGAATCTGAAAGCGATGCGTCTGCGCGATCTGCTGCGCATGCAGGCGGGACATGAAAAAGAGCTTTCGTTCTGGAAGGAAGTCGGCGGCGAGAATGGCGACTCCTGGACCAAGCGCTTCCTGGCGCATCCGGTGACCTTCAAGCCGGGCACGCGATTTCTCTACAACACGCCGGCGACCTTCATGGCCGGCGCGATGGTGAAGCAGGCGACCGGCGAGGACATCCTCGACTACCTCACGCCGCGCCTGTTCGCCCCCATCGGCTTCAAGAGCCCGACGTGGGTGAAGAATCCCCAGGGTCTGTCGGTCGGCGGTTATGGCTTGATGGGCCGCACCGAGGACATCGCGCGCTTCGGGCAACTGTTGTTGCAGCGGGGCATGTGGAACGGCAAACAGCTCGTGCCGGCGGCGTGGGTCGATGAGGCGACCGCGCTGCAGACCAGCAACGGCAGCAATCCGGCGAGCGATTGGGACCAAGGCTACGGTTACCAATTCTGGCGTTGCCAGCACGGTGCCTACCGCGGCGACGGCGCCTTCGGCCAGTACTGCATCGTCATGCCCAAGCAGGACGTGGTGATCGCCATCACCGGCGGCCTGTCGAACATGCAGGCGGTGCTGAATCAGGTGTGGGACAAGCTGCTGCCGGCGATGCAGCAGGACGCGTTGGCAGAGGACGCCGCCGGTGCCAAGGCGCTGACAACCAAGCTCGCCGCGCTCACCATGCGTATGCCGATGGGCCAGGCGACTTCGCCCATCGCCGCGAGCATCTCCGGCATGCGTTTCCCGTTCACTGAGAACGAACGCGGCATCACCGCCCTCGGCCTCGATACGTCGACCCAGCCACCGGCTCTGCTGGTGCGTACCGCCGCGGGCGAGACGCGCATGCCAGTGCCCTTCGGTTCATGGAGCGCTCCTGCGCCCGGCTTCACCAACCACCTCGAACGCTCGCTGAGCGTGCCAGCGAATCCGACGGTGTCGGCCAGCGGCGCGTGGACCGCGGACGACACCTTCACCATCAAGCTGGTGCTGAACCAGACGACCTTCTCTTCGACGCTGAATCTGAAGTTCGCTGCTCAGAAGCTGACGTTCAGTTCGAAGCACAACGTCAACTTCGGACCGACGGCGATGCCGGAGTTGGTCGGGCAGATTCCGCCGACGCGGTGAAAGCGCGCCGGCATTATCCGGCGATCGCCGTCTTCAGCTTCGCCAGTTCACGCGGGATCGCCGTCCATGGATCCTCGTCCTCCTCGTATTCAAGGGTGACGAAGCCCTGGTAGTTGGCCTGTCGCAGGATCGCAGTCAACCGCGCGTAATCCGCGGGTTCGCTGGCGGCTGCACCGGCACGTTTGATCGTCGCCTTCACTTGGACATTTACCGCGTACGGCGCACAGCGCGCGAAGTCGGCGTAGGGATCAGCGGTGTGGAAGTTACCGCCGTCGAGGTTGATGCCGAGCCACGGGCTGTCGACCGCGTGCACGATGGCGAGCAGGCCATCGGCGTCGGCGGTCGGGCCACCGTGATTCTCCAGGCCGAGCATGATGCCGTTCAGGCCCGCGTAGCCGGCGCACTCGACCAAGCCCTCGACCGCCAACGAACGGGCGGTGGCGGCGTCCATGTCCTTGGGTGGTTTGCCGGCGAAGACACGGATGTGCGGCGCGCCCAGACGCACCGCGTGATCGATCCACTGCTTGGTTGTGCTGATTTCAGCGGCACGGTCCTCCTTGGTGCCGCTGATGAAGTCGTTGCCGATGGCGGTGCCGCAGATGGCAACACCACGCAGGAAGGCATGCCGGCGCAGGCGCGGCAGCACATCACCAGTCAGGTCCTTGGGCAGGAAGTAGCTGGTCAGTTCCGCACCAGCGACACCGATCTCCGCACACCAATCGATGAAACCGGCGAGGTCGATGCCTTTTTCGGCCGGCACCGGCGCGCTGCGCTTCTGGATGTCGCCGAGGAAGAATTTGCGCAGCGAGTACGCGGCCAGACCGAGCTGAAACCGTGGTGGTCCGGTGCGCGTGAACGGTTCGATCGCACCAGCGATGCCGGACAATAGGAGCGGCGACAGCGCAGCAGTGGCGAGTAGACGACGGCGAGACCAGGACATGGCGGATTCCTCCGGAATGGCCAGCACATGCTGGCCGTGACAACTGTACCGCCAACGACGCAACTACGTTGGCAGGATCGGCGAGTCACGGCGTCGCGCGCTCACCACCATTCACGGTTCCGTCATGCGCCCGATGCGATGGTGCCGGTAACTGCCGAGGTAGAGCATCCCCTCGTGTGGGACCACATTGGTGATCGGCGCAAAACCACCGGCGGGATCATGGAGCGACTCGACGGGCAGACCGTCGCGATCAAGGCGCAGGATCAGGCCATAACGTTGTGGTGCCGGCTGCATCCAGGTGGGCAGACGCAAGAGCATCCGTTTGAGCCAGGGATGCGGATGGACGGCGTCGAGTAACCAATCACGTGGCGCCGGCATCGCCAGCCAGTAACCACCGCGACCATCACGATTGATGCCGTCGGGAAATCCCGGCAGGTTGTTGGCGACGACCTCGTCTTGACCGCTGCGTGGACCACTGAGCCACAGCCGACGCACGCGGTAGGCCGAGGTCTCCACCACCAACACTGACGCGCCGTCGTCGGCGACGACCACACCGTTGGCCCAGGCAAGACCACCGAGCAACAAGCGCGTGTGCTTGGTCACCGGATCCCAGGCGAACAGCCGCCCGTCGTCACGGTGTTCGATCACCGCCGCCACATGCTGGCTGACCGGCAGATGGGACGAAACGGTGAAATACACCGTCCCGTCAGCAGCGATGTCAACCTCGTTGGTACAGGCGAAAGGAACGCCGTCGTAGCTGCTGACCAGTGACGTGAGGGCGCCATCCGCAGCGATGCTGAGCAGTCCACGCTCCGCGTCTGCGACCAGCAGATTGCCGTGGTGATCGAAGATCAGTCCGAGTGGACGTCCGCCAGTAGACGCGAACTGCCCCAACGCCGTTCCGTCGGAAGCGAACCGTAGAATACGTCCATCCGCGTAGCCGGTGCAGAAACTGCCGTCCGCAGAAAAGGCGATATCCTCCGGACCTTCGCCGATGGCAGCGGTCAGCGGCGCGATCACGGTCAGTCGCTGGTTGGCAGCGAACGCTCCGGTGAATCCTGGCGCGGGATCCGGGCTCCACGCCTGCGGCTCATACGGTATCGGCCAGAACAACAGCCAGCCACTCAATGCCAGCACCAGCATCACGCCGACCAGACCTATCCGCCGCCAATGCCAAAATCGTTGTTGCGGTGTGCTCGACATCGACGCGCAGCACACGCGGCGCACGCCTCTTTGCAATCCGAGGTCAGCAGCGCTGCGTGACCTCCGCGCCGGCGCTGGTAAATTTTTCGGCCGGGCTATCTGCCTGTTCATGAACATGGATCGCATGCTCGGCGGACAGTTTGTTCAGGGACTGACTAATCTCACAGGCGTGGTCGAGGCTGCAGCGAAACCCTGATCAGGATGCGAACGCGCGTTCCATGCGCGCGAGGATCTCGCGCAGACGCGCACGCGGACAACCGAAGTTGAGGCGGAACCAGCCGCGTCCGGCGAATAACCGACCATCGGAGACCCCAAGACCGGCGGCTTCCAGGCGTGCGCTTGGATCATCAGGTCCAGCACCACGCGCGTCGATCCACGCCAGGTAGGTCGCCTGTGGCGGATGCCAACGTAGCGTCGGGATGCGTGCGATGGACTGCGCGATCAGCTCGCGATTGCCGCGCAGGTAGGCGCACAAGCGATCGAGCCACGGGCCACCATCGCGGTACGCCGCCACCGCCGCAGTCAGGCCGAGCGCATTGACGTGCGGCACCAGTCCACGACCCGCGTCCTTGAACCGGCGACGCAACGCCGGATCGGGAATGATCGCCAACGCACAACCAAGCCCAGGCAGGTTCCAGGTCTTCGACGGTGCCAGCAGCGTGATGGTGCGCTCTGCCACCGATTCGCCGAGTACGGCGGTGGGCACATGCGGCGTCGCCGGATCGAGCACCAGGTCACCATGCGCCTCGTCGCTGACCAACACCAGATCATGACGTGCGCAGTGATCGGCAAGCAACCGCAGTTCATCGCGGGTGAAAACACGCCCAGCGGGATTGTGCGGTGAACACAACCACAACGCCCGTGTGCGCGGCGTGGTCGCGCGCTCCAGCGCGGCGGCGTCGATGCGCCAACCGTTTGGCGTGTCGGCCAAAGGCACCGCGACCATGCGCCGACCCTGATCCCCGGGCGAGGTCAGGAACGGCGGATAGATCGGTGTCAGCACCAGCACCTCATCGCCGGATTCGCCGACCGCCCGCGCGGCGAGATTCAGCCCGACCACCATCCCAGGGATAGCCACCACCCACGAGGGTTCGATGCGCCAGCCCTGACGTGCGGCCAAGTGGGCGGCGAGCACCTCGGGTAATTCCGGCGGGACCAGGGTGTAGCCGAACACGCCATGCGCGGTGTGCGCCGCGAGCGCATCGATCACCGGCTGCGGCGAACGGAAATCCATGTCCGCTACCCACGCCGGAATGACGTCCTGGCCGGCCCAGCGTTCCCACTTCTCACTGCTGGTTCCCCGACGATCGGGAGCGTCATCGAACCAAAGATCATCGGGCATGTGGGCATGCTGACCGACATCAGGCCCCCGGCCACCGGTCGGAAGCGCCGCGGCTGCAGCCCACACCCAGCGACAGCATCCGTCCGACCTAACGCCAACATCCCTCAGACAAGCGCATCGGCGTGCATCGGCGTGCATCGGCGTGCATCGGCGTGTGGTCGCCTTGACAACAAGACTCCAGCCCAATGATCCCGCCCCTCCTACATTCCTCGGTAGCTCAGTGGTAGAGCAGGTGACTGTTAATCATCTGGTCGGAGGTTCGAATCCTCCCCGGGGAGCCAAATAAACCCTGTCACCTTAGTCGGTTACAGGGTTTTCTTTTTTCACTTCTTCACCTCAAGGCCGACCACAGGCCACACCGCACGGACGTAAACTAGATCATGAGCTTCATCGCAGCCGGCGAAGTCCTCGGCGCAACCACACCCACCCGCACGGTGCGGCTGCATGGTCATCCGCACCTGCCTGATGGTGCCTATACCCTGGTCGACTCGTACTGCATCGATCCCGGCTGCGACTGCCGCAAGACCATGGTGCTGGTCTATTATGAGCGCCGACACGTCTCGACCATCGCCTACGGCTGGGAAACCACCGCCTTCTATCAGGCCTGGTATGGCCGCCCGCTGGATTCCCAGACGCGGGCCGAGATGCAGGGACCGAGCATCGTCCTCGGCAGCCCGGACTTAGTGGCGCCGGAATCCATGCTGGAGCTCTTCGACACGCTGCTCGACGACGCATACCAAGCACATTTCCGTCACCAGTACGCCCGCTTCCGCGCCGCCATCGCCACCCAGGCGGGCAAGGACCGCGTGGTGACCTTTGTCGACCGCTTCAAGCCGAAGCCCAATGCGCCCTGCCCGTGCGGCAGTGGTCGCAAATTCAAACGCTGCTGCGGCCGCTGAGCGCGCAGCGGTCAGCAGACACATCGTCCATCAATTCACGTAGACGAACTCGTTCGCGCAGATCAGCGCCTGGGCATACAGCTCCCACGGTTTCAGCGGAGTGCGTTCGACCATGGTGCCAAGGTTGGTCAGCTTGGCGTACTTGTCCTTGTCAGCGGTGTCCTTCGGCGCGCCGGGTTTGCCTGCGGCCTTGGCGCGGGCGTGTTCCGGTTTGGCGGCTTCAGCGATGAAGCCGAGGGCGAGTTTCACTTCCGCCTCGCTGGCGGCGCGTTGGTAGAGGATGCGGTAGAGCGCCTGCACGCGCGCCGTGTCATCGGCGGCAGAGGTCACCTCGACTCGGGTCATCAGCGCACGCGCGGCGTCGGCGGCCATCGGGCTGTTGAGGAAGAACAGCGCCTGCTGTGGCACGGTGGTGTTGGTGCGGCGGCTGTTGGGCATCTCCGGGTCGGCAAAGTCGAACTGGATCATCAGGTCCGACAGGCCAAGGCGGTCGACGTAGCCGTAGATGGTGCGGCGGTAGGAGTACGGTTCGTCGCTGATGTTCACCGGCCGTCCGCCGACGGTGCGATCGAGGCGGCCACCCAACAGCACCAGCGAGTCGCGGATGGCCTCCAGGTCGAGGCGGCGCAGGTTGGCGCGCCACAGCAGGCGGTTGTCCGGGTCCTTGGCTTCAAAGGCGGCGACGCTGGCGGCGGACTGCTGGTAGGTCGACGACAGCAGGATCAGGCGGTGGAGTTTTTTCATCGACCAGCCGTCGGCGACGAAACGCGCGGTCAGCCAGTCGAACAGTTCGCGTTGCACCGGCTTTTCGCTCATCACACCCAGATCGTCCGGGGTGGTGACGAAACCATCGCCGACGTGATGCATCCACACGCGGTTGACCGCGACGCGCGCGGTCAGCGGATTCGTGGGATCACTGATGGCGCGCGCCAGTTCCAGACGGCCGCTGCCCTGGGTGAACGGCTTGCGCGTCCCACCAGTGAGCACCTCAAGGAAGCTGCGCGCGACCGTCGGGCCTTTTTTGTTCCGCTCACCGCGGATGTAGACGTAGCTGTCGGCGACCTTGGCCTTGTCGGCGATGGCCATCGCCCAGCCGGGCGAACCGGGATGGGTCAGCCGCAGGTGGTTGATGGCGGTGAACTTCAAGGTCCCGATCGATTTGTTTTCGAGCTGCACCTTCTGCATGAAAGCGAGCTGCTGCTCGGCGGTGGTGAGGTCGTCCGCGTCCCCGATGGGATACGGGTAGGCGATCAGTTCGGCGAGCGCGGGAGCGGTCGCCGGCGCAGGTTGCCCAGGCGTGGTCAGCGCATCGATGTGCGTGGACGTCGCCGCCGCGACCTTGGCGAAGAGGATGCCGTAGACCCGCGCCACTTCGGCAAGTGTGCGTGGTTTCAGCCCGTGCAGGGCCTCGGCGACCAGCGGATTGACCGGGTTCTTCTGGTCGTTCAGCGCTGCGACGAGGGCGGCGGGAGCTTTGTCGGCGAACTGTTCCTCAGGGATGCGCATCAACCGGGCGTACGGACCAACTACCGGATGTTCAGGGCGCAGTTGCAGCGCAGCGAGCACTTCACGAATCTCGTCGCGGTTCTCAGGCGACAGGCCATAGGCGTCGGCGATCTGGATGCGCTCGGGCGAACGGCCGTTGATCGGCGCGAGGCGCAGGTAGCCCTCGGCGCGTTCCTGAAAGTCGGCAAGTCGTGCACGCGTAATGGTGTGGTAAGCGGCGAAGTTCTCAGCGGTGAGCGCCGTGAGTTTGGCCTGGTAGTCCGCCACCTGCGCGGCATCCGGCGCGCGCGCGACCTCGGGCAGGTCGTAGGATTCCTCGACGTTGTTGAACACCCCGTGCAGCGCGTAGTAGTCCGCGGTGGGGATGGGATCGAACTTGTGGTCGTGGCAGCGCGAGCACGACACGGTGACACCGATCATCGCCTTGGTCACGGTGTCGATGCGCTCGTCGATGATGTCGTCGGGATTGTCGAAGCGTTTGCCCACGGTGATGAAGCCGAGCGCAGCCAGGCGCGAATCGCCGGGTTTCACGTCGGGCAACTGATCCGCGGCAAGCTGTTCGACCAGGAAGTCATTCCACGGCTTGTCGTCGTTGAACGCCTGCACCACGTAGTCGCGGTAGGTCCACGCCGAGCGGTAGCGGTAGTCCTCGTAGCGGTATTTCGCGCCGTTGCTCTTGAGCCCGATGGTGTCGCTGTAGCGCGCGCTATCGAGCCAGTGACGGCCCCAACGTTCGCCGTAGTGCGGTGACGCGAGCAACCGCTCGACCACGGTGGCGAAGGCATTCGGCGAGGTCTCAGCGACAAACGCCGCGATCTCGTCCGTGGTCGGCGGCATGCCGATCAGATCGTAGGTCACGCGCCGCAGCAGTACCTCTTTCGCCGCCGGTGGATTCGGCTGCATGCCGTTGGCCTGTAGTTTCGTCAGCACGAAAGCGTCGACCTCGGTACGCACCCACGGATCCTTCGTGCCCGGCACCGCCGGTTCCTGCACCGGCTGGTAGGCCCAGTGTGCGCGCGCTTCATCGGTCAAACCCGTGAGCTTGGTATGTTTGCCATCACGCGGGTCCGGCGCACCCATGGCGATCCACGCCTTCACGGCGGCGAGCTTCTCGTCCGACAGTTTGCCGCCCTCCTTCTTGGGCGGCATCTGGATCTCGGCGTGGGTGAAGGCGAGGACTTGGTAGAGCAGACTCTTGTCCGGTTGCCCAGGAACGATCGCCGTGCCGCTGTCGCCGCCTTTCTCCCAGCCGGAGCGTGTATCGAGCGTCAGGCCGCCCTTGGTTTTCCCCTGGGTGCCGTCGTGACACTTCAGGCAGTGGTCGATGAAAAGCGGGCGGATGTTCTTCTCGAAGAACGCGGTGCCGTCGCTGTCGGCGGCGACGAGGGCACCGGCGGTCATCAGCAACGCCAGCGTGGCCGAGCGCAACCGGTTCACGCGATGATGTCCTGCACCACCTGGCCGAAGTTGTCGGTTAGTCGGAAGTCGCGCCCATTGTAGCGATACGTCAGCTTGGTGTGGTCGTAGCCGATCAGGCGCATCAGCGTGGCGTGCAGGTCGTGAATGGTGACGGGCTTTTCGACCACCTCGTAGCCGAGTTCGTCGGTCGCGCCATGCGCGATGCCGCCCTTCACCCCACCGCCAGCAAGCCACGCGCAGAAAGCTTTGCCGTGGTGATCGCGGCCGGAGTTGGCGTCGACACGTCCAGGCGTGGTGACCGTGCGGCCGAACTCGCCACCCCACCAAACCACGGTGGAATCCAGCATGCCGAGACGTTTGAGATCTGCGATCAGCGCCGCCGCCGGCTGGTCGATGGCACCGGCAGTGCGCGTCATCGCGCTGAAGATGCCGGAGTGGTGATCCCAGCCGCCGGCTTCGATCTGCACGAAACGCACACCGCGTTCGACCAGACGACGGGCGACCAGCAGCTTGGCACCCATGTCGCTCTTGCCGTACAGCTCGCGCGTCTCCTTCGACTCTTTATTGATGTCGAAGGCCTCCATCGCCTCGGTCTGCATGCGGTAGGCCAGCTCGAATGATTCGCTACGCGCTTCGAGTTGTTCATCACCTTTGAAGCGGGCGAGGTGATCCTGGTTGAGCTGCGACACCAGATCGAGCTGGTGGCGTTGCGCGGTCGGAGCGGTGAAATCATTACGCAGGTTCGACAACACGCGATCCACCGGCTTGTTGGCAGCGAAGTCGGCGCGCGTGCCCTGGTACATGCTCGGCAGGAACGCCGCCTGACGCCACTCGGCGCTGCCACCGAGCGTGATGAAACCCGGCAGGCTGCGGTTGTTGCTGCCCAGCCCGAAAAGCGTCCACGAACCGACGCTCGGCTTGGCCAGGATGAGCGAACCGGTGTGCATCATCTTCGCCGCTGGTCCGTGCGCCGGCACGTCGACGGTCATCGAGCGGATGACGCACAAATCGTCAGCGACCTCAGCGAGTTTCGGAAACGCGGACGACATCAGCAGGCCGGACTTGCCACTCGGCGTGAAGGTGAATGGCGAGGGAAAGCCGACACCGCCACCGTGGTTGGGCAGGTTCTTGTCCGCCCATTTTTCCATCGCCGGTTTGGGGTCGAAGGTGTCGAGGTGGCTCGGCGCGCCGGCGGCGAAGATGTGGATGATCGCCTTGGCCTTGGACGGCAGCGGCGGCGTGCGCGGCGTCAGGCCACCGCCATCGGCGAAGAGGTTACCCGGCAGTGCGAACGGCCCGAGCAGCGAGGCCGCCGCCACGCTCCCGAGCGTTACGGCGCTACGGCGGAGGAATTCACGACGGGCGTAGATCGCATGGCCGGGCTGATCGGGCTGATGTGGCATCGGACACCTCGCCTTGATGCTACTGCCGCACCCACCCAGGCATTGTGGGGAATCCCCACGAGCTTGAGTGGAGGCCACACGGACCCCTGCAAGGTCCGTATTTTCACGCGGATGCAGCGACCGCCCCTACTTGCAAACCGTTGCCTGGATGGCCCCGCTCGCGAGGCTGCCCGCCAGTGCCGGTCCACCATGCATCCATACTACCGCTGACCATGACCAAACGCCGCCGGTCCGTGACGTGCCCTCGCCCATGAACGTCGCCGCCGCCTTCAATCCGCGTCCGCCCCTCGCTGGGCGTTACCGCCTGGGTCCGGTGATCGGCATCGGCGGTTTCGGCACGGTGTTCGATGCCTTCGATGAGGTCACCAAGTCGCGCGTGGCGGTGAAGAGTCTGCGCCAGATCGACCCGCAGCGGTTGTTCTGCTTCAAGCAGGAGTTCCGCCTGCTTGCTGATTGCCGTCACGTCAATCTGGTGCGCTACTACGAATTGTTCCAGGAACGTGAACGCTGGTACCTGGCGATGGAACACGTCGACGGCATGGACGTGATGAGTCACGTGCGCGGTGCCGAGACGCCAGCGATCGACAGCACCACCATGACCCACTCGGTGTCGGTGGAGATGCCGTGGGAAGGTCAACAAGGCCGTTCGCCCTCGGACCGCTCGGGCGAGGTCGCGGTCGCGTCGCAGCGTGAGGTGCAACGCATCCGTGCGCTGCTGTCGCAACTCGCCGACGGCCTGGAGCACCTGCACGCCAACAACCTGGTGCACCGCGACCTGACGCCGCGCAACATCATGCTCGGTCGCGATGGGCGGTTGGTGATCCTCGATTTTGGTCTGGCCCTGCGTGGCACTGGCACGTCGATGATGCGCAACCTGCGCGTCGGCACACCGAAATACATGGCGCCGGAACAGATCAGTTCAGAACCATCGACGCCGGCAGCGGACTGGTATGCGATCGGGTCGATCCTCTACGAGATGATGACCGGCATCGCGCCGTTCGTCGGTTCGTCGCATCAAGTGCTGGCGGACAAACGCCTGCGCATGCCGCTCGATCCGCGGCAACTCCATCCGCACCTGCCGGACGACCTCTGCCAATTTGCGATGGAATGCTTGGCGACCGATCCACAGCAGCGGCCGACCAACGGCGTCGAGCGTCTGCGCGCCTGTGCGGTCGCCACCATACCGGCACGCGCCCCCGCGCGGATGAACACCAGCGTGCCGTTCGTCGGCCGCCAGGAACAGCTCGACCAACTCGATCACGCTTGGCGCGCGCTGGTGAAGGACCACACCGGCGGTGTGGTGCTGGTGCGTGGTCCGTCGGGCATGGGCAAGAGCGCATTACTTGACCGTTTCGTCCAACGCCTGCCGGCGAGCGACCGCCTGCTGCTGCGCAGCCGCTGCTACCAGCACGAATCGGTGCCGTTCAAAGCGCTCGACGGCTTGGCGGATGCGATCGGCGAGTATCTGCAGGACACACCTGAGGACGAGCTGGCGCGCATCTTGCCGGACGGCATGCAATACCTCGCGCGTTTGTTCCCGGCGCTGCGCATGATCCCGCGCATCGAGTTGAAGTTCGAGGCTGACGCTGGCACCCAGCTCGATCCCTACGAACAACGCCGCCGTGGTTTCCAGGCGCTGCGCGCGTTGTTCCACCGCTTGGCCGATGGCCGACAGGTGGTGATCACGCTCGACGACCTCCAGTGGGGCGACGAAGACAGTCTCGCCGCGTTGACCGAGGTGCTCGCTCCGCCCGGAGCGCCACCCGTACTGGTGATCGCCTGCGGACGCACCGAGGACGGTGGCGCACAGGTGCTCGACCGCATGGCGCACGTACTTGGTGCCGCCGGCATCCGCATCGCATCGTTGGAGATCGGTCCGCTGTCTTCCGCTGAGATCGCCGAGTTGGCCGGTAGTCTCCTAACCGGCGACTCGACGCCCACCGCTGCACTCGATGCCGCACACCGCGACAGCGGCGGCCATCCGCTGTTCCTGCGCGAGCTGGTGTTGGCGCATGCGCAGGGCACAGCGAATAACCGACCGTCGCTGCGCGACCTGCTCGCCCGCCGCTTGATGGCACTCGACGAACCGGCCCGCCGCCTGGTCGAGGCTGCCGCGGTCGCCGGACGCCCGCGCACGCTCGCGCTGCTGCACCATGCGGTGGGCGATGTCGGCAACCTCGCCGCCGCCGTACACCAACTGGGTGCCGATCGTCTGGTGCGCCTGCGCACCTCGTTCGGCCGTGATGAACTCGGCGTCTACCACGACAAGGTGGCGGAGACCGTCATTGCGCTGTTGTCACCAGACAAACTGGTCCAGCACCACGCCGCGCTGGCCAAGGCACTCGGTGCAACCGACGACCCCGAGCAGGAAGCTGAAGCGCTCAGCATGCACCTGTTGGCGGCGGGCGACCACACCGGCGGTTGGCGTTACGGCATTATCGCTGCCGACCGCGCGGCCGCCGCCCTCGCCTTTGACCGCGCCGCCGCGCTCTACCGTAACCTGCTCGACATCATGCCAGCGGACGTCGACCGCTCGGCCTTCCTGATGAAGATGGCGGACGCGCTGGCTAATGCCGGCCACGGCATCGACGCAGCGAAGGCCTATGGCGAGGCCGCCGCCAATCCCGCGTTCGCTGACCGTCTGCACGCGCTGCAACGCGCCGCCGGGCAATACCTGCGCAGCGGCTACATGGACGATGGCCTGACCATCGCCAAGCAGGTGCTGGGCGAGGTCGGACTCAAGTGGCACGACAGTTCGCTGTCGGCGTTGTTCTCGCTGCTGATACGCCGCACCTGGCTGCGCATCCGTGGTTTGAAGTTCAAGGAACAGGATCCCGAAGCCATTCCGCGTTCACAGCGTATCAAGATGGACGCGCTGTGGTCACTGGGCCATGGCCTCGGCGGCGTCGACACCGTGCGCGGCGCGGAGTTCCACATCCGCCATCTGCATCTCGCGCTGCAAGCTGGCGATCCCTACCGCGTCGGCCGAGGCTTGGCGTGGGAATCGATCCTCAATGCTGCCGAAGGTGGTGGCGGCGGACGCCGCCGTGGACGCGCGCAGGTGGCACTCGGCCACGACTTGGCGAAGAAGCTCGCCAACGAACACGCCGCTGCATGGAGTTGCGCCGCCGAGGGCTATAACAACTGGTGCGACGGCAAGTGGGACGATGCGCTCGCCTGTAGCGAGAAGGCGGCGACGGGCTACCGCGAGGAGTGCCTCGACATCACCTGGGAACTCGGCTCGGTCTACGCGTGGTGCTGGGGGCCGGTGTTGTGTTACAGCGGCCGGTTGACGGAACTACGTGCGCTCATCAGCCAGGTCGAACGCGAGTTCGGCCAGCTGAATGACCTCTACACCCTGGTGACGCTGCGCACGGTGGTGTCGCCGTGGCTGACGCTGGCCGACGGCGATCCCGAACGCGCGCGCCGCGAATCCGCCGAGGCGGTGGCCAAGTGGTCGAAGAAACACTGGCACCTCCAGCATCTTTTCGACCGCATGGCGGATGCACGGGTATCGCTCTACCAGGGCGATGGCGCACGTGCAGCGGATCTCATCGACGAGGGTTTCCCGCGCTACAAGTCGACGATGCAGAATCTACTCCAGGTCAAACGCATGTTCATGCACGGCCTGCGCGCACAGTCGGTGATCATGGCGGTGATGCAGGGCAAGCGTGATGTGCGTGCATTGAAGGTCGCCGACTCCGATACGAAACGCCTGAGCAAGGAAGGTACCGCCTGGGCCACGTCGTACGCCACGCACCTGCGCGCGGCGCTGCATCTGGCGCGCGGCAACACCAGCGCCGCCGCTGATGGCTATCGCGCCAGCATCGTCGCCTTCGATCAGCTCAAGATGCCGCTCCACGCCGCCGCCGCGCGCATCCGCTTGGGACGGACAGCAAACGACGAACGCTCATTGAACGACGGCATCGCCGCGCTCACCGCGCTCGGCGTGAAAGAACCAGAACGCTACGCTGCGACCCTGGTCGCCGGACCCGCAGTCGGGTGATCCTGTAAGCCTCACGCACCAACCATGCTCACGTCGGCTTCAGCTCTGGATTCCCCGGCTCCTTCGGCCCTGGTCGTTTGGCGACCACACGTTTCACCCGCCAGGTCAGGATGCTGAAGGCGCTCATCCAGCAGATCAGCACCGAACACGGCAGCAGTGCCCACACCCACGCTGGCAGATCGAAGACGAAGGGGATGGCAAGTAACATTGCGAGCGTCAACAGCGCGGCCAACACCACGCAGGTCACGCCCAGGATCACCGTGCTGAACAACGTGCGACGCCAAGTGCGTAGCTTTTCCTGCATCGCCTCATCCATGCTAGTTTCACGCTGCCAACCACCGTTGACGCTGCCGGGAATCCAGAATGGCCGACGCTGGTAGCCGTCGCGCCAGGAATTGATCAGCGCTTCGCCGGCGATGGCGAAGGAACGACCCAGCGCGAACTTCAGCGGAGGGAAATGACGCACCAGCAGGGTCTTGGCAAAATAGTAGAGACACAAGCCCTTGAAGCCGGTCCACACCAGCAGGCGCATCCACCACGGTGGCGTGCGGGTGTCCTCTGGGCGGATCATCGCCGTTTCGTCCGGTGTCAGTTGCGTCGCGATCAACTGCATCGGTAGATCCCGCTTCATCCAGCCCGGCAGGTAATCCTGCAAAAATCCACCGAGCGAACGTGTGAGTTTGCGGCCCTGCTCGCTGGCACCCGCCTGCCTTTTTTTTACCTGGGCGTAGAACGCGCCAGCGTCAGTGAAATTCTGCGGGATGAGGTCCGCCTGCACGCCCATGATGTGTCCGACCAGTCGCCACGCGTGCAGGAACGCTTCGCAGTCCGCATCGCTCAAACGACAACCCCATGCACGTAGACCGACCGGGATGGTGTAACCGAAAGTCAGCAGGGTGTAGGCCAGATCCTCCTGATTCACCGGCTTACCGAGTTTTTCTGCATCGTAGGGCTTCTGCAGGATACCGGCGGTCAACGCCCCGATGGAACTGCGGGCGAAGGCTTCCGACGTATGCGCGTCCTTCGGCAACGCGTGCTCAGGATGCAGCAGCATACAACGCATCGACGCATGCAGCAGGCGCACCTTGCGCGCGGCGATAAAGCCACGGCCCCAGACAAAACGTCGTCCAGCAGTGCCATCCGGCCCAGGGATGTCCTCGAACAATTTGAGTCCGTCTTCCTGCATCACCGCGTCGAGCATCAAGCCGGTTTCATAGATGCGCTGGTAGATGAAGCGGTGTTCGCCGAGTTTACCGGTGTCGTACAACGTCGGGATGCCGTGTTTGATCAGGTAACAGGATGGCAGGCTGCCGGCGTAAAGCACGCCGATGATCGCCAGCATGTTCTCGTCCCAGATTTCACTCGCGCGCGCCAGCAGCTTGCCGTCGACCCAATCCGGCACCGGCAGTGGATCGAAGTAGTCGGTGAAGTGTTTCGGCATCGCCTGAAGCGCCTGCCCAATACGCGCGTCGTCGAGCAGCAGCAATTCCGGCGCCTGCAACAGCAGATCAGCAAGGCCGAGCAGTTTCTGATAGCCGAGCCGACCGGTGGTGTGGTCGAATTTTTCTCCGGCGATAATCTCCTCCGCCATCGGGTCGACCGTCACATCGCCGATCTGACGCATGCGGTCGAGTTCCTGATCCGTCCATGGCATGGTGGGCTCCTGCAATCCGGTGCACGCCACGCTAGGCGGACATCCCCATGTGCGCAAGGCATGCCACACGTACTGCGGAGCCACGCGACAAGTCCAACGGGTGGATCCTGCCGGGTTGTGCCATAGACCTGTGACCGTGAAGTCGCCCATTCCACTGTTGCGTGATTGGTTGCTCAGCCACCCGACCGGTCGCTGGGTGGTGCTGGGCAGCTGTGTAGGCGTCTTGTGTGGCATCGCGGCGGCGGTGTTCGAGATCGGTGCTGATGTGTTGTCGCAGTACCTGCTGGTGGGTCTCGCCGGGGTGCCAGCACAGGTCGCAAGCACGCACTCAACCGGGACGAACGTCAGCGAATCCGCGTTCAATCCGCTCATCCTGCTCGCGGTGATGGCTGGCGGCGGTCTGCTGGTCGGCCTGATCATCGCCCGTTGGTCACGCCAAGCGAGTGGCGGCGGCATCGGCGTGGCGGTGCATTCCTTTCATCACGAACGTGGCCACATCCCCCTCGCGCTGCCGTGGACCAAGTTGGTGGCGACCATTATCAGCCTGGGGTCGGGCGGCAGCGGTGGGCGCGAAGGTCCGATCGCGCTGGTCGGTGCGGGGTTTGCCTCGTGGTTCTCTAGTCGACTGCACCTGACCGCGCGTGATCGCCGCATCTTGTTGGTGGCTGGCATCGCTGGCGGCATCGCCGCAGCGTTCCGAGCGCCGTTGGCCGCGGCGATTTTCGCCGCCGAGGTGCTCTATCGTGGTCCAGAACTTGAAAGCGATGTGATCATCCCGTGTTTCATCAGTGCGGTGGTGGCCTACCTGATCGGCAGCATCGGCCTGGATGTGCTCGGACCGCTGGTCGGTCACCCTGGGGTGGTGGCATCGACCTTGTTCCAACCGGGGCCAACCGCGTTCCGCGCCGGGGATTGGCAGCACCTGGGTGGTTATTCACTGGTCGCCATCGCCACCGCGCTGACGGCACGCTGGTTCATCGCCGTCAACGACTACGCCGCGCGTCGCTTCGATACCCTCCGCCTGCCGTTCTGGTTCAAACCCGCCATTGGCGCGGTGAGCACCGGCTTCGTTGCGTTGCTGCTCTACGCCGGTGCGCTGTTGATCCTGCAGTCCGAAGGCGAAGCCGAACTGGCGCTCGCCACCATCGGCTCTGGTTATGGCGTGTTGCATTGGTTGTTCGCCGGCTTGCAGGTCGATCACCACCACCTGGTCATCGCTGGGCTGCTCGCGGTCCTGGCGGTGGGCAAGGCCATCACCACCGCGCTGACGGTTGGTTCGGGCGGCAGTGCCGGATTGTTCGGTCCCTCTATCGTCATCGGTGGGTGCGTCGGTGGTGCGGTTGGTCTGGTGCTGACCGGGACCCCAATCGCGCCGCCGGTACCAGCGTGCGTGCTGATGGGCATGGCGGGCATGCTCGCTGCCAGCCATCGTACACCGGTCGCGGCGTTGCTGATGGTCAGTGAAGTCGCCGGCACGTATTTGCTGCTGGTGCCAACCATGTGGGTGGTCGGACTGGCCTTTTTAGTTACCGGTCGTCGCAGTCTGATCCCAGGACAGGTTGACGGCATTCAAGACAGCCCAGCGCATCGCAGTCATCTGTTCGCCGATGTGTTGGCGACTGCCAAAGTCGCCGATCTGCTGAGCGTCCCGCGCACCTGGACCACCATTCCCGCGGGTGCTGACCTAGACACCTGCCGCAAACTCATCGCGGTATCAACCCAGGATCAATTCCCGGTGCTGGGCGCTGAGCAACGCCTGCTCGGTGTCATCGATCGTCTGGAGATCACCAAACTGGCTCCAGATGCGTTGTTGTCCGGCATGGTGTTGGCCGACGACCTCGCCGGCGGCGCAGGCGCGGCGTTGTCACCACAGGATTCGCTCGCCGCCGTGCTGCGCCGCCTGCATCACCAGCATGTTGATGAGTTGCCAGTAACCGACGCCAAGGGCACGTTCCTCGGCATGGTCACCAGCGGCATGTTGATGGACCACTACCGCCAGCAGGTCGAACGTGCACAGGCGGAACGTACGGCGGAAGGTTTTACCACACCAGGCGAGCCGACTGGGAAATACCAACAGGGTGATTATTTCGGATTGGGGAAGTGATCCCTCATATCACCCAGCGGGATGTTGCCACGGCGCGCGGTACGGCCGCTTGAGCAACTTGGTCGCCTCGACGTCGCCGGTGACCTCGTTTTTCGCTGGATCAAAACGCAGCGTGCGACCGGCTTGAAGCGCGAGATTGGCGAGGATGCACGACGCCGAGGAGATGTGCCCCTGCTCGATGTCGGCCACTGGGCGTTTCTTCTCGGCAATGGCCTTGATGAGATCCTGCATGTGCCCGCGGATCGCTGGCGCGACGTGTTTTTCCAGGTCTTTTTCATCTTTGTCGATGGGGTACTGGTCGAGTTCCATCACCACGTCTTTGTGCACCGCGTCGCCTTTGCCCTGCGGGATGAAGTCGTAGCCGTTCACGCTCGCCTTGAGCGTGCCCTTGTCGCCGTAGAGGAACGCGGCCCACGGATACTTGGGATCCGGTGCGGTGCCCCAGGCGCGGTGCGTCCACACCACTTTGAGATTGCCGAAGTCGAAGGTTGCGCTCTGGGTATCAGTGATGTTCGCGCGGCTGGCCTTATCGACCAGGATGCCGCCGACCGACGACACGCTGAGCGGCCAGCCGAGATCGAGCATCCAGCGCACCATGTCGAGCATGTGCACGCACATGTCACCGACGATGCCGTTGCCGTACTCCATGAACGCACGCCAACCACGCGGATGCACGATCGGATTGTACGGGCGCAGCGGTGCCGGGCCGGTCCACATCTCCCAGTCGAGGTTCTCCGGCGGCAGGATGTCGGCGTCCTGTTTGCGTGAGCGCATGTGGTAGTAACAGCAGATTTCGACGTAGGCGACGTTGCCGAGTTTTCCGCTCTTGATGATCTGGTCGCGTGCTTCGATCAGGTGCGGCGTGCTGCGCCGCTGGGTGCCGACTTGCACCACGCGGTCGTGTTTGCGCGCGGCGGCAACCATTGCGACACCTTCCATCACATCGACGCCAGTGGGTTTCTGCACGTAGACGTGCGCACCGGCCTCGACCGCGGCGATCATCGGCAACGCGTGCCAGTGGTCGGGCGTGTCGATCAACACGATGTCGAGGTCCTTCTCCTTGAGCAGCGCGCGGTAATCCTTGTAGGTGCGCGGCGTCTTCTTCGATGCCTGTCGCTGCGAGACCAATTCAGCACACTCTGCCAGCATCTTGCTGTCGACGTCACAGAGCGAGACGACTTCGACCGGCGCCACTTGGATCAGGCGGAAAAGGTCGCATTTGCCATACCAGCCGCAGCCGATGAGCGCGACGCGCAGCGGTTTGCCATGACCGGCAGCATCCGCTTCGGCGGCAGCGGCGTAACGACCGAGCACGCTCAGGGCGACACCGGCAGCTCCGGCGATCAGGACATCACGACGACGCATAGAGACCTCCGTTGGCAGAGGTAAGTGCTGTAGCAGGTCGGATCGCTGCTGGCCACCATGCGAACGACGGTTGGGTGTGCAGGCGCGGATGGTGTGCTGCCCACCTGACATGGGGCGGGACAACAGGACAGCCGATTGAACAAGAAAAACAAAGGAACGGAGGATGACCCAAGAGCGGGATGGCGATCCCAACACGGTTTCGTGTCTTCCTCCGTTCCTCCGTTCCTCCTGCCGCTGGGATTCTTCACGCTCACACGGTGAGCGACGATTCTTGCTCCCTGGGAGCGCCGGCTTCCAGCCGGCCAGGGGCAATCCGTAACACGCACTCCTACCACGGGCGTCCCTGATGATCCCACTCTGCCGGCTGGAAGCCGGCGCTCCCAGGGAGCAAGACCTCGTGAACGACGGTTCGCTTCACCTAGACGGCACATGAATGAGTGGGCTGTTTCCACCGTTGCTTCCGCGACCAGCGCACGATTGGCGCGTCAAGTGGCTGTGGTCGCTCCTTGATCCCTGCGTGCTGATGACTGGAATGGTCGAATGGACCATGCGATCCGACGCGTAGCAGTGACTGGTGCCAGCGGCAACGTTGGTGGGGCGGTGGCGCGTGAACTGATCGCCCGTGGACTGACGGTCATCAATCTGGATCGCCGTCCCTGCGCGGATGCGAATCTGCCCTCACTGCTGATGGACCTGCGTGATCGTGAAGCGGTGCACCGGGCATTGAGCCAGGTCGATGCGGTCTGCCACCTCGGCGAGATCCCGAACCTCTGCGGCCTGCCGCCGGCGCAGGTGTTCGCCGAGAACACCGCCGCCGGTGCCAACGTGTTCCAGGCTGCCGCTGATCTGAAGCTGAAACGCGTGGTCTACGCCAGCAGCATCCAGTACTACGGATTCTGCGGCAGCGCGTCGGCGGTCCCGCGTTACCTGCCGATCGACGAAGCACATCCGCCACAACCGCAGCAGGCCTATGCGCTGAGCAAGGTCGCCAACGAATCGTATGCCCGGCTTGTCGCCGAACGGCAGGGCCTGTCGATCGCCGCACTCCGCCTGCCGTGGATGAGTTTGTGGAAAATCGACGGCAGCGAAGACCTGTCCTGGCTCGACCAGCCAACCACGACCGCGTGGGAGCTCGGCACCTACCTGCACGTGCGTGATGGTGCGACGGCGTTCGCGGCTGCGCTGCTGTCGCCGCGTCCTGGGTTTGAGGCCTACAATGTGGTGGCACCAAACGCGCTGACCAATCGACCGCTTGCCGATGTCTTACGTGCGGCGCATGCGAATTATCCGCCATTGCCCGCGAATTGGCCCGCACTGCGGTGTCCATACTTGGATACGAAGTTCCAGGCGCACTTCGATTGGGAACCAACGGTAGACATTGTGGCCCTACACCAGAACCACGCGTTGCATCCAGCGCGCTGATCAACCCACGTGACACGGGCGTCTCGCCCGTGATCGCTGCTTGTCAGTCCGCGCGACCGACATTCTAAACACCCATGATGTTGCCTAGTGAACCGTAGTTTCTACCTCACGGGCGGGACGCCCGTGCCACGTCAGAAATCAACCCGTACGGATGAACTGGATCGGCTCGGCGCCGTCGGCCAAGCAGCGACGGATGCGCGCCAGGATGCTGGGCTTGTCCAGGCCGTGGTCGGCGAGCTGACGATCGCGACCAGCATGCGGCACCAGTTCATCGCGCACACCGACGCGGCGGATGGTGAGCGTCAGATCGAGATCTGCCGCGGTTTCCGCGACAACAGAGCCGAAGCCACCCGGAAGCGCGTGATCTTCGAGCGTCAGCACATGGCCGTGGGTCGCCGCCAGTTCGCTGAGCAACGTGCCGTCCATCGGCTTGGCGAAACGCGCATTCACCAGGGTGACGCGCGCGGCTTCCTCCGGCGTCAATTCGGCGTAGGCCTCGAAGGCGGTTTTCACCGGCGTGCCGTAGGCCCACACCATCAAGCGGCGTGAACGATCGGCATCGGCGATGGTGGCGTGATGCAGGACCTCGGCTTTGCCGAAGACGATTGGTTCGTGACCCCAGGCGACATCGGGGATCTCGTCCTTGGGATAGCGGATGAGGTAACCCGCCAGACGTTCATCGGTCTGGCGGTGCGCATGCGACCAGCGCAGCATCGCCACCAGTTCCTCGCCGTCCTTGGGCGCCAGCAGCGTCAGCCCAGGGAAACAGCGGCTCCACGAGATGTCGTAAAGGCCCTGATGGGTCTCGCCGTCTTCGCCGACCAGACCAGCGCGGTCGAGCGTGACCACGATGCCGAGGTTGCGTTGGACCACGAGCTCTTGGAAGAGCTGATCGAAACCGCGTTGGGCGAAGGTCGAGTAGTGCGCCACCACTGGCAGCATGCCGGAGATCGCCAGACCCTCAGCAAATCCGAAGCTGTGCTGTTCGCAGATGCCGACGTCGTACATGCGGTCCGGGAACTTCTGCGCGAACGCGCGCAAGCCGGTGCCTGAGGGCATCGCCGCGGTGATGGTCACCAGGCGCGGATCCTCCGCCGCCATGGTCATCATCGCGTCGGCGAAAACCTGCGAATACGTGCGGCGAGTCTTGGCCTTGGGATGGAAATAACCGGTATCGACGTCGAAGCCCTTGGGGCCGTGGAACAGCAGCGGATCGCTCTGCGCCGGTTCCCAGCCGCCGCCTTTCTTGGTCAACACGTGCAGCAGCACCGGGCCGCGCAGATCGGCGACGCGCGCGAGCGCCGCTTCCGTCGCAGCAAGATCGTGGCCGTCGACCGGACCATAATAGCTGAAGCCGAGGTCTTCGAAGATGTAGCCCGGCGTGACCAGCTTGTGCGCCGCGAGTTCGAGGGTCTTGGCGAAACGCTCCAGGCCCTTGGCGCGCGGGATGCGCTTGAGCGCCTTGACGAAACGCTCGCGCAGACCCTGGAACATCTGGCCGCTGCGGATGCGGTCGAGGTAGGTGTGGAGCGAGCCGACCGGCGCGTCGATGAAGTTGCCGTTATCGTTGAGCACCACCAGCAGATCGCTTTTCAGCTGACCCGCGTTGATCAGGCCCTCGAAGGCCATGCCACCGGTGAGCGAGCCGTCACCGATCACCGCCACCGTGCGGCGGCGCTGCTTCTGCTGACGGTAGCCCTCGGCCACACCTACGCCGGTGGAGATCGAGGTCGACGAGTGGCCGACCTTGGCGAGATCGTACGGGCTTTCTTTGGGATCGGGGAAGCCGCTGATGCCGCCCGCTTGGCGGTTGGTATGGAAGGTTTTGGCCCGGCCAGTGACCAGCTTGTGCGGGTAAGCCTGATGGCCGACATCCCACAGAATGCGGTCGCTGCTGAAATCGAAGACGCGGTGCAGCGCCAGGGTCAGCTCGATGGTGCCCAGGTTGGACGACAGGTGCCCACCATGTTGCGAGGTGGTCTCCTTGATGCGGTGGCGCATCTCATCTGCGAGTTGAGCCAGTTCCGCCGGCGTGAACCGGCGCAGGTCGGCAGGCGAGATCAGACCATCAAGCAGAGGCAGCGGCTTCATGGGGGCTCAGCATAAAACAGGCCGGCGCTGGGGAAGCGCCGGCCTGTCAGGGTAGCACGCGTGCGACAGGCACGCGCAGAGGTCATTTGATGTCGATGACGTCGGCTTCGATGGTGGTCTGGATCTCGAAACCTTCCACCGAGACCACTTCGCCGAGGTTGCCGGCGTTGTCGACCGCGGTGACCTTGATCTTGGCGGTCTTGGTCGCGATGGACGGAATCTCGAAGCGGAACGCGCTGTCAGTGGGTAGGCCCTTGCCGAGTTCCTTCCACGCCTTGCCGTCGGTCTGCAGCAACACAGTTACCGAGTTCGGTGTCAGATTGGCATCTTTGATCGCGAAGGGCACTGCCACGCGATCACCCGGCTTGAAGGCGCGACGACCGGCGACGGCCTTGTCGGCCTCGACGATGCCTTGTGCCGACGACAGCGTGATCGCCGGCGCGGTGGTATCGACGATGAAGAGAAACTGGTCCTCGGCCTTGCCCTTGGGCGTGACCGAGATGTTGCCCGACTGGTCGGTGGCAACGATGGCCAAGCGGTACTTACCGTCGGTGGTGGCCTTCCACGAGACGCTCTTGAACGGCTCGGTCAGGAACGGGCCCTCGGCCCAACTCGCACCATCGTCCTGGCTGATCCAAAGACGCGCGGCGCTGAGTCCGGCCGGGCCGACATCACGCACCTCGGTGTCGAGCGTGGTGTCGAGTTTGGCGCTGATCGCCGGACCAGTGACCATGCCGCCCGGATTCACCGAGTCGACCAGCACCGAGAGGCTCTCGACCGTGCCGACGTTGCCGGCCTTGTCGGCGATCAGCACCTGGAGCTGACCGGCGGTGGTCATGTCCTTGGGCACCATCCACTCATACGAGCCCGTGTTGGGGATGTCCTGCGCGACCACGTCCCAGGTGCCCTTGCCGTCACGCGAGTAGCGGATGGTGATCGGCGAGGCCTTGAGGTATTTGTCCGCCGCCTGCCACTTGATGGTGTACTTCGAACCGCCGCGCAGCTTGGCCTTGCTGGTGGGGAACTCGATAGCGCCGGTCGGCGCGGTGCGGTCGATGATGAATTCGGCGTGGCCCTTGGTGCCGGCTTCGGGCACCGGCGCGGCGAGGCCGGCGATCAGCGTCTTGCGGAAGTAGAGCTTCCAGTGGCCTTCGTTGGGCGCCCAGGAGATCGGCTGCTCCTTCTGGAAGACGATGCCGTGTTTCTGCCACTCGCCCCACGCCTTGCCGTCGAACGAGGCATACCACAACTCGCGCGAAGCGACATCGGCCTCATCGGAGCCGCGCGCGTTGATCGAGATCTCTTTGCGCGCCCATACGTTCACCTGCCGTTCCTCGATCTGCTGCTTCTCCTCCGCCACCGGTGCCGGCGCATCCGCGGCGGGCGCGATGACGATCGCGGCGAAGAGGACGGGAACGAGGCCGAGGGTGTGGCGGATGGACATGATTCAGTTCTCCGTGAGGCGGTTGATGGCGGAGCGGAAGAAACGGACGCCGTCGCCTTCGGGGCGGCGGGCTTCACGCGTCCAACGCGGATGGTTTTCCCAACGCAGGAAACGTTCGGGATGTGGCATCAGGCCGAACACGCGGCCGGTGGGATCGCACACGCCGGCAATGTCGTCGGTCGAACCGTTGGGATTGGTGCCGCTGCTGTAACGCAGGGCGATCTGGTTGCCCTTGGCGAGTTTGCCTAGCAACGCCTTGTCGGCGACGAAGCGGCCTTCGCCGTGCGCGACCGGCAGTTCGATCTCGCCGTCGTCGGGGATCCACGCGCAGCGTTTGGGATCGCCGGTCAGACGCACCCAACGATCGGTATAGACGCCGGAGGTGTTGTCGGTCAGCGTCGCCTGTTGCGTGGTGTCGCCACCGACGCGCGGCAGTAGGCCGGACTTCACCAGCACCTGGAAGCCGTTGCAGATGCCGATGACGAAACCACCACGCTCGACGAAGGCGAGCAATTCATCACGCAGCGCCGACATCAGTTCGTTGGCGAAGATGCGGCCAGAGGCGACGTCATCGCCGTAGCTGAAGCCGCCCGGGATGGCGAGCACCTGATGGTCACGCAGCAACGCGGGTTTCTCGCGCAGGCGGTTCACATGCAGAATGGTCGAAGTCGCGCCGACCAGGTCGAAGGCGTACGCGGTCTCGATTTCACAGTTCGTGCCCGCCGCACGCAGTACCAACACCTTCGGCTTCATCCCGGCTCCTCGCTCCTTGCGCGCCAATTGCGCGAGGCGGCATTGAAGCGGGCTGCGAGGGATGGTCAACGTGGGGCAAAGCCCGGCGGCGGCGGCAGGAAGCCTGGGTCGATCACCTGCTGGCCAGCGTCCTTCGCCACCAGGGTGTTGAACTCCAAGGTGAAGGTCGGCTTGTCCTTGTGGTTGGTGCGCACCACCACCTTCTCTAGGTATTCACCGTTGGTCAGGGTCGCCTCGTCACCGCCCTGGGCACTGGCGGTGATCAGCCAACTGCCATCCGCCTGGGCGGTCGGGGTGAAACGCCAGAGTTTGCCCGGATAATCGATGCCAAGGATCTGCAGACCACCCTCGGGGACCTCGCCCGCTGGAGCGGACACCCGCACACGTTTACGCAGACGATTCGGCTCGTCCGGGCGGACCTTGGTGATGTAGCGGTAGATGTCGTTCCAGGCGCGGTCGGCCGGACGCACCAGCGGATCCATCGTCGGGCCGATGGCGTCGACCTGGATGCAGGCGCGCACCTGCCACCAGGCCTCGACCTCGATCGTCTCCAGGTCGGGATCGGTGAGGTAGATGCTCACCCCGACGCGCACCGGACCGGAGCGGTTGGCGTTGTCGACCGCGATGGTCAGGGTGGTGGTGGCCTTGGGCAGGATGAAGCGGTCGGCGATCTCCAGCGTTGCACATTTGCAGGTGGGATCGAGCTGCTTGACCTTCACCGCGCGATCGTGCGGGTTGCGCACGGTGATGCGGGTGAGGAACGGTTCGACTTCGCGCAGCACCGGTGCCTGATCCACACCCGCGACGTTACGGTTCTCCAGGGCGCTAACGACAGCGGAGCACATGAGCAGGCACAACAACCACAGGTGACGCATGCGGACGGCTCCGATCGGGAAACAGGGCGGCAAGTGGACAGCGCGTGTGTGAACGGAGCAGGTGGTGCGGCGGTTCAGCCGTTTCACCCGCAGGCGAACACCTCAGACGGACGCGACCGTCCGCTCCAGCAGCGCAGCGGCAAGATCGACCGCGCCCTGGGCATCAGGAGTGTGTGGGGCGAAGGGCAAGGTCGCCAACAGCGGCACACCGGTCAGCGCCACCAGTTCCGCAGCGGCGCTGCGCACCGCCAGCGAGTCGTCGACCGCGGTGTGGTGGTTGAGCACCAGGCCGAGCACGCGGATGCCACGCCGGGTGGCGGCTTCGACCGTCAGCGCGGTATGGTTGAGTGTCCCCAGGTGCGGGCGGGTGACGATCACCACCGGCAGCCGCGCGGCGACGATCAGGTCGGCCACTGTCTGCCGCTCAGGGGTCAGCGGCACCAGCAGGCCGCCGATGCCTTCGACCACCAGATCGTGTGGCGCGGCGGCGCCCGGACGGCAGCGCTCGAGGTTGGCCAACAGCGTGGCAAAGGTCACCGCGACACCCGCTGCGCGAGCCGCCACGTGAGGCGAGGCCGGCTCTGGAAACTGCAACGGACACAGGTCTTGGGCCGACTGACCTGGACCGCGCCAGGGCTCCAGGGCGCGCGCGTCCTCGGCCGACTCGCCATCCCAACCGCCACAGGCGACCGGTTTGTGCACCCACACCTGACGACCCAGGCGGCGCAGACCCCCGACCAGCAGGCCGACCACCCTGGTCTTGCCCACGCCGGTGTCCGTACCGACCACCGCCAGCTGGAGCGGGGCGCTACGTGACGGCTGGTTGGTTGGCGGCAAAATCACGGTGTTTCCCGGCACTTTCCGCCTACGGATGATTGAATCCGCGGTGCCCTTACTATGGTGGACGGCCCCCAGCGGCAATGCGGTCGTGTCGCGGCAGTCGTTCTGCTTCGGCATCCGCCTTGCTCAAGGGATCCCGCCTGCGTCTTTTTGCGCTGCCAGCTGCACGCACCCGAAGGAACCAGCCATGCCGACCTACGAATACGCCTGCCCGACCTGTGGCATCGTCGAAGCCTTCCAGTCGATCAAAGAGCCGGCGCTGACCAAGTGTCCAACCTGCAAGAAGGCCAAGGTCCAGCGCATGATCTCCAGCGGCGCCGGCATCATCTTCAAGGGCTCCGGCTTCTGGGAGACCGACTACAACCGCGGCAGCGACTACGCCAAGAAGCAGAAGGCCGACGTCGCTCCGGCGGCCGCCAAACCAACCGACAAACCCACTGACAAGCCGACCAAACCGCTCACCACCTCGCCTGCGGGCGGTGCCGGCGCAGCGGCAGGCGATGTCGCGCCGAAGGCCAAGGCGCAAGCCAAACCGCTGGCGATCGCCAAGGCCGGCGGCGCGTCCTGAGCGTTGCCTTCCTCACTTCGCCTCAGATCCACGCACCCCACGGCCATGCCGTGGGGTGTTGTGTTTGAGCTCGTTTGTCAGGACTGACCAGCGATCCGAACCATTCACGCCCAGTCGACCAACCGCAGCCCAGGAATATGGGCGAAATCCTTGGTATTATTGCTCACCAACGTCAGGTCGAGTGTCAGTGCATGTGCGGCGATCAACAGATCGGGCAGGCCGGACGGTTGGCCTTTTTTTTCCAACGCGACCTTGAGCGCACCGGCACGGGCAGCGACCTCACCATCGAACGGCAGCGTGGTGACGAACGTCAGAAAGCCCTCGACCGCAGCCGTCAGTTTGGCCGACTGACGTTTCATCGCCCCATAACGCAATTCAAAGGCAGTGATCGCACTCACCGCCAGATCGGCAGGTTTTTCCCCCTGCACTCGTTGCACGACCGTGGGGATACCGCGCAGGTAGAAACTGACGGTGTTGGTGTCGAGCAACCAAGTCACGCGAACGGATCCCGCGGTTCACTCCACTCAGTGCCCCAATCAGGCCGCGGGATGTCCTCGGTCCACGACCCGGCCAGGGCGAGGAACTCCGGCGACCATTCATCGACCAGTTCCAAAATGATCCGATTGCCTTCGCGGTGTTCGCGAACCCGCGCACCACGGGGCAGCCGACAGTCGCCCAGCAGTCGTACGGCCAAGCTGTTGCCGGTTTGAAAGACAGTGGTCTCGGTGCTCATGATGATGCGTATATACGGCCGTATATCCCCCGGCAAGTCGGCAGCTACCAAACCTCAACCAATCGCCCAAGCACAACCAAACAGGCTCTTCGAAACCCTCGCCTGGAGCCCGTAAACCCGATGCAACCCATGATCTTGCAGATGCTTGACCTCAATTACCAACGATCGAGTCAAGATGACCAAGGACCACGGGCGTAAAGGGCTGCCAACCACTCAACCTGGGCAAATTGTCCCACAAACGCCCACCAGACCGCTGGCACGGGGCGTGCATAGGCGAAGCTTCCGCGCCCACGGTTGGGCGCCCAACTCTCATCGATTTCACCTCAGACCAAACTGACCTCAGGAGATTCCCCCATGGCAGCCAAACAGATCGTCTTCAACGAAACAGTGCGCGACAAGATCCGCAGCGGCGTTGAGAAGCTCGCCCGTACCGTCAAGACCACCCTCGGCCCCTCAGGCCGCAACGTGGTCATCAACAAAAGCTGGGGCACCCCGCAGGTGACCAAGGACGGCGTGACGGTCGCTGAGCAGATCGAATTCCGCTGCCCGTTTGAAAACATGGGCGCGCGCATGGTGCGCGAAGTCGCGTCGAAGACCGGCACCCAGGCTGGCGACGGCACCACCACCGCCACCGTGCTCGCCGAAGCGATCTACTCGCAGGGCCTCAAGGCGGTCACCGCCGGCGCCAATCCGCTCGACCTCAAGAAGGGCATCGATGCCGCGGTCGCCGCGGTCATCGCCAACCTCGAAAAGCAGGCCACCAAGGTGAAGGGTGATTTCAAGATCATCGCCCAGGTCGGCTCGATCAGCGCCAACAATGAAATGGCCATCGGCAAACAAATCGCCGACGCCATGCAGAAGGTTGGCGAAGACGGCGTCATCACCATCGAAGAAGGCAAGGGCCTGCAGGATGAAGTCGATGTCGTCGAAGGCATGCAGTTCGACCGCGGCTACGTCAGCCCCAACTTCATCACCAACGCTGACAACCTCTCGGCTGAACTTGAGAACCCCTACATCCTGATCCACGAGAAGAAGATCAGCTCGGTGCAGGAACTGGTTCCGCTGTTGGAAAAGGTGGCAAAAGCCAACCGTTCGCTGCTGATCATCGCCGAAGAAGTCGAAGGCGAAGCGCTCGCGACGATGGTCGTCAACAACATGCGCAAAGTGCTGAAGTGCTGCGCGGTCAAGGCGCCGGGTTACGGCGATCGCCGCAAGGCCATGCTCGAAGACATCGCCACCCTCACCGGCGGCAAAGCGATCTTCGAAGACCTCGGCATCGAACTGAAGAACATCGAACTGAGCGACCTTGGCACCGCCAAGTCGGTCAAGGTCGAGAAGGAAGCGACCACCCTGATCGAAGGCGCCGGCAAACGCGCCAATGTCCAGGGCCGCATCAAAGAGATCCGCAAGGAGATCGACGGCACCAAGAGCGACTACGATCGTGAGAAGCTCCAGGAACGCCTGGCCAAACTCGCTGGCGGCGTCGCCGTCATCAAGGTCGGCGCGGCCACCGAAGCGGAGATGAAGGAGCGCAAGGATCGCGTCGACGACGCGCTCCACGCCACCCGCGCCGCGGTCGAGGAAGGCATCGTCGCCGGCGGCGGCACCGCCTACCTGCGTGCGATCGAAGCGATCACCAAGCTGAACCTGGAAGGCGACGTCAAACACGGCGCCGACATCATCAAGGCGGCGCTGCGTCTGCCGACCGTCACCATCGCCGAAAATGCTGGCCAACAGGGCGAAGTGATCGCCAACGCGGTGCAGAAGCTCAAGGGCAACTTCGGCTACAACGCCAAGTCCGGTGAGTACGAGGACCTGGTCAAGTCAGGCGTCATCGATCCCGTCAAGGTGTCGAAGAGCGCGCTGATCAACGCCACCTCGGTCGCCACGCTGCTGCTCAACACCGAAGCCATGATCGCCGAGATCAAGGAGCCCAAGAAGGACAAGGGCGGCGGCGGACACCACGACGAAGGTGGTGGCATGGGCGGCATGGGTGGCATGGGCGGAATGGGCGGAGGGGACTTTTAGCACGCCGCCGAGTCCGGCGGCTACGGGGGGGCTACGGCCCCCCGTGAACGGCCTCCGGCCTGCCCCCTACGCAGCCAAGAGCTAGGGCTTCACCTCTCCCTTCCTTCCACCAACACCAATCAACACACTCTTCAAGGAACAATCCCATGGCCAGCGCAGCCAAGTCAGCCTCCAAGACCACCATCAAGCCGCTTGACGATCGTATCGTCGTCACCCGCACGGAAGCTCAGGAAAAGAGCTCCGGCGGCATCTTCCTGCCCGAGGCAGCGAAGGAAAAGCCGCAGGAAGGCAAAGTCCTGGCGGTCGGTCCGGGCAAGCTGCTCGATGACGGCAGCCGTTCGAAGCCCGATGTCGCCGTCGGCGACCTCATCCTGTTCGGCAAGTACAGCGGCACCGAGCTGACCGTCGACGGCCTTGAGGTGATCATCCTCAAGGAAAGCGACATCCTCGCGAAATTGGGCTAATAGCCCAATTTCAGTACGAAAAGTACGAAAGGCACGAAAAGTACGAAAAGTACGAGGGGTCCGAAGGGTCCCCGCTTTCTCCGGACCCCTCGTACCGTTCGCACCCTTCGGACCTGCCTCTCCCCCCTCTCTCAAACACCACACACTCTCTCCTCAAGGAAAACTCCAATGGCCAAGCAATTGATGTTCGGCGAAGATGCCCGCCGCAAGATTCTCATCGGCATCCAGACCCTCAACGACGCGGTCAAGGTCACCATGGGACCGACCGGCAAGGTCGTCATCATCGAGAAGTCCTTCGGCGCTCCCAACGTCACCAAAGACGGCGTGACCGTCGCCAAGGAAATCGAATTCAAGGACCCGTTCGAAAACATGGGCGCGCAGATGGTGAAGGAGGTCGCTGATAAGTCCTCCAAGGTCGCCGGCGACGGCACCACCACCGCTACCGTGCTCACCGAAGCCATCTTCCGTGAAGGCCTGAAGGTCACCGCCAGCGGCGCGAACCCGACGGAAGTGAAGAAGGGCATCGACAAGGCCGTTGCGGCCGCCGTCGAGCAGATCGCCAAGCTCGCGACCAAGATCAAGAGCAGCAGCGAGATCGCCCAGGTCGGCACCATCAGCGCGAACTCTGACGAAGAGATCGGCAAGCTGTTGGCCGAAGCGATGGACAAGGTCGGCAAGGACGGCGTCATCACCGTCGAAGAAGCCAAGAGCACCGAGACCAAGCTCGACCTCGTCGAAGGCATGCAGTTCGACAAGGGCTACATCAGCCCGTACTTCGCCGCTGGTGCCGAGAACCAGGAAGTGAACCTGGAGAAGCCCGCGATCCTGGTTTACGAGAAGAAGATCTCGAACCTGCGCGAGTTCCTGCCGCTGCTCGAAAAAGTCGCCCAGGGCGGCAAGAGCCTGCTGGTCATCGCCGAAGAGGTCGAGGGTGAAGCCCTCGCCGCCTTGGTGGTGAACAAGCTGCGTGGCATCCTCAACGTCTGCGCCGTCAAAGCCCCTGGCTTCGGCGACCGTCGTAAGGAAATGCTCAAGGACATCGCCGTCCTGACCGGCTCCAAGTTCATCGCCGAAGATCTCGGCGAGAAACTCGAAAGCGTCGAGCTGGCCGACCTCGGCAGCGCGAAGATCGTCACGGTGGACAAAGAGAACACCACGATCATCGAAGGTGCCGGCAAGAAGGCCGACATCACCGCGCGCATCGCGCAGATCAAACAGCAGATCGACGGCACCACCTCGGACTACGACCGCGAGAAGCTCCAGGAGCGTCTCGCCAAGTTGTCCGGCGGCGTCGCTGTGATCAACGTTGGTGCGGCCACCGAGCCCGAGATGAAGGAAAAGAAGGCGCGCATCGAAGACGCCCTGCACGCGACCCGTGCAGCCGTCGAGGAAGGCATCGTCGCCGGCGGCGGCGTGGCCCTCCTGCGCACCAAGAAGGTCATCGAAGATCTGGCCAAGACCCTCGACCACGACCAGCGCCTCGGCGCTGAAATCGTGCTGCGCGCGGTCGAAGCCCCGGCCCAGCAGATCGCTGTCAACGCCGGCCAGAACGGCGCCGTGATTGTCGCTGAGATCCTCAGCAACAAGAGCGCGTCCTACGGCTACAACGCTCGCACCGGCGAATACGAAGACCTGGTCAAAGCCGGCGTCGTCGACCCCGCCAAAGTCACCCGCGTCGCGCTGCAGAACGCCGCGTCGATCGCCGGGCTGATGCTGACGGTCGAAGCGATGATCACCGACCTGAAAGATGACGAAGCCCCGATCGCCGGCGCCGTCTACTAAGCACTGAGCGTCTTCTGGCTTTTCAGAAACGCACAACGCCCGGCCGCAAGGCCGGGCGTTGTTGTTGTTGTTGGACATGTCCAATGCCGATAGATCGGATCGCGGTGGTGGTCGTGATCGCGGGTGGGAATTCATATGCCGCCATCCCGAACCCGAAGTCGTGATCGGCAATCCGATCCGAAATCCTAACACTCAGATTCATTATAGTGCATATATGTAACCAATCACCGATTGCATGTCCGCTTAGGGCGCGTAATATTCACCATAATGAATGCAGCGAACCTTGGTCAACGTCTACGCGCTCGGCGGCAGGCCCTGGGCATCGACCAGCGGACCCTGGCAGAAATTGCTGGGGTGTCGGTCCATGCTCTGAGCAATCTCGAAGGCGGAACCGGCAATCCGACATGGGCACTGATCAGCCAGGTGAGTGCCGTCCTCGGGCTTGAGTTGACCCTGCAGATCCGCACTGCAACGGTCGACCAGTCGGTGGCCCCATGACCACATTTCCACGTCGCGGCAAGGTCCTGCGGCGCGATCGGCTTGCAGGCATGTTGGAGGAGACCGCCACCGGTTTTCGCTTCACCTATGATCCTGCCTACCTGAGCGATCCGGGATCGCCCCCCATCAGTCTGACCCTGCCCCGACGAGCCGCGCCGTACGAGACCGCCACGCTGTTCCCCTGTTTCATCGCGTTGTTGGCCGAAGGAGCGTTGGCCGACGTTCAGTGCCGGACTCTGCGTCTGGACGAGGACGACTACCTGGGGCGGGTCCTGGCGACCTGTGGCGGGGATGTGATCGGCAGCCTGCGGGTGGAGCCAGCGTCATGACCCAGCGCTGTCGATCCACTTTGGCCGCGCTGCCGGCGGATGGGTACACGGTGGCTGCACTGCGTCGCCTGACCGGCAGCCGGCGTCGCCTGCCGACCCGGCTGCGCTTCACCCGGTCCGAGGTCATCCGCTACCGCGCGGAGGTGGCCGATCGGATGTCGATCTCCGGGGTCCAAGACAAAGTATCGTTGCGGCTGATCGGTGGGGACTTGGTGCCCACCGAACGCAACGGTGAGTTCATCCTCAAGCCGATTCCTGGGACGCCCCTGCCCGCCTTCACCGACGAGGTCCCAGCGAACGAACATCTGACCATGCAGATTGCCGAGCAGGTGTTCGGAATCACGACCGCCGCCAATGCGTTGGTGACCCTGGCCGATGGCGAGCCGGCCTACCTGACGGCCCGCTTCGACCGCCGTGCTGGCCAGCGCCTCGACATGGAGGACTTCTGCGCCCTGACCGGACAATCCCCGGCCAACCACGGTCGGCAGTACAAGTACCAGGGCAGCTACGAGGGTTTGGCCACCGTCTTGCACCGGCATTGTCCGGCCTATGCGATCGAAGCCGAACGTCTGTTCGTGCGCATCGTGGCCAACTATGCCCTAGGCAATGGCGATGCCCACCTCAAGAACTTCAGTCTGTTCACCAGTCCGGACGGCGACCCGGTGCTGACCCCGGCCTACGATCTGGTGAACACCGCGCTGCATCTGCCGCATGAGACCCCCTTGGCTCTCGACCTGTTCGCTGATGACTACATGACCCCGGCCTTCAAAACGTTGGGCTTTCATCGTGCTGGCGATTTCCAGGTGTTGGCTCAGCGCATGGGGCTGGTGCCCAGGCGTGCGCAGTCGCTCATCGAGCGCTTTCAGGATCCGGCCCGGTGGCGGACCGTCGATGACCTAGTGGAGCGGTCGTTCCTCAGTCCCCAGGCGCAGGCGGCCTATCGGACTGTCCTGGCGGATCGCAGGCGGGCACTGGCCGGTTGATCCTCTCCCCGCCCCTGGGAGCGCGGGCCCAATGCTGTTACGTTAAGGCGAATGAATTGAACCGCCAAGACGCCACGGGAAGGCAAACACCGAGTTATTGTCCAGCCCTGGCCGCGGTTTCGCTCCGTGGCGTCGTAGCGTCGTGGCGGTTCAATCGAATTTGATGTGGGCGGGGCCATAGCTTAACAGCATTGAGTGCGCGCCAGCGCCGGCCGCTGACCCGCCCGGGGCAATCCCTCTCCCCCTGGGATCGCCGAGTTGCACTCGGCCAGGGGCAATCCCGCTAGTATCTGCTCAGGGGCATCGCCCCCGCGGCCCTGCGGGCCTGCCCCCACGGGCTTGGTCGTGGTTCGGGTTCGTCGGCTTCGCCTCCTCACCCGTGGGCGGATGGGCTTCGCCCATTTTATCCGCCCACCACCACTCGGGCGCCCGCCCCATCGCACCGCGATGGGGCCCCAGGCCTGAGCAGTTACTCCCGCTAAAGGAATTCCCCCCTCGCCGCGCCCCCGTCCCGAACAGCACCACTCGCACGGTGCGCAGCAGGATCACCAGGTCGAGCACCAGCGAATGGCGCCATCATCTCTTCATCACGACCACAAGTTGCTCATCGGTACCGCAGCGATCTGCCCATCGATCGGCACGACGGTTTCTCCGCCATACAGCACGACGCCGCGACGAAAGCGTGGACCTGCGGCATCCCGCAGCGTCTTCAACCCCTTTACGTCGGCGGCAGTGATGGTGGCTGATAGTTTCACCTCGACACCCGCGATCGTGCCATCGGCCATCTCAAGGACGAGATCGACCTCCTCACCGACATGCGTTCTGAAGTGGTGCAACGACAGCACCTGGTCGTGCCAGCCGATCTGCTTCAGGATCTCGTTGGCGACAAAGGTCTCGACCAGCGCCCCGGTCGCCTGATGCCCCTGACCAGACGCAGGATCACCGACCGTGACTCCCAACAGATGAGCGGCCAGTCCGGTGTCGGTGATCAATGCCTTGGGCGCCTTCACCAGACGCTTCGGCATGTTGATCGACCACGCGGGCAGTTCATGGATCAGGAACGTCGCACTCAGCAGACCGACATGCCGTCGCACGGTGGTCACTGGCACGCCAAGATCTCTCGCGATATCGGCATAGTTCAGCAGATTCGCCGTCCGCGTCGCCAGGGCCTTGAGCACCCGCGGCAACTCGGTCAGTGCATCAATGCCGCTCAGGTCGCGCATGTCCCGACTCAGGATGGTGGCCAGGTATGATGCGAACCACGCCTCGCGCCGCTTGCCGGCCGGACGTGACTGCACTTCGGGATAGCCGCCACTCGCAACGCGACGCAGCAGCCCCGCCCGGTCGGTCGGCAGATGATTCCAGTGCGCGTCCCCCACAACGAACAGTCGGCTCAAAAATGTCTCGGCCTTGCCGGACAACTCGCCCTGGGACAGCGGCCGCAGCGTGATCACCTGCATGCGGCCGGCGAGCGTATCCGCGAGTCGCGGCAGCAGCAGGACGTTCGCCGATCCGGTCAGCAGAAAGCGGCCCGCACGGCGATCCCGGTCCACCGCGGCCTTGATCGGCAACAGCACGTCGGGCACGCGCTGGATCTCATCAATGACCACCGGGCCCGTGAGTCCGGCGATGAAACCCTGTGGATCAGAGCGGGCCGCGTTGAGCGTGGTCAGATCATCGAAGGTCAGTTGCTGGGCGGACTCCCGCTGCGGGGCCTGAAACAGTTCCCCAACCAGCGTGCTTTTGCCGGTCTGTCGCGCACCGATCAGCAGCACCACTGGGGTATCGCGCAGGGCAGCAGCGACCTCAGCGCTCAGGAAGCGTTGGTACATGGTCGAAATTCAACCATGTAGTGGACGATTTTCAACCAAAGAATGGCTGAGTGCCAGCCACATTACCGCAGGATATCCATGGCCCCCGCCGTGCGGCTCCTTCGTTGCTCCGTTCCAATTGTTCAACTCTCTGGGCCTTGGCTTTCAACCATGGGCGAGCCGCCCATGCCACGACAGACAAACAAACAAACAAACAGACCATACAGGTGGAGCAGACCCCCTCACCGCGCCCCCGTCCCGAACAGCACCACTCGCACCGTGCGCACCAGGATCACCAGATCGAGCGCGAGCGAATGGTTCTTGAGGTAATAGAGATCGTATTCCAGTTTCTCGCGCGCGTCGTCGACCGAGGCGCCGTAGGGATAGTTCACCTGCGCCCAGCCGGTCAGGCCTGGGCGGACGAGGTGGCGCAGGTGGTAGTACGGGACCACGTGTTCGTATTCGGCAACGCACTTGGTCCATTCCGCGCGTGGGCCGATGAAACTCATGTCGCCGATCAGCACGTTCCACAATTGCGGCAGTTCATCGAGGCGGGTTTTGCGCATGATGCGACCCAGCGTGGTCACGCGCGCATCCTTGGTGCCGGTATAGATGTCGCCGGTGTCGGCACCGACGACCATCGAACGGAACTTGTAGCAGGTGAAGATCCGGCCATTCAATCCTACGCGACTCTGGGCGAACAATCCCGGCCCCGTGGAGGACAGCCGGATCACCGCCCACAACACCAGCATGAACGGCAGGGCGCACAGCAGCATCGTCCCCGCGATCAGCACATCGCCCAGGCGTTTGAGGTGCGCGCTCGCCGGCTCATGCAGCAAAGTGAATCCCGAGGCCAACGCCAACCACCCGGAGCTGAGGTGGTGTACCGGGATCTTCTGCCACAACTGCTCGCTGAACTCCGCCAGATCGTAGATGCGCAGACCGGCCAGACGTGCCTGCATCAAACGTTCGACCAGCGCCGGTGACAGCTCGCCGCCAGCGATGATGACCCCCGACCAGCGTTCCTGCAGATGCCGTTCGAGGTCGTCCAACGAGGTCCGCGCAGCAGCGCCGGAAACCGCGGAGCCGGAATCCGCAGCGCCGGACACCGCAGCGCCGGAATCCGCAGCGCCGGACACCACGGAGGAGCCCACCGCGTCCTGCGTCGCCGCACGTTCACCCAGCACCACCAGTTCCCCAGGCGACCGCTGCCGGGCGAAGGCGGCACGGAACGCACCCAGCGCTCCGCTGTCGTCCGTCCCCAGCACCAGCCAACGGATGCGCCCCGCCAACCGCTCGACCGAACGCCGCGCCAGTCCACGCACCGCGATGGCGCAGACGGCGAACGCCCCCAGCGCCGGGATCAGCACCGTGCGACCGATGACGTTGTAATCGCCTCCCAGCAGTTCCGGCCCGACCAGGTAAACCAGCAGTCCGATCAGCACACCGGCGGAGCCGACCGCCAGCACCACGCGCGAGGCCGAGCGCCAGCGCGCTTCGTGACGGACGATGCGGTAGGTATCAAACAGGTAGAGCGTGCCCATCAGCACCGCCGCCACTACCAGCCAACGTTGTGAGTTGAGCAGATTGGTCGACACCTCGCCGGTGCGCAGCCAGAACACCACATGGTAGAGCAGGGTGATCAGCGCCAGATCGACCATCCGCAGTGTCCACGCCAGCGCCCGGCGCGAGCGCAAGGCCGGCGGCAGACGCTCGACCAGGGCCGGCGTGATATGCGTCGTCGCGCCACGATCAGCGACCGACGTCATCGTCCCGCCTCCGCCAGCACGTCGCGATACACCGCCAAGGTCTCAGCCACCACCTGCTCCTCGCTGAATCCGGCCAGGATGCGTTCCCGCCCCAGTATGCCCATCCTGCGGCAACGGTCCGGATCGGCCAGCAACGATCCCAGCGCGTGCGCCAACTCGTCCACCGAACGTGGTTCCACCACCAACCCGGTGCGCCCGTGCTCGACCGCATCACGGCAACCGGGGGTGTCGACGGTCACCACGGCACGGGCACAGGCGGCAGCTTCGAGGAGGGATTTGGGTAGGCCTTCGTGATACGATGGCAGGCAGACGATCCGCGCCTGGGCATAGACCTCGGGCATATCGCTGCGATGGCCCCACCATTCGATAACGCCTTCGCGCACCCACGATTCGACTTCACCAGCGGTGACGCTGGCGCGGTTGCCAAGATCGACATCACCCACCAACACGAACCGCGCAGTACATCCGTCACGCCGCAACCGGCGTGCTGCCTGGACGAATTCCGCCAGTCCCTTGTCCCACAACAGTCGCGCGGGGAAGACCACCACCGGATGACCTTCTGGTTCTGGACGCGGAACGAATCGTCGGACATCGACGCCCGACCCGCGTACCAGCACCGTGCGCCGCCGACTAATCACGCCCATCTTGGTGAAACGCATGCGATCATCTTGGTTCTGGAACACCACCCGCACGTGCGGGTGGGCCAAGGCCAACCGGTACAGCGGCGACAACACAGAACGCAGCGCTGCCGCCCGCGGACCACGAGCGAGGAATGCATAACCCAGGCCGGTGATGTGTGCGACTACGGCAGGCACGCCCGCCATGCCGGCAGCGATGCCGCCCCAGATCACCGGCTTGATGGTACGCAGGTGGACCAGATCTGGGCGCTGCTCGGTAAACAGTCGACGCAATGCCAACATGCTCGCGAGTTCGGCATGTGGAGCGAGCCCACGCCGGTCGATGGCGATGGGATGATGCTCCAGTCCCGCCTCGCGGATCTGTGCCACTGCTGAGGATAGCGGAGTAGCCACCTGGACCGTCCAGCCAGCCGTCTTCGCGGCGAGCGCCAAGGGCAGGCGATGCGAACAGAAATGTTCGGCCAGGTTGTCGACGAAGAGCAGGCGCGGCATGACAGGGGTCAGGTATCTGCTGTGATGAGGCTTTGCTGTTCCTGCCACCACGCCTGGAACATGAGGACGCCCCACAGCCGGTAACCCCACGAACGACGCCCGCTCTGGTGTTCTTCCCAGGATTTCCGGATCGCTTCTGGATGCAGCAAGCCATCACGGCGCAGACGCTCTTCGCTCAACAGGTCTTCGGCCCAGGGTCGTAATGGTCCACGTAACCACTCATGGACAGGAATTCCGAATCCCATCTTTGGTCGATCGAACAACCGTGGTGGCACATACCGGGCCAGCACTTGGCGCAGCACCTGCTTGCCGACTCCTTTTTTTACCAGCATTGACTGTGGCAACGACCATGCGAACTCGACCACTCGATGATCGAGGAAAGGTGCACGAGTCTCCAGACTGACCGCCATCGCAGCGCGATCGACCTTCACCAGGATGTCGTCGGGCAGATAGGTTCGCAGGTCGCATGACTGGAATCGTCGGATCGCCGGCCATGTCGGTGACATCGTACCCAGGTGCTGGGCTGGCTCATATCCATCGACGACCAGCGCTGCGGGATCCTGCCAGTATCGATTGAGTCGGCGGTAGAGATCATCCGGTCCCTGCGCCTCCAGCACGTCGGCAACGCGATGCAGCTTATCACCCACCTGACGCATGAACGGCATGACACGACCGAGTAGGGCATAACCGCGTGGTGGAATAGCAGTGAGTACTCGACGCGCAGCACGACGCACCAGCATCGGCCATGCTTGGCTGCGCAGCAGACGATCAGCGTACAGATACCGGGGATAGCCGGCCAACAACTCATCAGCTCCGTCACCGCTCAGGCTGACCGTGACGTGTTTCCTAGTGAGACGTGAGAGCAGCAGGGTCGGTATTTGCGACGAATCAGCGAACGGTTCATCCCAGATGCGCGGCAAGTCAGGCACCACGGCCAGGGCATCCGCACCCGTGACATGCATGGTGGTGTGGTCGGTGCCCAAATGGCGTGCCACTGCTTCGGCATGCGGCGACTCGTCGTAGGCGCGTTCGTGGAACCCAATGGTGAAAGTGCGCACCGGGCGAGACGACTGCGCCTGCATCAGCGCCACCACCGTCGATGAATCGATGCCGCCGGACAGGAAGGCGCCGAGCGGGACGTCCGCGACCATCTGGCCTCGCACCGCGGTGCGCAGCAGGTGGTCCAAGCGTTCGACGGCTTCCGCCTCGCTGCCAGCGAACGGTTCCCCCTCACGCTCCGACAACGACCAGTATGGACGGCTCTGCGTCGGCTCCGGAACTTCGCCGGCCCGCAGCACCAGCCGGTGTCCGGGCTCCAGCTTCCAGATGTTCTGCCAGATGGTCCACGGCGCTGGTACGTAGTTGTGGCGCAGGAACAGAGCGAGGGCCGGACGCGACAACTCCGGACGCGCCGCACCCGCTAGCAAACCTTTGAGTTCCGATGCCACCCGCACCTGGCCTGCCACCTGACCGTAGTACAGCGGTTTCTCGCCCATGCGGTCGCGGGCGATCCACAGTTCCTGCGCCTGACGATCCCACGCCGCCAGCGCGAACATGCCAACTGCGCGTCGCAACGCCTCATCCACGCCCCAGGCCGTGATCGCAGCCAACAGCACCTCAGTGTCGCTGCGCCCACGCCAGGGGCCGGGCAAGGTCGCCCGCAGCTCAGCGTGATTGTAGATCTCACCGTTGAAGCTCAGCACCCAACGCCCTTCGCTGCTGGTCATCGGCTGGGCGCCGGCTGGCGAAAGATCGACGATGCTCAGGCGTGCATGACCGAGGGCGACCGGGCCTTCGCTCCAGACACCGTGAGCGTCAGGGCCACGATGATGCAGACGCTGAACCATCGCCTGGGCCAAATCAGCGAGCGGCGCGGATGAGGACGACGTCAGGATGGAAACGATACCGCACATGGTCAGTCGACCATCCCACGCTGGTGACGCGAGGCTTGCGTTCGAGCGATCATTCCAGGTCGCATCTCTTTGCCACACCCGAACATGGTGGCATAGAACTTCTCATACCGTGCAACGATACCATGCAACTCAAAAAGATTGAGGATCCGCTGACGACAGTTCACGCCGCGAGCTGCTCGATCATGCTGGGCCTCAGTCAATAATTTGACGATCCCGTCGGCAAGCGCTGACGAATCTTTGGGGGGAACCACCACCCCGGTATCCCCAACTATCCAGAGCGAATCCCCAACATCAGTCACGACACATGGCGTCCCACAGGCCATCGCCTCTCCAATGACATTGGGGAAACCCTCTGCGACGGATGACAAAGCAACCACCGACGAGGCCGCCATGATGGATGGGATATCTTCCCGTTCCCCCAACAGTGAAACAGCGCTCTCCAAACCGTGCTGGGTGACTTTAGTCATCAACGTTTGGTTCTTATTGGTGATTCCACTCCCAACCATGACCACATGAATGCGAGGACACTTCACTCGCGACCGGGCTATGGCCGACAGGAAGGTATCGTGGTCTTTCAGCGGATCGAACCGTGCGACCAGAGTGACGATCTCAATTTCACCAGGGATATTGAGTTCGCGGCACAATCCCGCCTTGGCCGATGAATCCGGACGAAACTTGACGCAATCGAATCCGTTCGGCAGAGGGATCCATCTCCGTGGATGATATCCTATTCTGCCGTGGTGGACGATGCCGGCTCGCGAGTTGGCGAACACGGCATCTGGGCGATCACTGATCTGTGCCAGAATCGTGGTTAGCAGCCGCAGGAACGACCATCCGGAGCCCACCTCCGCCTGGGAACAGCGGATATTCCAGGTCCATCTCGCTTCCCGGGCAACCGGTTCCAGAAGCCGGACCAAAGACACCACAAGATCAGCATGGTAGAGCCAACTCTGCACCAAGTGAGGGCGGAAATGCCGGATCTTTTTCGCCAAAGACATGAGTGCCGTTGGTGTCAGCAACCCACGGCGCATGTTCAGGCACCAGACGGGAATACCCGCAGCCTTGATGGCGATGCCGTGCACTCCCAGATCACCGCACGATATGATAGCCGGGCTCACTCGCTTCCGATCGTGCCCCAACACCAATTTCCGCAGCATCATCTCTGCGCCACCTGGTCCTAAGCCGGTAATCACATACAGGACACGGATGGGCTCCGATCCCAACAACGATTTCACCGCACGCATCAAGGTCACATGCTCATGGCTGAGGACGATAACAGACGACGGTATGGAAAGGGGCGCGATCGGAGAAGGTCAGGCGCTCAAAGCCTGCGCGCTGCAACATGTCCGTGATCTGAATGCGGGTGAAGCGCTGTTCCAGTCGGGTGCCAAAACGATCGAGGGCATCGGTACGCAGCACGTAGAACGGTTTGTCCCGATAGTACGACAGCGGGAAGCTCCTCGGCAGACAACCGCAACGATCAAGCAACCAAGCCGACCGCGCGAACGGAAGGTAGACCAGAACAGCAATCATTTGACTAATGGTCCAACGCAGTCTGAACGGCAGGGCCGAGACTGCACGACGCACCACATCACTCAAACGCCACAACTGACGATAGTACCAAGGGCGGTTGTCGAATGCGTAATAAAGGTAGACCAGGAATGGTGCCCCAGGCCGCAGTTTGGAGAAGATGGTGCACAGCGCCGCCTGGGTGTCGGGAACATGATGCAGGACGCCGAGGGAATAGGCGCAATCGAAGGATTGATCTGCCAACGGCGCCGCATCGATCGGCGCATGGGTGTAGTCAACATTGGTGACTCCTGCCGCTTTCAGATTGCGCTGCGCTACCGCCAATGCTTCGTCAGATGCATCCAGCAACATCAGGCGTGCGACCCGCGATGCGAAGAGCTTGGCCCAACGTCCTGACCCACAGCCGACATCCAGGGCCATCGACGACGTCGGATTGACCGTCGTCCACGGGAAGATGTGGAAATAATCGTCGAATATCTTGTGCGCAGCCACATCGTCGAGATCGCGCTGGTCAAAAGCTGCCCATTCCTTGCCAAACCCCTCCACAGTGGCCTGATCATAATTATGTGGCTCTCCCATCTCCATCACCTTCGCACTGATTGAGATGCTGTATGCGCAGACAATTCCGCGAATTTCAGACGGGACTCCAAATAATCATGTTGCTGGCGACGAATCAACATCGCGTAAGTTACCAACGCCGCCAGAAAGGGGGTCGTCGGCAGGCGTTAACGAACTGCAGTGCCAAGGTTCTGGCAACCGGCAATGGAGAAGAGAGCGGCGTAACCAAAAACCAACAAAACAGCCCATCGGACCAGTGGCAAACGCCAATCCCGAGCGCGAAAGCGAAACATCGCCCAGACGAACGCTAGCAAGAGAAGCAGGCCTCCTAATGTGAAGCGATCACGGCCTATCGCCAAATGTTCGACCGTGATGCCCGCAGCCTGCAACGTGGGGCCAAGCACTCCTAGATCGGTGAAGGAGATGACTACGTGTTCCATATCGGCTCGACTGGCCAAGCAGAGTCGATGGAGCACCGTTTCCGCCCCACCTTGCTGCAAACCACTGATGAGATGCAGAACGCGCATCGGGTTAGACGTCCTCAAGCCATCTGGGGGCGATCTGATCAATGGCCCATTCTTCGGCACGCAGACGAGCTCTGTATCCAAACGTCTCTGCGCACTTGGCATCCAGTAGCGCTTCGGTCATCGCATTGGCCAATGCCGCGGCATCACCCACAGGCACTAGCCAGCCCGAACGACCATGTTCGATCATTTCGCCAGGGCCTGTCGGGCAGTCGGTGCTAATGACCGGACAGCCACGCGCCATGGCCTCGGCCAAAGCATTCGGGAAGCCTTCGTTGCGGGAGGTCATAACAAAGACCCGGGCACGATCCAACCACGCCCTGACATCCGTGACTCGGCCGGGAAACACAACCCTGTCTGCAATTCCGAGGGACTGCGCCTGAGCCATGAGTACAGAACGCATGGGGCCCTCACCTAGAATAACCAAGCTTGGCAGCCTTTCGGTCTTGAGACGAGCAAATGCGGTCAAGAGAAGGTTAAATTCCTTCACCGGATCCAGACGGCCAACGGCGAGGATGAGGCCATTCTCGCGCTCGGCAAACATCGGAACGCTTTGCAGCCAATCCGTCGGCAAAGGATTGGGGACGACGGTACAGCGATTGGCTGGGATACCCAATTTACTTATCTGAGCCACGCTCGCTGATGTTTGCATCACAACGCGATCGACCAAGGGATACCATCGGCGGATCTGCATCCGCGCGATGCGTCCCAATGCTAACGGCGAACTGCGGACCGACACCGTAGTCCTCAATTCCGGAAGTGCGCGGCTCTTCGCCATCGCCAAAATGACTCCCGCCGATTCCATGAAGGCGATCGCCTGCTTTACCTGATGGGCGGCAAGAACATTGACCAGTGCCTTGTAGCGTTGTCGTTGCCGCCAAGGCTTTCCGATGAGCGCGTTTAACGCCGGCAATCCCAAATCGACGATTTCGCCGCCGAAGGTGTAGGCCGGATCACGTCCATCCCATGTGATAACCAGCACCCTATGCGACCTTGAATGATAAAGAGAAAGATGACTGACCACTCGTTCAGCACCACCACCGCCCAGAGTAGGAATGATAAAGGCAATAGACACTGGATCAGATTAGCGCGTAGTTGGATCGTAGATAAAGGAACGATGTCAAGAATACCCAAGTCAATGCCATCGTTTTCTCAACACCACGGAAACACAGGATCGCTCCCAAAAAAAACGGCATGGATACGATGAAAACCCGCGAGGCAGGAACTCCAAAATGGGCCGTGAAAAGAAAAACGGACAAGCAAATGACCGCGAAGACAGATTCCGGCCTGTGAATATAGGGCTTCGGCATGACGGCGAACAGAACAAGCAACGGACCCCAGATTATCAGCTCTGATAACGCCATAGGGACCACCTCATATTCGGCTCGTCTGTCGGCAATTGATCCGAGAATTTCCTGACGCCCTGCAGACAAAGCGAACGTCACAAGCGCAACGAAACCCCACATGAAAGCAATTGCCACCCACGTTTTATTTTGGCTTATCTTATGAACCACATACCCTGCTAAGATGCAGGAAATCATGAGCGTCATTGCCGTGTGAATGTAACAAGCCGCTATTAGCAATATGGTTCGCGGGATCCATAACCAAGACGGACTGCCAATGACTTCTGTTCCGGATTCATTGCTAGGCAACTTTAGCAGCCCCTCCCCCTTTGGATCTATGACCAAAAGATCATGCCACCGCCAAGCCGCATAGACCAACGAAATTGCTAACGCCGAGCGTATCTGGGACATCAGGAGCCCGGCCATCCATGGATGGGCCAACATCATCAAGGCAATTGGCCAACCTGTCGACCTGATCATCACCGCGAGGATGACTACACACGAAAAAAAACTTACTGCCGTAAACATGGCATCATAACTCCCGAGCACTTCCCGGCCCAACACAACAGCTGCAATCCATAGGTGCTCCTCGGCCAGAGAAGCGACATGGTCGAATTGGTCATTCAACAGGTAGAGCCGTTGCTCGGGATATCCGCTTTCGAAGTTTGCTTGGTAAACTGAAAGGTCCCAGAACGGCTGCCGAAGGAATGTCTCAAATGGGAGAGATACATAGATTGCCGAAATCGACAGGATGGAAAAGGCCCAGAAAAGTCTCCCCCAAGAATCTGCTGTGAAGCCCTTGTCCCAGCCAGGAAACTTCACGTCAGCTACCCTGCCTTTCTGCAAGAATCTCACGAAATAGAGACTCCCACTTACTTGAAATCAAACCGATTGAAAATCTCTCCCGCGCTTCTTCAGCCCTGGCAGCCAACCTGGAACGCAAATCACTATTTGACATTACGGCTACAAGCGCAGCTACGAGTCCAGTTCGGCAACCCGAGGGGACGAGCATCCCATCAACATCTGGTCGAATGATGTCCCTCGGGCCTGTATCACAGTCAAAGCAGATGGCCGGGATGCCATGCGCCAATGCCTCAATCACAGCATTAGGAAATCCCTCATATTTTGAAGTCATGACGTAGAGGTCAGCAGAACCATACCAATCACCCAGATTGCCAATTTGACCCGGCAGGTGAATCCGATCAGCGCACGAGGTTGCCGCCACGATTGCTCTCAGACGTCCCATTTCCGGACCGTCTCCAATGATCTGCAATTCCCATTGGGGACATCCTGAAGCAATCTGTGAGAAGACTTCGATGAGGAGATCGAATTGTTTAAGTGGGACTAACCGGCCAACTGCCAGAAGACGCAACTTCTTTTTGACTGGTGGCTCAATCACTGGCGCGTGGATGGGCATTGGCCAGACAACCGGGTTTGGAATGACTAGCACTCGACGAGCATTCGTGTGTTCGCGTAGCCAAGAAGCACTCATTTCGGTGAGGGAAACCACGGCATCCAGACGACTGTAGAGCCGCCTTCTCAGCTTGTCCCAAATCCAGTGCCGTGGCTCCTGTGGCGGATGACTTCGTTCGGATCCGATACTGACACAAAATTCAGCAGCCAATGCCAGCAGCACGTTGCTTCTGTCCATGAAGGATAATGCGATATCAGGTCGCACGTCCCTGAGGACCCGAATCAAGGCTCTTAGTCGCATCCAGGAATTTCCAAAGGCCTTCAACAAATTCCCACTCTCGTGACCAAGATCGAACGCAACGCGTCGGATTGACGGGTGCAACGCATATGAATCACGATCAGTTCCAAATAAGGTCACTACGGTAATGTCCCACCCGCGTTCCGCCCAGTGATTGACCAAATGTGAACAAACCCGTTCCGCGCCGCCCGTAGACATAGATGAAATGAAAACGAGAAGTTTCATAGAGTAGACTAAAGAGTCCTGCCCACGTCTTGGCCTGAACTGATAGCACGCCGTAAATTTCGCACATACCACTCCTTATGCAGGAGTGAAACTAGGTAGACCAAGGAACCAGCCAATGCGATCCCGAGCACACCCATGTGCGGCGCGAGCGCCAAGTTCGCTCCGATACTGACGATCAGATTGACCGTCGCGATACGCGGCAGGTAGCGGTTACCCCCCATCAGATTGAGCATTCGCACACTGACCGTGCCGACTATATACCATGGCGCCATGGTCGCGAGGGCGGCAACCACCAGCGCCACCTCGGCGGTATCCGTCGCGGTGAAGTTCCCGCGTTCGAACACCACAGCAGTCAACCATGGGGCGAAAAGCATCACCATCACCGAGCCAGCCATCGCCGTCCACAACAACCGACGGCGCCACCAGTCAGCGATGCGGGTGACCTCTGCGGGCGAGGCGGTCGTCTGCGTACGCGACAACACCGCGAGGAAGGCCGGGCCGATCATGACGATGACTAACGCCATCGGGATCGTCACCAATCGTTGACCATAACCGATAGCGGCGACGCTGCCGGCGACCAGATGTGCCGCCATCACCTGGTCGACCACGGCGGTACCCGCGTGAATCACTGCGGCTGCCATCGCCGGCCACCACTGACGCAGCACCACCGCGAACTCACCAACAAAACGCGGCCATACCGGCCAGGGTCGATGGCCAGTCAGGTGAAGCACGATCACCAAGACGACGACCTCCACCACCTGACCAAGCAACGTCGCCGCGACCAAGCACTGCACATCGGCACCAATGAGCAGAATGCCACCAAGCACCACAGCCGGAGTGATGGCCGGGGTCAGCGCCGACACGGCAAAACGTTCGCGACCGTGGAAGGGCGCGGTGAGCATGAGTGTCAACGCGCTCAACACCGTTAGCGGCGCAGCGACCACCAGCAGGTCACGGGTGAGCGCGAGCTTGTCCGGTGGAAATCCGCCGGCCATCCACGGCATCAGCGCGCCACCGGCCAACCCGACAGCGACCGCCAGGATCATCAGCAGAGGCAGCGCGATGGTGAGTAATCCGCCGAACAGACGGTCGGCAGCAGCACGGCCACCACGCTGCTCCGCACGCGCCAGAGCCGGCACTACCGCGCCGGAAAAACTGCCGCCGATGACCCCGCCCACCAGCAGCGGCAACAGCACCGCGAGGAGGTAGGCCTCCAACTGATCGCTGCGACCGAACCACGCCGCGATCGCGAGTTCCTTGGCCAGAGCGAGCGCTTTGGCCAGAACGGTCACGACGCCGATCGTCACCGCGCCGGAGAAGATCCGCCGGTTGGGTGATGCCGCAGACCAAGTCCGCCAGAATTTCCACCACTGCATTGCGTAACGCCTAGTCAGAAATGCCAGGTGTGCCCAAGGCGCTAGTTATCGATCGGTCGGTGTACGTCCAAACGAATTGATTACAGCCCAATCCGCCACCGGCCGTGACCTGGACGTCCAGATCGAAACTCCGTTCTCGCGCCCAACGCACCAGTTCCTTAGGGCTGGCGACCTCGAAGGGATAACCGCCCACCCAATCCACCACGTCGTGCCATGCGGACATGCCGCGATTGCGACCATAACCCCGCCACGTGCGCAACGGATTCCCGGTCAGCGTGTCGATGATCAAACGCGGACCCCACAGACGGACGAAACACGGCACGATGACCAACCAACGCAGGAATCGCGGACAGGCGCAGTAGGTCCGCTTGATCCGATGCCAGATCCGGCTGCGGATCCCCTGATCATTGTAGAGCGCCAAGAACAACCGCCCGCCCGGTTTGACCACCGCAGCCGTGTGGTCCATCGCCTGCCACATTGATCCAGTATGATGCAACACACCCCAGGAATAGACCACATCGAAGATGCCGAGTCCGGTCAGCCATGCACGATCGAGCACGGATCCTTGCAGCACCTGCCACGTCGGATCCTCCGGAAAATAACGACGACGTAGTTCTTCGGTGCAGGCAACGGATTGCGGATCGTAGTCAAAGCTCACCACCGATGCGCCCAATCGACGAGCGGCCAGACTCGACAAGCCGCTGCCGGAACCGACATCCAGAAAGGTGCGTCCGATCAGATCACGGACACCGAGCATGTCCCGCAGCGCTTGTTCGGCGACCGCGATCCGCTCGTCGTTCAGCCGAGAGAGAAACGCCGTCCAGTTGGCGCCAAACGCAAAACGTTCGCCCGCGACGATCTCGCGGGCGTGGGCATTGGTTGACGTTGATGGGGATTCCGTGGTCATGGTTGAGGTTTTCAGCGGACGCGTGCTGGGGATTCAATAAACGACATACGCATTTCTAAGATTGGCGGATTGTCAGCATTGGCGGGGAGTACGAAGTCAGAGCACGGTGGGATGGTTGTGGGCGGGGGAATTGGTTACTGGCTCGGGAGGCGGATGACTGGCATCAGATTGCCACGGGCGGGCCAGTGGCCCGCGGTCCCAGGGGCGGACAACCGGATTGCCACGGGCGGGCCAGTGGCCCGCGGTCCCAGGGGCGGATGACTGGCATCAGATTGCCACGACGACCGCGCGGGCGAGCCGCCCACGCCCCCAGGGGGAAGGCTGGATTGCCACGGGCGGGCCAGTGGCCCGCGGTCCCATCGGGGGTGGTCACCCGTTGGGTTCCCACGCCGCCGCCACGGCATCGACCGTGTGCCAGGGTGCAAAATGCACCTGCTGCACGTGATGATCATCAGGCCCCAGGTGAAATACGGTGCTGCCCACCACGCGATCGCCGGCCAATTCGGCGAAACGCCGCTGCGCCTGGGCATCATCGGGACGTGGCGAGGTGGTGGCCTTGATCTCGGCAGTGATCAGGGAACGACCACGTTCGAGCACTAGGTCGACTTCCAGGCCATCGTGGCTGCGCCACCAATAGAGGGTGTCGGTGCGCAGTCCGCGGTGCCGCCGGGCCTTGATCACTTCGGCCACTATCCAGTTTTCGCTCAGCGGGCCCCACGACGGATGTCCTGCCAGATCCTGGGGGGTTGCGATGCCCAGCAGTCGGCAGGCCAATCCGGTATCGAGCAGGTAGAGCTTGGGATGTTTCACTACCCGCTTGCCCAGGTTGGCGTGATGCGGTGGCAACAGGTGGACAATGTAGCCGGCGACCAATACCGACAGCCAACCGCGCGCGGTCTTGGCGTCGATGCCCAGTTCGCCCGCCATCGCTGCGACATTCAATGATTGTCCGACGCGCGTCGCGCACAGGCGCAAAAAGGCGCTGAAACGCACCAGATCACGGACCGCAGTCAGCGCGCGCACATCCCGTTCCAGGTAGGTCGCCAGGTAATCACCCAACCAGCGGGCCGGCTCGACCGCGCGGTCGTACAGGGGCGGATACCCACCAGTCCAGATCGCGTGCGCCGCATCGATGGCCTGGAAGTTGTGGGCGCGTCCCACCGCCGCCAGTTCCGCATGGCTGAAGGGCATCAGCTCCAGCAACGCGGCGCGACCGGCGAGGCTTTGCGTCACCTGATCAAGCACCATGTACTGCTGCGAGCCGGTCAGCACCCAACGTCCCATCTGGCGATCGGCATCGACGATGCCCTGCAACCACGAGGGCAGTTCTGGCGCACGCTGCGCTTCGTCGATCACCGCGCCATGCGGAAATCGCGCCAGCCAGGCACGAGGATCCGCCGCGAACGCCGCACGCTCCAGCGGATCCTCTAGGCTGACGTAGGGCCGGTCCGGGAACGCCTGCCGAGCCAAGGTGGTCTTGCCCGCTTGGCGCGGGCCAGTGATCACCAGGACCGGGTATCCGGCCGCCAAACGCGGTAGAAGCGGAGCTATAAACCTTGGTATCATCTGTTGATATGTCTAACTTTGAAATTTAGGATTACAATTCCTGAATTTCTGCATGAGCGCTGGTTGAGCGCGGCAAGAGAGCGCGGCAAGAGAGCGCCGACCGAAAACTAGAGGATTCAATAAAGGGCACACGCTTTTCTAAGATTGGCGGATTGTCGGCATTGGCGGGGAGTACGAAGTCAGAGGACGGTGGGATGGTTGTGGGCGGGGGAATTGGTTACTGGCTCGGGAGGCGGATGACTGGCATCAGATTGCCACGACGACCGCGCGGGCGAGCCGCCCACGCCCCAGGGGGAAGACTGGATTGCCACGGGCGGGCCAGTGGCCCGCGGTCCCAGGGGCGGATGACTGACAACTGGATTGCCACGACGACCGCGCGGGCGAGCCGCCCACGCCCCCAGGGGGGAGACTGGATTGCCACGGGCGGGCCAGTGGCCCGCGGTCCCAGGGAGGCGGACTGACAACTGGATTGCCACGACGACCGCGCGGGCGAGCCGCCCACGCCCCCAGGGGGAAGACTGGATTGCCACGGGCGGGCCAGTGGCCCGCGGTCCCAGGGGCGGGACTACCGGATTGCCACGGGCGGGCCAGTGGCCCGCGGTCCCAGGGGCGGGACTACTGGATTGCCACGGGCGGGCGGGACGCCGGCGATCCCAGAGGGATGCGTCGTCAGGGTTCGGAGTGGATGGGATGGGCGGTGGGCTGAGAGATCTGCTGCGACAGAAACCAACGATAGGTCGCGGCCATCCCTTCTTTCAACGGGATGCGGGCGGTCCAGCCCGCGGTGCGCAAGCGCGTCACATCCTGGAGTTTCCGCGGCGTGCCATCCGGCTTGCTTTGATCCCATGCGATCTGGCCCTGATGGCCCACCACCTCCTGCACCAGCGTCGCCAACGCTGCGACCGAAAGATCCTCACCACATCCGACGTTGACCAGATCTCCGGGAAACATGCCGGCCTTCACCTGACGCAGGATGAACACGCAGGCCTCCGCCATATCGTCGACGTGCAGGAACTCCCGCCGCGGCGTCCCGCTGCCCCACAGCATCACCGGCGCGTTTCCGGCGAGCTTGGCCTCATGGAATTTGCGGATCATCGCCGGCAGCACGTGGGAACTGGTCAGATCGAAGTTGTCCCCTGGGCCATACAGATTGGTCGGCATGGCACTGATGAACTCGGTGCCGTACTGACGATTGCAGTTTTCAACCAGCTTCACGCCGGCGATCTTGGCGATGGCATACGGTTCGTTGGTCGGTTCCAACACCCCGGTCAGCAGGCAGTCCTCCGGCATCGGCTGGGGTGCGAATTTCGGATAGATGCAGCTCGACCCCAGGAACAGCAGCTTCTTCACGCCCTGGACCCGTGACGTTTCGATGACGTTGGCGGCCATCAGCAGGTTCTGATGGATGAAGTCATAGCGCCAGGTGTTGTTGGCGACGATGCCACCGACCTTGGCGGCGGCGAACAGCACGACGTCGGGTTTTTCCGCGGCAAAGAATGTTTCGACCGCCGCCTGACGACAGAGGTCGAGTTCGGCATGGGAGCGCGTGACCAGGTTGGTGAAGCCGCGCGCACGCAGCGCCCGTATTAGGGCGGAGCCGACCAAGCCGTGGTGGCCAGCGATATAGATCTTGTCGGAGGGGTTCATCGCGAAGGTCCCTGATCAATCCTGGGGCGAGTTGACGGTAAAGCCGTGGTCGCGCGCCAAGGCATCACGACGGGCCTCGATCAGATCGGCGGCGACCATCTCGTGGGCCAGTTGCTTGACGGTGGTGCGCGACTTCCAGCCGAGTTTCTTGTGCGCCTTGCTCGGATCGCCCAGCAGCGTCTCGACCTCGGTCGGGCGGAAGTACCTGGGATCGACGGCAACGATGGTGGCACCGGTCTGGGGATTGATGCCCTTCATCTTGACGCCCGTGCCGCTCCAGCGGATCGGCAGCTTGGCCGCTTGGCAGGCGAGTTCGACAAACGCCTGCACCGAGATTTGTTTGCCGGTGGCGATGACAAAGTCCTCAGCTTTTTTCTGCTGTAACATCAACCACTGCATTTCGACGTAGTCCTTGGCATGACCCCAGTCGCGCAGCGCGTCCAGGTTGCCCAGGTACAGGCATTCTTGCAGACCGAGCGCAATGCGCGCGATCGCACGGGTGATCTTGCGCGTGACGAAGGTTTCACCGCGACGCGGCGATTCATGATTGAAGAGGATGCCGTTGCAGGCGTAGATGCCGTAGGCTTCCCGGTAGTTCACCGTGATCCAATAGGCGTAAAGCTTGGCACAGGCATAGGGCGAACGCGGGTAGAACGGCGTGGTTTCGCGCTGGGGGGTTTCCTGCACCAGGCCGTACAGCTCGCTGGTGGACGCCTGATAGAACCGGGTTTTTTTAGTCAGGCCAAGGATGCGGATGGCTTCGAGCAGCCGCAGGGTGCCGATCCCGTCGATGTCGGCGGTATATTCCGGTTGAGCGAACGACACCGCCACATGGCTCATCGCCCCCAGGTTGTAGATCTCGTCGGGTTGCACTTCCTGCACGATGCGCACCAGATTCCCGGAATCGGACAAGTCACCGTAGTGCAGGTGCAGGCGGCGGCCTTTGTCCTGCGGACCCTGGTAGATGTGATCGATGCGGTCGGTATTGAACGACGATGCCCGGCGTTTTATGCCATGGACTTCGTACCCTTTTTCGAGCAACAGCTCAGCGAGGTACGAACCGTCCTGACCGGTGATGCCGGTGATGAGGGCCGTGCGCCGGTTACTTTTGGCGGATTTTTTTTTCGCAGAGGTGGTCATGAGTGGTCAAAGCTCCAGGCCGGATGGTCGCACGTGCGCGGGATATCGTTTGAGGGAGGGCTGCGGGCAGCTGGGGAAAACCGCAGCAGGATTGCCACGGGCGGGACAGCGGCTAACGGCCTTAGGGGCGGACTACTGGGATGGCCACGGGCAGGCTGAAGTCCAATGCTGTTCAGCGAAACCGGACGAACACTGCATTTTTCACCATTATGGCACGACTAAGACCCGACGGGGAGCGCGGGAAATCTATTCCGACAGGGCTTTTTCCTGGTTCTTCTCGCTTCGAGCCTTCGTGGTGAACAATCTGATTCGTTAGCCTAACAGCATTGGCTTGAAGCCTGCGGTCCCAGGGGAGCGGGACTACAGGCGCCAGGTGGTCAGGCCGCTGTGGCTGAGGGTTTCGCGGTCGAACACGCCTTTGAGATCCAGGCACGGCGCGCCGGTGCCTACCGCGGTCGCGAGCATCGCCGGGGTCAGTGCGCGGATCTGGCGGTGCGCGACGGCGATGATGACGGCGTCGGCGCGCGGCAGCGGTGCGAGTGGGATCAGATCGATGCCGTACTCGTGTTTCGCCTCGGCCGCGTCGGCGACCGGATCGCACACCACCGGCTCGGCACCGAAGCGGCGCAGTTCATTGATGACATCGACCACACGCGTGTTGCGTACGTCGGGCACGTCTTCTTTGAAGGTCAGGCCCAGCACCAGCACCCGTGCGCCCTTCACCGGACGATCGGCAGCGATCAGCAGGCGCACACATTCCTGCGCGACCCACAGTCCCATGCTGTCGTTGATGCGGCGACCGGCGAGGATGACTTCTGGATGGTATCCGACCTCGGCCGCTTTGTGCGTTAGGTAATACGGATCGACGCCGATGCAGTGGCCGCCGACCAGGCCGGGACGGAAGGGCAGGAAGTTCCACTTGGTGCCGGCGGCCTCCAGCACGTCGAGCGTGTCGATGCCCAGGCGGTGGAAGATCAGCGCCAGTTCGTTAATCAGTGCGATGTTGAGATCGCGCTGGGTGTTTTCGATGATCTTCGCTGCTTCGGCCACGCGCACGCTGGCGGCGCGGAAGACGCCAGCGGCGATCGCCGCGCCATAAAGGCCGGCGACCAGATCGAGTGTCGCGGCGTCGCTGCCACTGACGACCTTGCGGATTTTTTCGACCGTGCGTTCCTTGTCGCCGGGGTTGATGCGTTCGGGACTGTAGCCGTAGGTGAAACCGCTGCCGGCGGTGAGGCCGCTTTCGCGTTCGATCAGTGGGATGCAGACCTCTTCCGTCGCGCCGGGATACACCGTGCTTTCGAACACCACTACCGCACCCGGGCGGAGGTTGCGTCCGACCGTGGTACTGGCACCGATCAGCGGGGTGAAGTCCGGACGTTTCACCGCATCAATCGGTGTCGGTACCGCGACGATGACGACCGCGGCGTCACGCAGACGCGCGGCGTCTGCGGTCAGCTCGATGCCGCTGGCCAGCAGCACGGCGGCCTCGACCTCGCGGGTGTCGTCCTGGCCTGCACGCAACCGGGCGACCTTCGCCTGGTTGATGTCAAAACCGATGACACGGAATTTTTTCGCCAGACACACAGCGAGCGGCAGCCCGACGTAGCCCAGGCCGATGACCGCAATGGGCACCCGGCGTTCGAGGAGATCAGTGAGTGGGGTCATGGGGTGGGAATGATTGGCCGAGAAGACCTAGGGATAAGTAGGAAAGCGCAGAAGCCGCTGGTCAGCGGGTTGGCGGTGTCTGTTTGCCAAAGACTTGGGCAAAGGTGTAGCAGCGCATGCGTCCGCTGCACATGGCCGCCAACCGGCGTTGCGCTTCCATGCCCCATGCGTGCTCGTTGCATGGATCGGTGCGGTCACTCTCTGCGAGCAGGGCTTTCACCAGGCCGAGCTGCATGCTTGGGCGTAGGTTGCCTGCCTCTGCCATCAGCCGTTTGAGATTCCTGGTCATTGATGGTAATGTATTTCGAGTCGGCGGTAGACCGGCATTCCCTGGGAGCAGGCTGGCAGAGCGCTGGCGCGTGGTTGGTTACGCACTCGGAATCAACGGATTGACGATGCGCAGGCGACCATCGACCACTTGTCCGTGCTGAAGATCTTCACTCCACAATTCAGGGCAGCCTGATTCCAGGGCCGCAGCGACTATTAGACTGTCCCAATAGGACCAGGACCCGGATTCGCGTAACATGCTCGCCCGGAGCATCACGCGGCCATCGACCGCGACCAGATCGCTACAGGCAATCACATCCGCCAGGTGAGCACGAATGACGACCTCCGGGAGTTTCGACTTCTTTACCAATTTGCGCCGATCTCGACCAGTACCTGATGAGAAATGACGACACGGTCGATCCGGGTGATGGCCAAGCGGACTTTTTCTGCTTTGTCCGCTGACTGGAAATCAAGCAGTTGATAGAGCCACAGATTTGAATCGACGAAAACAGCCGTCGTCATGTGCGTGAGTTCGCTTCGTCACGCGACAAGGGCAGGAAACCATCAACCTTGGAACGATGGGCGAACATCCGCTCCAACACCAGTTGGCGGCTCTCCTTGGTCAAAGGGCCGTCATCGGTCAGTACCACCACCCGCACCTGACGCCCATTGAGGGCGGGGTCGACATGAATGACACCATCACGAACCACCGTGGTCAGGTCGAAGGCAACCATGGGAAACTCCTGAAGGCAGTCTGTCGTATCTGATCGATGAGCAACGATCGAACGGGATGACTTTGATAGCTATGGATAGCTATGCGCTTTCGGGGGATGCGTGCAAAAACCTGCTTGCAGGAGCAGGGGTGCGAAAAAACACCAGGCCGGGCTCATTGCTGGTAATAATCGCGGTACCACGCGATGAAGCGTGCAATGCCGGTTTCAATCGGCGTGGCAGGCGTGAAGCCGGTATCGCGCGTCAGGTCGGCGACGTCGGCGGCGGTGGCCGGCACGTCGCCGGGCTGCATCGGCTGCAGATTGAGCACCGCCTTGCGGCCGAGCGCCTGTTCGATGCAGGCGATGAAGTGCGTCAGCTCGACCGGGCTGTGGTTGCCGATGTTGTAAAGACGGTACGGCGCGGAGCTGGTGCCGGGATCGGGTTTCGCCGGATTCCACTGCGGATCGGGCGCGGCGATGCGGTCGCTGGTGCGCACCACACCCTGCACGATGTCGTCGATATAGGTGAAGTCGCGGCGCATCTTCCCGTGGTTGAAGACCGTCAGCGGTTGACCGGACAAGATCGCCTTGGTGAAAAGGAACAACGCCATGTCGGGCCGGCCCCATGGACCATACACGGTGAAGAAACGCAGACCGGTGGTCGGCAGGCGGTAGAGATGGCTGTAACAATGCGCCATCAGCTCGTTCGCCTTTTTGGTCGCGGCATAGAGGCTGACCGGATGATCGACATTGTGGTGCACGCTGAACGGCATCGCAGTGTTGAGGCCGTAGACCGAACTGGAGCTGGCGTAGGTCAGGTGTTCGACCTGGTTCTGCCGGCAACCTTCCAGGATGTTGGTGAAGGCGACCACATTGGCGTCGATGTAGGCGTGCGGATTGGTCAGGCTGTAACGCACCCCCGCCTGCGCCGCGAGATGGATGACGCGCGGAAAACGTTCCGCGGCGAACAAACGCGCGGTGCGTTCACGGTCAGCGAGATCGAACTGCTCGAAGCGAAATCCCGCGCTGCGTTGCAGCAACGCCAGACGCGCCCGCTTGAGCGCCGGATCGTAGTAGTCGTTGAGGTTGTCGACCCCGACCACGCTGTCGCCACGCGCGAGCAGCGCCTGCGCCGTATGGAATCCGATGAACCCGGCGACGCCGGTGACGAGATGGTGCATGGTGGTGATCGTTGTTGCCGGTTCACGCTCCGCGCGCGTCGCCTGGGACTTCATCCCAGGACACGCAGCGTCGCAGATGCAGTGGATAGCGTGCGGTTGCAGCGACACCATCCAGTATCGCCAGCGTGCGAGCAGGAGCATGAGGCGCAGCCAGCGGCTCGCGTACGTGTCCTATATCCTCAGTGATGAGAGACCCATCAGGTGATCAGTTGATCAGGTCCGGCGGGCCAGCGGCCAATGTTGGAAAGCTAAGGCCCCGCCCACATAAAATCCGATTGAACCGCCACGACGCGACGACGCCACGGGAAGGCGGAAACCCGATGACCTGTCCAGTCCTGGCCTCGGTTTCGCTCCGTGGCGTCGTCGCGTCGTGGCGGTTCAATTCATTAGCCTTGGCATTCCAGCATTGGCCAGCGGCCCGCGGTCCCAGGGGCTGAAGGCAGCGAGACCCGAGCGCGCTCGGGAAGTCGGAGCCGGGCGCTAACCCTGGTTAAAAACGCGATTCCGGGACAAATACCGTATCGCCCGGTTCCAGCACCGGATCCTGCACCTTGGCATCACCGGTCAGGATCGCGCGCACGTCGACCACTTGGACCCGTTTGCCTGAGCGCATCAATTGCACGTCGCCCTGCTTGGCGTACTGGGTGAAACCACCGGCGAGACTGACGGCTTTTGAAACCGTGAGCACTTCCTGCGATGGCAAATTAACCGCGCCGGGTTTACCGACGTGGCCGATGATGTAGACGCGGTCGAGGCGCGGGACGATGATGATGTCGTTGGGCCTGACCTCGACATCACCGACCAGCGAATCGACCTTGTCGGTGACCGGGACGGCCAACCCGACCTTGGCCCCAGGGATCGCCGGGTCATCACGAATGACCTGCGTGCCCGCGCGATTGGCGTCTTCGAGGAAACCACCGGCCTGACCGATGGCCTGCATGGCAGTGAGCTGGATGAAGGGCGACAGCGGCACGCCGCCGGGTTTGGCCACGTTGCCCATGACGTAGACGAAACGCGGACTGAACTCGATCACCGTCGCGGTCACCACCGCCTGACGGATGAATCCTTCGAGCAGGCGCTTCGCCACCTCGTTGGTGAAACTGCCGACGCTGCGCCCGACCACGCCGGTGACTTCGCCGATGAGCGGGAAGGGCACGATGCCGTTGGCCGGGATGCGCAGCGTAGTGGTCAGGTCGACGTGGTCGAAGACCTCGACCTTGAGCAGATCACCGGGATACAGCGTGTAGTCGCGCGGCGCGGCGATGGTCACCGATGGTGGCGTGGCCGTGGACGACGTAGTCGCCGGTGCTGGAGGCGTGGTGGCCGGCGACGTGGCCTCGCCGGCGGCAACCTGGGGCAGCAGAACGAACAGGACGCACACCGCGAACAACACCGATGGGTGCAACGTCCTCCGCATGCACTGGTGGACGATAGCGATCACGGCGATGACGGCTCCGGAATGACTCAGGGGATCGAATTGCTGGCTGCACGGGATTCGGTGCCAGCAGGCAGGCCGAGTTGGCCGCTGGTGAAGCCAGGGAATTCATCCTTCTTCAGCGGGTCGTCTTTTTTGCGCAGTTCGCCACTGCCGCCACCGATACCACCGACCACCTTCGTGGAATCGGTCTTCGACCCGCCGCTGCCACCACCCCCTGGGGGCGTGAGTTCGGCGACCGCGCCGTCCGCGGTGAGTTTGATCTCGTATTTGACTGTGGCCTTGCTGGTGGTGACCACCACCAGGGACTCTGGAGTCAGCAGGCCTTTGGAATCGGCCTTCAACTGGATGGCGATGCTGCCGATGGTGATGCCAGCGCTGTCTGGTCCGGGCACCGGCGTCGCGGTGACACTGCCGAGCGCGTCACGGGTGACGGTGAACTCAACGCTCTTGCCGGCGACCGTGAGGGTCACCGTGACCGGTGCACCTGGCTGCGCGCTCTTTGCCGCGCTGATGATCTGCTGCGCCTGCGCGGCGGTGAGCTCGTTCGCGGTCAGGCTGCCGAAGCCGAGGATACAGGACAACATCAGGGCACAGAGACAACGACGCATAGGGCCTCCTGAACAAGGGATGTGGCGGCACTTGTAGGCCCCCGCCGGTCAGGGCGCAACCGGCGACTTGGGGCACTCGTAGGTCTTAGACCGCACGCACCTGGACGGCGCGGTACGAGCTGCGCGATGCGTGGCGGCGCAGCAGACACCAACGCCGGCCACGGCATCGGCAGCGCACCAGACGGCAATGCTGGAAAGCTAACGAAACGGACACTCCGCCACGAAGACGCGAAGACACGAAGTGGAGAGAAGAGGAGAGAAGTGGGGTCTTTCCTCTTATATCCGGTTCTTCGGCGAGATGAGTGGGTGAACCAAATGCAAGTCGACCCGACAGTCCTCTAAAGGGAAGGCATGACGGCTTGCCACAGAGGCCACTGAGGCCACTGAGGCCACAGAGATGGGAAAACCAGTTCTTCTCTGTGGCCTCTGTGGCAGGTTGTCTTGCCTTTGTTCTGGCCCTTGCCCAAGTATCACCCACTCGCCTCGCCGAGGAACCTTATATCCTTCGTGTCTTCGTGCCTTCGTGGCGAAAAATCCTGGAGTCGTTGGTCTTAGCTTTCCAGCATTGGCCAGACGGTCGCGCGGTCCTTTCGACGCCGACGCAGGCCTGCGTGGCGCAGCCGTGCTAGATTTTCTGCCCTACGCGGGCTAAATGCCGCCCACCCATGAGCGATTCGCCGCACGCCTCCGACAGCCACCCGCTGACCCTCACCGACCTGCTCGCCACCTGCTGGCGTCGCCGCTGGTTGTGCCTGGCGGTGTTCGTGGTGGTCGCGGCGACGGTCATCCTCATCACCTTCCGCATCACCCCGCTGTACGAAGCGACCGCCACACTCGCGGTCGAACGCGGACGCAAGGCGGTGGACTTCCAGTACGATCCATCCAGCAACTCGGTGGAGTTCGGCTTCCTCAACACCCACCGCGACATGCTCACCGCCGGACCGGTGCTGGAGCAGACGCTCAGTACCACCGATCTGTTGCAGACTCCGGCCTACGCCGAGACCACCGATGTGACCAAGCTGCTGAAGGAACGCATCAAGGTCACCACCCGCCGCGACAGTTGGATCATCACCGTGGCGCTGCGCGACGAGGATCCCGCGCGCGCGCGCGCGGCGCTCGATGCGCTGCTCAAAGCCTACACCGCCAACCAGACGGCGCAGAAGTCCGAGCGCGCCAGCGATGCGCTGACCTTCCTCTCGACCTCGGTCGACACCGCGCGCGGACGTTGGGATGAGGCGCGGCGCAAGGAGCACGAGTTCCGCCGCGAACACGCCATCGTCAGTGGTGCGGCCGAGACCAGCCCGGTGTCGCAGCGCATCGACCTGCTCAACCGCGAGCGCACCACGCTCGACCAGCAGCTCGCGGCGTCACAGGCCTTGCTCAAACAGATCCACGATGCCGACCGCTTGAACAATCCGGGCGAACGGCTGCTGACCCTGCTGCGCATCGAACCGATCGGCCGCCATCCGGTAGTGGTCGAGCAGCAACAGCAGCTCTACGAAGCTGAAGATGCGGCCAAGACCTTGGAGCAGAAATACGGCGGCAAACACCCACGCATGATCGAAGCTAACGAGCTGATCACGTCCAAGCGGCAGCGCCTGGTCGAGACCGTGGCGCAGGCGCGTTCCGGCATCGAGACCAGCCAGCAATCGCTGAAGCTGCAATACGACGAACTGATGGCACGTACTGCCGAGGCGCAGAAGGAGTTGGCGCTCTACCGCGGCAACCTCGCGAGCTTCCAGGCCCTCGAAGCTGAAACCCGTTCGCGCGAGGTGATGTTCAACCGCCTGCTGACGCGCATGGATGAGGAAGAGGTCGCCAGCCGGCTCGACGCCAAACAGGTGGTGCAGATCGATCCACCCAAGACCGACCTGCGCCCGGTGAACATCCGCAAGACGCTGTTCGCCGCGGGCGCGCTGGCTGCTGGACTGGTCGCGGCGGTGCTCGCCGCGCTCGGCGCCGAGGCGCTCGACCGGCGCGTGCGTGGCGCGGCCGCAACCCAGGAACTCACCGGCCTGCCGCTGCTCGGCCAACTGCCGTTTGTCCCAGGACTGCTGCCGCTGGGCAAGGGCGGCGACCCCGACCATCCGCCGGTGCTGGCCGAGGCCTACCGCGCGCTGCGTGCGGCCCTGCGCCTGACGCGCAGCGATCCGCATGGCTCACGCGTGCTGGTGATCACCTCCAGCGGTCCTGGCGAAGGCAAGAGCACCGTCAGCACGCGCTTGGCGATCGCGCTCGCCGCCGCCGGCGCGAAGGTGCTGCTGGTCGACGCCGATCTGCGCAAGCCGACCTTGCAGAAACAGCTCGGCGATGAGCGCGAACGTGGGCTGAGCTACCTGCTGGCGGGCGAAGAGGGCATCGAACCCGCGGCCAGCGAACACCAACGCCTCGACGTGTTGCCGGTGGGCGTGCGTCCGCCGAATCCTTCCGAGCTGCTGCACAGCCCGGCGCTCGCCCGCGCGATCGCCCACTGGCGCACCAGCTACGACTACATCCTGCTCGACAGCCCGCCGCTCGGCTTGGTGAGCGACGCACTGAGCATCGGCGAACTCGCCGACGGCGTGCTGCTGGTGGTGCGCGACCGCGTCACCACCAAGGGCACGCTGCGGCTGGTGCTCGACCGCCTGCTGCCACTGCGGACCAAGGTCCTGGGACTAGTCTTCAACGCCGAGCGGATCGACTCCGCCGGCTACGGCGGCTACCACTACCGCTACCAGTACGGCTACGGCCAACGACCGGATGCGGGCCGGACCTGAAGCGCACGACGTACGAAAAAAGCTCGCTGCGCTCGCGTGCGACGTGCGAAAATAGCTCGCGTGCGACGTGCGACGTGCGACGTGCCTTCCATTCATCATTCTGCATTCTGCATTCTGCATTCTGCATTCCCTAGCCCTAGCCCTAGCCCCCTGCCGACATGTCCCTCGTCGCACGCACCTGGCTCATCCTCGCGCTGGTCGCGGCACTGCTGGCCTATGGCGGCTCCGGCGACCTGGTGCGGCCGCTGCTGAGCATCGCCATTGCGGTCGCGCTGCTGTTGGTGGCATTCAGTCTGCGTCCGCAGTTCCACCGGCCGCCGCTCGCCTGGATCGCGTTGCTGTTCCTGCCGCCGCTCGCCATCGCCCTGCTGCAAGTGCTGCCGCTGGGGTGGCACCATCCGTGGATTGCTGAGGACCTCGTCGCCCTCGGCACCAGCGCGACGGTGTGGAGCATCGACGCCAATGCCTCCATCGCTGCGCTGGTGTGGCTCGCGACACTGGCCGGCCTGGCGCTGACGGTGTGTCTGCTGGCGCGCGGCGAGCGCGTGCGCGCACTCGCCGAGGTGCTGATCGGCGTGGCCGCGTGCACCGCCATCCTGGGATTGTGCCTAGCGCTCACCGCCACGCCGTGGCCAAGTTCGACCTCACTCACGCGCACGCGCGGACCGTTCATCTATCCCAACCACGCGGCGGCGTTCTGGGCCGCGTGTCTGCCGCTCGCGACGCTGATCGCGCACCGGCATGGTGGCATGTGGCGCTGGAGTGCAGTGGCGGTGCTGGGCGTCGCCCTGCTGCTCTCGGGCTCGCGAGGCGGCATCCTGGTCGCCACGCTGGTGATGCTGCCGCTCGCCGTGCTGGTGCTGCCGCGCAAACGGCGCTGGTGGTGGGCCGTCAGCGGAGCATTAGCGATCGGCGCGTGGTTGTGGCTGATCGGACTCGGCGACGTGGCCGACAAGTTCACCCGTCTGCGCGGTGCCGAGGGCGTGACGCTCAACGGACGCGTGACCATGTGGCAGGCGGCGTTGCCGGTGATCGTCGATGCCGGTGCCCTCGGCAGCGGCGGCAACACCACCATCCCGGCCTACCGCCGCAGCGGCGATCCGTTCTTCGCCGATCTGCTGGTCGACCACCTGCACAGCGATCCGCTCGAATGGTGGCTGGAGTACGGTTGGCTCGGCCTGGTGGTGGGCCTCGCGGCGCTCGCCGCCACGCTGGTGCGACTGCGACCGCGCGCCGGCACCTGGGATGACCCTGGGCGGCGCGTCCTGATCCTCGGTGCGGGCGCAGGTCTGCTGATCCTGGGATTACACGCCTGCGGCGATTTCATCTGGCACAGTCCGGCGGTGGCGATGACCGGCGTGCTGCTGTTTTGTGTGCTGGCACTGGCCGGGCATCCGGGCCGGGAGCCGGCGCGCGCACGCGCACGCGACCAGGCCCTCTGCGCCGCCGCCGCCGGCGTGCTGGTGATCGGCGCGTGGTACGCCTGGGATTGGCATGTGAGCGAACTGCGTGCACGCGACGTCGAACGCTTGGCGCGCGCACGCTACGCTGCCGGGTTGCCACTCGACGGCGCCGAAGCGGTGACGCGTGCACTGGCCACCACGCCGGCGAGCGTGCGACTGGCGTTAACCCGCGCGTGGTTGGCGCACGCCGCCGAGGATCTGACACAAGCACAGGCACGCCTGGCCGACGCCGCGCGGTTGGCACCAGGGGATGCCTCGGCGTGGGCGCAGCGTGCGCTGCTGGCGGCGCGTACCGGCGATGCCCAGGGCGCCAGCGTGGCACTGCGCCGCGCGTTGGCATGGGCGCCGGCGTGGCCCGACATCCAGCAGACCGCGCTCATGCTGGTGGCGCGGCAGACCACCGCCGGCCAGGAGCTGCTGCCAGCGGAACAGACCGCCGCCATCGTCACTGCGGTGCTCGCCAGCGATCACGCACAACCGCGCTGGTTCTTCCCCCTCGCCGTCCAGGTGCTGGGCGAGGACCAGGTGCTGATGGCGCTGCGCAGCGCCGGTCCACGGCTGGCCCAGGCGAGCGAACCGTGGCTCGCCAAGCACGGCCCGGTGGCGGACTGGATGGCGCTGCGCCGACGCGTGGCCCCGGCGAACACGCGCTATCCGGCGGTGCTCAGCCCTGTGCTCGACCAACTGCTGGGAGCCGGCACGTGGCAACCGCAGGTGCCGGTGGAGCGCGAGGAACGCCGCGACCTGGGTGAGCTGCTGACCACCGCCGGCCTGCCGGTCCCCTCGCTGTTGGCCACCACGCTTGAGCATGATGGCGCACCGTGGGCACGCTGGGCGCGTCCGCTCGATGTGCTCGATCAGGAAACCCGCCGCGACGTGGCGTTGTTGCTGCGCAGCGAACTGCACCGTGGTTGGGCGCGGCTGTGGGCTGATCGCCTGGCGCTCAGCACCCGGGCGCTCGCCGGCGACAGTGCGATGATCACGCGTGACTGCCCACCGCCCGTGCTCGCGCGCCTAGCCGACGTCGCGCCCTACGGCGACGCCGCTCAGGTCGTCGACCCGACGCTGCGCCGCCGCGCACTGCTGTTGTTGGAACGTTGGCGCGGTTGGGAATGGCAGGAATTGCCGGGTGCCGGACGTTGGGCGTGGTGGTACGGCGATGGCAGCGGTCAGGCGCTGGTCGGCAATGAACGTTGGACCGGCTTGGTCGTCGATGGCGAATGGCGCGGATGGATCCGCGGAAACCAGGATCTCGCGCCACTGCTGGGCACCGGACTGAAACGAGTGGTGTTGTTGGATCTGTAAGCCGACGGGCTACAGGCTACGGGCTACGGGCTACGGGCTACGGGCTACGGGCTACGGGCTACGGGCTACGGGCTACGGGCTACGGGCTACGGGCTACGGGCTACGGGCTACAGGCCACGGGCTACGGGCTACAGACAACAGCAAAACAACACACTGCAGTCGATCATTCGGACCTGTAGCCTGTAGCCTGTAGCCTGTAGTCTATCTGTAGTCTGTAGCCTGTAGCCTGTAGTCTATCTGTAGTCTGTAGCCTGTAGCCTGTCGCCCATCCCCGTTACTTCTTCCCCCCCGACTGCTTGCCGTTGAAATTGCGCGCGGTCGGGTCGATGTCTTTTTCGCGCCGCGTGATGCTGCCGCGTACCTCGCCGTCGCCCATCACTGCGCCGTCGATCTCGATCTTGGCACCGTCCTTGGCCACCGCTGAACCGCTGAACTTGGTCTCGCTGACGACGCCTTTGGAATTGGCCTTCACCTTGGCTTTGTAGGCGATCTCCAACTCGCCGAGCGAGGTGATGGTCAGCTTCCCCTCCTTGAAGGTCAGCTTCTCCTTGGGTTTCTTGTCCTCGGTCGGGAAGACGATGGTGTAGATGCGGCCATCGAGATCGGGTTCTGGCAGCGGTTTCTTCTCGGCGGCGGGACAGAGCGTCACGGTGAGCAACAGCAGCAGCGACATCCACCACGAACGCGAGATCTGGACCAGCATGGGCTTTCTCCTGGAGGGTATGACCATCGGATGACAGGACTCAGTGGCAACCGCCGGCCGCGGCAACCGTCGACCAGCGCGCCTGCAACCGTCTTCATTCTGGATAAAAAACTGCGCCGAATCGCTCAGAAGCTGTCTAGAAAGGCAGGGCCGACATGGAGGACCGGAGGACCGGAGGAAGACAGAGCTGCGGAACCTCGCATGTTCACCGACACTTCGTTTCTAGCCTCTCTCCGGTTCTCCGGTCCTCCATGTGAATTTCGGTCTTTCAAGACAGCTTCTCAGACATGTCGGAGAAAGTCGCTTAGTGGGTGGCAAGCAGGCCGAGCAACGCCCGTTCGTAGACATCGATGATCGGCTTCGGCGCGAACAACTCGGCACGTGTGCGCGCGGCACGGCGCATGGCCTGGTAACGCGGCTCATCCATCAGCAGGTCCGCGGCCGTGCTGCCCAGGCAGTGATCGGTTCCTTCCGGGCAGAGCAGGCCGGTGACGCCGTCCTCGACCACCTCGGGCAGACCGCCGGCGTGGTAACCCAGCACTGGCACGCCGCAGGCCATCGCTTCGAGCGCGGAGAGACCGAAGCTCTCAGCGCGCGACGGCAGCAGGAACAGATCGCTCGCCTGCAGGATCGGTTCGGGTTTTTGCTGTCCGAGCAGGCGCAGATCGTCGCGGATGCCGAGCTCACGCGCGAGGTGTTCGGCCTTCGGCAGTTCTGGGCCATCACCGACCAGCACCAGCACCGCTTTCATGCGCTGACGCAGCACGCTGAAAGCGCGCACCACTTCTTCGACACGTTTCACCGGGCGGAAGTTCGACACGTGGGTGATGACCTTGTAACCCTCGGGCGCAAGGTTGGCGCGCCACGGTTGCGCCGGATCCGGTTTGAAGCGATCGAGATCGACAAAGTTGGGGATCGCCTGGATGCGGCCCTTGGGCACGTGGAACCACTGTTCGGTTTCACGCGCCAGCCATTCGCTCGGCGTGGTGATGAGGTCCTGTTTGGCGATGGCGAAGCGGGTGATCTCGTAGAAGCCGCGCTCGCGCCCGACCAGCGTGATGTCGGTGCCGTGCAGGGTGCAGGCGAGTTTGACATCGCAGCGGCCCTTGCCGTTCGGGCGACCACATTCGCGCAGCACCTGCTGCGCCTGCCACGCCGCCGCCGCGTGCGGAATGGCATAGTGCGAATGGATGATCTCGACGCCGTGTTCCTCGACCACCTCGATCAGTTTGTTGGTCAGGTTGAGGGTGTACGGCGGATGGCGGAACAACGGGTATTCACCGACGTCCACCGCATGGAAACGCAGGTTCGGCAACGGGCGGTCCATACGAAACGGCAGTTCATAAGACACCACATGCACATCGTGCCCACGTTCAGCGAGGTGGATCGCCACCTCGGTCGCGACCACACCGCTGCCGCCGTAGGTCGGATAACAGACGATGGCGAGTTTCATGTCCGTCCCGCAACGGGACGGAAGCGGCGAGCTGCGTGCTGCGAGTTGCGAGTTGGGACAGCCGACACGACTCGGGCGCAAGGTGCGGGCCCAGAGATACTTTTTCGCCCAACGATGCGATGATCCACGCTGCACATTGCGTGACTTTTTCCGGACTCGTAGCTCGCAGCTCGTAGCTCGCAGCTCGTAACTCGTAGCTCGCAGCTCGTAGCTCGTAGCTCGCAGCTCGCAGCTCGTAGCTCGTAGCTCACTTGCCCTCGCCGCCCGTCACCTTCGGCTCCAGCGCCGGTTGAATCTTCATCCCCGACACCGGCACCAGCTTGCGCGACCACGGCTGGAAACCCTGGCGTTCGATGCTGATGGTGACTTCCTTGCCCGGCGGCAACGGGATCACCTGCGGCGTGGTGCCGCGGAAGGCGCCGTCGATCAGGATGTCGGCTTTCGATGGTTCGCTGTCGATCGCGACCTCCACCAGGTTGATGGCGTTGGGCACCACCTGCTTCGGCACGTTGCGCAGTTCCGGATGGTCGGCGAGGTAATCGCGCACCAGGCCAGACGCGGTGCTGAGCGCCTGCCAGGTGGCGAGGCTTTCGGGTTCGTTCGACTGACCCGTGAACTTGGCGCGCTTTTGCACCGGCGATTCACCGCGGATCTGGCGGCTGAGCACGATACGTCCATCGATGTCGACCACCCGCAGTTCGACGATGGCGATCTGCCGCTCGGTCGCGCCGTGCACATCGGGATCGCCGGCTTCGCGACGCAGGTCGACGACCCTGGTCACCACCACCAGGTGCGCGCCGCGAGTGGCGGCGACCCGGCCGCTGTCCCATTCGCTCGACCCAGAATCCGGCAGACTCTCACCCACGCGACCGTCGGCGTTCTTGGCCAGCAGGTCGATGTAGTTGGCCATCTTGTGCGGCAGTTCGAGGCGACCGTCGGGATAGATGTCGGCGAGTTTGCCGAGCGCGGCCGGAGCGAAGAGCACTATCCGCTGATCGCCGCCGGCCTGTTCGACGGTCACCGCCTCGGGTTTCGCGGCAGCGGCGTCGGTCTCCTGCCAGCGATTGGTCTCGCGCATGCAGCCGGTGAAGGACAACGACAGGAGCACGATCAGGAGCGTGGAGTGGTGTACCATGGCGGCGGAGTATGGTGTGGACTGCCGGCGCGACCACCCCCGGATCAGGGCTGATCGCCGCTCGTCACCCGTCCTTCCCCACCGTCGTATCTGCGCGCCGTGGCGGTGAAAATAACGCCCCAGACCGCGGCGACCTTGCCCCCAGGCGCGAGGCGCTGAGCATCTGCCGCATGCTGCGTGGAATCTCTCCGCTGATCGGCCCCGACCTGCTGGGCGTCTTGTACCGCATGGGGCATGGCGATGAACTGGTACTGGCAGATGCCCACTTTCCGGCGGACTCCCTCGCGCGCCGGGTGGTCCGCGCCGATGGTCATCGCATCGCTGACCTGCTCGATGGCATCCTGCCGCTCATCACGCTCGACCGTTACGTGGCTTCGCCGACCTTCCTGATGGCCGCGGTCGACGGGGATCGTGCAGATCCGGCGGTGGCCGCGGGATACCAGGCGGTGGTGCGACGGCACCATGCCTGGACGCCGGACGCCGCCTTCCTGGGACGCGAGTTGTTCTACGAACGGGCGCGCGCCGCCTTCGCCATCGTGGTCACCGGCGAGACCACCCGCTACGGCAACCTGATCATCCGCCGCGGCAACGACGCCTGAGCGCGATTGCGCATTCTTACTTGGCGGCTTCTTCCGTTTCAGCGGCGGCGGCGGGTTCGCTTTCGACCTTGGGCTTGTCCTTGCTGGGCGCCTCTTCGACAACGACGTCCTCACCCACGGTGTGACGCATGACCTCTTCAACCGAGGTCACTCCACGCAGGGCGTTCATCAGTCCGGCGCGGCGCAGGGTGATCATGCCGCAATCCATGGCGGCCTTGCGCAGCTCGATGGTTGAGGCACCACCGATAATGACCTTGCGCAGTTCGTCGCTCATCTCCATCGCTTCGACCAGGGCGAAACGACCCTTGTAGCCGTTGGAGCACAGTGAGCAGCCGACCGGTTTCCATAAGATGATGTTTTCGATCTCCTCTGGTTTGTAGCCGGACGTCAGCAACTGCTCACGTGTCGGCAGTTCGTCCTTAGTCATCTGCGTCTTGCAGTTCTTGCACAAGCGCCGGCCAAGGCGCTGTGCCACGATCGCCAGCACGGTCGATGCGGCCAGAAACGGTTCGATGCCCATGTCGACAATACGTGAGATGGTCGAAGGCGCGTCATTGGTGTGCAGCGTGGAGAGCACCAAGTGACCGGTGAGCGCGGCCTTCACCGCGATCTCGATGGTCTCTTGGTCACGAATTTCACCGATCATGATAGTATCGGGGTCCTGACGCAGCAGGGCACGTAGCGCCGCGGCGAAGGTCAGACCACGTTTGGGATTCACGTGGCACTGGTTCAGGCCTTCGATCTCGTACTCGACCGGGTCCTCCACGGTGTTGACGTTGTCTTCCACCGTCATCACTGCGCGCAGACACGAATAGAGCGTGGTCGACTTGCCCGAACCGGTCGGGCCGGTGACCAGCAGCATGCCGTAGGGCGCACCGATCGCTTTGCGGACGATCTCCAACACTTCGGGTTCGAAGCACAGGCTTTCGAGCGAACCCGCCAAGTTCGATTTATTGAGGATACGCATACAGATCTTCTCGCCGTGCACGGTCGGCAGCGAGTTGACACGGATGTCGATCGAGTTGCCGCCCATCTTCACCTGGATGCGGCCGTCCTGCGGTTTGCCGCGTTCGGCGATGTTCATGGTGTCGGTCATGATCTTGACGCGCGAGACCATGGCGTTCTGGATCTTCTTCGGCGGACTGAACATCTCGTGCAGCACGCCGTCCATGCGGAAGCGCACACGCACACGTTTTTCGAACGGCTCGATGTGGATGTCAGAAGCGCCCTTTTGGATGGCGCTGGCAATGATGGTGCGCACCAGTTTGACCGCCGGGCTTTCGTCGCCTTCGGCAACGTTGATATCGTCGTCCGCCTCTTCTTGCTGCTTGTCTTTAACCGAGAGCTCTTCGCCCTCGTCGCCCATATTCTCCATCATCTCGGCGACGGCTTTTTCCTGCGCGTGGTAGGAGTTCTCACGTGCCTTGTTGATCGCCCGTTCGGTCGAAACCACCGACAGGATCTGCTTCTTCACCGACAGCTTGAGGTTGTCGAGCATCACCACGTCGTAGGGATTGGCGACCGCCAACGTCAGGTGATCGCCGATCAGCGCGAGCGGCAATACACCATAGAACTTCGACTGCTCTTCGGTGATGATGTCCTCGCCCTTGTTCAGCTCGCGGATGCCATCCAGGTCGATCTTCATCTTGTCGAGGTCGAGCGGTGGCGTCTGCGAGTCCTCGCCGACCATGCCGAGCAGCGTCATCTCATCGATCAGCGATTCGGCGACCAGTTGCGTGGCCAGCAGCAGGCTCTCCTTAGCGCACTTGTCGTAGAGCGATTGGAGGGATGCCTCATCTACCAGCCCATGCTTGCGCATGACTGCCGCGAGCTTGCGGTTGTAACCCATAACATTCGCCATGGTCTAGATCTCCAATCCCGAAAAGGTCCGGAAGTCCGGAAGTCCGGAAGTCCGGAAGTCCCGTGCTTCCACGTTATGGATGCAAACGATGTCCGTCGTCACAGCTTGTTGTTCTGCAGCACGAGGTTGATCTCACTCATCTTGGTGAGGAAAAGCTGGAGCGTACAACCGGTCTGGCCTTCGATCTCCTTGAGCACCTCCTCGGTCAGCGAACCCGCGATGGCGATGACCAGCACCGAGCCGATGGAATCCATCGGCACGAACTGGTAACGGCGCATCATCACCGGCTCAAAGATCTCCAGCAGGTCCTTCGATATCTGGTACTGCGACGGCAGGATGTAGGGGATGCCGAACTGGTTGACCAGCACAGCGACGATCTTCTCTTCGGTGATGAGCTTGTTTTGCACCAGTGTCTCGCCGAACAACAGGCCGGACTGATGCTGCATGCGCAGAGCGTCCTGCACCTGTTCGTTGCTGAGCAGCCCCTGCTCGACCAACATTTCACCGAGACGTTTCTTCACCAGACGGTTGAGAGCGACCATGGCGTGTTCCTTGCTCGGCTATGCTGCTGGGGTGCGGCTGGGGGATCTGCGGAAAATCAAACGGTTGTCAGACGCCGTCGCGTTGGGCGGTACGCTTGAGGTCTTCCTGGTCCGGGCTGCGCGAACACGCGTCGTCCCAACTGATCAGGTTGGCTTTGTACAATTCGAACAGGCTCTGGTTCATGGTGCGCATGCCGAGCTTCGCACCGGTCTGGATGTGCGACATGATCTGGTGGCACTTGTCGTCGCGAATCAGCGCGCGGATGGCCGAGTTCGGCACCATGATCTCGGCCGCCAGCGCGCGGCCGCGGCTGTTCATCTTCGGCAGGAGCTGCTGACAGAAGACGCCTTCCAGCACGAAAGCGAGCTGGGTACGGATCTGGTTCTGCTGGAAGGCCGGAAACACGTCGACGATGCGATTGATGGTTTCGACCGCGGAGGAGGTATGCAGCGTGGCGAAGGTCAGGTGACCGGTCTCGGCCAGCGTCAGGCCGGCCTCGATGGTTTCCTTGTCGCGCATTTCACCGATCAGCACGATGTCCGGATCCTGACGCAGCACGCGCCGCAGCGCGGAGTTGAAGCCCTGGGTGTCGGTGCCGACCTCGCGCTGGTTGACTAGGCAGCGTTTGTTGCGGTGCACGAACTCGATCGGGTCCTCGATGGTGATGATGTGGTCCTGCATCGTCGAATTGATGAAGTCGATCATCGCCGCGAGCGTGGTGGACTTGCCGGAACCGGTCGCGCCAGTGACCAGCACCAGACCCTTGGGCAGTTCGCAGAGCTTGGTGCAGACATCCTTGGGCACACCGAGCTGGTCGAAATTGAAGATCTCGTACGGGATCGTACGCATCACCCCGCCGACCGCACCGCGTTGTAGGAAGACGTTGACGCGGAAGCGCCCGACACCGGCCAGACCGAAGCTCATGTCGAGTTCGAGGTCCTGTTCGAAGCGCGCGATCTGCTGGCTGTCGAGCACCGAGTACATCAGCTTCTTGGTCTGGTCCGGAGCCAGCGGTTCGAGGCCCGGCAGTTCGGCCAGGGCACCGTCGACGCGCACGCGTGGCGCAGAGTTGGCGGAGAGGTGGAGATCGGAGCCCCCGCGCTCGACCATGGTGCGCAACAGTTCTTCCATCGTGATCATGCCGCTGTCCCTTCAGGGTTCTCGCGGCGTACTCTGGCGATCCAGGGCAGCGGGTGCAAGTGCCGGGGAGTGGTGCAGATGCGCAGCGTGCGCCTAACGGCCCACGGGCGCGGAGTGCGAGGTGCGGTGTGCAGAGTACGGAGTTGAGACTACCACGCTGCCATGGCGACATTTCCGTGCTGCTACGGCGGTCCAACCCCGCACGAGCGCGCAGCGCGACCGCACTCCGCACGGCTGTCAGGGCATGGCAAGCTGATACACCGGCACCACCCAGGCCTTGGCCCGGGCCGCGGCGGCGAGGATGCGCGTGCGCACCTGGATATCCTGATCACGTGGCGTGGCCGCCGCGACCTGCACCGCCACCGCCCGCAACGCCGGCGTGGCAGCGGCACCGTAGTGGGTCGCGAGCAGGGCATCGAGTGCAGCGTCGTTCAGCGCCACGCCGCCATGGGTCAGTCCGCCGCCGGCATCCATCACCAGCGTGAGCGGCAGCGTGGTCTTGCGGAACACCAGCCGCACCTTCGTGCCGGCTGGTGGGCAGATCGCGCTGTTGGCTTCGAAATGTTTGTCGAAGCCCGCGCCTGGTGACGGGCTGGCAATCAACGCATCCGGTTCATCGACCACGCCGACCACGCTCTTGGTGTTGTCGAGCATGAAACGCTCCTGGCGCACCGGCCGGCCATCGGGCGCGGTCTCATCGACCACCAGGAAACGGCTGCCGGTGTAGATGAACGGCAGCGGCGGATAGGCCTTGTCGGTGATGCGGTCGCGCACCAAGCAGCTCGCATCAATGGCCAGCCAGGTGCCCGGCGCATCCAGCGACTCCCATTCCATCACCACCTGGAGCGGCGTGCCGCGACCGGGATGGCCGGTGGCTTCGGGCGCGGTCATGCCATCAGTGAGGCCGAGCGCGGCGATGAACGCCGCCTTCACCAACTGACCGTTGGCGGCATCAAGACGCACTAGGCTTTCATGGGTCTTGCCGGTGGCGAGGCAGGCGAGCACCTCCATGCCATCGACCGGTCCCTGATCGATGATGACCACGCCGCTCAGCGCCACGCTGTCGCCGATGGCGACCAGCACACCGGGAGCGAACTCCTTGAGCGCGGTCGGTGCCGCGATCTTGGCCGGTTTGCTGCGTGGCAGTTCCGGCAGCGCCAGGAGCGGATCGGGCGCATCGCCCGCATGCAGGGCGGTGGTACCACCCAGCACGGCGAGCAGGAGAGCGGGAAGGAACCGGCGCAGGAGGGTGTTCATGGGCGACTCGATGGCGGGACCCTAGCATCGGCCATGCCGCCCACCACCACACGAGCGAGGCGATGCTGTCCGTGTGGTCGACACCCGGAAACACCGCTGTGCAACCGTGCGACAGCGTGGACCGCACCACGATGGACGGGCACCGGCTGGGAGGGGCGACGGGCGAAGCCGCGAACGGCAGTCAGCGTTTGGCGCTGGCCTTGGATTTGGCCTTGGACCTGGACTTGGAGTGGCCGCGCCGTTCTGCGCCGGCTGATTCCCAGGCCGCCAGCACCGCGTCAGCCAGTTCAGCGCAACCGCGATTGCCGGTCAGATCGCGTACCACGTCGGCGCACGGCAGGCCAGTGACCTTGCGCGCCGCGTCGATCTCCGCTTGCGCGTTCTTGAGATCGAGGCCCAGGGTGTTGAGCGCCACCGCCACCACCTTGCCCGGATGCAGCGGTGCGAGCATCTCCTCGTACAGCCGGCGATAGACCGGCAGCGGTGGGATCGCCACATCGGTATGGCGATGGTGCGTGCGTGTGGGCGCGTGGCAGAGGATCATCGCGTCGGGACAACTGCCGTGCAGCAACGACAGCGCCACGCCCGAATACGGTGGCGACAACAACGCATCCTGGCCTTCGATGATGAGGATGTCGCCGTGGCGGGCTTCACTGAGCACCGAGCGTTCCACCGCGCCGGAAGCGAAGTTGGAGATCACGCGATCGACGCACACCCCACGACCGGTGACCAGTTTGCCGTCCTGGCCGGTGCAGACGAAGCGCGCCTTGATGCCGCGTGCTTCGAGGTGACGCGTCAGCTCCAGAGCGACGGTGGTCTTGCCGATGCTCGCATCGGTACCAACCACCAGCACGCGGTAGGCGGTGGTCTCGCGCGCCAGGGCTTTCCCGATCGGGAAGTCCTCGTTCGGCAGCTTGCGCAGGTTGACCAGTTCGATCGCATAACGTGCGGCCAGCGCCACCATGTTGGGATCGCCGGCGATACTCTCCTGCAGACCGCTGATGATGCCGATGCGCTGACGGATCGCATCGTAGACCTGGATCTTCAGATCATCCGGCAGGTAACCGCCAGGCGTGGCGATACCGATCACCAGCCAGTCGATGCCAAGCTCCACCGCCTCCTGCACCGTGGCGAGGATCGGGATGCCGGCACCGACCCCGGTGAGCGCCTGGAGGTCCTGGCCCGCATGTTTCGCATCGATCACGCACACCACGTCGTCTGGACGGAAGCGCAGCATGCCCATCGCGGTCTTGTTGCGGTAGATGTCGAGCCCGCCTTGCGTCAGCAGGGCGAGGCGGCGATAGAGCGTCGTCATGGCACGGACTATGGTGAGCGTGCGGGCGGGGGAAGATGCGAGCTACGAGCGGACCTACGGCCACGCACGGCGAGCGCGCCTGCGGCAGCGCGCTGCGAGCGGGCTGCGCCCGCGCCAGGAGGCTTCGCCGCGGGAGCGTAGCGAACTCGACGCGCGTAGCTCGAAGCAGGAGCGAAGCGACCTCGACGCCAGCAGTGCTACAGCGAACGTCCGATCGCCTCGCTGATCGACTTCATCCCGTTCTTCTCCAACAAACGCACCAGCCCGCGGTTGATGCGCCCGACCAGGCCTGGTCCGTGGTAGACCAGCGCGCTGTAGACCTGCACCAGGGTGGCACCGTGGCTGAGCTTTTCCCACGCCGCATCCGCGCTGTCGACGCCACCGACGCCGATCACCGGCACCCGGCGCGCTGCCGGTTGCGCCAACACCCGACGCGCAACCCGCGCCAGCACCGCAGTTGAACGTGCACGCAGTGGCGCACCCGACAGACCACCGGCGCCGATGCCGTCGACGCGCAGCACCTGGGTGCGCAGACCCGTGCGGGTGATGGTGGTGTTGGTGGCGATCAGGCCGTTGCAGCCGGTTTCCAGCGCCACCTCGACCGCGGCGTCGATGCCTTCATCGCTGAGGTCCGGCGCGATCTTCAGCAGCAGCGGTTTTCCGGCGGCGACCGTGTCGAGCGTGGCGCGCACGCCGGCGAGCAGCGGACGCAGGTGCGCCTCGCCTTGCAGATCGCGCAGTCCAGGAGTGTTCGGGCTCGACACGTTGACCACCACGTAATCCGCCAGCGCACCGAGCGCGCGCACCGAGACCTCGTAATCGGAGAGCGCCGCGCCGAGATCGACGACCTTCGACTTGCCCAGGTTGATGCCGAGCACACATGCCGGTCGGCACGCGGCGTAACGCTGCGCCAGACGCGCAGCGACCACAGCGGCGCCGTGGTTGTTGAAACCCATGCGGTTGATCACCGCACGATCTTCGATCAGACGGAACAGACGCGGTTTGGGATTCCCAGGTTGCCCCTGACCGGTGACGGTGCCGATCTCGACGTGCGAGAAACCACACGCCGCTAGCGCATCGATCGCCACGCCGTTTTTGTCCAAGCCGGCGGCCAGGCCAATGGGGCTGACGAAGTCCTGGCCCCACACCCGCTGGGCGAGCGCGGGATGGGTGTAACCGTACAATCCACGCAGCAGGCGCAGCGGTGCCGCATGGTGCAGGGATCCCATCAGCAGGTTGTGCGCGACCTCCGGGTCGAGGCGGAAGAGCAACGGCTTGAGCAACGTGGTGTAGGCATCCATGGCGGGTCGGGGAAGCTAGCAGGGTGCTGAAAAAGCACACTGTGGGGTTGCCCGGGGGGCTTCCCCCTCGCTTGAGGAAACACCCTTTCCCTCGGCGTTTTCGGCGACCTCGGCGGTTCATCTGCTCTTTGCAGGGTTACAGTTCATTAACCTACGATGTGCAGATGGGTCGCCTACCGGGCAGCCAAGACCAACACCAAGGCGAGCACCGGCACCCAACATTGATCATACATCCTGCATTCTGCAGGCCGGACAGACGCCGGCGATGCGATTGTGCAAAGCGATACCGTCGTGAGTGCGTCGTCGTTTTGATGCCCGTTGGCATGGATCCGGCTTGGTCCAAAACAGCACCCAATACGGAGCCACCTCATGAGCAGCCGCAAGAAGAGGGCGACAATCGCAGGAAAACCGGCCATCAGGAAAAAGACGGCGGCGCGCCGCCAGACGTCCAGGCAAACCACAGCCGTGAAATTCCCTGCGCGTGGAGTCAGCAATTCCGCAAGTCCGATGACGGTTGATGAACTCGACTACGGCCATCAACGCGATGCCTCCGATGTCGACCGTGACGGGCGCCAGCGTAGCGACCTCATGGATGAAACCGCACGCAGTCCTCTTGATCGTCATCGCGAACGCCTCACCGCGGTGGAGCCCGAAGAGGACAACGTCCGTGACGACGACGACGATCCGGACACCGTGGAGGAACTGCGCGGCCAGGCCATCGCCGAGCAGGATGCCACCAACAACGATGAACGAGCGTTAGGCGGACGTTGATGACCACCTTGTCGATGCGTCAGGAATTATCGCTGCCCTCTGGGCGCACCTGCCTGTTCCATTCGCTGCCAGCGCTGGAACGTGCTGGCGTTGGGCGCATCTCACGCCTGCCGACCACGCTGCGCATCATTCTCGAATCCCTGATGCGTTGCTGCGATGGCATCAAGGTCACCGAGGACCACATCCGCCAACTCGCCAGCTGGCAGCCCCAGGCGGCACGCGAACGCGAGATCCCCTTCTGCGTCGCACGCATCCTGTTGCAGGATTTCACCGGTGTTCCGGTGTTGGCCGACTTGGCAGCGATGCGCGGGGCGGCCGTACGGCTCGGCCTTCCCGCACGCTTGGTGGAACCGCGCCTGCCGCTCGACCTGGTCATCGACCACTCGGTGCAGATCGACTACCACGGGACAGCGGACGCCCTGCAGCGCAACCTAGCCTTGGAATACGCGCGCAACCATGAGCGCTACCGCTTCATCAAGTGGGGTCAGCAGGCCTTCAGCCATTTGACCGTGGTGCCGCCTGGGAATGGCATCGTGCACCAGGTCAATCTTGAGCGTCTGGCACCACCGCTCCACGAACGTGATGGGGTTTGTTTTCCCGACTCCCTCGTCGGCACCGATTCCCACACCACCATGATCAATGGCCTGGGTGTGGTTGGCTGGGGTGTCGGCGGCATCGAGGCCGAAGCCGCCATGCTCGGCCAACCGGTCACGTTTCTCACACCCGACGTGGTGGGAGTGCATCTGCACGGGAAATTGCGCGCCGGGGTCAGCGCCAGCGATCTGGTGCTGCACGTCACTCGCCTGCTGCGTAGTATCGGGGTGGTGGGGCGCTTCGTGGAATTCTGCGGTCCTGGGGCCACTGCACTTTCAGTGCCTGATCGTGCAACGCTGGCAAACATGGCGCCGGAATACGGTGCGACCGTCGGTTTCTTCGCCCCCGACGAATCCACCGTGGCTTACCTGCTGGAGACCGGCCGTGATCCCGCGGCAGTAGCACGCATGCACGCCTATCTCATGGCGCAGGGATTGTTCGGCATCCCCACGCCGGAGCGCGTCGACTATACGACCGTCGTCGACCTGGACCTCGCCAGCGTCGAGGTGGCGGTCGCCGGACCCAAACGTCCCCAGGACCTGATCCCGCTGCCTGAGGTGGCCCAACGCTTCCGCGAACTCTTGAGCCAGCCGTCGACCGCGAACGGCTATGGCAAGCCGGGAGAGGAATGGCAGCGGCGCTACGCCCTCAGTCATGACGTCGCGGTGCCAGAACTGCAGTCTCCCACCGGGGTGAGCGGAACCTCCGCCACCGAGTCCGGCAAGGACGGCACGGTGTTACGCCACGAGGTAGAAATGGTGGAAATGGTCGAGAAGCCGTGGGCTGACACGACGCCCACCTCCGTCCACGGACTCCGCGCCACGCAGGCGACCGACCTCGGCCATGGCGACATCGTCATCGCCGCCATCACCTCATGCACCAACACCTCCAATCCGTGGGTGATGTGTGCGGCCGGCCTGCTCGCATCCAAGGCGGTGGCTCGCGGCCTGCGCGTGCCACCATGGGTGAAGACATCGCTGGCGCCTGGTTCGCGCGCGGTGACCACCTACCTGCAGCGCCTCGGCCTGTTGGAACCGCTCGGACGTCTGGGCTTCACCGTTGCCGCCTATGGCTGTACCACCTGTATCGGCAACGCCGGACCGCTCGCGCCAGCGATCGAGGCCGCCATCGTCGATCATGATCTGGTATGTGCGGCGGTGTTGTCCGGCAATCGCAATTTCGAGGCACGCATCCATCCGCGGGTACGCGCGAACTTTATCATGGGGCCGCCATTGGTGGTCGCCTATGCACTGGCAGGAACCATCGGCGTGGATCTGACGCGCGATCCACTCGGCATCGGTTCCGATGGCAGGCCGGTGTTCCTGAGCGAGGTGTGGCCGACCGACGCGGAGATCGCCACACTGCTGCCGACCACACGTGATCCGGAGCTCCATCGCGCGGTGGACGGCCTGCGCGCCGAGGATCGCTGGTGGCAAGAAATCACCGCTCCGCTGGGGGAACGGTATGTCTGGGAGCCTTCGACCTACCTCGCCGAGCCACCTTTCGTTCAGGACGTCACCCCGCTACCGCCCGGCGCCAAACCCATCCGACATGCGCGTGCGCTGGCGATCTTTGGCGATTCCATCACCACCGACCACATCAGTCCGGCGGGAGCGATCCTGTCGGATTCACCGGCAGGACATTGGCTGCTCGACCACGGCGTCACCCCCGCGGAGTTCAATAGTTACGGTGCACGTCGGGGGAACCATGAGGTCATGGTGCGCGGCACCTTCGCCAATCCTCGTATCCGCAACCGTATGCTGCCGCCGCGCGATGACGGCAGCCACTCCACCGGCGGTTTTACCATCCATCAGCCATCCGGTGAACGGATGACCATCTTCGCTGCGGCGCAACGCTATTCGGCGCAGGGTGTCCCGACGCTGGTGTTCGCCGGAAGCGAATACGGCACCGGCTCCAGCCGCGACTGGGCGGCGAAGGGCCCGCGACTGCTGGGAGTGCGCGCCGTGGTGGCACGCAGCTTCGAGCGCATCCACCGCTCGAACCTCATCGGCATGGGCGTGTTGCCGGTAGAATTCCAGGACGGCATGCGCGTGGAGACGCTGGAACTGTGCGGTGACGAGTCGTTCGATCTGATCGGTTGGGAGTCCCTCACCCCGGGCGGCGTCGCCCGTCTGGTGATCCATCGTTGTAACGGTACCAACCTGCACGTGCCCGTGCGCCTACGCATCGAGACGCCGATCGAAGCGGAGTACCTGCGTCACGACGGCATCTTGCCCTACGCCCTGCGCACCCTGCTGGCGCGCAGCCGGCCGTCCGCTGTACCAGGAGCATGACCATGCATACGCGCACGGAACAGGATGCCTTCGGCGAGGTCGTCGTCCCATCTGAGCGGTTGTGGGGAGCCCAGACCCAGCGCTCGTTGGAGCTGTTCTGCATTTCGCACGAGCGCATGCCGCATGAACTCATTGTCGCCATCGCCTGGACCAAACGTGCCGCCGCCATCGCCAATCGTGATCTGGCGCTGCTCGATCCGCAACGGGCCCAAGCCATCGTGCGCGCCGCCGACGAGATCATCGCGGGACAACACACCGCTGAGTTCCCGTTGGTGGTCTGGCAGACCGGCTCGGGGACGCAGACCCACATGAACCTCAACGAGGTGCTCGCCCATCGTGGGACCCAGCTCCTGCGCGAGCTGCAACCCGACGCCGCGTGCCTCGGTCATCATGACGAGGTCAATCGCGGGCAGTCTTCCAATGACGTCATTCCGACGGCGATGCACTTGGCAGCGGTGCTCGGCATCGTCCACCGTCTGCAACCGGTGTTGGATGCGTTGCGGCTCACCTTCCTGCGCCAGACGGAGGAATTCCGCGACTGTCTGAAACTTGGACGCACCCACCTGCAAGACGCCACGCCGATCACGCTCGGGCAGGAGTTCTCTGGCTACGCCGCACAAATGACACACGCCGCCAAAGGCATCAGCGCCACCTTGGCTCCGCTCCATGAGCTCGCCATCGGCGGCACCGCGGTCGGCACCGGCCTCAACACCCATCCGGAATTCGGCCGGCGAGTGGCCGTGGAACTCGCTCGGACGCTGGGACTGCCGTTCCGCGAAGCAGACAACCGCTTTGCTGCGTTGGCGTCGCACGATGCCCTGGTGCAGGCACATGGCGCGCTCAAAACCCTCGCCGTCGCCGCGATCAAGATCGCCAACGACATCCGTTGGCTGTCGTCGGGACCACGAGCAGGACTGGGTGAAATCTCCCTGCCGGCAAACGAGCCCGGCAGTTCGATCATGGCCGGGAAGGTCAATCCTACGCAGTGCGAGGCGCTGGTGATGGCCGCTTATCAAGTCATGGGCAACGACGTGACCATCGCCTTGGCGGGCAGCGCGGGGAATTTCGAACTCAACGTCTGCAAACCGCTCATCGCCCACGCCTTCTGTCAGAGCGTGCGCTTGCTGAGCGACGCGCTCGACGGCTTTCATCGCCACTGCGTACGCGGCATCCGCGCAAATCGTGCGCACATGCGCGAGCTGCTCGCGCGTTCACTCATGCTCGCCACCGCGCTGGTCCCACACCTTGGGTACCAACGCACCGCCACCATTGTTCAGCGTGCGGAGCAGGACGGCACGTCCCTGCGCACAGCGGCGCTCGCGTCCGGGTTGATCGACGCCACGGATTTCGATCGCTGGGTGCGTGTCGAGGATATGCTCGCCCCCTCGTCGCCGGTGCCGGTTGCAGGGGACACGCCACCCGTTGAGTGATGTTGCCTGAGCTGCCGGGAATCGTGCACATCCGCTGATCCAGCCGGCAGCCGTCTAGCGGATTGCCTCGGCAACCGGCCACTACGCCCCATCCAAGAGTCGGCGGCCGCCGGCAGCAGCACGACCAGGTTGACCAGGGTTACTGGAATCCCGCTCAGCGTCTGATATCAGGACCAGTATATCCGATTATGCGAACCCCGTCCGCCCACCTCCTGGCCCTGCTGACGCTGCCTGCGGCGCTCGCGGTCCTGTTGAGTTGCGGCGAGGCCACGCGCGCGGCGAGCGCGCCGATGGACGCACCACCGATTGCGGCAGCGGCCGCGCTCCCGCCAGCCGAACCGCTCCTGAACCTGCCGACCTACGCGCAGGAGGCGATGCCGCGGCTGTTGTCAGAGACCGGCGTGTTCAGCGACACCGCCACGCTGACGCCGGTCGCCGGCCTCCTGCCCTACGAAGTGAACGCCGCGTTGTGGACCGATGGCGCGCGTAAACAGCGCTGGCTGCTGGTACCGCAGGACCACCGCCAGGGCGACGATGGCCGCACGATCTCCTTCTCGACCCACGGCGAGTGGTACTTCCCCAGCGGCACGGTGGCGGTGAAACAGTTCGACCTGCCGATGGACGCGCGCGATCCGACGATCGTACGCCGGCTGGAGACGCGCATCCTGATCCGTGGCCTCGATGGGCTGATCTTCGGTGCGACCTACCGCTGGCGCGACGATCAACGCGACGCCGAACTGCTCAACGAGAGTCGCAACGAGGACCTCACCATCACCAGCGCCGATGGCTCCACACACACGCAGCGCTGGACCTATCCCGGTCGCAGCGATTGCCTGACCTGCCACAACCGCACCGCCGGTGGACTGCTGGGCATCAACACCAGGCAACTCAACCGCCCTGGGCACGACGGCGTCAACCAGCTCGCCGCGTGGAACGCCCGCGGCCTGTTCGATCCTGCATTCCCGCAGGAACAGCTTGCTGACCTGCCGCGGCTGCCGGCCTACGACGATCCGCGTACGCCGGTGGTCGAGCGCGTGCGGTCGTACCTCGACGCCAATTGCAGCCATTGCCATCGCCCAGGCGCGATGGTCTTCAGCAGCTACGACGCGCGCTACGAGACGCCGCTGGAGCGCCAGAACCTGCTGCACGCGCGCCCGGTCAACGACTACGGCATCGATCGCGCCCGCTACGTGAAGCCTAACGATCCGTGGCGCTCGATGCTGCTCGTGCGGCTGGAGAAAAACGACACCATGAAAATGCCGCCGCTGGGGCGCAACGTGGTCGACCAGCGCGCGATCGCCCTGCTGCGCGAATGGATCACCAGCATGGAAGGACTACAGACCCTGCCACCGGTGGTGGTCACCCTGCATGGCGATCCGACCACCGGCGCGGTCGAGGTCCACGCCACCCACAGCGATCCGCTGGCGGAACTGCACTACACGCTCGATGGCGCGATCCCCGACGACGACTCGCCGCGTTACACCACGCCGTTGCAGCTCACCGCGCCCAGCAGCCTTCGCATCAAGGCTATCCGCGAGGGTTTCTTCAGCAGCGTGGCGGTACCGGTGATGATCGGGAGATGATTGCCACGGACTACAGACTACAGACTACAGACTACAGACTACAGGCCACACGACACACGTCAGTCGCGGACCTGTAGCCCGTGACCTGTAGCCTGTAGCCTGTCACACCGATACCGCCCCCTTCACGGCGAAACCTTCCGCCGGCAGGTCCTGGCCGAGCGCGTCGATGCGCAGCCGGTCAGCGTAGAAGCTGCTGCGGATCGGCAGGAACGCGCCGCTCGACACCAGCAGGTCGGTGCCGACCTGGCGGTTGAGATGGCCGAGCGCAACCGCGCGGCGTTCGACGCTGCTGGGATCCTCGCCCAGGTCGATGCCGATGGCGACACGGGCCTGGAGTCCACCGTTCTCGACCGCGGCGAGAAATGCCAGCGCGGCACGCACCGCCTGCGCCTGCGGGTGGTCGCCCGCGCCGGCGGCGGGAAAGACGATCAGCACGCCGGTGCCCTGCACCCGTTCCGGCACCCCACCGTGGGTGCGCACCGCATCGAACAACAATGGCAGCAGGTGCGACAACACCCGGCCCAGCGCGGCACGATCGATCAGCGGACCGTCGCCCTGATCGAGATCGCAGTACAGCCGCGCCGCCAATCCGCCGCGCAACGACGGCACCGCCCCTGGACGGTTGAGCTGCGCCGCCAACGAATGGGCGACGAAACCTTCGAATGCCCGTCTGATCGCCGCCGCATCGCGCAGCTCGCCGATCATGAAGTTGAAGGTGTCGGCGAGGATGCGGAACTCGTCGGCCGAACGCACCTCGACCTTGGTCTCAAGCTCGCCCTGCGCGACTTTGAGCAGGCCACGCTGCAACGCGATGATCGGTTGACGCATGCGCAGCGCGACCAGCACGCCGGCGGCGAGGAACGCCAGCAACGTGGATGCCAGCAGTACCACGCTGTGCGTGAGGAAATCCTTTTCCAGGCGGGTGATGTGGTCGGCGGCGAGATCGACGCCGACCAGTCCGGTGGAGCGGCCCTGCGTATCGCGGATCGGCGCGTATCCCGACAGCCACGAACCCCATTGGTCCTTCACGAAGTCATCGTCGGCGGTCGCACCTTCGAACCCCTGCATCAGACGCGGCGCATCGCTGGCGTCGTAGAGCTGTCCGGGCAGGGCGACGATCTCGTCGGGATCGATCACGCCGTTACGGTTGCGATCAATTTCCTCTGAGGCGTCGACGACAAAGGACACCAGGTGCGTGGTGTCGCTGTCCGGCCGCTTGGCCATGGTGTAGATGTACGAGATCTCCGGATGGGTCTGCTTGAAACGTTGCAGCGCGATCACGATGCGCTGGAACTGCGCATCGCGTGCCGCGGTGGTCCCGGCCTGGACCAGGCGCGCATGCACGTCGCCATCCACCAACTGCGCCGCCGCCGCCGCGGCATTGGCCAGTTCCTTGCGGAAGTGCTCCTCCTGGTCGTTGATCGCGCGGTGCGAGATCACCAGTCCGGCCACGATGGTGGCCGCGCTGCTGAACACCCAGATCGCCAGGATGAGCTTGATGACGAAACGCACGCGCGGCTTGCGCAGCAGCGCCGCCGGCACCGGGCGCAGACCGTTCAGTGGCATGGCGATGGCGGTGCTCGGTGGACGGCTGGTGCCGGCCAAGGTCGCGCGGCCGCTGCCGCTGCCGCTGCCATTGGCATTGGTATTGGCATTGCCGCTGCCGTTGCCGTCCGCCACCGCCTGCGGCACGTGGGTCATCGCTACGGTGCGCGCGGAATCATCGGTTTTCACCGTGCGTCTGGTCGTGGCCCGGCGATCGGCCCCATCGTTGGGGATTTCCAGCGGTTCGAGCGCCTGCAACGCCGCCGCCGCGGTGGGGAAACGCTGGTGCGGATCATGCGCCACCAAACGGTCGAACCACACGACGAACCCAGGCGGCAGCTTGGGCAGGACCTCGGACAACGGCCGCAAAGGTTCTGTGCTGATGCGCTGGGCGATACGCAGCAGGTTGTCGTCCTTCGCCACCGGATGTTTGCCGGTGGCGAGTTCGTAGAGCGTGACGCCCAGGGCGTAGAGATCGGTGGCCACCGTGGCATCGCCACCCGCCGCGCGTTCCGGCGCGAGGTAGCGGATGGTGCCGACGATCTCGCCGGTGTTGGTCAGGTCGCCGTCATCGAGTTGCGCCGGGCCGGCACCGGTCGCGAGGCCGAAGTCGGCGAGCTTGTAGACGCCATCCGCCGCCAGCAGCAGGTTCCCAGGTTTGATGTCGCGGTGCAGGATCCCCGCGCCGTGCGCGGCGGCGAGGCCCGACAACACCTGCCACGCACAGTCCACCAGCCGGCGCAGCGGCAGCGCACCGTCCTCGCGCAGTACCGCCGACAGGCTGCGACCGCGCACGTACTCCATCACCAAGTAGGGCTCCACCGGATCGGGATGGTAGTCGTGGACCTGCACCACGTTGGGTGAACAGAGCTGCGCCAGGGCCTTGGCCTCGGCAGCGAAACGCGTGATCTGGTCAGCGAAGTTGAGCTTCGCGGTGTGGATGATCTTGATCGCCACCTCGCGTTCGAGCGCGGGGTCGAAGGCGCGGTACACCAGCCCCATGCCGCCACGGCCGATCTGTTCGCGGATCAGGTATTTGCCAATGTGTTGCGGGAGCGCTGGATCCACCACGGCGGCGATCCTGCGCTGGGCGCAGTGGGTGCAACCGTGGGAGCAAACCGTGCAGCGAGGTGAGACGCCTCGCGCCTCGCTACCACCGGGTATCGATTGACCCGCCGACGGATCCGACGATCACCTGGGCGTTCCGCCCAACCTGGAGCAGTCATGCAACGCAGCGTTTTCGCCCTCGCCCTGCTCACCGTCACGCTCGCCCTGCACGCCGGCGAGCCGCTGGCCGGCGCCGCCTTCAGCGACGGCAAGAACCGCAGCCTGAGCGACCTCGGCGACCAGACCGTGGTGGTGATGTACTTCTGCGGCCACTGCCCGCGTGCTGGTGCCTACATGCGGACGCAGGCCAAGGCCATCCACGACGTGATCGAGAGCGAGCATGCGCCCGCCCGCCTCGTCTGCCTGACCCCCGACCTGACGGCGACGGAACTCGTCGAGTGGACCAAGGAACGCGGATTGGACGGCGCACTGGTTGGCCAGGACACCCACAACGAACATCAGGTCAGCACCAACAACATCTTCCAGAGCGAGATCTACCGCGGCGGAAAACGCATCGGCCGGCTCGACTTCGCCCCAGGTGATGTCGCCGCAGTGAAATCGCTGATCAGCGCCAAGGACGCCGGCACGTTCACCTATCCGGTCGACGGCCTGAGCGATCCGCGCGCCACCGAGGTGTGGTGGATGGTCGAACGTAACAAGCCGCAAGCGATGGAGACGCTGATGGCCGCGCGCAAGAACAAGGCGCTCAAAGACGATGCCGAGAAAATCTACGGCGTGGTCGAGGCCAGCCTGAACAAACGCCAGGACGCGCTGCTCGCTGGCGACGTCAGCATGGCCACCTACGAAGGCCTGGAGACACTGCTCGTGCAAGCCAAGCCGGTGGTGCTGAAACCCGCGACGGAAAAACTGAAGGAGCTGGGCAAGGACGCGACGATCAAGAACGAACTCAAAGCCCGCGCGATCTACCAGCAGTGCCAGGAAATGCTCGCCCATCCGAATCCGCAGAAGCAGCAGGCGGGACGTGAAGGACTGGAGACGCTGGCGAAGAAGTACGGCGACACGGTGTATGGGAAGAAGGCTGGCGGTGGGTGATCGATCCAGGCTTGAGGCTTAAGACTTGAGGGCGACATCGGTAAAACCGGCGTCGCCCTCAAGCCTTAAGGCTCAAGCCTTTCATCTCACTCATCCATCGGGTATTTCAGCCCGAACTGTGCCCGCACCTGATCCAGCACACGCATCAACGCCAATGATTCATCGAGCGTGACGATCGGACTTTCCTTGAGCCCGGCGCGCAAACAGCGGCCCACTTCCATCGCCTCGTACTCATAGCCGTTGGCTTTGTGCGGTGCGTCGATGGTTTCAGTGCGACCACCAGCAGTGAGCGTCGCGCGCGTCGCCTTCCAGAACGGCGACGGGATCTCGATGCGGCCCTCGGTGCCGTCGATGCGTGCGCTTTGGGTGGTTTCCGTACGCACCGCGCAGGTCAGTGAAGCCAAACCGCCGCCAGGATAGCCCAGGATGAACGCCGCCTGTTCGTCGACGCCGGTTTCACCCAGGTGGGCGAAGCCGGCGATGCGCGACGGCTGCGGGCCGAACACCATGGAGGTGAACGCGACGGTGTAGATGCCGACATCAAGCAAGCCGCCGCCGGCGAGCGTCGGCGTCAGCAGACGGCTCTCCGGATCCCACTGACAACGGAAGCCGAAGTCCGCGGTCACCAGCCGCGGTTCACCGATGCGACCAGCGGCCAGCCACTCGCGCACCTTGGCCATCACCGGCATAAAACGCGTCCACATCGCCTCCATCAGGAAGACGTTCTTCTCCCGCGCGACGGCGACGACCTGCTCCAGCTCCTTGGCATTCACGCAGAACGGTTTTTCGCACAACACCGCCTTGCCGTGGTTCAGGCACAGGATCGCGTCGTCCTTGTGCATCGGATGCGGCGTCGCGATGTAGATCGCGTCGACGTCGGGATCTTTGGCCAAGTCTTCGTAGCTGCCGTGGATGCGCGCCGCGCCAAACTCCCGGGCAAACTCCTTGGCCTTGAATACGCTGCGCGAGCCGACCGCGGCGAGCTTGGCGTCGGGTACGGCCGTGAGTCCTGTGGCGAAGGCGCGGGCGATGGTGCCGAGGCCAAGGATGCCCCAACGGATCGGTGCGGTCATGGAAGACTCCTGCGGATGAGCAGCAGACGCTAGGCAGCACGGCCCGGACGGGCAATCAGGGAAAAACTCGCAGAAAGCCCGCACACGCTGCCACCCGCTGTACCTGGGGCACCGGCGAGCCATCCTGCCGCCATCCATGATCCTGTTCTTCACCTGTTCGCTCTACCTGCTTTACCGCGTGTGCACCCTGTGGCCGACACGGCATGAGCGCACACGTGCGTGGTGGATCGGTGCCGCCACCGCGGTCGTCGCCGTGATCGGCATCATCGTCGGACTGCTGAGCGATATCGTGGCGCAGAAGGCGCTCGCGCTGCTGCTGATGCCCGCGGGTCTGGCGTGGTTGCTGTTGATCACCGTGACCGTGGTCGCGTGGCGGACGGCGTCGCGCCTGCTGGCATGGCTCGCCACGACCGCGCTGCTGCTGTTCACCCTGGCGGGCAATTCCTGGATGGGAGATGCGCTGATCGCCAGCCTGGAACGGCGCATCCCGCCGCTTGATCTGGAACGCCTGCAACCGTTCGACGCGGTCTGCGTGCTCGGTGGCGGCACCGAGGTCAGCGAGGCCGATGGTCCGGCACTGTCGACCGGTGGCGATCGCATCGCCGTGGCTGCGCGTCTGTGGCATGCCGGCAAGGCCAAGGTGCTGGTGCTCTCCGGCAGCTCGATCAGTGGGATGGAACGTGAACGCGATCTGGCCGAGGAATCCGCCACCATCCTGCGTGGCCTTGGCGTCGACCCCAGGGCGATCGTGCAGGTGCCGCCTGGCGCGGTGAACACCACGCAGGAGATCGCTGCGTATAGCGTGGCTGTGCGTGAACACGGGTGGACGCGCGTCGGGCTGGTCAGTTCCGCCTGGCACCTGCCGCGTGCGCTTCGTCTCTGCAAGGCCGCCCAGCTTGAGGTGGTGCCGCTGGGTGCCGACCGCCGTGGTCGCTTCCGCGGCTGGTCGCTCTACTGGCTGATCCCGCAGGAGCACGGTTTCGATCGCGTGCAACGCGCGTGTTGGGAATACCTGGGGATGATTGTCGGACGGTGAACGCCGCTGAGCCGACGTCAGCGGTCCGTTCGCGGCCTGGGCTTACGTGCACCGCTGCTGGCACCGGCACCAACGCCACCGCTGGCTCCGCTGCCACCGCGATATTCCGCCGAGCCGGGACCGGTGCCGATGGGCAGGGCCTCGGGACGTGCGGCATACCCGTTGACGCGCAGGGTGCTCATACGCGCCAGGACCGCTGGCAACTTGAAGTCCTGCACGCCAACCATCGTGTGCGTGTTGTTGATCAGGATGCGCCCGAGTGGCAACGCATCGACGTTCAGCATGACTTTTTTAAGCTGACCGATGTTGAGCCCGTGGTTGCGTCCGATGTTGAGCTTGAGCCACTGCCAGTCCCACCCGACCAGGCGCGTCGGACCGAGGCGTTCGAGGTGCTCCCGCGCGGTCTTGCCGTGTTCGGTGCGCACGTCGACCATGGCCGAGCCGTCGAGCACCTGCACCAGTCCCAGGTCATCGAGCGCCACGCCAGACATCCGCGCCAGATCACCTGGGGTCGGTTGACCATCGCGCGGGAGGCGAACTTGGATGCGCACGAAACCGGGCGCTGGATCGGGCAACTCATCCATGGGCGCGGGAGGCTAGTGCGGACGGTGGTCCTGATAAGGGGCAAAACCCTGGGGCCTGCTGGCCGGGCGGTCTCCGCTGCACCATGCAACCCTGTGCGGTCTACGGCGGGACCTTGTGCCCGCCTGCTGAATTTCCTACGTTTGCGACTCTCACACGCCGCCGTCCACGCGCAGATCAACCTCCACCAAGGCGCACCGTCGCCGTGAACGCACCACGATGACCACGTCTGACAACGGCAAGGATTTCCTGCACCTGTGCCTGTCGAAGCGGTTGCTCGACAAGCCGCAGGCCAAAGAGATCTGGAGTCAATCGCAACAGACCGGCACGTCGCCCCAGCGCATCCTGGTCGACCGTGGCCTGATGGCGAGCCACACCGTGGCAGCGTTGGAGAAGGAACTGCTGCGGGCGCAAGAACCGCGCACCATCGGTGGCTTCCAGGTGATCAAGACGCTCGGCCAGGGCGGCATGGCCACGGTCTTCCTGGCACGGCAGGTGTCGCTCGGGCGCGAGGTCGCGCTCAAGCTGATGTCACCGCAGATCGCCGCCAATCCCGAGGCCACCGAGCGCTTCCTGCGCGAAGCGCGCGTCGCTGCCACGGTCAACCATCCCAACGTCATCAGCATCATCGATGTCGGTCAGAGCGATGGGCAGCTCTACATGGCGCTTGAACTGGTCACCGGCGGCGACGCAGCGCAGCTCGCGGCACGGTTCAACGGCAAACTCCCAGAAGCGCGCGCGCTCGAACTGCTGATCGACTGCGCCAAGGGCTTGCAGGCGCTGTACGACGCCCGTTTGGTGCACCGCGACCTTAAACCATCGAACATCTTCATCACTGGCGACGGCGTCGCCAAACTCGGCGACCTTGGCTTGGCGCGCAGCGAAGACGGCGCCGACCGCATGACCATGACCGGTCATCTGGTCGGCACCCCCGCGTTCATGAGTCCGGAACAGGCCGGCGGCGAGGGCACGGTCGACATCCGCAGCGACATCTATTCGCTCGGTGCCACGTTGTTCGCCCTGGTCGCCGGTCGCCAACCGTTCGTCGGCAACAGCCCGATCGCGGTCGCGGCCAAGGCGCTCACCGAGGCCGCGCCGGATCCACGTTCGCTGGTACCAGAACTCTCGCCCATGACCGCGACGCTCATCCTGCGCACGATGGCGAAGAATTCCGCTGAACGTTTCCAGACGCCACGTGACCTGCGTGAAGCGTTGGAGCAGGCACTGGCGCAGGCACCACACGGCGAGCAGCGCGCGATCACCCGCAGTTCCGCTACCGTCAAGCCCAACGACCCGCCGACGCCAGTGACCATCGCCGGCAGCGCCGGCACCGTCGGCAACGCTGGCAATGCTGGCATCAGACGGCAACCGTTGCGCACGCGACGCGCTCCCAAGGCCTCGTCCTGGCTGGTGATGGCCGGCATGATGCTGGCGATGGTGATCCTGGTGCTGGTGTTGTTCAGCCAGACGCGCAAACCGGAACCACTGCCACTGGTCGAGCCGCATTCCACCACGGCCAAACCCGTGCCGCCTGCGGTCGTGACAACCGACACCACTGCGATCGCTGCTAACGTGGCGGTTCCAGACGGCGTGAAAGCAGCACCGCCGGTCGGCAGCGATCCACCGCGCATGTTGTGGGCAAGCGCCCAGGGCAAGGACGCCTTCGGACATTGGGTCATCATCACCGTCAACGGTGCCCAGCAGCGTCTGCGCTGGATGCCACCAGGTACGGCAGTCATCGGCTCGCCTCCTGAAGAACCCGGCCATCGACCCGAGAGCGAACGACTCAGCACCGTCTCTTTCAGTTATGGCAGTTGGTTGGCCGAGAGTGAATGCACGCAGGCATTCTGGCAGGCGGTGACCGGAAAAAATCCCTCGCACCAACGGGGCGAGCGTCTGCCCGTGAACATGATCACCGTTGCCGAGGCCATCGCCTTCACCCACCAGCTGCGGACCCATCTGGGAGGCGGACGTGCGCGTCTACCCTCACGTGCGGAATGGGAACGCGCCTGCCGCGCTGGTAGTTCCACCGCCTACGCCACCGGCAACGATGTGCGTTCGCTCAAAGGCTACGCCAACCTCTTCGATGAGGACCGCCGGGCGGCGTTCCTGCAAGGGGACCACCTGCCGTTCTGCGATGGCTTCATCGACCTCGCGCCGGTCGCCTCCCTGCGCCCGAACGCCTGGGGATATTACGACCTGCACGGCAACATCGCCGAGTTCTGTCTGGCCCTGTGGCATTCGCTGCCATCCATCTGCACCGATCCGCTGACCGATGACGAGCCAGGGGCGCAACAGGGTTTCTTCAAGGGTGGTGCCTTCGACACCGAAGGCGCGGCGGTATGCCGCGCGGCAGCACTGCCGTACATCGGTCGCGCCGGTGCCAACCCCGACATCGGTTTCCGCTTCCTCATCGAAGGACCACACTAATCAGGGTACCACCGCCCCGCTGCGCCAGTACACGCGCATCGCGGGCATGACATCGACCAGCGTGACGGTCAGCATCGCACCCGCAGCGACCGCCAAGCCCCACGGCAGCAACGTCACGCTGAGCACCACTGCGCCGGCACCGATGACGGCACCAACCATCTCCGCGACCCCCGACAACTGACCGAAGGTGAAGGCGCGCAGCCGGCTCGCACCTTCCTGGCGCATTGGCAACGACACCAGCGCACCTTCCAGCACGTTGTGACTGGCCATCGCCAGCACCACCAACGTCGCCGATGCCATCGCCGCCGCGTCGCCCGTGGTCGCAGCGCTGACCGCCAATCCGACCGCCATGCCTTCCGGCACGTGATGCAGGGACATCACTGCGAACAGCTGACCGCCCAACCGCGGACGCTGCGACAACTGCTGTTCAGCGCGGGTCACCAGATGCCGGGTTGCCAACGACAAAGCCGCACCCAACGCGACACCCACTGCGGTGAACAACAGCGCGTACGGACCCGCAGTGGCGAACTCTTTCCACGCCGGCACCAGCAAGCCGGCGGTGGCCGCCGCCAACATCACGCCAGCGGCCACCGCCAGCAGCCCAGAGAACGCCCGCGGATGCAGGCGCGGCACGATGAACACCAGCGCCGCACCCAGGGCGGTGCACAACCAGGTCAGCGCGGTCGCACCCAGGGCGACGCTCATGCCGGACCAGGCGGCAGGAACATGTTCAGTAACCGACATGGGACACCTCACCCGGGCCCTAGCTCCTGCCATGCCAAGTATAAGATCTTGTCCTCTAGCTCATTTACTCTCGCCTCACCCGTTTGTGGGTGAAATCACCCAGGCGGCGTCATGGGCCTGCCGACAACCTACCGCAGGCCATCGCCTTGTGGTCGTCCCCTGCTCTCGTCTGATTCCAACATCTGTTGCATCCATGGCTGAACCTCGCGACCGACAACTGCTGAATCTGGGAATCGCCCGCGGTCTGCTTGATCGGGTCACCGCGGATCGTCTGTACCAGGAAGCCCTGCTGGAGGACCGCCGCGTCACCGACCTGCTGATCGATCGCGGCGTGCTCTCACGCACCGTGGTCGATGGACTGGTGACCAACCTCGGGCGCAACGACGTGCCGCACACCATCGGCGATCTGCGGGTGCTGCGCCAGATCGGACGTGGCGGCATGGCGACGGTGTACTTGGCGCAGGCGGCCGGTGGTAGCGATGTCGCGATCAAGCTGATGCATCCGACGATCGCCGCGCATCCTGACGCGGTGTCGCGTTTCCTGCGCGAGGCCAAGGTGCTCGCCTCCATCACCCATCCCCACGTGATCCGCGTGCATGCCAGCGGGCGGCATGGCGACCAACCATACCTGGTGCTGGAACTGGTGAGCAGCGGCGATGCCAGCCAGTTGGCCCGCGCGAATGGCGGAGCGCTGGATGAACTGCGCGCCACCAGCCTGATCGCCGATGCCTGCGCCGGTCTCGCCGCCCTGCACGCCGCCAAGCTGCTGCACCGCGACATCAAACCATCCAACTTGCTGATCACCCACGATGGCCGGGCAAAACTCGGCGACTTCGGCCTGGCGCGCACGCAGAACGATTCCGATCGCCTGACCACCACCGGCCTGACGGTCGGCACGCCGACCTACATGAGTCCGGAACAGGCCGCAGGCGAACGCACGTTGGATGTGCGCAGCGACCTCTATGCGCTGGGCGCGACGTTGTTCGCGCTGGTCACCGGCCAATCACCCTATGCCGGAAAAAATCCCGTCGCTATCGCGGCGAAGGTGTTGAGCGAACCATTTCCCGATCCCGGGCTGATCCGCAGTTCGTTGTCGCCCAAGGTCTGCGGCATCATCCGCCGCGCGACCGCACGGCGCGCGGCGGATCGTTATGCCACGCCCGCCGAGATGGAAGCCGCGTTGCGCGCCTGAGCGGGAACAACGGCGTTCACTCGATCAGGGTTCCACTCAGCATCAAACCACCGACGTACCAGCGCGTGCCGGCGTATTTGTCGGGATTCTTCTGCATGTCCGCGCGGTTGTGCTCGAAGAGGATCTTCGCCTTGTCGGGCTCGCCCGCATCGAGGCGGATGTCGACGGTGTGTTCACCGTCCTTCAGTCCCGACGCCAGACGCAGGAACGAAATGCGATGGTAGGTGCAGTAGCCGTCGATGCGTGCGATGGTGCGCGGTGCGCCGCCATCGATGGTCACCACCACCTGCCCGCAGTCCGGGCCGACCAGATCATAGAATCCGACTGCGGTGCCTTTGAAACGGAACGTCAGCGAGGTGCCGGGTTTCTCCGTGCGGTAGAGCGCCGGCATGCGGTTGCCGAAACTCTTGGCCCGTTGATCACTCGCCGGGTCGAGCTTCACCCAGCCATCGCCTGTGATCAGCGGATCGATCGGCAGCAGACGTGCACGTTCGTGGTTGTCCGCCATCAGCGGTGCCTTCAGCACGTGCGGTGCGGCGGTGCCGGTGAGCAGCGTCGGTATCTGCCGGGCGACGACCTCGGCATAGATCGCATGACCCGCATCGATCGGGTGGACGTTGTCATGGGAGAACACCACGCGCGTGTCGATCGCGGCCTGTTCTTCCGGCGTTGGTTTCTGCGGTGCCTTGAACACCAGGGTGTCGGCGACGACACGCTTGACCACCTCGACGCCAAAGTGCATCGAGGGGATGCCGTAGTGATCAGCAACCGCCTCCATCGCACTGGCGGCGCGCGGATACTTGCCGTCCTGCAGCGACTTCACCATGTCGCCGGTGAGGGTGTAGACGTAGCAGATGTCGGTCGCGGCGTCGGCCTGCCAGGTCTGGCGCACGATGCCTTCCATGCCGCGCTGGATCTCCCGCGGATCGGCGCCGCTATCGTTGACCGCGAACTCAACGAACAGCAAATCGGGCTGGTGCCGCAGGACATCGAAGCCCAGGCGGTATACGCCCAGGTCGGAACCCGTACCGCCGATGGCGGCGTGGATCTCGCTGAACTGCGCGGCCGGATACTGCTTCTGGAACCACGCCAGGGTCTTCACCCGCCAACCGTTCGCTGCGGTGATGCTGCCGCCCAGGTAGGCGACCTTGATCGGTTTTCCGGCAGCGATCTTCGCTGCGACATTGGGCAGGCCACCACGCGGCGTGGCTTCGACCGCGTCGCGCAGTGGATAATCAGCCGCAGCGACACTGATGACGGCCAGCAGACAGAGGAGCAGGAAACGCATAGGGAACCTCGCAGGGTGACGCGGTGTCTACCGGCGATGTCCACGGACGCTGAGGGATAATCGGCGCAAGGCGCCGACTCTTCACCTGCTGAGCATGGTTCGATGCGTCAGGCAGATCATTTCTTCCGCCGCAACGCCACCTGCGCCGCATGCAGGTCCGGCTGCGCCGGCACTTTGCCATCGTCGGCCACCACCACACCTTTGTCACCCTTGGGCATCGCCCAACCCTCCTTGTCAAGGCGCGCGACGCCCTGGATTCCGACCAGTGCGGCGAGGCTGTGGCATTCCGGTTGGTAGATGAAATCCGCCTTGCCGCTGACGCGGATGTTCCAATGCGTCATGCGCGCGCCGAGGAACGGGCCGGCCTGGCCACCGCCACCCGGCGTGCCGTCGTTGACGATGGTGATGTCGGTCCTGAGCGATTCGAACGACATTGCGCGGTGCGAGTCGAAGGCACCGTGCGCCATGACACCTTTGCTCCACACGTTGCCGGTGGAGAGGTACTCGGTGTTGATGCCGTGTTTGGGCGTCGACTCGATGCTGAAGTCAGTGATCAAATTATCGTGGCTGGAAACCCGCAGCGCGGTGGCGTGGTGGTGTTTACCGCCGGTGATGCTGAGACCGGTGACGGTGGTGTTCTTCGCCGAGGCGTGGATCACCGCATTGTCACTGTGTTCGATCGCCACGTCGCGCACCCAGCAATGCAGCGCACGGTTGAGGTAGACCCCGTTCCAGCCTTTGTCGGTCAGGTGTTTGCCCGCGTCATGTTGCACCATGCGCAGCGTCAGTCGTTCGATGCCGCTCTCGCGCACATGGCTGCCGAGCGGCGCGAAACGCACCTGCCACTCCGGCCGGATGTCGATGCGCAGCGGTTGACGCAGCGTCACCGTGGTGCCCTTCACCGCGGCAATCTCCACCGGCCAACGCCACGCCTTCGCACTGGTGAGGCCCTGGCCGGATTTCACCCAGTCGTAGCTCGCCATCAATTCGTGCCCGGCCATGTGCAACAGCAGGCTGCGATCCGACGGGTTGGCCCAGCACAGCAGCAGCGTGTCGCCGGCCTTCAGCGCTTTCGCGCCGGCGGCATCGACCGTGATGGTGTGATCGCCGCGTTTCGCTGGCGCCGTGACGTTGGCCACCGCCGGCAGCTCCTGCCATTCCTCCCAGCCCTGGGTGTCAGCGGGAGTCTTGAAACGGCCATCACTCTCGAACACGTCCGACGGTCCCACCCACACCAGACCACCACACCACGACCAGCGTGATGAACTGCCGGCCTGGCTTGTGCCGACTACGTCGGCGAGCGGTTTCTGGAAGCTGATGATGGTTTCCCCACGTCCGGCACCACGCAGCACCACGCCGCTCTGATCGAGGCGGATCATGCCGCCCACGGTGAAGGTGCCCTTGGACAACACGATGACCGCCGACGTGCCCGGCTTGGCCAACGTCGCGGCCTTGGCGATGGCGGCGGCGAACGCCGCGGTGCTGTCGCTGCCATCAGCCTTGGCGCCAAAGTCCTTCACCAGATCCAACACCACCGCCGGCTCCGGCAACGCCACGTCACCGCACTGATAACCGGCGTACGAGCAGTTGGGGATCAGCAGATGGCGATCGGGGTCGGCGGCGTATTGTTTCCACAGGTCCGCACCGCTGGTGTCGGCCGCAGAGGCGGTGCCCGCGGCGACGATGACGAGCGCGAGGGTGGCCAACACCAACACGGCACGCAGCACACGACGGGAGTGGATCTGGAGGGCGGTGGATCTCATATCAGCCAGTCGTAGCTCCCCGATCCCCTATGCACACCAGCCGGCGTGCCTTCCCTGGGGGCGTGGGCGGCCCGCCAATGCTGAAAAGCCAAAGCCAATGACCCCAGAATTTTTTCGCCACGAAGGCACGAAGACACGAAGTGGAGAGAAAGGGATCTTTCCACTTGTCTCCTTCGTGCCTTCGTGCCTTCGTGGCAGAGTATCCATCTCGTTAGCTTTCCAGCAGTGGCGGGCCACCCACGACCCCAGGGAGAACTCCAGTCGCACTCAGGGCTTGTCGATGCCGTGTTTGCGCATGCGGTACTGGAGCGTGCTGGGTTTGAGCCCTAGGCGGGACGCCGCCCCCTTCGCGCCATAGACCTTGCCGCCGCTGGCGGCGAGTGCGGCAAGGATCGCCTGACGTTCGACTGCAGCGAGCGGAGCACCCGTCGATAGCGACACCGCCGATGGTAACGCCGTGGTCAGCGACGACGTTGCCATCGACCCAGGGAACGCCAGGTGGTGCGCATCGATACGCCCATCCGGCGCAAGGATCGCCGCGCGTTCGAGTGCATGTTCCAGTTCACGTACATTGCCGGGCCACGTATAGGCGACCAGGCTGCGCACCGCAGCGGCGCTCAGGCTCCACGGTCCACCGCGATACCGTGCGGCGATGCGCGCGAGCAGCACCTGCGCCAACTACGGGATGTCTTCGACGCGTTCGCGTAGCGGCGGCAGGTGGATGGGGAAGACCGCGAGGCGGTGATAGAGGTCGGCGCGGAAACGTCCGTCACTGACTGCGCGCGGGATATCGACGTGCGTCGCAGCGATGATGCGTACGTCGACTTGCACGGTCTTGTCGCTGCCGACCGCCTCGAACGCCCCTTCTTGCAGCACGCGCAGCAATTTCGCCTGCGCCGACAACGGCAGATCTCCGATTTCATCAAGGAGCAACGTGCCGCCATCCGCCGCGAGGAACCGCCCCGGACGATCACGTTCCGCGCCGCTGAACGCGCCTTTGACGTGACCGAACAGTTCGCTTTCGACCAAGTGTTCCGGCAACGCCGAGCAGTTGAGCTTGAGGAACGGTTTCGCCGCGCGACGGCTCCAACTGTGGATGGCGCGCGCGGCGACCTCTTTGCCAGTGCCGGTCTCGCCGGTGATGAGCACCGCGGCAGAAGTTGGGGCGACCTGCTTCGCCAACGCGATGGTGTTCGCCATCGCCGGTGCCGCACTTTGGGAGAAGTCGCCCGTGCCCACCGGCAGGTCGTCGGCGAGCGCACGATTCTGCTCCGCCAGCGCGTCGTTGCGCCGCGCGAGGTCGCGGTTGGCCGACGCCACCGCCATCGCCAACGAGACGAGTTGACCGTACACCGTCACCAGCGCGACGAAGGGTGCGAGGGGGACGAAAATTCGAAAGGCTGACGGACCCCTCGGACCCCTCGGACCGTTCGTACCCTTCGGACCTATTTCGGAATATTCTCCGCCATCCGCTTACCCAACCGCTCCAGCGCCGGGCAGAAATCATACGCGTCGAGCTGCACGTTGATCAGGCTGAAGCTGTCGCGGTTCGCCACCGCTTGCGTCCACGCGTCGGCGAATTCGCCTTCCGTGCGTACGATCGCGGCCCAACCGGCACCGAGCAGATCGGGCAAACGGTGGTAGCGCCAGTTCAGGATGTCGTTGTAGGGACCATCCTGGATCGCGCGCTCGGTGGTGTAGCCGTGGTTGTCGAGCACCACCACGATGGGATTGAGCTTCTGCCGCACGGCGGTCGACAGTTCCATACCGGTCATCTGGAAGGCGCCGTCGCCCACTAGTACCACGGGGCGGAGTTTGGGATTGGCCAGCGCCACACCGACACTCGCCGGCACGGCAAAACCCATCGAGGTGTAGTACGCCGAGGCGATGAACTCGGTGCGGCGGTGGATGGTCAGATCGATAGCGCCGAACAGACACAGACCGACATCGCACACCACCGCCATGTCGTCGTCGAGGCGCTGGTCGATGAGGTGGAACAGGCGCGTTACTTTCAGCGGTTGTTTCGCCACGATCGCCGCCACCTTCGCCGCTGGTTTCGCCTGCGGCGGCAACGAACGGCGTGGCAGTTTCGCCAACAACAATCCCCGTAGGAACGCGTCGAACGGCACCCCGTCGTAACGATGGCGACTGATCTGGATCTTCTCGCTGGTCGCTTCGATCGCTTGGGACGGATCGATTTTCGCCGTGAAGATGCCCATGTTCACGTCGGTCAGGAAGGTGCCGAGCATGAGCAGGCAGTCGGAGCCTTCGACCACCTTGGCCACGTCCTCACGTCCCATCGCGCCTTCGTAGATGCCGAGGTAGTTGGGGTGGCGCTCGCTGATCACCGACTTGCCGAGGATGGTGACGGCGATGGGGATGCCGGAGCGCTCCGACAACGTCAGCAGTTCGAAGGCGAGGCCGAAGCGGTGGACCTCGACATCGGCGAGGATCACTGGGCGTTTGGCGGCACGCAGGCGCTCGACCGCCTCGGCAACCGCTTCCTCCAACGCCGCCTGATCGACCGTCGCGTCGGGCGGCAGCGACGGTACCGGATGTTGCGGCACCACGTCCACCAGGTCGCGGGGGAGTTCGATGTAGACCGGACGTTTGACCCGCCAGCAGGTCGCCAACGCGCGATCGATATCGCGATACGCGGTGTCGGGATCCTCGATCGCTACCGCACAGGCGGTGATGCGCTCGAAGATCTCACGCTGCGTCGCGAAGGTCTTCACCTTGTGGTGCAGCAAGGGATCGTTGGTGCGTTCCTTCATCCCAGGAGCGCCGGTGATCACCACCACCGGTGACTTTTCTGCATACGCACCAGCCACCGCGTTGGCGACGCTGAGCCCACCGACGCAGTACGTGACGCACAGCGCGCCCATGCCGTGGACCCGCGCGTAGGCGTCGGCGGCGAAACCGGCGCCGTCCTCCTTGCAGGTGCCAACCACGGTGATGTCGCTGCGGCAGAGCTGGTCGTAGAAACCGAGGACGTAGTCGCCAGGGATGCCGAAGACGTGGCCGACGCGATAGTCCTGGAGCCGTCGGATGAGGTACTGGCCGATGGTCTCGGCCTTGGCCTTCATAGCGGAGACCCTCTTCACCGGTTTACGGGCGCTGGAGATGTGTTGTTTGGCCATGGGAACACCTCTGCGCAGAGAGTAGCCCAGGCACAACCACCCCGATAGGTGCTTGTCGCACGAGTCGGACAACGTGCGCGCTGCACGGATGCGCCCACCCCTGACCGACACCCAGCGGCCACCAATAATCACCCATATGCGGGTGGTCCGGCTCGGTACGGCTTGGCTTACTCCTTGCTATCAACGACTTATGACCTGGCACGCCGATCGCTTTGTGGACGTCCATCACCCAACCCCGCACAGGACCGAGCCATGCTCACCATCGGCGACCACCTCCCCTCTTACTCGCTCCAGGCCGTGGTTTCACGCGAGCCGGGCAAGGAGTTCGCCCCCCTCACCAATGCGAGCCACCCAGGCAAATGGCTCGTGCTGTTCGCTTGGCCGATGGACTTCACCTTCGTCTGTCCAACCGAGATCGCTGCCTTCGGCAAGAAGAACGCCGACTTCACGGATCGCGATGCGCAGCTGCTCGGCCTGTCGACCGACAGCCACTTCGTCCACCTCGCGTGGCGTAACAACCACGCGGATCTGAAGGACCTGCCCTTCCCAATGCTCGCCGACACCAAGCGCGAACTCACCAGCGCGCTCGGCATCCTGCACAAGACTGAAGGCGTCGCCCTGCGCGCCACCTTCATCGTCGATCCCACCGGCGCGATCCGCTGGGCCTCGGTCAACGATCTGTCGGTGGGCCGCAACGTCGACGAAGTGCTGCGCACGCTCGACGCGCTGCAGACCGATGAGTTGTGTCCATGCAACTGGAAGAAGGGCGAGAAGACGCTGAGCGCGGCTGAGCCGCGCTGACTACGGGGGACAGGCTACGGGCTACAGGCGCTCACGCCCACGGCTCGCCCTGTTCCCTGCGGCCAACCTCCGCCCACGACCTGTAGCCTGTGGCCTGTGGTCTGTAGCCACTCCCAACCGCACCCATCACATCATCCCGGAGTCCGCCATACAGGCGCTCACGCTCACGGCTCGCCCTGTTCCCTGCGGCCAACTTCCGCCCACGACCTGTAGCCTGTAGCCTGTGGTCTGTAGCCACTCCCAACCGCACCCATCACATCATCCCGGAGTCCGCCATGTCCCTCGATTCCCTGACCGCTTCCTTCCCCGACGCAGCGAAAGACATCCGTCTCAATCTCTCCGCCGTACTCCAGGCCGGCGTGTTGTCCCCGGCGCAACGCTGGGGTGTGGCGCTCGCCTCTGCTTATGCCGCGCGCAACAACGATGTCATCGCCGCCGTGCGTTCAGCAGCAGAGGTCGAACTGCTCGATGGCATCGATCCGGTGGTCGCTGACGCACAAGGTGCTGCCGCGGTGATGGCGATGAACAACGTCTACTACCGTTTCCGCCATTTCATGGGCGGCGCCTACGACAGCAAGCCGCCGCGCCTGCGTATGAATAAACTGGCGCAGCCGTCCACCGACAAGGCGACCTTTGAACTCATCAGCTTGGCGGTGAGCGCCATCAATGGCTGCGAGATGTGCGTGAAATCGCACGATCAGGCGGTGAAACATGCCGGATTGACGGACGATCATGTGCATGAAGCCGTGCGCATCGCTGCGGTCGTCCACGCGGCCGCCGTGTCGCGGGAACTGGCATCTGGAGTGGTTGCATCGGATGTGCAGCCATGAAAGGTTTCCCACGCATCGCCACCCCGTCGGCGCGGCATGCACCAACCGCCGCGTCATCTCCTCCTGCTTCGCAAGGAACTCCCATGGCCACTCCCGTCATCAAAGCCCTCGCCGGCGTGCTCGCCGATACCTACGCCCTGGCGGTGAAGACCCACGGCGCGCACTGGAACGTCACCGGCACCGGCTTCTTCCAATTGCACGACGCCTTCGGCGTGCAGTACGACGCGTTGTTCACCGCCGCCGACGATCTCGCCGAACGCATCCGCGCACTGGGTGAATCCGCACCCGCCGGCATCGGCACCTTGGCCAAGCTCGCCAACATCAGCGACCTGGGTGACGACCACGAAGGCCGCACCCTGGCCAAGGCTCTGCGCGACGATCACCGCGCCATGTCCAAGTCCTGCGAGAAGGCCCGTGCCATCGCGGAAAAAGCCGGCGATGAGGCCACCGTCGACATGCTCATCGGCCGCATCGAGGTCCACGACAAGACCGCTTGGATGCTCGACGCGTATTCGGCGAAGTGAGCACTCGGTAGTTCCGGCATCACCGAACGAGGCCAAACGTCTGGCCAACCAGTGACGCCCGGGACCGCCGGTTGGAAACCGGCGGTCCCGAGCGTCGCCGCGGTGATCAGTGTCGTCCTTGTTGCTCGCTGGTCTCAGCCTATCTCCTGATTACAGGAGATCGTGATGCGCTACCACCTGTTGGTGCTGTTGTTTGGTTTGGCGATGACCGCCAGCATGAGCGCTGCCGAACGGCCCAACATCCTGTGGCTGACCTGCGAGGACATGAGCCCGCACCTGGGCTGTTACGGCGATGTTGACGCGCGCACGCCGAACATCGATGCGTTGGCAGCACGCAGCATCCGCTTTACCCACTCCTTCGCCACTGCACCGGTGTGCTCTCCGGCGCGCAGTTGCCTGATCACTGGGATGTATGCCACCTCGCTCGGCACCCAGCGTTTACGCTCCGCCTTTCCGGTTCCGGCTGACGTCCGCGGCTTCCCCACCTATTTGCGTAGCGCTGGTTATTACTGCACCAACAACGTCAAGACCGACTACAACCTGCGCGATGAAGCCAGCTTCATCGCCGACGCATGGGATGAGTCATCGGCCAAGGCGCACTGGCGTGGGCGAACGTCGGGCCAGCCGTTCTTCGCGGTGTTCAACAGCATGACCACCCATCAGTCGCGCACGAGCGTGTGGCCCAACGAGCAGTTTGAGCGCGAGGTCGCTGCGCGTCTGAAACCGAGCGAGCGCCATGACCCCGCACGCGTCACCTTGCCGCCGTATTATCCCGACACCGACCTCGCCCGTCGGGCGTGGGCACGCTACCACGACTGCATCAGCGTGATGGATCAGGAAATCGGCGCATTGCTGGCCCAACTCGAAGCCGATGGCTTGGCCGACGACACCATTGTGTTCTTTTATTCCGACCACGGGATGGGCATGCCGCGCGGCAAACGTGTGCTGCACGACTCCGGCCTGCGTGTGCCGTTGTTGGTGTATGTGCCCGAGCGCTGGCGCGCCTGGGCTCCCGGCGCTGCGGGTTCGACCAGCAATAGACTGGTGAGCTTCGTCGACTTTGCACCGACCGTGCTCGGTTTGGCTGGGGTCACTCCGCCAGAATACCTGCAAGGCAGCGCGTTCATGGGCCCGACTGCCGGTGTTCCACGCACGCACGTGTTCGGCGCTCGCGACCGTGTCGACGAAGTTTTTGATCTCGCCCGCTCAGTACGCGATGAGCGCTGGCTGTACATCCGCACCTTCATGCCGCATCAGGGTTGGATGCCGGCAGAGCGGTATTCCGACGCGTCAGCGTTTCGCCGCGAGCTGCGTTACCGGGCTGAACAAGGCACGCTGTCACCAGCGGTGATGGCCTACGCTGCGCCAGCGCGTGCGCGTGAGGAGCTTTACGACACGCAAGCCGATCCCCATCAACTGGTCAACCGCGCCAATGACCCGGCGGCACAGGAGGTTCTCGCCAACCTGCGCACGACGCTCTACGAGTGGCTCCTTGCCAGCCACGATGCTGGCTTCGTCAACGAACCTGACATGCGCCGACGGATGGGACCCGATGGAACGCCATTGCAGGTCGCCCGCGATCCACAGCGCTATCCGCTCGCACGTTTGTTGGCCGCCGCCGATCTGGTCGGCGACGCCGCCCACGCAGATGATCTCGCCGCACTCTGTCGCACCGATGATCCAGGCTTGCGCTATTGGGGCGCAGTAGGCCTCAACGCGCTCGGTGATACCCACACTGCAGAATTCGTGCTTCATGATGCCGACGTGGTGGTACGCATCGAAGCCGCAGCAGCCATCCTGCGTCAACGCGATCATGCTGGCGCACGCACCGTGCTGATCAGCGCACTCGATGATCAGCAATCTGATGTCGTCCTCCACGCCGCCCGTGCGCTGGAACTCGCAGGAGCCAACGCCGCTCCCGCACGGTTGGAAATGCACCGCGTGATGGAACAGGCCCGTGCGCGTGAAGCGCACGACACGATGTACCTCTTCATCCGTTTCAGTTTGGACGCTGCCTTGGAGCAGTTTGGGCCATCGCCCTACTGAATTTCCCTCAATAGCGTTCAATAGCGTTCAATAGCGTGACGGTCTGCGAACGTCCAACTGGTTGCTCGCCGCCTACGCGACGAAATCGCGTTCTTCCCAGGGGAACCGCGCGCGACGGCAATCTTCGATCTTCCAATGCCATGCGACCGCCGACACCACCGGCAGCCGTTGCGCTCTGCCCCCGGGTTCACGGTTTCTTCATCTTGAGCCGTTTTCCGACATGATTCTGGAAGATGATGGCGCGACCTATAATCGGGTTCTAACTTCCGCCTCGATCGTCCCGTCCTCATCTGCCCCTCATCTGCCAGGCCCACCATGTCCACCGCTCCGCTCTTCACGCCCGTCACCCTCGGCGCGCTCGCGCTGCCCAACCGCATCGTCATGGCACCGCTGACGCGCTGTCGTGCCGATGCCGAGCACGTGCCGACCGATCTGATGGTCACGTACTACAGCCAACGCGCGAGTGCGGGCGTGATCATCGCCGAGGCGACTATGGTCATGGAAGGCAACTCGTCCTTCGGCGGGCGCGAACCCGGGATCTATTCCGCTGCACAGGTGACCGCGTGGAAGAAAGTCACCGACGCGGTGCACGCCACGGGTGGGCGTATCATCCTGCAGCTCTGGCACGGCGGCCGTGCCTGCCATCCGTACTTCAACAACGGTGCGCAACCCGTCGCGCCCAGCGCCATCGCCATCACCGGTGACGAGATCCACACGCCCGAGGGCAAGAAGCCCTATGTCCTGCCGCGTGAACTGCGCGACGATGAGCTCCCTGGGATCATCGCGGGTTTCCGCGCCGCAGCGGTAAACGCCAAGGCTGCCGGCTTCGATGGCGTCGAGGTACACGGTGCCAACGGGTATCTGCTCGACGAATTCCTGCGCGATGGCTCGAACAGACGCAGTGGTCCGTATGGTGGCCCGATCGCCAACCGTGCACGCCTGCTGCTGGAAGTCACCGATGCCGTCATCAGCGTGTGGGGCTCTGACCGTGTCGGCGTGCGACTGTCGCCGCTTAACAGCTACAACGACATGCGCGACAGCGATCCGTCCTCCCTGACTGCCTATGTGGCTGCGCAGCTCAATGTCAGGAAGATCGCCTACCTGCACCTGATGCGTGGCGACTTCTTCCAGGTGCAAAAAGGTGACGTCGTGACCCCGGCACATGCCAACTTCACCGGCACGCTGATCGCCAACATGGGCTACAGTGCCACCGAAGCGGCTGCAGCGATCGCTGCTGGCACGGTGCACGCCGTCGCCTTCGGCCACCACTACGTCAGCAACCCGGATCTGGTCGAACGCCTGAAGGCTGACGTCGCGCTGGTCGAGCCGAATTCGAGCACCTTCTATTCCCACGACGCCAAGGGCTACACCGACTACCCCACCCGGTGATGGTGGTGAAAATCAATCCGGTGCCGCTCCCACCGATGCTGGTGGCGATGCCGGATGACTTTTTCTGCTGTTGGTGAATCAACGCTGACTGGGCGCAATCGGCGGGGCGATCGTGCCGCGCAGAGTCCACGTCAGGTTGGCATCCCACAGGCGCCAGAAGTCACGCGATAAGCGTTTGGTCTGATCCGGGCGCAACTGGTTGAGCATCCAGAATCCCAGACGCCGCGCTGGCAGCTTGGCGGTGACGGCCTCGCCAGCCTTGCTTTCACCCAGGATTACCGGGTGGCCGGTGTCGAAGGCGATGATGCCCGCGCTGCGGTCCGCTGCGAGCCCAGCGACCACTACCGCCCCAGGGGGCATGTCGAGCTTCGGTACGTAGACCTTCAGCAGATCGGGATCCTGTTCGATCGGGACCGCTTTCACCGGTCCGCTTGCCGGCAGCGGATCAAGGATCCGTACGCTGCCCGACAGGCCCGCAGCGAGCGGATGAGCACCGGCCTTGATCAGGATGGAGTCGGTGTACTCGGTTAGATGCCCATTGTACGCCGGACGGCCGATCAAGCCGCTGATCTCCGCCAGAGCGAGGTCGGTGACCACCACCGGCGCGCGCAAGTTACGCATCACGCCGATACAACTATGACGCGTGGCGTCACTCAGCCCGCCGGCGAGAATGACCAGTTGCTTGTCCTTCAGCAGGGCGTCGCCCTTGTCACCGACTAGGCTGTCTACACTGGCAGAGGTCACCACCATACCCGCAGCGGCGCAATGCTCGTGCAGTGCTTGTTCGAAGGGGCCTCGTCTCTCCGGGTTGTCCGAACCGGTGATCAACACGGTGAGGCCGCGCAACGATAGCGGGGCAAAACCGCGATCGGGATCCGGCGGATCGCCAAGCGGATCGCGCTTCTCCGGCAGTTCCGCAAGCAGCGCGTCGAGGCGGCCGAGTCCGGTGAAGAAGGCGCGTGCCCGCGCGTCCTCGCGATCAAGTTGCAGCACGCCTTTCCACGCCGCGGTTGCACCAGGCAGGTCACCACCACGGTCGGCCTTCTGTGCCAGTGCACCTAGGTCCTTCAGCGCTTTGGTGCGAGCCTTGGCCTCGGCCTCGCGGAAGCGGGTGCGCGCGGCGCCTTCGGCCTTGGCGAAGACGCCGCGCGCCTTGGTCAGACCGTCGTCGCGTTTGCGTACTTCGCTCTGCACCATCTCCGGCAGTGCGGGGGCAGCCGTAGCAGCCGGAGCATTGCCCAGCAGATCGGTGGTAGGCGCAGCCGACGGCGCCAGCGCCGCACGCACCTGCTCGAGCTGGCCGAGTGCAGTGAAGAACGCGGTGGCTTCGCTGTGGGACTCGTCGAGTCGCAGGACCTCGGTCCAGGCCGACAGCGCCACCGCCTTGTCGGGTTTGCGCGCTTCGCGTTTGCCCACTGCGATCAAGCCACTGATGGCGGCGGCGTCGAGTTTGGTTTTTTCCGCCCCGTAGGTGCGCTGCGCCACATCAACCGCACTCTGGTAGATATCGATCTGGCCGTCACTCCAGGCTTTCCACGCAGCAAGCGCCTCGTCGACCGTCACATGGGTTGCCGCCGACAGCGGTAACACCAGACAGCCCAACAAAAACAGGCGATACAGCGGGGTCATGACCGCGTCTCCAGGGGTCTAACGCAACCCACTTGGTATCGTGACACCACGCGTGCTCAACCATGGCAGTGCGAGCTACCTACGGCTGACAACGGTTGCTGGTTTGCCCGCGAAACACCAGCGCAGCTGTGGCTCACCTACGTCGCCTTCCTGCCGATGACGTGGCTGTTGCGCGGCATCTTTGCCCTCCACCAGCCGAGACCCCCGCGGCCGCGAAGCGACAATCACGCCGCACGCCAGCGCGGTCAGGATGCTCGTCACACCAGTGACCTGACTGCATTTTGTGTTTGAATAACAGCACTGTTACCAACATGAACAACCCCACCCATCACCGTCCTATCCCCTTATCCGGCGTGTCCTTCGGCCTCTCCTTCGGCGTGTTGCTGATGATGTGGCCGAGCCTCGCGTCGAGTGCCGACAGCGGGAAGGCGCTGCCGGCCTTCTTGGAGACGCACTGCAGCGAATGCCATGGCGGCAAGAAGCCGGAAGCCGGACTCGCGGTGGGCAAACTGGCCCTGCGGTTCGACGATCCGGTCAGCGCTGGCCATTGGACGCGCATCCATGACCAACTGGTGGCCGGCGAGATGCCGCCCAAGACCAGCACGGATCCGCGTCCACCTGCGACTGAGGTGGCGGCCATCACCGCATGGCTGCGCCAGCAGTTGCATGCCGCGTCGTTGCTGCGTCAGCAGCAGATGGGTCGCGCACTGGTGCGCCGCCTCAACCGCCAGGAATACGAGTTCACCTTGCGCGACCTGTTGGGCGTACCAGTGCAGGTGCGCGAGCTGCTGCCGGAGGATGGGCTGGTCGGCGGCTTCGACACAGTGGCCAGTGGGCTCGATATCTCCGCCACCCACTTGGTGCGCTACCAACAGGCGGCGGACCGCGCGTTGGCCGTAGCCATGCCCGACGCCGCGCCCCGCTTGGTCAAGGAAACCCTCAGCGGACGGCAATGGTTCGACCGCGTCCACCCCAACATCGCGAAATTCCGCGGCAAGTCGTTCACTCTCGAAGGCGATCCTGCCGGCGACGGAGTCGGAGTCCTTTACCAATACGACACGCTGAGCGACACCGACCTCCGCGCCCAGCAGCGTCCGCAGACTCCAGGGATCTACCGCCTGCGGCTGACTGCGGCCGCGCGCAATACCAACGGCCAACCGTTGCCGCTGCGGCTGGTGTGGGAGGGCGTGCGTCACGATGCGCGCCTCACCCATCTGATCGGCTACCGCGATGTGCCGGCAGGCAAGCCGACAACGCTCGAGATCATGGTCGAGGTCCCGCCTGAGCGTGTTCCCCACCACCACATCGTCTTGCAAGCGTTCACCCTGCCGCCCGTGCCGCGTCACGACGGTATGGACCAGACACCGCCCAACCACGCGACAGCGCCGGCGCTGGAGATCCACCGCTATGAGATCGAAGGGCCACTCGGCGCGTGGCCCTCGCCTGGTTATCGTGCGTTGTTCAGCGACTTACCCTATGAGCCGCGTTCCTTCGTAGCGGCACGCACTGCTGGTAAGCCGGTGCCAACGGAGGATTTCCGTACCTGGCCGCCCGATCGTTTCGCACAGAACCCATTGGTGCCGGTCAGCAGCAATCCCCGCGCCGACGCCGAGCGGTTGATCCGCGCCTTCCTACCGCGTGCGTTCCGGCGCCCGGTGGACGGTGCGCTGGTGGACGGCTACGTGCGCTTCGCCCACGAGCGCCTGGAGCGCGGCATCGAGTTCGGCGAAACGATGCGCGCGACCTATCGTGCGATCCTGTGTTCTCCGCATTTCCTTTTCCTGTTGTCCCGCCCAGGGAAACTCGACGACCACGCGTTGGCGTCACGGTTGTCGTACTTCCTGTGGGCATCCCAACCCGACGACACGCTGCGTGCGTTGGCGGATAGCGGGAAGCTGCGCCAGTCCGTGGTACTGCGTGGCGAGGTCGAGCGGATGCTGAAAGATCCCAAGGCCCAGCGCTTCGTCACGCGTTTCGTCGACCAGTGGCTGGGCCTGCGCGACGTGCTGGCGATGAAACCCGATGAAGTGTATCTTGAGTACGATGATCACCTGGGTGCCGCATTGGCACCGGAAACCCAGCATTTTGTCCGCGAACTGCTGGAGCGGGACCTGGGTGTGGGCGCGCTGGTCGACTCCGACTGGACCTTCGTCAATCAGCGCTTGGCCAAACATTACGGCATCGCCGGGGTGCACGGCTTCGAGTTCCGCAAGGTCGCGCTGCGCCCGGAACACCACCGTGGTGGCGTGTTGACGCACGCTGGCGTACTGAAAGCCACCACCAACGGCACCTACACCTCTCCGATCAAACGCGGCGTCTGGCTGCTGGAACAGCTCGTCGGTCGTCCTCCGTCGCCGCCTCCACCCGATATCGAAGCGGTGCAGCCAGACATCCGCGGTGCCACCACCCTGCGTCAGCAGATCGAAAAACACCGGGCATTGACCGCTTGCGCCGGTTGCCATGCAAAGATCGATCCCCCTGGGTTCGCCTTGGAGCATTACGACGTGCTGGGTGGTTACCGCACACGCTACCGCACGCCCTCGCCTGGAGAGGGAGTCAAGGCGTCGCTGGAGAAACTCACCAGTTACCCTGATCTTAAGCAGGTGTGGCTGGTGTCGCCGGTCGACAGTTCCGCCACCACCGACGGGGGCGAGCGCTTCGATGATCTTGCGGGCTACAAACGCATCCTGCTGCGAGACGTCGACCAGGTCGCGCGTACGGTGGTGCGCAAGCTGATGATCTACGGTACCGGCAGCGATGCGCAGTTCGCCGACCGTGAGCTGATGGACCAGATTATCGCCACTACTCGCCCACAGGGCCACGGCCTGCGCAGCCTCGTCCATGCCCTGGTGCAGAGCCGGGCGTTCCTGCAGCAATAACCGACCAACGGAGTCCACGCACATGCCAGTTCCAAGCCGCCTGATCGCCCGTCGCACCCTGCTGAAGGCCGGTGCCATCAGCCTCGCGTTGCCGCTCTTGGATGCCATGACCGGCTCCGGTCTGCGGGCCGAGGAAGCCGCGCGCGCGCAGAGCCCCAAACGCATGGTCATCATCCAGCGGCCACTCGGGAGCTATGCACCGTACTTCTTCCCGCAGCAGCCGGGCCGGCAGTATGAAGCTCCGCGCCTGCTCAAGCTGATCGACGCACATCGAGCGCATTTCACCGTATTTTCAGGCATGAGCCACCCAGGGTATCCCAACAACCACGGCAGCGAATACGGGCTGCTGACGGGGGTGCATCCGGACGGATTCAAGAACTGGGACGACATCCACAATACCATCTCGATCGATCAGATGGCGGCCGAGGTGGTCGGGCGCCACACCCGTGTGCCGTATCTGCTGCTTGGCGGCATGGGGACCGGACTGTCGTTCAGCCGTGCTGGCGTGCCCTTGCCGGGCAACACCAATCTGGCGCAGGTATTCAACCGCCTGTTCCTTGATGGAACCCCCGACGAGATCGCGCGTGAGGTGCGCCGTCTGCAGGACGGATGCAGCATCCTTGACGGCGTCCGTGACCAGATCGCCACGCTTGATCGTCAGCTTGGCGTCAACGACCGCCGGCGCATGGAAGTGCTCACCGGTACCATCCGCGAGGCTGAAGGAAGCCTCAAGCAGGAACAGGCCTGGGCGACCAAACCGAAGCCCAAGGTCGGTCAGACGGCTGGCAACGAAGCGGGCGAGTGGGTCGGCCACACGCGGCAGTGGTATGATCTGATGCACTTGGCGCTCCAGACCGATTCCACCCGCGTGATCGTTTATCGCATGCCCGAACATGGTCCGGCATCGTCGGCCCCAGGCATCACGCTCGGCGACCACGACGCCTCGCATCACGGCCAGGATCCCATGAAGATCGAACAGGCCACATTGTACGAGCAAGTGCATTTCACCTCCTTCAACTACTTGCTCGGCAAGCTGGCGGGAACCGCCGAGGGCGGCGGCTCACTGCTTGACGCCACCCAGGTGCTGTTTCTCAGCAACCTGGGGGATGCTTCGGCGCACGCGTCCAACAATCTGCCGGTGCTGCTCGCGGGCGGCGGCTATCGCCACCAAGGTCACGTGGCCTTCGATCGCCAGAAGAACTATCAGCTGGCTAACCTCTACGTTCGCATGTTGCGCCAGACGGGTGTTGCGTGTGAACGGTTCGGAACCAGTACTGGGGTGGTGAGCGAATTGGACTGATTTTTACTCAGCCCACCTCGCCAACCTTCCCAACCAATGACCAAGAAAAAGAGCCCACCTTCTGGACGTGCGACCGCCCATGACGTGGCGAGCGGAGCCGGTGTCGCGGTGGACACCGTGTGGCAAATTCTGGGTGGACGTGGTGAGCGTTACAGCGCCGCCACCCGCGCACGCGTTTCACAGATCGCCCAGCACCTGGGGTATCAGCGCAACGCCGGAGCAGTGGCGATCAGCACCGGACGGTTCCGCTGCTTGGCGATGGTCACCAGCACGGCAGGCCACCGCAGTGTGTGGGATACTGCGCTCTACGACGGTATCGAACGACGGCTGAGTCGTGACGGCTATCACTTGGCGATGGCGTGTTTGGCCGATGAGCAGTTGCGTGGCGACAGCTCGCTGGCGCGTTTCCTGGGCGAGCGCAACGCCGATGGGCTCATCCTCAACTATGTCTACGAGATCCCGCCTGAGGTCGAGGATGCCATCGCCCGCCATCGGCACGCCGCGGTGTGGGTCAATCGCAAGCTGCCGTCACGCTGTGTGCATCCGGATGACCTCGCGGCGGGCCGCTCAGCAACGCAGGCGCTCATCGAGCTGGGCCATCGGCGTATCGCCTACCTGTCATCGCATCCCACGTCCCACTACAGCGACGCCGATCGCGCTGCCGGTCATACGCACGCGATGAGCGCTGCCGGGCTGATGCCACAGGTGCTCATGAGTCCGGATGCGCCAGGAGAACGCGACGCCTGGATGGCGCGGATGCGAGACCTGCTGCAACGTCCTGACCGCCCAACTGCGCTGGTGTGTTATGGACCCTTCGCCGCTTATCCGGTGCTGCGCGTGGCGCACGACCTGGGACTGGTGGTGCCGCGCGATCTCTCGATCAGCACTTTTTCCTCGTACATCGCTCATGATGCCGGTCCGGCACTGACCACCTGGTTGATTCCCTATCGCACCATGGGTGAGGCGGTCGCTGATCTGGCGCTGAACGCGGTCGCTGGGCTACCCACGCCTGCGCTTGCGATCCCGTTCGCCGGCGTCACCGGTGCCACCAGCGCGCCACCGCCGGCCTAACAACAGATCTGGATCTGCCACGCGTTGTGGGCTCTTGGGCTATCGCCAACAGAATAACTCGCCGGCGTCAGTCACGCCAACTCGGCCAACAGCTTCGTCCCGCACCCGATCGGTTTGTCCATCGGCACACCAGCGCGCGCCAGGATTCCCATCAGCAAGTCGCCGATGTTGCCATTTGCCTTGGCGTAACGGCCGGTGCGGATGGTGCCGCCGCCACGGCCGGCGATGATGGTGGGCAAGCGTTTGAAGCTGTGCCAACCCTGGTCCATGCCCGAGCCCCACATGACGATGCAGTTGTCGAGCAGTGTGCCTGGGCCTTCCTTGAGGGTCTTCATGCGGCCGATGAGGTAGGCGAACTGTTCGATCGCGAAGCGATCGACCTTCATGAGCTTCGGCGGCTTGTCGGGATTGTCGTTGTGGCTGATATCATGATGGGAATCCGGCACGCCGATCTCCGGGTAGGAGATCGCGTGAACGTGGCCTGGGATCAGCGTGCACACCCGCGTCAGATCGGTCTGCCACGCCAGGATCATCAGATCGCACATCACCCGGATGTGCTCACTCCATTTCACTGATCCCGTAGGCACCTTCACTTCGATCGGCGGTGCGCTGGTGAAGCCGGCCTTGGAATTCTTGCCGGTGCCGGCCTTCGCCGCTGCGGCCTCGGCCTGCTGACGTTCGATGGCGGTGACGCGTTTCTCCAGCGAACGCATGCTGTCGAGGTATTCATCCAACCGCCGTTGATCCGCGCGCCCGACGTTTCCCTGCAGGTCTTTCGCGCCCTGCAAGATCAGGTCGAGCATGCTGCGGTCGAGCGACTCGCCGGTGTCGTCCTGCACGGTGGCGAACTTGCCGGTGTCGACCGTCGGCCCGCCAACGCGACGCCGCTTCGACTGGCGTGAGGAGAACAAACGTTTGTAGACGTTGGCCGGACTGGTCTCGACCGGCAGCGGTTGGGTTGGCCCCGCCCAGGTGCCAGTGGTGTAATAGCGGTTGTTGAAACCCTGCTCGCCGAGGCCGCTCAAGCCGTTGTCCTTATAGCCGAGTTCGAGCGAGGGCACCGGCGTGTAGATGCCGATGCTGTTGGCGGCGATCTGATCGGCAGAGATCGCCAGATTGAGTTCGCCGGGTTTGTCGCGGTTGGGCATCGCCGCGGTGAGCCACGACGCCAGTTCGCGGCAGTGCGGCGGTGGCCACGGCTTGCCGTCTTCGGCGCCTTTCAAGTGATCTAGCAGCAGGCACTGATCGACCACCTCGCGCAGTGGTTCGAGCGACGGCGGCAGGCTGACCGGGAAGGTCGTGGGATCCGTGGGCCAGAACGCGTCCGCCCACACCCCGCACGTGTGGTACATGAAACCAAGCCGCACGGGTGGCTTGTACGCACCGCCGGACTTGGGCGTCTCGGCCCAGCCCATGGTTTCGAGCAGCGGTAATCCCAGCGCGATACCACCAAGTCCTTTGAGACAGGTCCGGCGGTCGATCAGCCAATGTTTGCGCATCGGTGGTTCCTTTCAGCGGTCATCGGGTCACGCGACGATTCAGAAAAGGGTAGCTCATCGCGACGCGCACGATGAGCGACTGGAGGGCAAACCCGTCCTTGGCAATCGCGGCGCTCAGGTCATCGACCACCACCTCGTCGTAGCCGTCGAGCGCGCGGCACAGCGCATACGACAGCACTTGGTGCGTCAACGCGCGGGTGATCTCGTCGCGCCTGCCGGCGATCAGGCGTTTGAGTTCCTTGGGCTGAGTGAAGGCGAGTTTCCCAGGCAGTTCGCCGCTGGCATCGACGCGCAGATTGGTGTCATCCTGTTCACGCCACCGACCGATGGCGTCGAAGTTTTCCAGGCCGAAACCGATGGGATCCATCACCACATGACAGCCGGCACAGGCCGGATCACTGCGGTGACGTTCCGCGCGCCGACGCAGGTTGAGCGTGGCGTTCTCTGCCACGTTCTGCTGATCTAGCGACGGCACGTTCATCGGTGGCGTCGGCGTCGGTTGACCAAGCAGGTTCTCCAGCACGAAACGTCCGCGTTTCACCGGGCTGGTGCGCGAGGGCAGCGAGGTCACCGCCAGCACCGCCGGCAGCGTCAGCAAACCTCCACGGTTGGCGTCGCTGAGCGTCACGCGACGGAACTGCGAACCCTTCACCTCGTTTTCCATGCCGTAGAGCCGCGCGAGCGAGCCGTTGAGGAAAGTGAAATCCGCAGTCACCAGATCGATCAGGCTGCGATTCTCACGTAGCACGGTCTCGAACAGCAGCGCGGCTTCTTCGTACATCGCGCGGCGCAGGCCGGCATCCATCAGCGGGAATTTCTGTTCATCGACCGGCATGGTGGCGAGGCGGTCGAGCCCGAGCCATTGCGCGCTAAAACCGTCGAAGAACGCCCGTGCCCGCGGATCAGCGATCAGGCGGCGGATCTGCGCCTCTAGCACCGCTGCGTCCTGCAGCTTTCCCTGATCTGCGAGCGCCGCGAGTTCGTCATCAGGCATGGTGGCCCAGAACAGGTACGACAGCTTGGCGGCGATCTGATGGTCGCCGATGCGCACGATCTGGTCGGGCGACCCACGGCTGGTGTCGGCGGCCAAGTAGAGAAATTGCGGCGAGACCAGTACGCCCTTGAGCATCAACTTGATCGCTTCGGCGAAGACCTCGTCCTGCTGGTCGGCCAGATCGAACACGCGCAGCAGCACGTCCAACTCGGACGTGGTCGCCGGTCGACGGAAGGCGCGGCGGGTGAAGGCCTCGGCGATCTGCCGTGCAGCTGCGCGTTTGTCGAGGTCTTTGCTCGGCATGGCGATGAACAAGCGCTTCTGCACCTCGGTTGGCGCGGCGGCTGGCGGACCGGTGATATCGATGGTGTCGATCCACAACGTGCGCTTCTGTGGCTGGTCACCGGTGACTGGCGGCGCCGCCGGTTTTTCGGGGGGCGGTTTGGGTCCGGCCGCGGGCTTAGTCGGTGGTTTCGTGACCGCGGGCGGTTTGACGGCATCCGGATCGGGCTGCACCACCGGATTGACCACGATGAACGTGAGCGGCGCGCGACCAGCGGGCAGCTTGGCGGTGAGCGTGTAGGTTGCCGGGGTCTTGAGCGGCGCGGTGATCTTCAGTTCGCCCACCACCTGCGTGCCGATGCGCAGCGCGAGACGCAACGGCTCCTTGCCAATCTTCTCGGTCGCGGCGCGGATCTTGAACGTATAGGTGCCATCAACCGGCGCCGGCAGCACGCTGCCGAGTTGGACCGGACCACTGAGCTGACGTTCGCCGCCGTCAGCTTTCCCAGCATCGACCTTGCCCTCGCTCTGCGCATCGAGTTGGCCCGCACGCCACGCGAGCTTCATCTGCCCAGGTTTGATCACGCGATCGAGCACCTCATCGGCGATGAGCAGGTATTTCTCCATCAGCAGCGGCGCGATGCTGCTGTTGAACCCGGCCCCGACGACGTCGTGCGGCAACTCATCGGCGATCGCCGGTTCGACCCCGAAGAGGTCGCGCAGGGTGTTGGCGTACTCCACCTTCGACAGACGCCGCACCGGATGGGTACCCGGATCGGGCGGCGCGAGCCGACGCACCGCCGCCACCCACCGTCCGGCCCGCGCGCGTTCCTCATCGCTCGGCTGGCGTTCCCCTGGAGGCGGCATCTCGTGGCTGAGGAACTTGGTTAGCGCATGCCGTACCAACGCCTGATCGCGCATGGCGATCTCGCCATCAGTGAGAAAACGCAGGTTGGTGTCGCCCTTGACCTTCTTCCCGCCATGGCAGTCGAGGCAGTAAGTGGCGAACAACGGTTTGACGTGCTGGTCGAACGCCGCGACCACCGCCGCGCGCTCCGGCGAGAGTGCGCGTTCCGACGACGCCGCGCCGCAGGCCAGGGGCACGAGACCCAACAGCAGCACGGCCGGTGCCCATACAGACCCGGATCCTGGCACGCAAGGGCTCTGTTGGAACGTTCTAATAGCCACGGTCACTGGTATGACCTGCGTCCGTAAGACATGTCGGAGGAATCGCTGCGGGTGTGCTGACCAGGCTGACGTGCGTGCGCGGTCGCATTCCAAAATTGCGGTCGCACAACCACGACCATAACCGTTTGAGCTTTCCCTGGAGTCCTCATGCGCTTCGCCCTGCTGATCCTCAGCGTCGTCTTTATCATTCCGCTGTCCGCGGCCGAGATCGTCTTTCCCGACGACCCCAAGGCGGTGCTCGACGTCAAACGCGATCTGGGCGCTAAAGGCGACGGCAAAGCTGACGACACCGACGCGTTGCAGCAGGCGGTGTACCGCTGTCAGGCCAGCGACTTCAGCCGCACGGTCTACCTGCCGAAAGGGATTTACCGCATCACTAAACCGCTGGTGTTCAAACCCAATGAGAAGGGCGGTGAAGGCTCAATGGTCGGGCCGTGGTTCTATGGGCAAGAACGCGACACCACGGTGATCCGGCTCGACGACAAAGCCGCAGGCTTCGGCGATCCGACCAAGCCGCAGGCGGTCATCCGCACCATGTCGCGGGCCGATGGCGTGCGTATGAACGCCGACTTCTTCGATCGCACCATGGTCAACCTGACCATCGATACCGGCGACAATCCCGGCGCGATCGGTGTGCTGTTCTACTCCAACAACACCGGGATCATGCGCGACGTGCGCATCACCGGAAACGGCGTGGTCGGTTTGGAGCTCGGCCTGCACGACCAGAACGGGCCACACCTAATCCAGGACGTCGAGATCAACGGCTTCACCACCGGCATCCACACCGCGAGTGGCATCAACAGCCAGACCATGTCGCGAGTGACGGTGACCAAGGCGCAGGTCGGGCTGAAGCATCGCGGCCAAGTGTTTGCGGTAGAGGCCCTGACGGTGATCGGCGCGCCACTCGCGGTCGACAGCGATGAAGGTTCGTTGTGCTTGGTCGACTGCCGCTTTGAAGGACCGGCAGGAGCCAAGGGACCGGCGGTGACGCTCGGAGCCAAGGGCCGGCTGTATGCGCAGCGTCTGACCACCAAGGGCTTCACCACCGCCATCCACACACCAATGAAGGATCTCGCCGGCGGCACCATTGCCGAATTCAGCAGCGAGGCCGTCACCAAGCCCAGCGGCTCCACCGCGCCGGACACGGGCCTGGGTCTCAAGCCGAAGCCGGAGCCGATCGTGCCTATTGAGAAGGACCCGAAGAAATGGGTGTGCGCCAACGAGTTCGGCGCGTCGTTCGGCAATGAGGACGACGACAGCGAGGCCATCCAGAAAGCGATCGACCACGCGGCATCAATCGGCGCCACCACCGTCTACCTGCGCGGCGGCAAGGCCGGCGATCCGAACTGGTACTGGCTCAAGAAGGACGTGAAGGTTCACGGTTCGGTCAACCGCATCTGGGGTTTCGGTTTCATCCGCCTGCTCGGTGGACCGACCGATGCCGCCAACTATCCAGACAACCTCGCCAAGTTCGTGGTCGATGACGATCCATCGCCTGAAGCCGCGCCGGTGGTGATGTTCGAACACCTGTCGGTCTTTGCACCATGGCCGAGCTTTGGCATCGAGGCGCGCTCGACCAAGCGCACGGTGGTGATGCGGAACGGAAACGGCACCGGCATCGCCCGCGCGGGAGCCACACTGTTCATCACCAATTGGGTCGGCCACGCCTACCTGGATAAAGGCGCCACCGGCTACTTCCGCCAATGGAACACCGAAGGCACGCCCAAGGCACTGCGCGTCAACACTCGCAACGATGGCGGCACGCTGTGGATCCTGGGTATGAAGACCGAAGATGTTGGCACCAAGGTGCTGACCAAGAACGGCGGCAAGACCGAAATCCTCGGCACGCTGATCTACAACACCTCCGGCATCAAGGACGACCATCCGTGCATTGCGGTCGAAGACGGTTCACTCTCCAGCGCCTGCCATCAAGAGATCAACTTCGGCGGCGCGTTCTGGAATGTTCCCGCGTTGGAAAAGCTCGGTGGCGTCGAGCGTAAGGTGCCCAAGCGCGACTGGCAGGGCTGGGCCTTGCTCAGAGCGGGGAAATGATGCGCTGATCATTCCCCGGAGTGGGCCCGAACGTGGGGCTTCCGGATCAGGATGAGGCAGCAAAAGATGGCGGAACGCGACGGCTGGGGTGTGGCTCAGTCGCGGTAGGAAGCGCACCAAAGCAATCCGCTGGATCCGCTCAAAATAGTCCACGACAACACCTTGCCGCGATCCGCGTCATCCTGGGTCCTGCCGGAGGAATACGGGGTCGAGTCGATGCCCTTGCATCGCGGGCTGACGAGAGACAAACCGTCCGGGATGCGAACCTGAGAGGTCACGGATGATGAGCCCCACCGAATTGGACCTGCTGGTGATCCGTGCCCAGGGCGGTGATCGCACGGCTTTCCACGCGGTGGTCGAAGCCATCGATGAGGAGCTGCGCCGCTTCGTCGCTGCCCGTGCCCCCAGCGCTGATCTGATTGAGGAGGCGGTGCAGACCGCCTTCGTCACCGCCTATCTGAAGCTCGCGGAGTATCAGCCGCGCGGCAGTTTCGCTTCCTGGCTCAAGGGCATCGCGCGCAACCACCTGTTGCAGGAGCTGGACAAGCAGCGGCGTACGCGGCCGTAGTGCGCAGAAATCCATCGGAACCGGATCCCGCTTCCCGAGCCCCCTCTTCCCGTGGGTCTGCCGTGGGTTTGAAACCCAGAGTGGTGGAGGTCCGGGGAACCGAGCCAAAGAGTCTCCGCTTAAGTCACTGCGTCATCGCACCTGGGATTTCTAGGCAGCGAGCTTTGCAAGCTTGAATGAATTCCACCACGCAGAACTCTGCGCCGCCCCATGACCAGCCTGCCTTTTCTCGTCCGGCTCATCGCTGCAATCATCCTGGCTCAGCAAAACA
>JACDEI010000060.1 GCA_013816485.1 Planctomycetota bacterium
CGCAGAACGTTAGCGCGGGCGAGCCGCCAATGCTAGAAAGCTAACCCCAACGGCCCCAGGATTTTTCGCCACGAAGGCACGAAGACACGAAGTTTGGAAGATAAAGGCCATTTGGGAGTCACTCCCGCTTCTCCTTCGTGAACTTCGTGCCTTCGTGGCAAAGAGTCTGATTCGTTAGCTTTCCAGCATTGGCGAGCCACCCACGCCCCCAGGGGAAGCATCACTCCGTTGCCAACACCTGCCCGCAGTCGCGCAGGCGGGCTTGCAAACGCGGCACATCCAGTGCCTGCACCGCGCAATCCTGCGCCACCGTTTGCGCTGCGGCGCGGCCGGCGGCTTCGCCGATCAGCATCCACACCGGTTCCATGCGGATCGATGACATGGCGACGTTGCTCGCCGACAGACATACCGGAACCAAGAGGTTGTCGACCGAGCCGACGCGTGGCGTCAGGCTGCGGTAGGGGATGGCGTAGATGTGCGAGCCGTTGTTGTCCTGTGCCTTGCGTTCGCCGGGTTTTCCCAGCGTGGTGAAGACTTTGCCTTCGATGGCGATGCCACCGGTCGTCGCGCCGACCATGGCATAGCGGCGCGCGTGGTAGAGATCGACCTTGTAGGAGCCGAGGCCGACCGAGTCGGTGACGCTGACGCGACCTTCCAGGTCATGCTGGGTGATGACATGCGCCCCGAGCAGACGCCGACCCTGACGCAGGTAGAGCTGGTGCGGCCAGCCATCGGTCTTGGGGAATGCACTTTTACGCAGGCCCCACTGGGCCGCTTCGGCACGCAGGTCGGATGGCACGCGCGGATCGCTGGCGAGGAAGCGGAACAGGCCGACGGTGTAACGTTCGTGGTCGCGCCAGACCCGTGCCCGCGTCGCCCAATCGCCGTCGAGGTAGGCCTTGCTGCCGCCGACCAACGCGAGCGACATCAGCTCATCGCGGTTGTCGTTGAACTCGCTGCCGTTGTAGATGGCGAACGGCAGTTTCTTCGGCGCATCGCTGCGCACCGCGAACCACCGACCCATGATCTCGTACTGCGCCGGGTCGTAGTCACCGAACTCGGGGAACGGCGCGCGGTCGGCGGGATCCTTGCTCAGTTGCAGACGGAAGTTGCACGCCGGAACGGCGTCATCGGCGGATCCGAGCGCCAGACCATCATCGGCGCTGACACCCGGCAGCAGCCCACTCGTCGGATCGCCGGCAATGCGGAACGGATCGACGGGATAGGTCTTCACCGGCGGCTGACGGCCGGCGAGCGGCTCGTCATAGGTCGCACGTGCCTCGCGTCCGGTGGCGTACGGCACGCCGGCCATCGCCATGAGGTCGCCCTCATAACCCGCGTCGATGAACACCCGCGCGCTCACCGTGTGGCCGGGGCCACTGAGTGCCTGCACCACTGGCGTGCCGTAACGTTCGGGCGGTGCGTACTCCAGGGTGATGGCGCGGATGCGTGCGCCGTGTTTCTCGACCTTGGCCAGACGGTGTTCGGCGATGACGGTGATGTGGTGCTGCTTGGCGAGCGCCCACAGCCCCGCCTCCATGCCGGCCTGGTCTGGTTTCTTGCCCGCGGGATGGTGCTCGGCGAAAAAGCGGTCGGAGAGTCCACCGATCGTCCGGCGCGTGCCGTAGTCGATGGTGCCGATGCCACCGCCGGTCATGCCCCCCAGGTTGCGGCTAGGTTCGATGATCAAGACCGAGCGGCCTTCGCTGGCAGCCGCGACCGCGGCAATCACGCCGGCGCCGGTCCCGCCATAGACACAGACGTCGACCTGGTGGTCGGCCGCGTCGAGCGACAGCAGGGTAAGGAGGAGGGCGACAGTGCTGTGGTGGTGCATGCCGCCAGCGTACGCCCGCTACCAAAGGGAAAGCGCGCGCGCATGGAGTGGATCACCGGCCACCTGGACTGGACGATGGCTGACGTGCCGGAGACACGGGGTTGGGTCCGGCCGCCGCACCCGGCCAGAGGTGACTCCCCCGGCATCCACGGTGGACAACAGCGGGGGGCTTGAGGTATACTCGCACCCATGACACGCATCCTCATCGTCGATGACGATCCCATCCTGCTGAAGGTCTATCAGAGCAAACTGGGCGACGCCTGGGAAACCCATTGATGCAGTCCTGGGCGAAAACTCTGGCGGGATTCGTGCTCGCCTTCCTGGTCCTGGTGATGGTGTCGGTGGCGACCTATCTGAACTCGCGCAACCACCTCGCCAGCAGCCGGCTGGTGACGCATACCAACCAGGTGAAGCAGGTACTCACCGATCTGATGGCGATGATCAGCGATCTCGAGACCACTCAACGCGGCTACATCATCACCGGCGACAAACGTTTCCTGCGCAACAGCGAGAGCACCCGCATGCTGGTGCAGGAAGCGCTCGGCGAACTGCGGCGGCTGACCAGCGACAATTCCTCACAGCAGGACAACCTCGCCCAACTCACGCCGCTGGTGCAGGAAAAGCTCGCCCACATCGCCGAGATGATCCGCTTGCGGCGCGAGGTCGGTCAGGAAGCCGCGAGCGCGACGGTCGCCAAGGGCGAGGGCGAGCGGCTTATGACCATCATCCATGCGCAGTTGCAAGCCATGCGTACCCTGGAGAACGGCCTGCTCAGCAAGCGCGAACACGAAGAGCAGGTCAACGCACGCGACCAGACGATCATGCTGAGCCTCGGCGTGGTGTTGCAGGCCATCCTGCTCGGCGGGGTTTTCTGGCTGGTGGTGCGCGACCGCCGCAACCGTGAACATGCCGCCACCTCGCTGCAACACGGCTTGGCGATGCAGCGGGCGATCCTCGATGCCGCCAATGCCTCGATCGTCGTCACCGACACCACGGGCATCATCACGCTGGCCAATCCCGCGGTGGAACGTTGGCTCGGCTACCGGCCGGAGGATCTGCTCGGCACCACCCCGGAACGCCTGCACCTCCCCAGCGAGGTGGAACAACGCGCCCTGGTCCTGAGCAAAGAGCTGGGGCGGCCGGTCGCTCCCGGATTCGAGACCTTCGTCGCCAAGGCCCGGCTCGGTCAGACCGACGAACAGGAATGGACCTACGTGCGCAAGGATGGCAGCCATCTGCCGGTGTCGTTGTCGGTCAGCGCGTTGCGCGACGAGACCGGCAGCAACATCGGATTCCTCGGCATCGCCCACGACCTGACGCAGCGCAAGTTGACGGAACAGCAACTGATGCGCGCCAAGGACGCGGCCGAAGTCGGCACGCGCGCAAAAAGCGAGTTCCTTGCCAGCATGAGCCATGAGATCCGCACACCAATGAACGGTGTGATCGGCATGACCGGTCTGCTGCTCGACACGCCGCTGAATGATGCCCAGCGGGCGATGGCCGAGACCGTGCGCTCCAGTGCTGACAGCCTGCTGACCATCATCAACGACATCCTCGACTTCTCGAAGATCGAGGCGGGTAAACTCGATTTGGAGACCACCGATTTCGACCTCCGACAGGTGGTCGAGGACGCCATCGCTCTGCTTGCGGAAAAGGCACAGAGCAAGGGACTGGAGCTGGCCTGTGCCATCGCGCCCGATGTCCCGGTCGCGGTCAGGGGCGATCCTGGTCGTGTACGTCAGGTGCTGGTCAACCTGTTGAGCAATGCGGTGAAGTTCACCGAGCGCGGTGAGGTGGTGGTGCGCGCCACGTTGGTGACCATCGCTACTACCGGCCTGCAACGCGCCATTCGTGGCGATGCCTCGGAGATCGATTCCGCCAACCTGCTGCCGGTGCAGGTACAGTTCGACGTGCAAGACACCGGCATCGGCATCCCGCCAAAGGTACAAGCCAAACTGTTCCAGGCTTTCACCCAGGCAGATGCTTCCACCACCCGCACCTTTGGCGGTACCGGCCTGGGTTTGGCAATCTGCAAACGCTTGGTCGAGATGATGGGAGGCGCTATCTCCGTCACCAGTGCGCCGGGCACTGGCAGCACCTTCCGCTTCACTCTGCACCTGACACCGCGCCCGGCAGTGCGCTCGACGCGTACCGCCAACCTTGCCGGAGTTATGGCACTGGTGATCGATGACAGCGGAACCAACCGCACGATCCTTCAGCAGCAACTCGGCAGTTGGGGCATGCGCTGTGGCGTAGCGAATGATGCTCCGGAAGGTCTGCGCCTGCTGCGAACAGCGCAGCGTGAGGGGAACAGCTATGCCATCGTCGTGATGGACATGCAGATGCCGGGTATGGATGGCTTGGCCCTGGCTCGCGTCATCAAGGATGATCCCGCATTGGCCGCGGTGCAGATAGTACTGCTCAGTTCGATGATGATCAGTGATCTTGCCCAGCGTGCAGAGAAGATTGGTGTCGCGGCATGTTTGAACAAACCGGTGCGGCAATACCAACTGCGTAATCTGCTGATCAAGCTCATCACCGGGGAAGAACATCCGTCAAGATCACGCATGCCCGTCACGATTCCCCAGCCCCGCTTGTATGGGCGTGTCCTGGTGGCGGAGGACAACCCGGTGAATCAGCGCCTGGCACTGGCGATGTTGGCCAAATTCGGCTGCCGCGCTGATGCCGTCGCCAACGGAGCAGAAGCGGTCTCCGCCAGTGAGCAGATTCCCTACGACCTGATCCTGATGGATTGTCAGATGCCCGAGATGGACGGTTACCAAGCCACTGAAGCCATCCGTCGACGCGAGCAGCGCGATCCCCGCGGACGACACCTACCCATCATCGCGATGACCGCCAATGCCATGACCGGCGACCGCGAGCAGTGTTTGGCCGCGGGCATGGACGATTACGTCTCCAAGCCGGTGCATGTCGAACAGCTCACGGCGGCGCTCGAACGGTGGCTGCCCAAGAACGCTGCCGCGCCCTCGCCATCCAGCAGCGGACTCCAGGCGATCCCGATCGGACTCATGCCGGACCGTGCGTCGAACCACGTGGAGTCCTGCTTCGATGCGGGCGACCTGCAGTTGTTGCAGGATCAACTTGGCGATGATCGCACCAGCGTTCCAGAGATCATCACCCTCTACCTCACCGAGGCACCGCACCACGTCGCACACATCGCCGCCGTCGTCACCAGCGGCGACGCCCAGGCCTTGCGCCAACATGCCCATCGTTTGCGCGGATCGAGTCAGATCGTCGGCGCACGGGCCATCGCCAGTCTCTGCCACCAACTGGAGAACTGCGGTCAACGCGGCGATCTTGGACCGACCCCAGGACTGGTGCGCCACTTGGAACAGGCGCTGGCCGAGACCCTTCCCCAATTGGAGCAGGAACGGCAACGGCGCGGCGTCCTACCGGCATGAACAAGAACGGGTACGGAGCATCGCTCCGTACCCGTCCGGATCCCTGGGCTGCAGACAACCCTCAGTGTGCGACGGCCACCTTTTTTCCGACCGGCTGGCCGATGCCCTTGAGCAGTTCGTCGAACCACGCGACGCTGGTGTCGAAGGGTTTGCCACCCTTGATGCGCGGGAACTCGATCGCGCGTAGGACGTGGTTGCGGTCCTCGTCGTGGCCGATGACGCCCGATTCACCGCGCAGACCGCAATCGACCGCGAGGTCGACCATGCTCTTGATCAGACGCAGATCCTCGCTGTTGGCGGCGGCGGCACGTGCAAAGTAGCCGGACTTCTGCACCAGCGTCTTCTCCGCCCCGATGAGTTTGGCGAACTGTTTGGAGAACCACGCACCGACGTTGACTTTATCGAGCTTCACGTGGCCGAAGGCGTCGCGCTCGATGGTCTCGCCGCGGCTTTCCATCTCCTTGACGATCGCTTCGACGCCAGCGCCTTCGCTGACGAAGATGTTGACGCAGTCGTTGCGGTCCATCGCCAGCTTCAGGCGCTTGGCTTCACCAGCGATGTCGATCGCCATCTCTGGCACGTACACCGCGTCGATGTCGAGGTGGTGACGGTCGAGATTGAAGCCGGGCACAAATTCGGTGTGGGCGAGCTGCTTGCGGTAGACGCGCGCGGTTTCGGCGGTCAGCCAACCGCAGTTGCGGCCCATGACCTCATGGATGATCAGCATGCGCGGGTTGGCGCTCTGCTCGTTGACCACATTGGCGAAGAAGCGCGCACCCTCCTCGGCCGCGGTCCACGCGCCGAGCGACTGACGGATGGGGTACACGTCGTTGTCGATGGTCTTAGGCAGGCCGACGACGGTGAGGTTGTAGTTGTTGCTCTTGAGGTACTTCGCCAGATCGGCGGCGGTCGTATTGGTGTCGTCACCACCGATGGTGTGCAGGATGGTGATGCCGTCCTTGGTCAGCTGCTCGGCGGCAACCTTGAGCGGATCCTGGCCTTCCTTGACCAGACCGCGCTTCAGACAGTCGGCGACGTTGGTCAGCTTCACGCGGCTGTTGCCGATCGGCGAGCCACCGTGGCGGTGCAGGATGCCGGCCTGGGCGCGGACCTCAGTGGTCACCTTTACCGACTCGCCACGCAGCAGTCCCTGATAACCGCCCAGGTAACCGATCAGTTCGACCTCCGGCGCGAGGTCGGTGTAGCGCTCGATCAGGCCACCGACAGCGGACGACAGGCACGGTGCGAGTCCACCGGCGGTGAGCATGGCGACTTTATGCTTGGGCGTGGACATGGATTTCTCCGTGGGCTGGCAGGGGCGAGCGTTCTAGCTGCGGCCCAACGGCTGGCTACGGCGAACCGCTGGCGGCCAATACCGGCGTCGGATGCGCCGGACGGAAAACCCACGAGGTCACAGATGATCATAGGATGACGCATAACCTGCACCAGCCGTCGAGGGCAAGGTCGCCACTCGACCACTCGAGCATCACCCCCCGATGGCGATCTTCACCGGCGTTTGCGTGGCGGCGGAACGGCTTCGGGGTTGTCGCTGAACTGGATCAGCCCCGAGTCGCGGAACAATTGTGCGACGGCCGGTGCCGGAAAAGTTCCCTCGGCGATCAACTGGCCCGGCAGACCGGTCTTGATGTTCAGGCCGCAGATCGCCGTCGGCAGACCGGGCTGCACTTCACCGCCCATGAGCACCGCCAAGGTACGGATCAGCGGCGTCAGATTGGTGCTGACCTGGAGCACGCCGGCCTGGCCTTCAGGCGCACCGGTGGTCTGGCTGCGCGTGACCAACTCGGTCGCGACCTCGACTGCGGAACGCATGCTCGACTGCACGCTGACGAGGTGCCGTTCGTTCGACACCAGCACCCGTTCACCCGCCGGATCCTGTTCACGATAGCCGGTGGCACTGCCCGCCGCGACCGCTTCGCCGACCGTGCCGGTGAGGCTTTGCGACACCAGCGTGATCAACGACATCACCTCCTGCGCCCTGGGCTGGTCGCCCAGGTACCGCGATTCGCTGATCGGCTTGCCGTTCTTGAGATCGACATCGGCCGCCAGGGCGAACGGACCGGCACGATCGAGGAGATTCCACAGTGCGATCCAGTTCTCATCGACCATCGGGGTCCAGCGTTCCGCGTAGGATTCCTTGAGCACCTCGGTGAAGACCCTGCCCAGACGCTCGGCCTGGCCCTGCCAGACGATGTTGCCCGAAACGGTGAAGGCCGAGTGCTCGGAGCGCACGATCGGCAGCAGGCGACTCGGCGAGTTGCGCTGGTTGGCGATCCACACCGCCAAGGCGCTGTCGGGCTTGGCCTGGAGTTGCAGCGCGAAGTTCATGGTCCCCTGAGCATCGGGGCGCACGCTCAGTTCCGCGCTGAGCAGTTGCCCGAGGAACGCCTGCATGCCGGCCCGGGTGGCCTTCTGCATGCCGACGATTCCCGGCGCGAGCGCCTCGGTCGCCTTGCGCTGCTCCGGCGTCAGGTCCGACGAGAGGTCATCGGACTGCGCACTCAGGCGCATGAGGAACTCGCTGCTCGCGGTGAACATCAACGGTGCTTCGCTGGTCAAGGTCTGGAGCGGATACTCCGCCAGTTCGCGGCACAAGGCGGTGGTGCTGGCGAGGTAGGCGGCACGGTCGCTCACCAGCAGGCGGTATTCCAACAGACCGTCGTTGCCGTTCTGAGTGAAGACCACCGTGCCATCGCGTTCACCCACGCGGATGAGCGGCGCGTCGCCGGCGAACCCAGCGCCGAAACTCTCCAGGAAGCTGCGGCGGTCGCTGAGTGGGATGATCGCCACCAGCGACGGTTCCTGGGGACGCCACGCCATCAGCGCCGGACGGGCGAGATCGATGCCGTCGAGCGAACGCGAACGGAACAACAGATTCGCCATCGCCGAACGCAGCGGTGCCGGATTGACGCCCAGCCCGGCTGCGAACTGGGTGACTTCACGATCGAGCAGGCGCGGATCGTTGACCTTGAGTACCGCCAACGCATCGGCCAGGGCTTCCGGTCCTTTGCCGGGTCCTTTGCCGGGTCCGACCTCGGCGGTGAATGTTGCGGCGCACACCAACGCCGTGACCACCATCACTCGCAGCACTCGGCTTGGCATCGTCAGCTCTCCCACTGATGGACGTTAGCGATGGCGGCTTGGGGCCGCAAGCGCAGGGACTTGCGTTACTCACCCCCCTATTGCGACAGTCACTCAGGAAGAATCCGTGCCAGGTGCAAGGTCCAAGGTGCGAAGTGCGAAGTGCGAAGTGCGAAGTGCGAAGTGCGAAGTGCGAAGTGCGAAGTGCGAAGTGCGAAGTGCGAAGTGCCATGCCGGGCATGGTACGTACCGGCGGCTGTTCACTGGTTGGGTGGGCGTGTAAACGACTGCATTTCAACCTCGCACTTCGCACCTCGCACCTCGCACGGTGTTCGCCCGTGGATCGTCTTCAGCGCACCGGTGCGGCAGCGAACTTTAGCATCAGCAACGACTCGGCGATGTCGGCCTCGCGCAGGGGCGCGACCTCGACGTGCCAGTGTCCTGCGGTTGGTGAGCGGGTGGCCGCCGTGACCGTGCCGAGCACCAGCCCAGGGGGAAAACGCCCATCGGATCCCGCGGTCACCACCCGTTGACCGGCAGTGACCTGCAACTCATCGCGCTCCTCGATGTAATCGAGCAACAGCAATCCGCGTTTGCCACTGCCGGTGAGCACGCCCTCGGCGAGGATCTTCTCGCCATCCAACAGGGTTGCGGGAATGCGGCTCTCGCTGTCGCTCACCAGTTGCACCAGCGCACGACCTTCCTGCACGCCGACCACCGCTCCGACCAGACTCCAGCCCAGACACGCGGCCATGCCGATGGTGACGCCATCGACCGCACCGGCATCAAGTTCGCAGTAACGCCGGCCCTGACGCACAGTGCGGGCGATGATGCGTGCACGTACCACCACCGCCTGCTCCGGCGGGATGCCGCCTTCACCACGGATGGCGAGATAATCCTGCAGACGCGTACGCAGCAGGGCGTTCTCGGCGCTAACGCGCACCAACTGGTCTTCGATACGCAGCAGGCGTTGCTCCGTGGTCTCATCGGCCTCTCCGCCGCTGAGCGCCCGTTGGACCGGTTCCACTGCCGCCGCCACCACTGCTGGCGGAAAGCGGGTGAGTCCGCTCCACGCCGCCAGCGCCGTGCCGCCCAGGGCCACCGCGATGATCAACAGCGTGCGCGAACGACCGGTCATGGGCGCGCATGGTGCGACGCACGCAGGCCAGTGACAAGGAGGTGGCGCAGGCATTCCCCGAACCACCGACAAGCGTCTGGCGCACCGAGACCACCAGCCGGACGACTCACCGCGCGTGCTGCACCGGCACCCGGCAGTCTTTTCCCTTGCACCTGAAGCTCGCCCTAACTAATCAGCACCTCAAGGACTTCCGACTCATGGGATCGATCCTCCGCATCCTCGTGGTCGATGACCGGCCTGACAGTGTGTTGTTCCTCACGGAATTCCTGCTGTCGCGTAGCCACCGGGTCGAAACCTGCGGTAACGGCACCGAAGCGCTGGAGGCGATCGTGCGCCGGCACCGCACCGCCGACGCCTACGACCTGCTGATCAGTGATGTGGCGATGCCAAGCATGGATGGCCTGAGCCTGCTGAAAGAACTCCGGCGCCGGCATCTGACATTGCCGGTGGCGCTCTACACCGCCTTCGGCTCGATGCATCCCAACCTCAGCCACCAGGCGCAGCAACACGGCTGTCTGGTGGTGCTCGACAAACCGATCGAACTGCGCCGGGTTGAAAACCTCCTCGATGAGGTGGCGGCACGGCGCAACGGTTCGCAGCGTCAGGAAAAGGATCAACCGTTCTTCGGCACCTCGCGGGTCACCCGCAGTTCGACCACCACCGCCTACCGCCGCGAGACCTCGCAGCCGGCCGACTTCGAAGCCCCACAATCGGGTGCTTATGCGCTCGAACCCAAGCAGGTGATCCCGCTGCCGCCATCGCAACCGCTGGTGTCCGATCAGGGACCGATCCCGCTGCCGCCGCCGCCGCTGCCGCGCGTCCCGCCACCGATCCGTACACCGTTGCCGTTCCCCCTCGAGCAACAGGAACCGCACACGCGCAGCATGCCGTCCTTTCGTACGCCGCTGCCACAAACGCAGGAGCGGCGCGGCGGCAGCGGTCGCGCGGTGAATCCCGCCTTCCGCACGCCCTTACCCTTCTTGCAGCAAGGTGCCCAGGTGACCAACCCGCCAACGCCAGCTATCCCGCCGTCGGTCTCCGCCGCGCCACCAATGCGCAGCGGCGAGAAACCCGGCGCGCCAATCCTGCCGGGCAACGAGGAGACCGGTGCGCCGCCGCAACCGCCGACCCACAACACCACCTCGTTCGTGCGGCGCAGCGTGAATCCACCGACCCAGCGCGTGACCGCCCCAACCAGCCATGTGCGCCGGCCGTCGGGGTTGTTCCTGCAGAACAATGCCGCCCCCACCAACCCCGATGCACCGGCAGGCGCGGACGCCCCGGCCAATCCGGTCGGCACGTCGCGCATCCGCCGTACCGTCACCGGTTCCTACACGCCCTCTCCACTGGGGGCTGGTCAAGGCAATCCGCAGAACCGCCCGCCCGTCAACGCCGGTGGCGCCACCCGTGCGGTCGCCTGCGCCCACTGCCGCAAGGTCTTCATGGTCGCGGTGCGGCCCACTGCCTACACCGCGATGTGCGTGCACTGCGGCCAGGTGAATCGCATCGATCCGTTGTAGCGGCGCTTGCGCCCCAGCCCGACTTCGCCGCTGCGCGGCTCGCATGCTGCGCATGTCGCTGCTACGCAGCGATCGATCAGTGGCGACCCGGCTTCGCCGGGATGTTGCGCTACGCGCAACCAAGCTTGTCCCCGCTCGCGCGCGCAGGCGCGCTCGGGGGATTGTTGTTCGCGGGACGCTGTCCCGCTACGCCCTGCCAGGGCCTCCACCGGCCCTGGACCCGCACTCGCCCCGTTCGTGACCGAAGCGAACTTTAACAGTAGAGAGTCACGTTTCTAATTCTCGAAAGCCCTCGCCTCGATGTCGGAATCGATCAGCACTGCGGTCACGGCCTTCCTCGATCACCTGCGCGATGCGCGGGATGCCAGCGTGCACACGCAGCGCGCCTACCGTCATGAGTTGGCGGGGTGGCTTGCGTGGTACCAAGCACAAGGGCTCGGTGATTTGCCGGTGACGGCGCTCGATCCGTTTTCACTGCGTCGCTGGTTGGCTGATCGTGCGGGCGGTGATGGCGGCACGACAGCGCCATCGGCAGCGACTCTCGCTCGCAGCGTCGCTGCCTTACGCGCCTTCGGAAAATTCCTCGCCACCACCGAACGGCTGCCGGCAAATCCGGCAGCACTGCTGCGTTCGCCCAAGGTCCGCCGCAAGCTGCCGCATTACCTGGAGACTCATGACCTGGAGGCGTTGCTCGCCGCACCGCAGGGCGATGACGAGAGCGCATTGCGCGACCGCGCGATCCTGGAGACGCTCTACAGCACCGGCATGCGTGTGAGCGAACTGGTGGGGATGAACGATCGTGACCTTGATCTGATCGGCGGCATCGCGCGGGTACGAGGCAAAGGCCGCAAGGAACGTCTCGCACCAGTTGGCATGCCCGCCGTGCGCGCTATCGAGGCGTACCGCGTGGTGCGCGATGCCGAACATGGCCGCGGAACCGCCGAGCGCGGCATCTTCCTGAGCAGTGCCAAAGCCAAACGCGGTGGTGGTGGCGGACGACGGATCAGCGATGTCGATGTGCGACGACGCTTGGCGCGCCATCTTGCCAGCGCTGGCTTGTCGTCACGCACCACACCGCACACGCTACGTCACAGTTTCGCCACCCACCTGCTGCGCGCTGGTGCCGACATCCGCGTGGTCCAGGAACTGCTCGGCCATCGCAGCCTGAACACCACGCAGATCTACACGCACCTGACGATCGAGGCGCTACGACAGGTCTATCGCAAGGCGCATCCACGGGCGTAGGCGAGCGCCGACTGCCAACCGGCTCCTGCAAGGCACACCGTTGGTGATCAGGCGTGCCTTGGTGTTTGCCGCCTGCGACCAGTTGATCTATGGTCCGCGACTTTCCTCGCCGATCACCGCTGTGCATGTGGAGCCTTGTCATGGACCTCACCGATCTTGAACAGTTCGCTTTCGGTACAGACCGCGCCGCGGTGCTCGCACGACTGATCCCTGGAAGCGAGGAGCACTACCACTACCAGTGCCTGGAGCTTCAGCACCACGGGCGGTTCCCCGAGGCGGAGAAACTGCTCAAGGAATGGCATGACCGCCACGGTGAGAGTGATGAGTGGCGTCGCATCAAACACCGCCAGGTGCTGCTGGCGGCCAAGCCCAAGGAGCAGGTCGCCTACCTGCGCGAACGGTTGGAGCCGGACTTCCATCACCAGCGTGAGGCCGAAAGCCGCGCGGCGGTGCACCCGACGTCTCTCGACCAGAAACTGATCGCGCGAGCGACGCTGATGAAATCGGCATTCGAGCGCCACAGCGGCATCGGTGGTTTCACCGATCATGCGCTCGACTGGCTGGCAGAGGCGAAGCTCGACGATTACCAAGTCAGCCAACTGCTGGCACGACTGACGCGCCCCGATCATCCAAACCTGGTGGCGTTGGTGCTCAAAGCGCTGGATTCCACCAGCCATCCGCTGCGTTTCGGCCAGGCGTCGATCCACCGTCACCTGCTGCTCGACCAACTCGACCAGCTCGCGAAGAAGCGTCCGGCGCTGCTTACTGAGCAGGCTTTTGTCCATCTGTACGTGAGTAAGCTGCGGCCCGACGCCGAGAGCACCTGGGATGAACCCGGTGCCGAACGGCAGAAGCAGCTCGATCGCCTGTGGGCCTACGTCGAGAAACTGTCGCCCGCGTTCAACTCGCTCAAGGCGCACGTGCTCTACCACCGGCTTGAGCTCGACCGGGCGCTTGGCACCTGGGAGCGCAAACGTGTCGCCACCTACCTCAACCTGCCGCGCCACACGTCGTACATGGAGTCGGATTTCCTGCGGCGTGCGGAACACCGCGACCATCCGGCCAACCTGGGGCAGGACTACCGCGCCATCACCGACCTGCCGAGTGTGCGCGACGACGAACCGTTGGTGCGCGAGGCGCTCAGCGTGCTGTTGCGTGACGCCAGCAACCCCAAGGAGTTCGCTGGGCTGGTGCAGGCCGATTGGCTGAACCGCCTGTTCGCCACCACCAAGATCCTGTACGGCATCGGCAAGCAGGAGACTTGGTACGACGCGCTGGGCGATGGCATCCAGGCGCTCAAGGACCGCGTCGATCTGGAGTTTTCGCCCACCAACCGCGCGACCTTCCGCGCCGGCGATGCGGTGAGCCTCGACATCGAGGTGAAGAACGTGCCGACACTGGTGGTGAAGGTGTTCGAGATCAACACCTTCACCTACTACCAGGCGAGCGGGCGCGAGATCGACAATGCGCTCGACCTCGACGGTCTGGTGGCGAGCGATGAGCGCACCTACACCTACGACGATGCGCCGCTACGACGCGTGCGCCGGACTTTCACCTTTGAGGCGTTGAAGCGCGCCGGGGTGTTCGTCATCGAGTTCATCGGTGGCGGACGCAGCAGCCGTGCGCTGATCCGCAAAGGTGGTCTGCATCTGCTGGAGCGCGTCAGCGCCGCCGGCCATGTGTTCGCCATCGCCGACGAGGACAGTGGCCTGCTGAAGGATGCGACTCTGTGGCTCGGTGGACGTGAATTCCATCCCGACGCCAGCGGTGCCATCACCGTGCCGTTCACCGGCGAACCGACGACCGCCAAGGTCATCCTGAAACACGGCAACCGCGCGACCCTGGCCAGATTTCAGCACCTGAGCGAGAGCTACCGCCTCGACGCCGGCCTGTTCATCGAGCGCGAACACTTGCTCAAACGCCGGCAGGCGCAGGTGCTGATGCGTCCGTCGCTGACGCTGCATGGTGTCGCGGTCGACCTGTCGTTGTTGGAGGACGTGCGCCTGAGCGTGACGTCCACCGACCACGCTGGCGTGGCATCACAGCGCGATTTCCCCGCACCGAAGCTCAGCACGGACGAGGAGAGCATCGTCACCATCCAGGTGCCTGAAGGACTGGCGACACTGAATGTCACGCTCAGTGCACGGGTGCGTGCGATCACCAGCGGCAAGCTGGTGGACCTGCGCGCAGAACGCGCCTGGCGGCTCAACGGCATCGACGCCACCGACCAGGTCGACGGTCTGCACCTGACCCGCACCGTGGATGGCCACGTGCTGTACCTGCTTGGCCGCAGTGGTGAGCCACGTCCGGGCGTGCACCTCAATCTGTCGTTCTCCCACCGCGCGTTTACCGATGTGCTGGAGGTGTTGCTGCAAAGCGACGCGCAGGGGCGCGTCCAACTCGGCGCGCTCACCGATATTACCGAGGTGCGCGCCACCAATCCCAACGGCCAAGAATCGCGCTGGTCGTTGGTGGGCGATTGCTGCGCGCAGCCCGCGGTGCTGCATGCACGCGCCGACCAAGCGCTGCGCATCCCCTACGTCGGTACCCAGGCCACGCTCTCGCGTACGATCGTCTCGTTACTCACCACCACGCACGGCGAATTCGTCGCCGACGCCAGCGCCGCATTGACGCTGAAGGATGGCCTGCTGGAGGCCAAGGGCCTACCGCCTGGGGACCATGACCTGCTGCTGCGTGAGGACGGCACCAACATCCGTCTGCACATCAGCCCGGCTGCCGCGCTGGCGACTCCTGCTGGCGCGTGGGCGGTGTCCGCTCGCCGCCTGTTGGAGCTGCGTGAACGTGAACCGCTGCAGGTGCAGGTCGAGAACGGCAAGGCCGAGGTAGTGATCCGCGTCAGTGGCGCGACGCGCCATACGCGCGTGCATCTGGTCGCCACCCGCTTCTTGCCGGCACATGCCCTGTTCGATGCGCTGCGTTCATCGTGGTGGCGCGCGCCACGTCTGGGCGACAGTTCGCCGACCGCCAGCAGCTATCTTTCCGGACGCGACATCGGTGACGAGTACCGCTACATCCTTGATCGCCGCCAAGCGAAGATTCTGCCTGGGAATCTGCTGACACGCCCGGGCCTGCTGCTGAATCCCTGGGCCGTGCGCGCCACCGAAACCGGAGTCGAGAACGCTCGCGGTGGTGGTGTCTATGCCGGTGGCCGGGCAAAACCACGCGGCGCCCCAGGAGCACCGTCGCTGCAGCCGCTGGCGGATTCCGCTCAGGAACACGGCCACGCCAACCTCGACTTCCTCGCCCAGCCGGCGCTCGTCGGAGCCAACCTGCGTCCCGACAAGGACGGTGTCATCCGTATTCCGCGCAGCGATCTCGCCCACACCAGCCACGTGCGCGTGCTGGTGCTCGACCGCGATCAAGCGGTGTGCCGTGACCTCGCCTTGCCGGAATCAGGCACCGCGCATGAGGACCTGCGCCTGAAGGACGGCCTCGATCCGCTCGGTCACTTCACCGAACAGCAGCAGGCCACGCTGCTCACGGTCGGCGAGAAGCTGACGCTGCCCGACATCACCACGGCGAAGATCGAGTGCGTCGAATCGCTGCCTAAACTCTTCGCGCTCTACCTCACCTTATCGGATCAGAACGCGACGCTGGCGTCGTTCTCCTTCATCACCACCTGGCCGGAGTTGAGCGACGAGCAAAAGCGCGCGAAGTACAGCGAGTTCGCCTGCCACGAGTTGAGCTTCTTCCTGCTGCGCAAGGACCCGGCGTTTTTTCAGGCGGTGATCAAGCCCTACCTGCGCAATAAACGCGAGTTGACCTTCCTCGATCGCTGGCTGCTGGGAGATGATCTCGCCCAACACCTGACGCCGTGGGGCTTCGGCCAGCTGAACGCGGTGGAGCGCATCTTGCTCACCGCCCGCTCGCCCGACGTGCGCAGCGACGTGGTGCGCGGCATCACCGATGCGTGCGACCTGATCGCACCGGATTCTGAACGCGACCAGATGCTGTTCCGCACCGTGCTCGGCGGTAGCGCGCTCGATGACAGCGATGCGTTCGGTCTCAGCGAGGCACGCGAAAGCGCCAAGGCTGCCAAAGCCGATATGGCCGACGACAAACTTTCCATGCGCAGCGTCGGTGGGGCGATGGCGATGGCGGAGATGTCTGCGCCCGCACCCGCCTGCGCCGCTCCGGCTCCGATGCCAGCGAAGTCGATGCGCAGCGCGATGAAGAAGGATCGCAGCCGCAGTGCCGATGAGGCGGAGGAATCCGCCGCCGAGTACGACGACGAAGGTGGTGGCGGCCAGGATCTCCACCGCCGCGCGCAGGTGCAGCAGTTCTTCCGCAAACTCGACCGCACGCAGGAATGGGCTGAAAACCACTATTGGCATCTGAATTTCGCCGAGATGGGCCCCGAGTTGATCGTGCCCAACGCCTTCTGGCACGACTACGCCAAACACCTGGCCACTCAGCCGGGCACCGGCGCGCCGCCGTTCCTGTCGCGTCATCTGGCACTGCCGGTCGGCAGTTTCAGCGAGATGATGTTCGCGCTAGCGGTCATCGATCTGCCATTCAGCGCCACCACACCGACGGTGACCTACCAGGGTGCGCGCATGCAGCTCACCGCTGGTGCGCCGCAGGTGGCGTTCCACCAGGAGATCAAACCGGCGACGCCGAGCGCACAGCCCGGCGCGTTGCTGGTGACGCAACACTACCTGCGCCACGACGACCGCTCGACCTGGGACGGCAACGAACAACACGACAAGTACGTGGTCGGCGAGTTCCTCACCCACGTGGTGTACGTCTGTCAGGTGGTGGTGACCAATCCGACCTCGGCGCGTCAGCGGCTGGATCTGCTGCTACAGATTCCACGTGGCGCGATCCCGGTGGCCGGGGCGCTGGCGACGCGTGGACTGCGTATTGATCTGGATGCCTACGGCACCCATCGCCTGGAGTACGCGTTCTACTTCCCGGTGCCTGGCACCTTCCCGCACTTTCCGGTGCATGTGGCGAAGAGCGGCACGCTGGTGGCACATGGCACCGCCGAACGGCTGACGGTGGTGCGCGAACCCAGCGTGATCGACCGCACGTCCTGGGCGTGGATCTCGCAACACGGCGATACCGAAACGGTGCTGGCGTACCTGGAAAAACACAACCTGCTGCGCCTGGACCTGGACCAAACCGCCTGGCGTCTGCGCGACGTGAAGTTCCACGCAGCGCTCATCACGCTGCTGGAAAAACGCCGACACTACCACGATACGACGTGGTCGTATGCCTTGCTGCATGGCGATGTGCTGCATCTGGCACAATGGCTGACGCATCGCGACGAGTTCCTGGAGGAATGTGGCCCGTGGCTGACTAGCCAACTGGTCACCACCGATCCGGTGCTGCAGGGCTGGTACCAGCACCTGGAGTACGCGCCGCTGGTGAATGCGCGGGCGCATCGTCTGGGCCAGCAACGCACCATCCTCAATCACGCCTTCGCCGAGCAGTATCGCAGATTCGTCGAGGTCGCCTGCTACCGCACTGCCATCAGTCATGATGATCTGCAGGCAGCGACTTACTACCTGCTGCTGCAAGATCGGGTGGAGGAAGGCCTCGCCATGCTCGCCCAGGTCGATGCCGGCCGCATCAGCAGCGCGCTGCAACACGATTACCTGCGTGCGTACGCTGCGTTCTTCGGCGACCAGCCGGAAAGCGCGCGCGTCATCGCCAAACACCACCAGGACCATCCGGTGGATCGTTGGCGCAACCGCTTCCGTGCGGTGCTCGCCCAACTCGATGAAGCCGCGGGGGACCAGACGGCGACGGTGGATCCGCACGACGCCGGCGAACGGCAGGCGCAGATGGCGGCGGGCGAAGCTGGCGTCGATCTCACGGTCGAGGCCGGGAAACTTGTGCTCAGCTACCGCGGCGTCACGCGACTGACGGTGAACTACTACCGCATGGACATCGAACTGCTGTTTTCACGTGAGCCGTTCGTGCAAAGCCAGGCGGAGCGCTTCTCGTTCATCACGCCCACCAGCAGCGACGAGGTCACGCTCCCCAGCGGACGCAACCTGCATCAGGTCGACCTGCCGACCGCCTATCGCACGGCCAACACCGTCATCGAAGTGGTCGCCGGCAGCCGCCGCATGTCGCGCGCGCACTACGCGCACGCACTCGATGTGCAGGTCGGCGAACAGTACGGCCAAGTGCGCGTCGGGCACCTCGACAGCAAAGGCCGGAGCAAGCCATTGCCATCGGTGTACGTGAAGGCCTACGCCCGCATGCAGGGCGGCGAGGTGCGTTTCTTCAAGGACGGCTACACCGACCTGCGCGGACGTTTCGACTACGCCACGCTCAGCACCGATGAACTCGACCGGGTGGAACGCTTTGCGCTGCTGATCATGAGCAGTGAACACGGCGCGCTGATCCGCGAAGCGTCACCGCCACCACGGTGATAAACTCATGGGGCATGGGCGGTTTACCAATGCGAGCATGCGAGCATGCGAGCATGCGAGAACGGTCACTCGACGGGGAAACTCAAAATCTAGCCACAGAGGCAACAGAGAGCACAGAGGTGGAACAACTGGTTTCCCTCTGTGCTCTCTGTGGCCTCTGTGGCTAGGTTTTCTGCCTTGTGGTTTTTCTCCGCTTAACTTTGCGCCATTGGGCGGAGCCCCTATTGGTTAGTCGAATTAGTCGAATTAGTCGAATTAGTCGAATTTCGCGCCCGCCGCGATCCATGCCTTGAGCAGATCGGTCTGCTTCTTGGTCAGCATCTGCCCTTCTGCGGGCATGCGGTCGGCGTCGCCCGGTGGCTTGGTGGCGCGCACCCACATCGGGCTCTGATCGGGTTTGCCGGCGACGAAGATCGGACCGTTCTTGCCACCCTTCTGCACCGCTTCGGCACTGTCGAGCCGCAGGTCGTTCTTCTGGCGCGTCGCGCCGTGGCACTTGGAGCACTTCGTCGCCAGCATCGGCGCGATGTCCGTGCTGAAGTTCGGCACGTCGGCAGCGGTGGTCTCGGTGACCAGGAACAACGCGACCACGGCAAACATGACAGCGGCAGGACGATGAGGATGGGACATGAGTGGCTCCGTGATGGGTGTCGCTCTACGCGCTCCCACCGAGGGCGGCAACCCGCCAGGGATCGCGACGGGCCACGACACGCATGCACAAGGCTGGCAATGCCGGCGGCGTTCCAGGACCGGTTGCTGGCTCATGCCACTCACCGGAGACCGACGGAGACCATTTGGATGGCCTGTAACCAACTGTAGTACCAGTGGCTAGTGACCTTGTTATAAATGATAACGATTTTCATTTGACTGTGGGTCCACTTCTTCACGATCCCGCCCAGCACCGGTGTCTACCGATCAAGCGTCACACCCATGATCCTGCCCAATCCCGCTCCGTGGTTCTCACGTCGCACCTGTCACCACCTCGCACTCGCTGCCGCGGTACGGGAAGCCAGCGCGCTGCTGGAGCAGCCACGCCGCAGCGCACAGCAGGATCGTGACCTGCTGCGCGCCGCGCGCTGCGCCTGTGAATGCGCCAGCCTGGTCGATCAGAGCGGTCGACCGGCCTATCAGCGCGTGCGCGCGGGATTGCTCCCTGCCCGTGCGTTGCTCGCGACCGGCCGCCACCACCAAGCGGCGGAGGAGGTCCGTCGTCTGCAACGCTTGGCCCGTGGCCTGCCATGGGCCGGTGAAACCGCGGTGCAAGCCGCGCTGGTGGGAATCCGCGCGTGGACGGCGCTGGGACGTGACAACCATGCCGACCATCTGCGCACACTGGCGCGCGCGTTGATCGAAACACTGACAGATGAACACCAGCGGACACGACTTGCGCAGGTGCTGGATGGCAGGACCGGTGATTCTCCCAGCGCTTCCGCCCGCTATCTTCCCCGCCCAGCCTCACACCGACGACGACCCCGCATGAACCGCCGACTCCCCCTGCCTGCGTTCCCGTCACCCTGCCCCGCCCGTGTGCAGCCACACATTGGCAGGAGGATCAGTGGGATCAGTGGAATCAGCACGCTCGTAATGCTCGGCCTGCTGATGCCCGTTTTCGCCGTCGAAGCCCCCGCGCCTCAAGATGCGGCGACCGTGGTGTTGGAGCAGTTGCGCGCCGCCAACAACGCGCGCGCCGAACTCGCACGTGAGGAAGCCGCGTGGGCCGGTGAACGCGCACGACTCGCCGCTGCGCTCGCCGCCACCCGTGCCGAGGTCACGCGGCTTGAACGCGATGCGGGCGTTGCCGAAAACCAACGTGATCAGGCACGCACGACCCTCGCCGCCATCGGCAACACCAGCGATCTCGACACCGTGCGCCAGCAATTGGGCGATGCGGCGGTGACGCTGCGTCAGGCGCTCGCCAATCTTGCCGCATCAGTTCCCCCAGGAGTGGTCGCGCTGCCGGCGGGCGACCTTGCCGGTGACGTGGCATTCGACACGGCGGTGCGGGCGCTCGATGCCGCTGAACGCTCCGCCGGCACGCTCGGGGTGGAAGTCGTCAGCGGCACCCGTGCCGGGCAGACCGAAGCGGTGAAGCTGCTGCGCGTCGCCGGCGCCGCAGCCTGGTGGGTGTCGCTCGACGGCACCGCAGCCGGCAGCGCGCGCATGAGCGCCGGCAAACTCCAACTCGACGCTGCCAGCGATGAACGGTCCCGGCTGGCGATCACCGCCGCCCTGGCCCAGGCCGAAGGTCGCGCCCACCCAACGGTGCTGCTGCTGCCGGCGCCAGCGAAGACCGGAGGCCAGCCATGAGCCGCCGTCTGAAAATGCAGAATGCAGCATGCAGCATGCAGAATGTCGCTCTACGTCCCTGGACACCGCAGAGACCTGGCATCCTGGTCTCCGCCTTATTCTGCATGCTGCATGCTGCATGCTGCATGCTCCTAACCGTTCCCCTCCACGCCGCCGACTCCGCCAAACCCGACCTCGCCAAGGCCACCGCCGCCGCGCGCGAAGCCGCCGAAGCCCAACTTGCCACTGCACGCACGCGCATCGCCGGGGAACACACGGCGCTGCTCAAAGACTTGCAGACCGCGCTCGCGGCCGCCAACAGCGCGCGCGATCGCCTGGTCGCCGCCGAGCGCGAGGCCACGGTGGCCAGCGACGATCTGGCCAAACGCACGCGCGAACAGGAACGCGAGTCGACGCTGATCCGCCAACTGGCCGATCGTGCGATGGTGTCGGCCCGTCTTGGCGAAACTCAGGACCGCGCGCTCCAGGGCCGACCGCCACTCGAACGCGTCGCTGCGGCTCTCGCCGGGATCGCAGCGCGGACGGCGGCGTTGCCGACGCGCCTCGCCCTGCGCGTCGGCGAGGAACCCATCATCACCCGCAACGGCCGTCAGCTCAGCGTGCCGGTGGTGCGCCTGGGCGAAGCGCGCGCCATCGCCATCGGCAGCGACGACAACGCCCGCGGCGTACTCGAACGCGCCGCCGATGGCAGTTCGTGGCTGGTCATCGGCCCGTCGTTGCCAGCGGTGATCGCCGCTGACGCGAAGAGCCCGGCACTCATCGCCCTCGACGCCGCCGGCAGCGCCGCACACCAGCCCGGTGAGGTGCACCGTACGCTCGCCGAATGGCTTGCCGCCGGACGTTTCTTCATCTGGCCGATCATCGCGGTGTTCCTCATCGGCATCCTCATCGCCCTGGAGCGCGTCATCAGCCTATTCCGGCGGGCGGTCGATCCACGCCGCCTGCTGGAGGTCGCCGGTCACCTCGCGCGCGACGATGCCGCGGGCGCGAATGCCCTGGTCGCGGGTGGCACTTCGCCGCTCGACCGCGTGCTGAGCGCCGGTCTCGCGGCGCTTGGACGTCCACGCGAAGCGCGCGAGGCCGCCGTCGAACAGGCGCTCCTCGCCGAGACCGGCCAGCTCACCCGTGGCCTACCGGCGATCGCCGTGCTCGCTGGTGTGGCGCCGTTGCTCGGCCTGCTCGGTACCGTCACCGGTATGATCGACATGTTCGCCGTGATTGCCGCGCAAGGCTCGGGCAACGCCAAGTCACTTTCGGGCGGCATCAGCGAAGCGCTGGTCTGCACCCAGGCCGGTATGCTCGCCGCCATTCCGTTGCTGCTGCTGCACGCGTGGCTCGCACGTCTGGCGGATCGTCGTTCGCAACTGCTGGAGGAGGCCGCCTGCGGTGTGCTGGGATTAACCGAGCACGGTGATCAGGTGAGCAACCGCCGCGAACCCCCCGAGGTGCTGGCGTGAACGCGCTCCTCGATCAAGCGCTGCACTGGTGGCAGGGCGGCGACATCCTGATGCCGGTGATGTTCACCATCGCCGTGGTGCTCTACACCCTGCTGGCGGAACGCAGCGTGGTGTTGTTGAGCGTGCGGCGGAGCCAACGCCGCGATGAGCTGTTAGCGCTGCTGCGAGCCGGTCACGCTGGCGAACGTGACCAACGTTGGCGGGCGTGGGCGGCAAAGTACGTCGCACTGGCGGAAGAAATGGAACTGTCGCGCGGGTTCACCGTCATCCGCGCGCTGACCGCCAGCCTGCCCTTGCTCGGCCTGCTCGGCACGGTCACCGGCATGGTCGACACCTTCACCCAGCTCGGTGTCGCCGGCCTGGGTTCCGGCGTGGTCGCGCAGGCCGCCGGCGCCGGCATCGGCCTGGCGCTGACCGCGACGCAGTACGGCATGGCCCTGGCGATTCCGGCGGTGGCGTGGGAATGGGCGCTCGGTCGCCGGGTGGCGCAGATCGCGCAGCACCGCGAGAACGTGGTGCGCTTGGCCTTGAGCGATGAGGATGTCCTGGTGGGAGTACCGGCATGAGATTCCTCAACCGTCGCCGTCAGGGGCACCAGCAGATCGACCTCAACGTCATTCCGCTGATCGACGTGGTGTTCTTCCTGCTGATCTTCTATGTCATCAGCACCTCGTTCATGCAGGAAACCGCGGTCGCCGTGCAACGCCCGGCGAGCACCCAGGCGACCACCGTCAGCGGTGGCTTCGTCCCGGTGGCGATCGTCAAATCCGGTGCGATCCAGGTCGGTCCGCAGGTGATCGCACTGGAACAGGTGCGCGAGACCGTCGCCGCAGCGCTCACCGCTGGCAACACCAGCACGGTGCTGGTCATCCCCGACCGCGAAGTGCCGACCGGCCTGCTGCTCAAAGTGATGGACGCCTGCTCGGCCGCTGGCGCGGCCAAGGTCGACGTCGCGGCGACGAAAGACTGAGTATGTCCGATGTCCGATGTCCGATGTCCGATGTCTCGGGTACTACATCAGCAGTGATGGTGTGGTGTCACGAGTCGTCGGCACGCGACATCGGACATCGGACATCGGACATCGGACATCCATGAGCCCCGCCGCCGCACGTCTGCTGCCGCGCACGCGCACCTTCCAACGGCAACGGCCGTGGACCGCCTGGTGGGCCGCCACCATCATCGCCATCGTGGTGAACCTCGGCGTGGTGCTGGTGCTGTCGCAGATCAGCAACCTGCACGTGCCGTTGCCCGAAGCGCCGTTGTCGCTGCGCACCATCCGTCAGGTCGAACCCGAACTGCCACCACCACCACCCGAACGCCCTGACACCCCAGCGGAGCTGCTCAGCGAACCGCTCGCCGTGGCGTTGCCGACCCTCGACCTGCCGGCCGCACCCAACCCGCTCGCGCTCGCCCTGCCGGATCTGCCGAACCTCGATGCCACCCTCGACCTGCCGTTGGTGATCCCCGCCTTCACCACCGTTGGTCCGGCGACCACCCCCGACGTGGCGACCGCAGGGCTTAGCTTGGGCGAGCCCGACCAGCCGGCGGAATTGGAATCGACCTTCGACCTCGAACGTTTCTACCCGCGTTCCGCGCGCTTGCGTGGGATCGCCGGACGCAGCCGCCTACGCATCACCATCGCGGCGAGCGGCGCGGTGACCGAGGCGGTGGTGGTCGAGGCCACACCCGCTGGCGTATTCGAACAAGCGACCACGCAACTCGGACGCAGCCTGCGCTTCCGTCCGGCGCAACAGGACGGCAAGCCGGTCGCGTCGACCAAGGACCTGATCATCGATTGGACGCTGAAATGAAATGTCTGTGCTGGTATCTTCCCCTCCTGCTCGTGCTGGTGTTCGCCGCCGCGCCCAGCGCGCCTGCTGCTGACAGCAAACGCGAAGTCACGCTCGAGCAGGCCCGGCTGCTGACTGAGGTGAACAAAGCCGAGCCGGCAGCGGCCCTGGAACTGCTGCGCGCGTACAAAGGCGACGCGCATCCGCTAATCACTCTGACCCTCGCCCAGACCCACTGGCGGCTGATGAGCACGACCAGCGACGCTGCCGCTGCCCGCCTGCACCGTGAAGCGGCGGAAAAGGCCTACACCGAGACGTTGAAACTCGATGCCACCCTGCGTCAGGCGCATCTTGGCCTCGCGCAGTGCGCCGCTGCGCGTGAGGACTGGATCACCGCCAGCCGTGAAGCCGCCGCCGGCGTCGATCCCTCGCTCGCCGACCGTGGTGAAGTGACGTTCCTCGCGCACGCCGCGCTGCGGGCACAGGACTGGCGTCTGGCCAGCATCGCGGCGCAACAGGGCATCCTGCGTTTTCCCGACGACAACACTCTGCGGCGTATTGAGGTCACCGTGCTGCAACACGCCGGTCGCGCCGAGGACGTGCGCCAAGCGGTCCTGGCACTGCTGGCCAAGCAGCCGGATGACGCCGATTTGTGGCGGCACCTCGCATGGGCGGCACAGGAAACCCGTCGTGACGACGAGGCGCTCGCCGCGCTCGAAGCTGCGGTGGTGCTGAAACCCACCGAGCACACGTTGCGCCGCGCGCTCGCCGAGGCCCAGCTCGCGCGTGGTCTGGCGCACGCCGCTGTCACCAACTTCGCACTGCTGATCGGCGAACCGCCGAACGCGCAGGCGCTCGGCGACGCGGCATTGATGCTCAGCGCCAGCCGTGCGGCCGCCGAATCTGGCGCGTTGGCCCAGGGCCGCGCGTGGCTCGCAGCGATCCCCGAGAGCGGACGCACCCGCCCCCTGCGCCTGCAGAGCGCGCGCCTCGCGGTCCAAGCCGGTGATGAGGCCGCGGCCGCCAGCGCGCTCGACACTTTGATCGCGCTCGGCGAACAGGACGCCAACGTCCTGGCCTGGGCCGGCTCCTTGGCCGAGAGCGCTGGCGATCTTGCCCGGGCCGAAGCGCTGTACCTCAAGGCCAGCGGCAGCGACAACGCCACTGCCTCGGCGGCCTCGTTGCGCCTGGTCGCGCTCTACCTCAAACAGGAACGCATCGAGGACGCCCGCAGCACCTTGGCGACGCACCTGGCGAAACGCCCGGACGACCAACAGGCCAAGGCGCTGCAGGCGCAACTCGACCGGCGCGCTAAGCCACGCTGAACACTCCGCTCGCCACACCGCGCAAACTACGCGGTGTAGTACGGCGCGTGCATGTCATCCTCGCCACCGTCGCCGGCTTGCCGTTGTCGACCGTCACCGTCAGCGGCGCGCTGGTGATCTTCCGCACCGAACTCCATTGGCTCTATGCCGACACCAACGGCATCTCGGCGACCCGCGGTGCCGAGGTCGATGCGACCGCAGCCATGTTCACCGAGCGGTATCCCCGGCACGTATCCAACGCCTGCTGACACCAGCTTTTACCGGCGCAGGCGAGGTAATGGGTATTGCGCGATGAGAAGGGCACCACGGAGTTCACCGACGACGAGATGGGGAAGGTATTCACCGATTCCCCAGGAGTTGGACCCAGGCGACGGTTGTGGATCAACCAACGATCGCACACTTGGCTTGTAAGCTCCGTCGGCATCCTGCGACTCATCCTCGACCACCGTCAGGAATCCGCCCATGCGTAGTCCGATCCTCGCCCTGCTGCTGACGATCCTCACCGCCGTGGTCTTCACTGTGCTGCTGACCTTGGCCGGTTGCGGCGGTGCCAGCAGCACTCCGGCCACGACTCCCGAGGTCACCATGTCCCAACCTGCAAGCGCCATTCCCCCTGGTTCCGGTATCCCGCCGGTCGGAGAGAAACTCATCCTCAGTGACGCCGAGTGGAAGACGCGCCTGACGCCCGAGATCTACACGGTCATGCGCAACCATGCGACCGAGCCGGCGTTCTGCGGCACCTACGTGGCGCAGAAGAAGAACGGCGTGGGCACCTACCATTGTGCCGCCTGTGCCGCGCCGCTGTTCACCTCCGACACCAAGTTCGAGTCCGGCACCGGTTGGCCAAGTTTCTTCCAGCCATTACCGAAACGTGTTGGTGAGAAAGCAGACAATAGCTACGGCATGGTGCGCACCGAGGTCCACTGTGCGCGCTGCGAGGGTCACCTCGGCCACCTGTTCAACGACGGCCCGCCACCGACCGGGATGCGCTTCTGCATCAATGCCATCGCCATGGATTTCAAGGCGCGAGCGGTGACACAGAAGGCGACCTTCGGCGCCGGCTGTTTCTGGGGCGTCGAAGCGACCTTCCGCGATGTAAAAGGTGTGGTCGACGCGCGCGTCGGCTACGCCGGTGGCACGACCAAGAATCCGACCTACGAACAGATCTGTTACGAGAACACCGGTCACGCCGAAGTGGTCGAGGTCGACTTTGATCCGGCCGTCGTGAGTTATGAGCAGCTGCTGAACGTGTTCTGGGACAATCACAATCCCACCACTACGAACCGCCAGGGTCCCGATGTCGGTTCGCAGTACCGCTCGGTGATCTTTGCCCACACGCCGGAACAACGCGCCGCCGCCACCGCCAGCAAGGCGACAGAGGATGCGTCGAGGCGCTTCAAAAATCCGATCGTCACTGAGATCGTCGACGCGCCGGTGTTCTATCGCGCCGAAGAATACCATCAGCGCTACGGCGAGAAAAACGGTGTCGAACACTGCCGGGTGCTCAAAAGCCCACCGCGGCCGGCGGCCGCTGTCACGCCACAGTGAGTGTTTGTGGTGAATGAGACCGCGCCAGCGCTGGGCGCCGCGTTTGTGCCCAGCGCTGCACCGATCGTCTTTGCTGGCATCTGGCGCTTCACCCTGGTGAGCATCGCGGGGTTCGCCCCGTGGGTGGTGACCGGTGGGTGGTTCTACCGTCACGTCGGTGAAGCCGGTCTCTACCTCGCCTGTCTACTCGCCTTTCTGGTCGCGGCGCTGGTGCTGCTGCCTGGACTGCTCAGCGGACCGCGGCGCGTGCAGCGCACGGCGATGTACTTTCTGCCGGCTTTCATCACCTATGCGCTGTTGTGGTGTGCGTGTTGGTTCTTGCTCGGTGGACGGCTGGGCGAATGGGCGGGGGCCATCAGTGGCGGTAGTGCATTCGTGCTCATCAGCGCGTGGCTGCTCGGTCGACCACGATCATTGTTGCTCGCCCTAGTGGTCTTCGTTGCCGCCCATGCCGTCGGGTATTTCGCCGGTGGTCAGGCCATGCATTTGTTGTTGTCGGCGGGCACGGCGAAGGCCCTGGGGATGCTGGCCTGGGGTGTCTGTTACGGTCTGGGTTTCGGGGCTGGCCTCGGCTGGTTGGTGGCGGCCTGCGTCAGTCGGTGAGTATGATCCGTCGTTGGCACGCATCAGCTGGCCGTTGTTGCCAAACCGGCTGAGGCTTAGGGTGCCCGCCGACCAGCATCCTCATCACCGTCCCAGGAGGCTCCCATGACCAAGGCCGCCAGCACCGATCTCGACACCGACAAGGTCGTCGAAACCCTCAACCGCATCCTTGAACTCGAACTGGCCGGCGTGGTGCGCTACCTGCACTACAGCTTCATGGTCTTCGGTCACCATCGCATCCCGATCTGCAAATGGCTGATGGAGCAGGCCAACGAATCACAGGCGCACGCGGTGCTCGCTGGCGAGCACGTCACCGCGCTCGGCGGCCATCCGTCACTGAAGATCGGTGAGCTGCTCGAATCGCACCGCCACACGGTTGATGACATCCTCAAGGAAGCCTACAGCCACGAGGAGGTCGGTCTCGCCGAGTACCGCAAGCTGCTCGACCTCGCCGAAGGCCGGTCGATCCTACTGGAAGAATACGCCCGCGATCAGATCGCCGCCGAGGAATGGCACCTGGCGGAAGTGAAGAAGATGATGCGGCGCGACAGCAAAGCGTAACGCGCGCGCGAGAGAGAGCGAGAGAGAGAGAGAGAGAGAGAGCGAGAGAGAGAGAAGTTATATTACTACGATGATTTGTAGATGTTATGATTTGACGTGGACTGTATTTATTTAAGGTTTAGATATTATATCTAATCCAAAGATTGCGAGATATATTTACATACCGAGAGTACAGAATAAATAAATAAATAGATATATAATTGGTACAGCAGCTACGATACGAGATCTTGAAGAAGGGAATTAAAGTAGGGGGATGAAGGGATCTATACTGTTGTAAATTCTTCAGGAGAAATGGTTGCTCTCTTACTCTTACGTCCACTCATTTCCTTTGATTGATAAGAGCTCCTCTTGTTTTCTTTCTCTTCATATTCTTCATCCTCTTCATATTCTCCTTCATCGTCTTCATCGTATTCTTCATCTTCCTTCTTTTCTTTATCTTCTTCTTCACCGTCTGATCCCTCTGTTTGTATCGAATATTATGTTATGTATTAG
>JACDEI010000061.1 GCA_013816485.1 Planctomycetota bacterium
GCCCACGCCCCCAGGGGAAACGCATGACCATCGCGCGCCTCATCCTGCGCACGGTAGCCCACCACGCGCGCGACCACCTGCTGGTGCTGCTCGGCATCGCGGTCGCCGCGATGGTCATCACCGGATCGCTGGTGATCGGTGACAGCGTGCGCGGCAGCCTGCGCGACACAGCGTTGGCGCGCATCGGGCAGAGTGACGTAGCAGTGGTGGCAAACGGGCGGTTCCTCAAGGACACGCTGGCTCCATCGGTTGCAGCCAAGCTCGGTGAGCAGGCGATCGTCGCGCCGGTGCTGAACCTGCGTGGTCTGGCGGCAAATGGTGATCGTCGCGCCAACGCCATCAGCGTCTGCGGTGTCGACGAGCGATTCTGGCGTCTGGCACCGCTGTCGCGGGCGATGGGGCTGGCGGAAAACTCCCTGGCACTCAATACCGTCCTCGCGCGTCAGCTCGGCGCGACGGTCGGCGATAGTGTGTTGTTGCGGGTGGAGAAACCGGGCTTCCTGCCGCGCGATGCACCGCTGTCGTCAACCGCGGACACCACCGTGGCGATGCGCATGAACGTCGGCGCGATCATCGATGACCAGTCGTTCGGCCGCTTCTCCCTCGCCGCCGCGCAGGTGCCGACACCGACCGCTTTCATCGATCTCGCGTCGTTGCAGAAACGCACCGGCATGGCGGCGATCGCCAACCTGCTGCTCATCGGCGGTGCCGAGGAACCGGCAGTCGACGCCGCGATCGCCGCGACCTGGACGCCGGCGGATGCGTTGATCGACGTGCGCTCGGTAGGCGAGCGCACCGAGGTGCGCGCCGAGCGCATCTTCCTCGACGAGCCGCTCAGCGCCGCGCTCACTAGCCAAGACGGCGCTGCGGGCGTGATGACCTACTTCGTCAACGAGCTGCGCGTCGGCGAAAAAGCGACGCCATATTCACTGGTGGCTTCCGCTGACTGGGCGAAGTTCCCGGAATCAGGTGCGCCGATTCCTGGCGACCTCGGCGTTGATGGCATCGCCATCAACGCGTGGCTGGCGGACGATCTGAAAGCCAAGATCGGCGATACGCTGACGGTGAAGTATTTCGTCATCGGCCCCTCCGGCGGTCTGCGCGAGGACAGTGCCTCGCTCATCATCCGTGCCATCGTACCGCTGAGCGGTGCGGCCAGTGACCGCGAGCTGATGCCGCGTTTCCCCGGCATCGCTGACGAGGAGGACTGCAAGAACTGGCATCCGGGCGTGCCGATCAACCTCGAACGCATTCGTCCGGTCGACGAGGAGTATTGGAAAAACCACCGCGGCACGCCGAAGGCGTTCCTTTCGCTCGCTGCGGGACAAAAGTTCTTCGCCAATCGTTTCGGATCGCTCACCGCCGTGCGTCTGCCGCAGAGCGTCGACGCGGTGACGGCGCACCTGCGCCAGACGCTCACACCCGCCGACCTCGGTTTGATGACGGTACCGCTGCGCACACAAGCGCTCCAGGCCAGCGCCAAGGCGATGGATTTCTCCGGCCTGTTTATCGGCCTCGGTTTCTTCCTGGTGGTCGCCGCGCTGACGCTGGCCGGCATGTTGGTGGCGCTGGGATTGGAACGTCGACGTGCGGAGGTTGGTCTGTTGCTGGCGGTTGGCTTCGCGCCGAAACGCGTCCAACGTCTGTTGTGGTGGGAGTGCGTGGTGATCGCGACCTCCGGTGCGCTACTCGGCGCAGTGTTCGGCGTGCTGTATGCCGAGCTGGTGCTGACCGCGCTCGCGGGCGGGTGGAGCGCGGCGGTCGGCGCGACGCCGGTGGAGCTGCACCTGGAGTCCGTGACGCTGGTCATCGGCGTGGGGGCGAGCGCGCTCGTGGCGAGCATCGTCCTGCGGCTGCGCTTGCGTCGCCTGCACCGCGAAGCTATCCCGCAGTTGTTGCGTGGCCGCGCGAGTGCCGAACTGACTCCGCCCAAACGTCGCTGGCCGGCGCTCGCCGCGCTGGTGTGCGGCCTGGGCGCACTGGCGATCGCGTTGGCACCACTCGATCCCCAGGCAGCGGTCGGGGCGTTTTTTGGCGCGGGCGCACTCGGTCTGCTCGCCGGTCTGGCGGCGGGGACCGCGGGCATCGACCGCAGTCTGCATCAGGGCCTGCAACGCCTCGACCTGCCATCGTTGGCGATCGCCAACGCCGCGCGTGGACGTGGGCGCAGCCTGAGCGTGGTGGTGGTGCTGGCGTCGGCGGCGTTCCTCATTCTCGCGGTCGGCGCGAACCGGCGTGATCCGTTGGTGGGAGCAGAACAGCAGACCGCCGGCACCGGCGGCTACGCGCTGGCGATGGAAAGCGCGGTGCCGCTGGCGGAGAACCTCAACACCGTCGCCGATCGTGAACGCCTGGGTCTGGAAAAATTCGACGGCGTGACCTTCACGCCGATCCGCGTTGGTCACGGTGATGACGCAAGCTGCCTCAACCTCAACCGCAGCGCGACACCGCGGCTCTATGGTATCGCGCCGGAAGCGTTCGCTGGGCGTTTCACCTTCGCCGCGCCGACCAACGGATCGTGGGATCTGCTCGCGCCGCGCAGCGATGGCGTGGTGCCGGCGATTGGCGATGTGAACACCACCATGTGGTCCCTCGGCCTTGGCGTCGGGGACCGCTTGACCTACCAGGATGAACGTGGCCAACCCTTCACCATCGAACTGGTGGGCACGGTGTCCCATTCGCTGCTGCAAGGTGGGCTGTTCCTCGCCGAGCGTGATTTCACCGCGAAGTTTCCCTCGCAGGGTGGCCACGGCCTGTGGTTGATCGACGCGCCGGTGGAACGTCGCGAGGCGGTGGCGAAAGAACTCGAACGTGGACTGGCCGATTATGGCGTCGCCGTGCAGCCGGCGGTCGAACGCTTGGCGGCGTACTTGGCGGTAGAACGCACCTACCTCGACATCTTCCTCACGCTCGGTGGTCTCGCGCTGCTGATCGGCAGCGTTGGTGTCGGCGTGGTGGTGGCGCGCAACGTCAGTGATCGTCGCGGCGAACTCGCCGCCGCCCACGCCATCGGTTTCAGCCGTGCCCTGTTGCTGCGCCTGGTACTGACCGAACACGCGCTGCTGCTGATCGCCGGCCTGGCGCTGGGTGCCGGCAGCGGCGCACTGGCGGTGTGGCCGGCGCTGAAAGCCCCTGGGACGCCGGTGCCCTGGGGCGACCTTGGCGTGGCGCTCACCGTGATCCTTGTCAGCGGCCTGCTGGTAATCGTCGTGGCGACGCGACGGGCCTTGTCCGGTACCTCCATCGAAGCTTTACGTAAGGAATGATGCCATGAGCCGTTTCCACTTCCTACCGCTCGTTGTGCTGAGTGCGGCCCTTTCCGCTGCCGAACCCGTGTTCGCGCAGGATTTCTCCAAGGCCACCGACGTGCCCGAAGACTTCATGGTCCTCAATGGCGAGTTCAAAGTCGTCGATGAGGCCGGGAACAAGATGCTGGAGCTGAATCCGGTGCCGCTCGACACCTACAGCTTCCTGTTCGGCCCAACCGGTAAGGAGGGTTTCATCGTCCGTGCGCGTCTGAAGTCGGCGACCAAAGGCCGTCAGGCACCAACCTTCGGTGTCGGCCTGGGTGGCGTCACCGGTCACGTGCTGCGTTTGGCGGGAACCAAGAAACAAATCGAACTGGTGCGCGACGAGGCCGTGCTGGCCAGTGCGCCAAGCGAATGGAAGACCGACACCTGGTTGTGGTTCCACCTCCAGGTCCGTCCCGAGGCCGGCAAGTGGATCGTCGAAGGCAAGACCTGGAGCGATGGCACGCCAGAGCCGAAGGACTGGCAGATCAGCCATACGGAACAGAAAGCCCCGGTCAGCGGCCGCGCCTCGGCATGGGGCATGCCGTACTCGGGAAAAGCGGTGTTCTTCGATGATCTGACGGTGACGAAGCTGCCGTAGGAGCGCGGAGCTGGCGTGCGGCGTGCGGCTTGCGGCTTGTGGCGCGCGGCGTGCGGCCTGCAAGAAGTAGCGTGGGGTAGTTGGCGGCGCCCTCGGCTTTTACCTCGGCACGTCGGAGATCATCACGTTCGGCTGATGCTGCCCCGTATGCCGCTTACGGAAGAAACTGATCTTTCGATTGTGCGAAAAGGCAGGCTTGCAGCATGGCCCGTTATGCGGAAAGCCGGCTTAATGAGAAACCCGCTTAATGTATGTTAGGCAACTGCGCGGAAGCACGCCCGTACACGCGCTGTACGCACTGTATTTGTTGCCTGTGCTCGCGGTCCATCAATCACAGACTCCAAGGAGAAACAAATGACAGACAAAAAAAGTGTTCTGGTGATTGGTTTGCAGCCAACACTTATCGACTTCTCTAGCCCTGACTACGCGGCGTACCCTGGAATGAACGCGGCGAAGGTATTGGCTGGCCTCAAGGCCTCTGAGGAGAGCTTGGCCGACCTCGGATACGACGTGCAGATGTGCATGATCGATTTTGGCGAAACTGCGGAGGCAGTTGTTCGAGACCAGTTGGAGCAAAAACCGTTCGATTGTGTCCTTATCGGCGCGGGCCTTCGAACAATTCCCGGAAACTTCCTGCTATTTGAAAAGCTGTTAAATGTCGTACACGCACACGCTCCCCAAGCCAAGCTGTGCTTCAACACTAAGCCGACCGATACGGCTGAGGCAGCACAGCGGTGGCTCTGAATTGGAAAAGCCATATGCCTTAGCGTTTAACCGTCGCCTAGTGCTCGGTCAGATCAATAACGCCGGCTTCCGCTGTGAGGGGCTACAGGCTACAGGCTACAGGCTACATACCACCGGTTTGCACACGACGTCTCAGCACGATCCTGTGGTCTGTACCCTCTATCCTTTAGTCCCTCAAACTGGCAACCTGCATTTTCGCTTTGCCAAAGCACGAGTGACTGTTCAGGGGTTTCGCCCCCGCAGCCCTGCGGGCCTTTCCCCCACGGGCTTGGTCGTGGTTCGGGTTCGTCGGCTTCGCCTCCTCACCCGTGGGCCGATGGCTTCGCCATCTTATCTGCCCACCGCCGCTCAGCGCCCGCCCCATCGCGAAGCGATAGGCATCGCCTGAGTAGTTACGTCGCCTAACCCTTCGTTGCAGCAGACGGCCCTTCGGCAGCCACTGAACTCAAACGATGGAGCGAGGAGATGCCTGATTTTCAGCCCGACACTTTCTGACGGTTCCGCGCAGAACGAAAACGCCGCACGGCGGTCAGTTGTTCGTCGGCACCGGAACATGCCCAGGTGCCGCGATGGTTCCCGGCAGGATCAGGTAGGCATTCTTCGGCTGCGGTACCACCTCGATCACGTCAACGGTGACCACCGGGATCACGCCGCCGGTGTCGCGCAGGTCGACGCGGCCACGGATGCGTACCCATGAATCGAGTGGCAGGGTGGCGGGCGGCGGATCCTTCAGCCACGCGTAGATCGGTCGGCCGTCGGCAGCACAGCAACTGATGACGTGGCGGAACAACACCGGCTTCGGTATGGGAGCGGGAGCGTTGCGGCGTTTGCGCGTGGTCTGCTCCGCGAGTTCGCCGAGACGCGCGATGATCTCGATCTTGCCACCGTCGAGGAACGGATCGTGGCGCAGTGCCAGCAGGTCGGTGCGGTGGTAGCCGTCGACAATGGTGGGTTCCACCGGAGCGGCGGTGACGAAACGGGTGGCATCGAGCTGCCCGTCGGCACTCAGCGAGTGACTGCCGAGCGCGGTCGGGCCGACGGCGACGAACAGCAACAACGGCAAGGCATGCACGCCGGTCTCGATCCACGACGGTTCCTCATGATCGTGCGCGCTCTGGTCGTGTGCATGGTCGTGCTGGTGTGCGCTGCGGGTCAGCAGGCCGATGACCACACCCAGGGCGAGCACGACGATGGCACCGAGCACCAACCATGACTGCCACGCGATGACGTAGGTTTCCGCATGACCGCCGAGCAGGACCAGCCCGAGGAAGGCCAGCCAGCAGAGCGCCTGCAGTGCGCGGAGGGGGGGCATGGTGAAAGGCTACAGGCTACGGGCCACAGACCACAGGTCCCGGTGCCGACGTCGGCACACCACCTGTGGTCTGTAGCCCGTAGCCTGTGGTCTGAGGCAATCATCCATGGCAATCGTTTCACCCAGCCCATCGCCTCAGCGGGATTTCTCTAAACACCTGCCCCACCACTCAGGTACAGCCTCCCCGGTGAAAACGATGTCCTACCTCTCCACGATCCTGCGTTGTGCCGTCGTTCCGGCGCTGCTGTCCACCACCCTGTTGCCGAGCGTCGCCGCCGATTGGCCGAACTGGCGCGGGCCGACGCTCGATGGCGCGAGCGGTGAGGCGGTGCTGCCGGAGAAGCTCGATGCCTCCACCCAGGTGTGGGCGACGGAATTGCCGGGACCGAGCGCGGGCACGCCGGTGGTGTGGGGCAACCACATCTTCCTGCCATCGATCGACAAGGCGACGTCGAACTTGGTGGCGCTGGGTGTCGAGCGGACCACCGGCAAGATCCTGTGGAACCACCCGGTCGCTCCATCGCTGGGCAACAACTCGCGCAACGACATGGCGACGCCGTCGGCGGTGACCGACGGCAAGGTGGCAGTGTTCATGTACGGCAGCGGTGACCTCGCGGCGTTCAGCGTCGACGGCAAGCCGCTGTGGGCGCGCAATCTGCAGAAGGAGCACGGCAAGTTCGAGATCATGTGGATGTACGGCTCCAGTCCGTTGCTCGCTGGTGGCCGGTTGTTCGTGCAGGTGTTGCAGAATGACGGCAAGAAACCCGCCGATCAGCCGAGCGCGTCGTTCCTGAAAGCCATCGATCCGCAGACCGGCAAGGACCTTTGGCACCACTGGCGTCCGACCGAGGGCAAGGACGAGGCGCTGGAATCCTACGGCACGCCGATCCTTTATGCGGTGAACGGCCGCGAAGAACTGGCGCTGTTCGGCGGCGATCTGGTGACGGCACACGATCCCGCGACCGGCAAGGAACTCTGGCGCAGCGACGGCTACAACGAACAACGCAAAAAAAATTGGCGTAGCATCCCCGGTTCGGTCCTGATCGATGGCAAGGTGGTGTCGATCACCGCGCGTGGTGGACGTACCTTCGCGGTGAAACCAGGCGGTAGCGGTGATGTGACCAGCAGCAACGTCGCCTGGAACACCACCGAGGTCACCAGCGACGTGTGCATGCCGCTGTTCTACCAGGGCAAGATGTACGTCCTCGATGGCGACAAGAAGGTCTTCCGCTGCGTCGACCCCGCGACCGGCAAGGTATTGTGGCAGGGCGATATCCCGACCAAGCCGGTGTTGCGTGCCTCGCCGATGGGTGGCGGCGGTCGCATCTATCTGATGGATGAAAGCGCCACGGTGTTCGTGCTCGCTGCCGACGAGTTCAAGATCCTCGGCACCTACCCACTCGGCGAAGGCGGCATCGCCCGCGCGACGGTGGTCGGCAGCCACGGCACGGTGTTCGTGCGTACGGCAGAGAAGCTCTTCGCGTTTGGCGCGAAGTAATCCGGCGTCGGTTACAGGCTTTTACCCAGGAGATCATCATGTCGAAGGCACGTATCGCCCTGATCACGTTGGTGGCACTGGGCTGGGTGTCGGCAGCGGAACAACCGTTGTTCGACGGCAAGTCCTTCGCCGGTTGGGAAGGCGACACGGCCAAAACCTGGCGCATCGAGGACGGCGCGATCGTGGCGGGTGACCTCAACGTCAAGTTCCCGCGCAACGAGTTCCTCGCCACCACCAAGAGCTACAAGAATTTCGTCCTGCGCCTGGAGTACAAAATTGAAGGTACCGAAGGCTTCGTGAACAGCGGCGTGCAGATCCGCAGCGTGCGCATCGACCAGCCCGCGCACGAGATGCGCGGCTACCAGGCCGACATCGGCAAGGACTGGAGCGGATCCCTCTATGACGAGTCGCGGCGCAACAAGGTCCTCGCCAAGGCTGACCCCGCGGTGGTCGCCAAGGCGGAGAATCTCAGCGAGTGGAACCGCTACGAGATCCGTTGCGAGGGACCGCGCATCATCCTCCGCATCAATGGCACGCAGACGGTCGATTACACCGAGATGGACGCCACCATCCCGCTCGACGGCCACATCGCGGTGCAGATCCACGGCGACGGCAAGACCATCGTGCGCTTCCGCAACCTCACCATCGAACAGCTTCCTGATTGAAGCGCTGATCACCTGGCTTTCTGAACCATCCTGACCACCTCGGAGTCCCCATGCGTTTTCTCCTACCGGTTCTTTCGCTCGCGCTCTTCACCGCCGCGCCACTCATGGCCGAGGCCGATCCCTACGACCAGTCCGGCGTGCCGCTCGAAGTTGACACCACCGATTCCACGCTGACCAAGATCGTCATTATCGCTGGTTCGAAGAGCCATGGCCCTGGGGATCACGAGTTCTTCGCCGGCTGTGCGATCCTGATGGACATGCTCAAGCAGACCCCAGGTGTGTTCCCGGTGATGGCACGCGATGGTTGGCCCAAGAACGAAGCGATCCTCAAAGGCGCCAAGTCGATCGTGCTCTACATGGACGGCCGTGGCGGTCATCCGGTGAACAAGAAGCTCGACGTGCTGAAGCCGTTGATGGCTGACGGCGTGGGCTGGGTAAACATCCACTACGCGGTCGACTACACCAAAGAAACCGGTGCCACCGTCATCGATTGGATGGGCGGCTTCTATGACGCGGAGATCTCCATCAATCCGCACTGGGTCGCCAACTTCGGCACGCTGCCGGAGCACGTGATCACCCGCGGCGTGAAGCCGTTCGAGATCAAGGACGAGTGGTACTACAACATGCGCTGGAAAGCCGATCCCGCCGGCCTAACCAACATCCTCACCGCCACGCCGCCCGACAACACCCGCAAGACCGCTGACTCGGCGGCCCATCCTGGTCGTCCGGAAGTAACCGCCTGGGCGTATGACCGTCCCAATGGTGGGCGCGGCTTCGGTTTCACCGGTGGTCACAACCACAAGAACTGGGCCAACGATGATTTCCGCCGCCTAGTGGTGAACGCGATCCTGTGGAGCGCCAAGGTCGACGTGCCCAAGGACGGCGCGCCGGTGAAACTCGCTCCGGAAGCGATGAACCGCAACCTGGATGATAAGCGCAAGAAGTGACCCGGCGACTTCCCCATGGCCCGCCAAGAACTGGCGGGCCGCGGTTGGTACGGATGGCTGTTCGACTTTGCGCGTGAGCGATTGCCGTCGCTGTTCACCTGCCACGCTCGTCTTGCATGCATCTTCCACGTCGACGTCTGCTTAACTTGTCCGTGGCGATCCTTGCCGTGGGGCTGGTGATCGGCGTCACCTCCTGCGGCTCACGCGGTGAGCAGGTGCCGGTGACGACCTCGGTGCACGGCTTCACTCTCGACGACATCAAAGGGAAGCCGCATCCGCTGGCGCAGTACCAGGGCAAGGTCCTGCTGATCGTCAACGTCGCGTCGAAGTGCGGTTACACCGGGCAGTACTCCGCGCTGCAAGCACTCTACGAAAAGTACCGTGAACGCGGACTGGTCATCATCGGCGTACCGTCGAATGATTTCCTGTGGCAGGAGTCCGGCAGCAACGCTGAGATCGCGACCTTCTGCTCGACCACCTACGGCGTGAGCTTTCCGATGATGGCGAAGGTCGTGGTCACCGGTGACGAGCGCCATCCGCTGTACTGGTACCTGACGCGCGACAGCGCACGACCGGGCAAGATCGGCTGGAACTTCACCAAGTTTCTTGTCGGGCGCGACGGCACGGTGGTTGAACGGTTCGCACCGTCGGTCACGCCGGATGCGGCGCCGGTGAGCACGGCGTTGGAGTTGGCGTTGTCCGCGGCTCCAGCAGAACCACCCGCACAACCATGATCGCCTAGCTGGCAAACGTCCAAGTCGCCTTCCGGTCATAGGTTCCGTGATGGTTCTGCCCCGGTGCCTTGCCCATGGTCCGCCAACGGGGATGAAAGCCTTCAGCCCGAGGGGACATTCCCTGGGCAGGAACCTCATGCCCGGATCCCCGCAGGATGATGAAATCGATCAGGCCATCACGCGCGTGCGCGCTGGTGACCGTGAGGCGTTTCGTGATGTCATCGCCAGTTGCGAGTCGCACCTGCGCATGATCGTCGCGGCGATTCTGCCGCAGGTCGGCGCGGTCGATGACGTGGTGCAGAAGACCCTGGTGGTCGCGTTCTTCCGCCTGGAGCAGTACGAGCTCGGCACCTCGTTCATGGCTTGGGTCACCACCATCGCGCGTTACCAGGCGCTCAACGAACGCCGCCGCTGGCTGGCCGAGCGCTCGTTCAAGGACCGCCTGCGCGCCGATCAGCGGCTGGAGCAGACCCTGCACCACGGCGACGAGGTCGCGGCTTTCGCCCACGAAGGGCTCGGCCCGAAACTCGACGCGTGCCTTTCCGGGTTGCGCGAGCAGGTCGCCGACATCGTGCGTGCGCACTATCTGGAAGAACAACGCATTGAGGACATCGCCGCGAAGTACGGTCGCTCCAACGACTGGGTGCACCTGGTGCTGCACCGCGCACGCAAGGCGCTCAAGACTTGCCTGATGAGCAAACTGCGGACGGACGGCCATGTCGCCTGATTCCACTACCTCCGACGGGCCATCCGGCGACGACCTGGCGTCACCCACCGATCGCATCACCAGCCAGGCGCACGAGCACGAGCGCCTGCTGATGCGCTACATCGCCGGCGAGCGCGACGACGAACTGTTGTCGCGCCTGGTCGAGCTGGTGGACGATGACGCCGAGCTGCGCGATGAACTGCGCGATGAACTCGCCATCGATCGTCTGCTGCGCCAGCACGGACGCCTGCCGCTCGATCCTGCGCCGGTGATGAATGCCATCGTCGCACGCCGCGATCGCGACAGCAGCCTGGAGACCCTGGTGATGGCCGACATCGCCGCGACCCAGGCGCGTCGGGCGTGGTGGTCTGCCGGCACCCGACGTTGGTTCGTCGCCGCTGCCGCGGCGCTGGTGCTGATCGCGGTCAGCGCGGCGTTCTCATTCATCGCTCCGCATCAGCACCGTCCGGTGATCGAAGCCGGTCCTTTCGCTAGCCTGCACTACGTGCATGGCGTGCAGTGGCCGGCTGATCTGGCGCAGCCGCCGGTTGATGGCGCACGCATTCCCCCAGGTGCACTGGCATTGGTTGCCGGCGTGGTCGAGGTGCGCTTCGACAACGGGGTGGTGTTGGCACTCGAAGGTCCTGGGCAGCTCGACCTGTGGTCGCGTATGCAGACGCACCTACGTCACGGTCGTCTGACCACCAACGTCCCGCCATCAGCGCAGGGTTTCACCGTGCAGGTCGATCACATGCGCGTGATCGACCTCGGCACCGAAGTCGGCATCGATCTAGCGACCGATGGTCGTGCGTATGTGCAGGTCTACTCCGGTGCGGTGGAGATCGCGCTCAGCGACGCCGCCGCGTCGCCTGCCGACACCCGCGTCGGTGCCGGTGAAGCGCGTTCGTTCGATCCGCTCACCGGCACGGTGGCACGTGCCCAGTTTGACGCCGGCCGTTTCGTGCGCGCCGGACCGCCGCGGGCGCTGACCCTGGCGGTCAGCGATCTGGTCGGTGGCGGCGATGGCCGTGGCAGCGCGACCGCGGAAGGACTCGACGCGACGCAGGGCGTGTTGCGCAGCGATGATTCCATTGGTGGTGTCGGCGCGGCGCGCGACTTCCGACCGATGCCCACACTGCCGTTCGTCGATGGGGTGTTCATCCCAGGCGGCCCTGGGGCACCAACGGTGGTGAGTTCCGACGGCCACGCGTTCACCTTCCCGGTGGCGGGCGGCACCAGCTACGACCTCATCCGTCGCGGTGGTTTCATCATTCGCCCGCCGGATGGCGGTGGTGTGACGGTGCCGACGCGTTCACCGACGGTGATCGCCGGCGTCGACCACGCAGCGTTCGGTCATCATCTCATCGGCATGCATGCCAACGCTGGCGTCACCATCGATCTGCACGCCATCGCCAAATCCTATGGCCGCGAACCAGTGCGCTTCACCAGCGTGGTAGCCAACACCGCGCCACGCAGCCTCGCACAAGCGCTCGCCGCGCCACCGCGCGATGCCGCACCGGCCGCCAATCCGGTGACCTGGACGGTGCTCGAACCACGCACCGTCACCGCGGTGGCCGGCAGTACGCTGACGCCGCGGGCCGACGGCTCGGTGCTGGCGTGGCCGGTGCAGCCGACCGATACCTACACCGTCAGCGGCACCACCGCACTGCGCCGGGTGAGCGCCATCCGGCTGGAGGTGCTTGCCGACCCCGCGCTGCCAAGCGGTGGTCCCGGTGCGGCGCACAACGGCAACTTCATCCTGACGCACCTGCGGGCCGCGGTGATCACCGCGACGGCGCGTACCGAACTGACGCTCACCGGCGTGGTCGCCGACTTCAATCAAGAGAAGTGGCACAGCACCAACATGCTGCTCGGCGACGATGCGGTCGGTTGGGCAGTGGTGCCAGAGACCGGCCGTTCACACCATGCGGTGTTCTTCTGTAACCCCGTCGATCTGCCAGAAGGCGCGCAGATCGAGATCACCCTGGCCCAGCACAACCGTCGGCATCTTCACCATGTCATTGGCTGCTTCCGCCTCGCGCTCACCGAGGTCAGCGATCCGGTGCAGGGTCAGGCGGTCGGAGCCGGTTCATTCATCGTGCTGGTCGATGGCAAGCTGCGACAACGCACGGTGGTGCCGACCGCGGATCACGCACCGGCCCGGCTTGATATCGTGCTGACGCCGCAGGACCGGTTTTTGACGTTGGTCAGTTGCGACGGCGGTTATGGCGCGTCGTATCAGTGGACGACGTTGGGGGATCCGCGGATTGAACTGGTGCCGTGAGGGGTGGGGGTTCGGGCTTCGGCCATCGGCATTCGGCATTCGGCATTCGGCATTCGGCGATCGGCGATCGGCGATCGGCGTTCGGCGATCGGCGATCGGCGATCGGCATTCGGGGTTCGGCCATCGGCATTCGCGTTCGGCCATCGGCCATCGGCGTTCGGCGTTCGGCATTCGGCATTCGGTGAAGCTTGCCGTGATGGTTGATTGGCCGGTTGTTCGAGAGCCGCCAACGGCGGCGACGCCCCGCCAGCCCGGCGCGGAAGCGCCGGGGAAACGGAATGATTGGTAAGGGTCAGCCCTGGGAGGGCGACGGACGGTGCAGGGGGATGAAATCCCCCGATTCTGCCGAACGCCGAACGCCGAATGCCGAATGCCGTTCTTCCGAACTCCGAACGTCGTTCTTCCGAATGCCGAATGCCGAATGCCGAATACCGCTCTTCCGAATGCCGCCCACCGCACCACTCGACCCTCTCCCAATCACGTCCTGGGTACGGGCTTCTTGTACACCCCCATCGTACCGGACGTGCTCGCGCACAAGGGCACTCCGCTGCGAAGACTCCGCTACGACCCTTGCGCGCTGCGCGCGACCGGTCCGCAGGGGGCATACAAGGAGCCCTCACATGGCCAAATCCACCAACCTTCGCGTCTGGCATCAAGCGCGAGAACTACTCAAACTCATTTCTACGGTGACTGCCGACATGCGCGCGGAGGGCGATCTCAAATCGCAGATGCGGCGCGCGGCGATCTCCGTCGCATCGAACATCGCAGAAGGAGCCGAACGCTCTGATCGGGATGGCTGCCGACTCTTTACCATCGCGCTGGGATCCAATGCCGAGATCGAGACGCAGATCACCATCGCGGGAGATCTCGGTCTGATCGATGACGCAACGGTGGCGAAAATCGTCGATCACACGGATCACATTGGGCGGATGATCCGTAAGCTGATCCAACATCGGCAGAGGTCCGGGTAACGCCTCATCGAATGCGTTCGGCGTTCGGCGTTCGGCGATCGGCGATCGGCGATCGGCGTTCGGCGTTCGGCGTTCGGCGTTCGGCGGACGCTCACGCGTGCGGGCGGCTCTCCGACCAGCGGCTGCCGTCGGCGGCGAGCAGTTGCCAATCCATGTTCTCACGATGGCTGGTCCAGGTGGCGAAGACCACCACGGTCTTGGCCAGTGGCAACTCGTGCAGCCATTCGACGGTCGTCTTCTCGTTCATCTCGGGCAGGGTGATGGCGATGCCGGGTTTTTTCGCCGTTGGTTTCTTCAGCGCTGGATCCGGGTCCAGGCGGGTGGCGATGATTTCTGCATGTACCTCGGTGCCGGGAACCTCGGTGATCAGTTTCGGATCGAGTTTGCCGTGCTCATCCGTGAGCAGGTCGACCGCACGCGTGCGGATGGCGGCGAGGTTGGCCTTCTCGCCGTAGGCGATCAGGCGGACGGTGAGGGGTTTGATCAGCATAATTGGCAGCGTGGTGCCGCCGTGGAGTCGTCCAGTCGGCAGCGGCAGGCTTTGGGCCGACCGTTGCATGCGCCGACCTTCGCCCACCCTACCGCGCCATGCGCGAAGACTGGACCCGTTGGTTTGACGCCCACACGCTCAACCGCAGCCAGTCGTATGTGGATGACGGCGTGGAGAAATTCACCCAGCACGGCAACGAGCTGACCGCCATGGTGGTGGGAAACCACAAATACGAGGTCCACCTGACGGTGAGCGGTGCGAAGCTGCGTAATGGGCGGCTGACTGTCGAAGACTTGGATGGCATGTGTACCTGCCCGGTGGAGATCGGCTGCAAACATGCCGCGGCGGTGATGCAGGTGTACGAATCGCGTTTGCAGGCGCTGGCACCCGCGACGCCCGCGACGCCCACGACGCCCGCCACAGCCAAACCGAACAAACCAGCGAAGAAGAGTGCTCCAAGCCGTCCGCCAGAAGAACTACCGCCACCAGAACGTTACGAACACTCAAGCATGAATGCGGATGACCAAGCGGTCCTGCGTTTGTTGTCCGCCAGTGTTGCCGATCAGGTCCCGCCGCGTCCGGCCAAAGCGCCGACGCAGTTCGTGCTTTATGTGCTTGATCGCGCTGGTCTGCCCAGAGTGAGCGTACGTTTGGCGACTGCTCGTCGGTTGAAAAATGGCACCTGGCGCGATGTGCGGGTGAAGGACGATCCGCTCGAACTGTTGGTGCGTGCGCCGGCCTACCTCGGCGATGAAGACCGCCTGCTGATCGGCTCGCTGGTGGGAGCGAATCGGCGACGTGATTACCAGCGTACGGTGATAGAACTGCTGGGCGCGCCGACGGCGACGTCGCTCATCGAGCGCATGCTCGCCACTGGCCGGTTGGTGTTTACCGAACAGGCGTTGTACTGGGATCTGGACGGGGTGACGACATTGCGTGCGGGGCCTGCGCATGTCAGCGTACCGACCTGGGTGGCGGCCACGGACGGTCGCTGGCGACTGGACCTGGGTAACACCGCTGGCATGGCGGTGATCCCCTGCACGCCACCGTTGTGTGTGGTGGGCGACACCCTGGCGACGTTGACCACCGATCTGGATGCGCAGCGGTTGGCGTATGCTGCGGAGTTGCCCGCGCTGGATACACCCACGGCATACGCAGTGGCACAGCACCTGGGCATCACCCCGCCAGCGGTGGAAGACGTGCAGTCGGTGCCCTGTGTACCGCTGGCGCGTTTGTGGCGCACACCAGTCCAATCGTTCTACCTCGGTCGCAATGGCCCCCGCCACACCATCGAGGTGGCGACCTTGTCGTTCCGTTATGGCGATCGCGCGGTGCGCGCCTGTGATGCGGGTGTGCGTGCTGGGCCAGATGGACCGCTGCGAGATCTGGTGACCGAGGCCCGCGCCATCAGCGCGCTGACCGGCAACGGCCTGGTGCGTCTTGAGCAGTGGAACAACTACCCGTGGCAATTGCGCGATCGTGCGGCGCAGGACCGCATCCACCATTCGCTGGCTCCACGTCCGCCAAATGGCGGGGTGTTGTCAGAGACCGGCCATACGCCGTTGCCCGAAAAAGCGCTCGCCGCGTTGGTACAGGCTGGTTGGCGCGTTGAACGCCATGACGGAACAGCGCTGGAGCGCACCATCATCGATGGTGATGGACTGGTGGCCGAGGTCGGTGATGACGACGGTGGCTGGTTCCAACTGCACCTGGGCATCGAGATAGACGGTCAACGAGTTGATCTGGCACCCGCCTTGGCCGCGCTGGTGGTCGGTGGTGATGCGGTGCTCGCCAGCTTGGAGCGCGATGCACTTGATGGCACCCGCGTACTGGTGCCGCTGAGCGACGGTCGCTTGGTGCGCCTGCCGGCGGAACGTCTGCGGCGGCTGGTGCAGTTCATCGCGTCGTTGTACGGCGGCGAACGCAGCGGACTCGGTATCACGCCTGAAGCGTTGTTGACGCTCGATGATATCTCTGACGTGTTGCCACGCTGGTTGGGCGCGGATCGATTGCGCGCCTTGGCTGATCGACTGCGTCCGCTGCTAAAACCCGGTGAGGTCGATCCGCCGGTCGGATTTTCTGGCACCTTGCGGCCGTATCAGCGGCAAGGTCTGGCGTGGCTGCAACGGCTGCGCGAGGCCGGCGTCGGTGGGGTATTGGCCGATGACATGGGCCTGGGAAAAACCGTGCAGGTGCTGGCGCACCTTGCGCTCGAACAGGCAGGCGGCCGACTGGTGCAGCCAGCGCTGGTGGTAGCACCCGCCAGCGTGGCGTCGAACTGGGTACGTGAGGCACGCAAGTTCGCTCCGCACCTGCGCGTGATCCTGCACCATGGCCAGGAACGCCACGGCTTGGATCCCAGCGCCCATGATCTGGTGGTCACCACCTATGGCACGTTGTTACGCGATGAAGCGGCGATGACTAAACAGGCCTGGTCGGTGCTGGTGTGCGACGAAGCGCAGTTCCTGAAAAATGCCAACGCCAAGGCGGCGCAGGCGGTGCGCGCGCTCAGCGCCCACTGTCGGCTGTCACTCACCGGCACGCCGGTGGAAAACCACCTGGGTGAAATGTGGGCGCAGCTGCATTGGTTGAACCCAGGGCTGCTGGGCAGCCGCAAGGTCTTTGACCAGGCGTTCCGCACACCGATCGAAAAAAACGGCGACCGTGCGCGACTAGAACTGCTGCAACGCCGCATCGCACCGTTCCTGCTGCGTCGTACCAAGAACCTCGTCGCCACCGACCTGCCGGCCAAGACCAGCAGCGTCATCAGTGTCCGCCTGGATGGCGCACAACGCGACCTGTACGAAGCCGTGCGCACTGCGATGGACGATCGTCTGGCACAGGCGCTCAAGGCCAAAGGCCTGGGACGCAGCCGCATCGAAGTGCTCGACGCGTTGCTCAAACTGCGCCAGTGTTGCTGCGATCCTCGCTTGGTGAAGACCAAGGGCATGCGCGCGGTGAAGGAATCCGCCAAGCTCGACGCGCTCGCCGACTTGTTGCCGACCTTGATCGAGGACGGTCGCCGCATCCTGCTGTTCAGCCAGTTCACCAGCATGCTGGCCTTGATCGATGAACGTCTGGAAAAACTCGGCATCGCCCGCATCACGCTCACTGGCGATACCCCGGTGCCTGCCCGTCAGGAACTGGTCGATCGTTTCCAGCGCGGCGAGGTACCGGTGTTCCTCATCAGCCTGAAAGCCGGCGGAACGGGCCTCAATCTCACCAGCGCCGATACCGTGGTGCTCTATGACCCCTGGTGGAATCCCGCCGTCGAAGATCAGGCCATCGACCGCGCGCACCGCATCGGCCAAGACAAACCGGTGTTCGTCTACCGCTTGGTCGCACAAGGCACGGTCGAGGAACGCATGCTTGATCTGCAAGCCCGCAAACGCGCCTTGGCCGACGCGCTCTACGGCGATGAGGAACGCGTCGCTGGCGACCTGACCGAGGCCGACCTAGCGGCGTTGCTGGCGCCGATCACTGGGTGAGGGGTGCGGAATGCAGCGCGCAGAAGACAGCGTGCAGAGCGCTAAAAACCGCAGCGACTATTTCTTCCGATAATATTTCACGTCGTCGAGCGTGACCTTGTTCGACACCAGCAGACGCAGCGCGCGTTTCTTCTCATGCGCGATACCGGGCGAACTGAAGCTGCCGATGACCTTGCCGTCGACGCTCGCGGTCATGGTGTCGCCGACGATGGTGACGGCGAGCGCGTGCCATTCGTTGAGGCTGATGTCGTACGGGAAGGCCTTCTGTTTGGTCTTAAGCATGGCCTCGTCTTCCTTGCTGAGCGTCCCGGCTTTGCGGGCCTCGCGGTATTTCAGCAACATCCCGCCGGTCTTGTAATCAACGAGCGTCGTCTTGCTGGTGCCGAAGACCGTCTGGCAGATGTGGCCGGCGTGCACTTCCTTCCAGGTCGTGTCGGCGAAGTTGAGGTTAAGCGTGTCCTTGGCGTCGTGGAACTTGAAGCGCATGGTCGCGGTGCCGTCGATGAACTCGAAGTCGTGGCCGACATCGACCGCGTGGTTCGCCTCGGCGTGGATGTAGATGTGCAACGTGCCATCCCGCAGATCGACCTCCTTGTTGCCCTTGGCGCTCCACGAACTGCTGGTCCGCCAGCCGTTGCCGGGTTCGTCCTTCAGCTCCTGCGATTCGTTGCGCTCGAACTCATCGTTGAAGACCAGGGTGCCGAGGTCGTCAGCGGCAGCGAGGGCGAGGGAGCAGCACAGGGCCAGCAGCAGCAACGGACGCATGGGTGATTCCTGGGGCGGGAGGTGTCCAGATGTACGGGTTCAGTGGCGGTTCATTACCGGGTAAATTGCCGGTGGCTCGGCCTCCGCTGATCAGCCGTGTGGCTCCGGTTGACGATCCCACGCCTTCATCCGCTGATCGACCAGCAAGAACCCGAACGGCAGGATTGAACTGACGAACACCGCCGCGCTACGACCAAGCGACCAGCGATGACGCCACGCTACGGCGATGAGCACCACCACCAAGGCGAGCCACAACACGCCGTGGATCATGCCGACATAACGCACCGCGAGCGGTTGATCAGCAAGGTACTTGAGCGGCATCGCCACGCCCAGCAGCAGGAGGAGAGAGATGCCTTCGATGAGGCAGAGGCGGCGCAGCGAGGTGATGGTCAGCATTGGTTTCTTCGGGAGTGGGAGCGGGGCGTTGAGATGACGTTTCCTGGAGCAAAGGCTTGCTGGTCAGTGGCCCGCAGTCCCAGGGCTAAAGGAAGATATCAAAAATCAAAGGGCAACCCGTCACTTGGAACAAGGGTGTCGAACCGCATGCGGGTACGCAGCCCCGAATAACGACCCCCAGACCACTCGTCTCCGCGGCTAGATACGTAAGCACCCAATTACCTGAGCGGTTGGCGCATTAATCGCCCGACACCCGATCAACTACCCTAGCTAGGAGATCCAATTGCGAGCTCGCCGATCAGACGCAGCGTTTCGTGCAATCTGCATCGTGGTGTCCAGCGGGCAGGGTAAATTGCATGAGCTGGACAACTGATTGCCGAATGCGGCAGGGTTGTCACCCGCTGACACGCCAACGTCCTAACGACCGACGGTCTCAGGTTTGAATGATGCTCTCTCGGGCCTTTGGCGCTTAAAGGGAGCGCATCCAAGATCGCTGCCCAGGTGCGGTTGGATCCCATTGTTTGGCACGGGGCATGGCAGGGAACCGCATCCACATTGGGGGTCCGCTTTGGGACCTCGATCACTCCGGGCCACTGCAATCAACCTGCTCAACCACCGTAGGCTCATCGAATGGAACAGATGTCGATACGACTCATCTCATTCGGCGACTTCTACAACTCTGATCACACCTTACTGACCGTTCGTCCTCAAGGAGTTCCCATGTTCCTCACCGTCATTCGTCCAATCCTACTTTGCTCAGCGCTCATCTGGCCGATCGCAGCCGCTGAGACCTCGCCGCTCAATCCGAGCCGCATCGACGAGATCACCGGGCTCACGGGAGCGATGAACACGGAGGAGGGCGTCTACAAGGTCAGTTCCCCTCGTACCGACGTGAAAGTGAATGTCGACGGGACGGTGCTGCCGCCGTTCATGGGCCTCACCAGCTGGGCCGCGTTCATGGCCGACCCGAAGGGCGGCGCGATGGTCATGGGCGACCTGGTGTTGTTCGAGGACGAGGTCAATCCGGCGATGAGCGCGCTCTTCGAGAAGGGGATGACCGTCACCGCCCTGCACAACCACTTCTTCTTCTCGCAGCCGCGGGTCTTCTTCATGCACATCGGCGGAACCAACACGGCGGACAAGCTTGCTGCCGGCGTGCGCGCGGCGCTCGATCAGGTGAAGCAGATCCGCGCCAAGACTCCGGAGCCCGCGAGGTCGTTCCAGCACCCCGCGCTCCCCGCGGTCAACAGCGTCTCTGCGGACCCGCTCACTGCGATTCTCGGCGGCAAGCCCGCGGCCAAGGATGGCATGGTGAAATTCACCATCGGCCGCTCAGTAACGATGCCGTGCGGTTGCACGGTCGGTAAGGAGATGGGCGTCAACACCTGGGCCGCCTTCATGGGCAGCGATGAGACCGCCGTGGTCGCTGGCGACTTCGTCACCGTCGCCGGTGAACTGCAACCGGTGCTCCACGTGCTGCGCAGCGGCGGCATCAACATCGTCGCCATCCACAGCCACATGGAGGACGAGACCCCGAAGCTGATCTACCTCCACTATTGGGGCATCGGCAAGGCACAGGATCTGGCGACAACGTTGAAGACAGCCCTCAACGCCCAAGCCGCCGCCGGGAAGACCGAGCGCAAGTGAAACGTGGACATGGTCTGCCGGCTCTCGCTTCTACCAATGGCGGCAACCGCTGCCGACCGCCACCGCGAGGGATAGAGCATCACCTGGTCCAAGGGATTCGAACCGCGAAGCGGGTACGCCGCCCCGGCGTAGCTGGCCATCTGCATGGCCAGCGGCCCGCGTAGCCCGACCGAGCTTCAAGCGAGGTCGAGGGGTTTCGACCCTCCCTCTCCGCCATGACCCCTGCCCTCGCGGAGTGCGGCACCGGTTAAAACAAAAAACCCCCACCGCGAGGGCAGGGGTCATGGCGGAGCAACACGGACTACGTGCGAACCGTTGCGTTCACGGCACAAACCACGGCCGGACAGGAGGGTAGATCGTATCGCTGGTCTGTCAGCGGTTCCCCTCTGATGTTCAAGCCCACATAAAACCTACAGGCGCCTCAAGCAGTTCGGGACAACACAACAGGCACAGGAGGACTCGCCCTTGTTTCTGTATATTATATAGTACACTGCTGAAGATGACGCCGGAGCCAACCCTTCACGTGCGATTCTATCGGACCGAAGCCGGGACTGAGCCTGTCCGGAACTGGGTCCTGGATCTGACCGACGGTGATTGCCGATCCGTCGGCATCGCCTTGAACGAGATCCAGTTCCGCTGGCCGATCGGAATGCCACGGGTGCGCAAGCTCCAACCACGCCTGTGGGAGGCGCGCATCATCGTAAAGGACGGCATCGCTCGGGTCTTCTTTACCGTCGATGACATCTACATGGTGCTCCTGCACGGCTTCATCAAGAAATCGCAGAAGGCACCCGCCTCTGACTTGGAAACAGCCATCAAGCGCCTCAAGGCCTACGAGAGGGATAACTAGCCATGACCAAAGCCACCAAACCAACCAAGACGAATCCCCGCCTCGGCAGCTCACTCGATGATCTCCTGGCTGAACGCGGCATGCTGGAGGAGGTCAGGATTGCCGCCATCAAGCGCGTCATCGCGATGGAAATTGCCGACGAGATGCGTCGTCGCCACATCACCAAAAGCGAAATGGCAAAACGGATGAACACCAGCCGAGCCATGATCGATCGTGTTCTCGATCCCGAAAAAGAATCAACGCTCAGCAGCATCGCCCAGGCTGCTCGGGCCGTCGGCAAAAGACTGGAACTTACTTTGGTGTGAGTGCGGGGCCAGTCGCGTCGTCGTCATCTGTAGGACGACCAAAGACCTGCGATCCAGCGACCCGAGGTGCCAGGGGCCAAAGTCGGAAGGCAGAAGTCAAAAGGCAGCCCGTCACTTGGAACAAGGGATTCGAACCGCGAAGCGGGTACGCCGCCCCGGCGTAGGACGCCGCCTGCGCGGCGTCCGGCCCGCGTAGCCCGACCGAGCTTCAAGCGATGGCGGAGAGGGGGGGATTCGAACCCCCGATTGAGTTTCCCCAATGCCGGTTTTCGAAACCGGTGCCTTCAACCGCTCAGCCACCTCTCCAGGTCGTTTCGCGGAGGGGCGGTTTGTAGGGACCAAGTCCCGCCTGGGAAGGGGCTTGTCGGGTGGGCCAAAGCGGAGGCCGCGACTGAGGTTGCGGAGTCGGCTGCACCAATTGCCCGACATCAGTGGGCTGCAAGAGCGGTACCAGTTCCCTCCTTCCGCCCTCCGCGCGACGCCCATAAGGCCTGCCATGTCCATCCGTACCAGTACCCGTGCCACTGCGCTCGTCCTGTCATCGTTGCTGACGTTGACGGCGGTAGAGCTGCCGACGGCAACGGTGGTCGCCGCGCCATCGACACTCGCCGAGGGCGCGGTCACCGAGGACTGGGGCGTCTTCCTCGGCCCAACCGCTGATGGCGTGTCGCGCGAAACGAAACTCAATCTGACGTGGGATGCCAAGGGCCCGAAGCTGCTGTGGTCGTTGCCGCGTGGCACCGGTTATGCGTCGCCGGCGATCGTCGACGGCAAGTTGGTCTATCAGCACCGCGTCGGTGATGAGGACGTCATCGAATGTCTTGATGCCACCAACGGCGCGCGGCTGTGGCATCGTGCGTTCCCGACACAGTACCAGGACCGTTATGGCTACAACAATGGCCCGCGTTCCAGTCCGGTGATCGACGGCGATCAGCTCTACACCTACAACTCGCTTGGTGTGCTGCGTTGTCTGGCGCTGGCCGACGGCGCGCAGCGTTGGAGTCGTGACCTCACCACTGATTACAAAGTGACGCAGAACTTCTTCGGCGTCGGCAGCACGCCACTGGTCGAAGGCGGCAAGATCATCATCAACGTCGGTGCACCTGGGGGTGAGTGTGTCGTCGCACTGGATCGCACGAGCGGCGCAACGGTGTGGATCACGCAGGACGAGTGGGGTCCAAGTTATGCGTCGCCGGTGGCAGCAACCATCCACGGCAAACGCCGGGTGTTCGTCTTTGCTGGCGGTGAAAGCCGTCCCGCTACCGGCGGTCTGCTGTGCATTGATCCAGCGACTGGCGTGAAGGACTTCCGCTTTCCGTGGCGCTCGACGTCTTACGAGTCGGTGAACGCGTCGTGTCCGCTGGTGATCGGCAATCAGGTGCTGGTGACGACGAGTTACCAGACCGGTGCCGCGCTGCTGACCATCGGCGCGGACATGCAGCCGACCACGGCGTGGACCAACGCGGAGTTCGGCTGCCATTTCATGACGCCGATCCATGTCGACGGCCACCTGTACGGTTTCCCTGGGCGGAACCATCCGGATGTTGAGATGGGCTGCATCGAACTCGCCACCGGGAAGATCACGTGGCATGAACAACCACGTTGGGAAGATGTGCTGCTGCAACGAGGACGTGAACGGAAGATGGTGATGTCGCCCTTCCGCGGGCAGTTCCTGCACGCCGAAGACAAGTTCGTGACGCTCGGCGAAGAAGGCCATCTGCTCTGTTACGACCTCTCGCCGACCGGCTTCAAGGAGCTCAGCCGCGCGTGGATGTTCCAGGCGAGTGAAAGCTGGACGCCGCCGGTCCTGTGGCACGGCCTGCTCTACCTCTGCCAAAACCAGAAAGGCGCCGATGGCACGCCAGCGCGGCTGCTCTGCTACGACCTGCGCGGCAAGTGAGCCTTTCGTGGCACGGGCGTCTCGCCCGTGCCACGGGCAGACGGGTCGGTTCTGCTTCACCAACGTCGCGCCGTGCTTGGCATTATAATATCTCCGCCGTGGACGGTCCGGCCACACGGCACTCAACAGCCGCTCAGGTGGCGGGGTATCCTTACACCATGCTGCGTCGCGCCCTCATGTTGTCTTTTTCGCTCAGCGCCCTGCTGGCGTCCGCCACGACGATTTCCGCGGAGGACAAGGACGGGATCGACTTCTTCGAAACCAAAATCCGCCCGGTGCTCTCGGAGAAGTGCTACGCCTGCCATTCGGTCGCAGCCGAAGCGAAGAAGAAGCTCAAGGGCGCGCTCTATCTCGATAGCAAAGAAGGTGTGCTCAAAGGTGGCGACACCGGTACCGCGCTCGTCCCAGGCGATCCGGACAAGAGCCTGATGATCAAGGCCATCCGCTACCATGACGACGACACCGCCATGCCGCCGAAGGAGAAGATGCCCGATCCGGTCATCGCCGACTTCGAACACTGGGTGCGCATGGGTGCGCCGGATCCGCGCACGGGTACCGCCGCGCCCAAGGCTGGCCAGGCAATCGCCGAACAAACCAAGACCCACTGGTCGTTCCAACCGGTGGCAGCGGTGAAGCCGCCGGCGGTGAAACAGACGAAGTGGACCCAGACCGAGATTGATCACTTCATTCTCGCCAAGCTCGAAGCCGCCAAGATCCCGCCCGCGCCGACGGTGGACAAACGTACGCTGGTGCGCCGCGCGACGCACGATCTGACGGGCCTGCCGCCGACGGCGGAAGAAGTCGCCGCGTTTGAAGCCGACAAATCGCCGGAAGCCTTCGCCCGCGTCATCGACCGCCTGCTCGCCTCGCCGGCGTACGGCGAACGCTGGGGCCGTCACTGGCTCGACGTTGCGCGTTACGCCGACAGCAAGGGCTACGTCTTCCAGGAAGACCGCGCGTATCCGTACGCCTACACCTACCGCGATTGGGTGGTGCAGTCGTTCAATGACGACCTGCCGTACGATCGCTTCTTACAGATGCAGATCGCGGCGGATCGCCTAGTCGACATGAAAGGAGATAAGAACACCGACGATAAACGCCACCTCGCCGCGCTCGGCTTCATGACTGTCGGCCGGCGTTTCATCAACAACCCCCACGACATCATCGACGACCGCATCGACGTGCTCAGCCGCGGCACCATGGGACTCACCATTTCGTGCTCGCGCTGCCACGACCACAAGTTCGATCCCATCTCGACCAAGGAATACTACGGTTTCTACGGCATGTTCGCGTCGAGCGAGGAACCCAGCGATCCTCCGATCATCGGCAATGCCAGCGATCCGAAACAGACCGAGGCATATGGGCAGGAAAAAGCCAAGCGTGAAAAAGAGCGTGAAGATTTCCGCGCCAAGACCTACGCCGAACGGCTGAAGGAATTGCGCAGCGGCGAGATGCTGGCGAAGTACCTGCTCGCGGCGCAGGATGCGCTCGGACAGGACGACGGCAAACGCAACGAGATCGTCAGCACGCGGCAACTCGAACGCTCGGTGTTCAACCGTTGGCGCGTCTGGTTGGAAAAGATCGACGCCCAACATCCGGTGCTCGGCCCGTGGAAGCTGATGGTCGCGTTCCCCGACGGCGAGTTCGCGCAGAAGGCCAAGGAGCTGCTCACCAGCAACGATCACGGCTGGGTCAACCCAGTGGCGGTCGCAGCGCTCAAAGGCAAGGAACCGAAGAACCGCGAAGAACTGTCCAAACTCTACGGCGCATTGCTGGCGGCAAACGATGGCGAGCAGAAACACGAAGACGGCAACCAGGAAGCCATCCGCCAACTGGTGCGCGGCGACGGCACGCCGACCGCAGTGGCGTACGACCAGGCCAACGAGGTCCTGAACGGCAAGGACGAGGACAAGCTGCGCGAGCTGAAGAAGAAGGTCGACGAACTCGCCAGCCAGCACGCCGGCGCCCCGCCGCGCGCGATGGTCCTGGTCGACCGCGCGAATCCTCACAACGTCAAGGTCTTCGTCCGCGGCCAGCCCGGCAACAACGGTGACGAGGCCCCGCGCGGATTCCTCAGTTTCATCGCGGGCAAGGACGCGAAACCGTTCAGTGACGGCAGCGGCCGGCTCGAACTCGCGCGCGCCATCGCCAACAAGGACAATCCGCTCACCGCCCGCGTGATGGCGAACCGCGTGTGGGCTTGGCATTTCGGCACCGGCCTGGTGCGTACGCCCTCCGACTTCGGCCTGCGCACGGAAGCGCCGGTACACCGCGAGCTGCTCGACTGGCTGGCGGCGCGTTTCGTCGCCGATGGTTGGTCGGTGAAGAAGCTCCACCGCCTGATCATGTTGTCGGCGACGTATCAGCAGTCGTCCAACGGCACGCCCGCGTCAGTCAAACTCGATCCGGAGAACGCTCTGGTCTCACGTTTCAGCCGTCAGCGCATGAGCATCGAAGCGATGCGCGACGCGCTGCTGTTCGCCAGCGGCAAGCTTGACCGCACCGTCGGCGGCAAGTCGGTGGACATCATCAAGGAACCCTTCACCGGCCGGCGCACGCTCTATGGCTCGATCGATCGGCAGAATCTTCCTGGGATGTTCCGCAGCTTCGACTTCGCCAGCCCCGACGCGCACACGCCACAGCGGTTCTTCACCACCGTGCCGCAGCAGGCGCTGTACCTGATGAACAGCCCGTTCGCGGTGGAGCAGGCCCGCGCCCTGGCGAAACGTAGCGACGGTGCGGGCACACCAGATGCGCGCGTGCAACAGCTCTATCGCCTGGCCTTCGCGCGCTCAGCGAGCAAAGACGAAGTGAAACTCGGCACCGACTTCATCAAAACCCAGGATGGTGCTCCGGCGGAAACCGAAGCCACGCCGGTGTGGTTGTACGGGTACGGGGTGTTCGATCCGCAGGCGCGCACGCTCAGTGGTTTCACCAAGTTGCCAAAGTTCAAAGACAATGCCTGGCGCGGTGGCGACAACATGCCGGACGAAAAACTCGGCTACGTCAACCTCACCGCCAACGGCGGGCATCCCGGAAACAGCCACGCCCATGCGGCGGTGCGACGTTTCACCGCGCCCCACGACGGCCTGTTCACCATCAGCGGCACGCTCAAACGTCCGGCCAAAGAAGGCGACGGCGTCCGCGCACTCGTCATTCTTGACGGCCAACCGCCACTCGGCGATTGGGAGGTCACCACCGGCGAGGTCGCCACCACCGTCGGTCGCGTCCATCTGAAGGCCGGCCAGACACTCGACTTCGTGGTCGACGGCAAGAGCGGCCCAGGCTGGGACAGCTTCGAGTGGTCACCGCAAGTCGCCGGCATCGAAGGCACCAACGGCACGTGGAATGCAGCCGATGGCTTCAGTGGACCGAAGTCCGCTAAGCCCACGCTCAGCGCCTGGGAGCGTTACGCCCACGCCCTGCTGATGACCAACGAATTCGTCTTTGTCGACTGAGGTCCCCCATGCTGCCGAACCTGCCACTCTCTCGCCGCCAACTCCTGCAACGCTCCGGCATGGGCTTCGGTGCGCTCGCGCTCGGCGCCCTGTCAGGTGGCAACGGACTGCTGGCCGACGAAGGCGCACCGCCGGTGTTCGGGAATATGTTGCCGCGCCAGCCGCACTTCCCGGTGAAGGCCAAGCACATCATCCACATCTTCGCCAACGGCGGCGCCAGCCACGTCGACACCTTCGATCCCAAGCCGCTGCTGAACGAACACCACGGCAAGATGCTGCCGACCGTGCTCAAGACCGAACGCCCCACCGGCGCGGCTTTCGGCTCACCGTTCAAGTTCCAGAAGTACGGCAAAAGCGGCATCGAAGTCAGTGAGCTGTTCAAGCACGTCGCCGAGAACGTCGACGATATGTGCATCATCCGTTCGATGCACGCGGACGTGCCCAACCACGAACCCTCGCTGCTGCTGCTCAACTGCGGCGACGCGCGCCAAGTGCGTCCGAGCATGGGCTCGTGGATGACCTACGGCCTTGGCACGCTCAACCAGAACCTCCCTGGCTTTGTGGTGATGTGTCCAGGCGGTTACCCGATCCAAGAATCGCAGAACTGGCAGGCGGGCTTTCTGCCGGGCGTATTCCAAGGCACCTACCTCGACACCAAACACAGTGACGTCGAAAAATTGGTCGAGCACGTGAAGCATAACTTCAGTTCGCCGAAACAGCAGCGCACGCAGCTCGACTTGCTGTTGCAGCTCAACGAACAACACGCCAAGACCCGTCAGCAGGACGCTCAGCTCGAATCGCGCATTCAGTCGTTCGAGTTGGCCTACCGCATGCAGATGGAGGCGAGCGACGTCTTCGACCTGTCGAAGGAGCCCAAGCACATCCGCGAGATGTACGGCGAAGGCACGCAGGCGCGCCAGATGATGTACGCCCGCCGCATGGTCGAAAAAGGCGTACGTTTCGTGCAGATCTGGCACGGCGAAGGCCAACCGTGGGATCATCACGACGATCTCGAAGTCGGTCACCGCAAACTGTGTGGCGAATGCGACCAGCCGATCGCGGCACTGATCAAGGACCTTAAACAACGCGGCCTGCTTGACGAAACCCTGATCATCTGGAGCGGCGAGTTCGGCCGCACGCCGGTGGTCGAGATGCCCAAGCCCGGCTCCAACGCCGGCAAGATCAACGGCCGCGACCACAACCACTGGGGTTTCACCACTTGGTTGTGCGGCGGCGGCGTGAAGGGCGGCCACGTCCACGGCGCCACCGACGAATTCGGCTTCAAGGCCGCCGTCGACCCGGTGCACGTCCACGACCTGCAAGCCACCATCATGCGCCTGATGGGTTTCGACCACGAACGCTTCACCTTCCGCTACGCCGGCCGCGACTTCCGCCTCACCGACGTGCACGGCAAGGTGGTCAAATCGCTGATCGCCTGATACCGGCGAGAAGATTTTTCGCCACGAAGGCACGAAGACACGAAGTGTCGAAGAACTGGATTGGCTGTGGGCAGGTCCGGACGATGAGGCTCGTCGATCTGCTCCTGTCTTCCTTCGTGTCTTCGTGCCTTGTAAGTCTCTTTTCTCCTCCCTTCCTCTTAAGCTGCCTTCCTGCGGGGCTGGGGAATTGAGGTGATCGTGAGCCGGATAGATAATGTCCGGCGCCATGAAAAAGGTGA
>JACDEI010000062.1 GCA_013816485.1 Planctomycetota bacterium
TCAGCAAAGACCCCAGCGGCATCTTCATTCCTAAAAGGCCAAGCCAATCACAACGCAAAGCAGCGAGAAAACAGGGGGATCGGCTGAAAAAACACTAAGTTTACAGGCATTGCCCTCCGGGACTTGGAAATTTTCACGTCTGTTCCCGGCACTGAAGTGCCGGGCTATTACCATGCCTCCCCTCCGGGGTGGCGACAAGCACGCTTAGCTTTCCAGCATTGGCGGGACGCCCGTGCCACGGGAATGCACTCAGCCGAACTGGCGACGTAGCGACTCATCGCGCAAACCGCTGTACCACGTCGCGAGCGTCGAGCGTGGTTGCAACGTCGTCAGCATCAGCCCCTCGGCCTTGGTCGCCACGCGCGCGCCGCGTGCATCCCAATGTCCGCTATCCACCCAGCGATCCGGCGCTGCGGTGTTGGCCAGCACCAACGGCGTCGCCCATTCGGCAGCGCGCGCGCTGTAGAGGTTTGGGATGACCTCGACTTTGGTCCCAGGATCGATGTCCGGGCCGGCCATGTGCGCGATGGTAAGGAACGCGTCGACGCCGGCCTTCGCCTGCTTGGCCCACACCGCGCCGAAGCGCAGTTCGTAGCAGATCGTCAGCCCCAACGTCCACCCGGCGACGGTGATGGTGTCGGGCTGCTGCTCGTCACCAGGAATGAAGTGCTTGGTGTCGCCCGGCGTCAACGCACGTTTGCGATACCGCAACGGAGTCGGGCCGGCGTTGAGCACCAGTGCGTCATTGCTGAAGTGCGTGGTATCACGAAAGGCGCAGCCGGTACCGAGTACCAGCACGATGCCAGCTTTGCGGGCGGCGAGTTCGAGGACGTCTTCTTCGTCACCGACGCGGCACCAGTCGACGGCCGAGAGATCCGCGCGTGCGGCGCTGGGATAACCGATCAGTGAACATTCCGGCGTCAGCAGGATTTTTGCGCCCGCACGACCCGCATCGGCCACCGCCTGCTGGAGACGTTTGGCGTTGGCACCGATGTCATCGCTGGCGGTGAAGGCGAAGGTGGCGACAGGCAGCGGGTCCATGGCGACGGATCCTCACCACGCGCGTCCGTGGGCAATGCCGTCCCCCCTGGGAGAGGCGAGCCCTAGCTCGCCTAGCCTTTACCACGTCGCCCTGAACCGGAGTCGTTGCCCACCTTGCGGTGGCATCATCAGCGAAGGCAAGGCGAGCTAGGGCTCGCCTCTCCCAGGGGGCCTTTTCCCATTACGCGTTACGGCAGGTCTGCTTCTGCGTGCCCAGCCCCGCGATCGACAACTCCATCACATCGCCAGCTTTGAGGAACACCGGCGTCGGCTTCATGCCCATGCCGACTCCAGGCGGCGTGCCGGTGGTGATGACATCACCAGCTTCGAGGGTCATGAACTGCGAGAGGTAGTGCACGATGAAGTACGCGTCGAAGACCATGGTCTTGGTCGAGCCCTTCTGGCGGCTCTGACCGTTTACCGTCAGCGACATCGCCAGGTCATTGGGCGACCCACATTCATCGCGCGTCAGCAGCCACGGTCCGAGTGGATTGAAGGTGTCGCAGCTCTTGCCCTTGGTCCATTGGCCGCCGCGTTCGATCTGGAACTCGCGCTCGCTGACGTCGTTGCTAACGCAGTAGCCGGCGATGTGCGCGGCGGCGTCTGCTGGTGAGTCGAGGTAACGCGCGGTCTTGCCGATGATCACGCCCAGCTCGACCTCCCAATCGGTCTTCACCGACTTGCGCGGGATCAGCACGTCGTCGTAGGGACCAACCACGGTGTTCGACGCCTTGAGGAAGACGATCGGTTCCTTGGGAATCGCCATGCCCGCCTCGGCGGCGTGGTCGGCGTAGTTCAGACCGATGCACACGACCTTGCCTGGACGGGCGACGGGCGCGCCCCAGCGCGCTTCCTTGGGCACCAGGGGACAAGCGGCGATCTCGTCCTTGGTCAGGCGACTCAGTCGTTCGATGCCACCCGCGTCAAGGAACACTCGGTCGTAATCCACTGCGTAACGCGCGACGTCACGGCGGTCGCCGTTGGCGTCGATGAGGGCGGGACGTTCCTGGCCGAACTGGCCATAGCGGACGAGCTTCATGGGGATTCCTTCAGAAGGGGCGGAGTAGATGACGGAGACGCGGGGCTGCAACGCGAACCACCAGTGGGGATGCCTTCCCCCTGGGGGCGTGGGCGGCTCGCCCGCGCGGGGCGTGGTCATCAGGTGCGACGCTGCGGACCACAACAGCACCTGCGCGGGCGAGCCCGCCCACGCCCACCAGGGGACAGCCCTTGGCACGCGGGACGGCTTGCCAGACTGCGGCCCGCGCCATGACCACCGCCACCCGACTGCTGCATGCCCAAGCCCGCCTCGGTGAGGGCGCGATCTGGGACACACGCTTGCAGATGTTGTGGTGGGTGGACATCACCAGTCGGGAACTGCATCGCTACAATCCGGCCACGGCGAAGGACCAAGCCTGGGCGATGCCATCAACCATCGGCACCGTGGTGCCACGTGCGCGTGGTGGCGTGGTGGTAGCGCTCAAGAACATCATCGCCGCCTTCGATCCGGACACGGCAACGCTGACCACACTCGCCGGCATCGATCAGCCGGACCAACGTTTCAACGACGGCAAATGTGATCCTGTCGGTCGCCTGTGGGTCGGCACCATCAACTTCGCCGAGCAGCCCGGCGTCGCGGCGCTTTACCGTCTGGATGAGCGCGGGATCAATTCGCAGATCCCCGGCATCACCATCTCCAACGGCATCGTGTGGTCGCATGACAGTCGGACGTGCTGGTACATCGATACGCCGACCAAGCGTGTCGATGCGTTCGACTACGACGTGGCCAGTGGACATCTGAGCAACCGTCGTCCGGCCGTGATGTTTCCCGACGGTGTCGGTCACCCGGACGGCATGGCCATCGATGAACACGGCATCTTGTGGGTCGCGATGTGGGGCGGCGGCTGCGTGCTGGCCTGCGATCCGCGCACGGGCCGTATCGTCGACCGCATCGACATCCCGGGCGCGCGCAACATCACCTCCTGCGCTTTTGGCGGCGCGGGGCTCGACACGCTCTTCATCACCAGTTCACGCGGCGACAACACCGATCCCACGTTGCCCAATGCCGGTGACCTGTTCGTCGCGCGCCCTGGCGTTCGCGGGGTACCATCCCCGTCCTACGCCGGCTGAATTCTTTCCACCTCACGCCTCAAGCCGCAAACCCCCAGCCTGACCACACCATGCCCACCGACCGCTACGATTCCCCCCTCTGCTCGCGCTACGCCTCCAAGGACATGCAGCGGCTGTTTTCCGACGACGTGAAGTTCAGCACCTGGCGCAAGCTGTGGCTCGAACTGGCGCGTGCGGAGAAGTCGCTCGGTCTGTCGATCACCGATGCGCAGCTCACGGAGATGTCCGCGCACCTGAGCGACATCGACTACGTGATGGCCGCCGCGGAAGAGAAGAAACGTCGGCACGACGTGATGGCGCACGTGCACACTTTCGGCGTCGCCTGTCCGGCCGCCGCGCCGATCATCCATCTGGGTGCGACCAGCTGTTACGTCACCGACAACACCGACCTGATCATCCTGCGCGACGCGCTCGGCATCATTGGCGACAAGCTCGCGCGCGTGATCGATCGCTTGGCGACGTTCGCGGAGAAATACCGCGCCTTGCCGACGCTCGGCTTCACCCACTTCCAGGCCGCACAGCTCACCACGGTGGGCAAACGCGCCTGCCTATGGTTGCAAGATCTGCTGATGGATCTGCGCGCGGTCGAACGTGCGCGCGGCGATCTGCGTTTCCGCGGCGTCAAAGGCACCACCGGCACGCAGGCGTCGTTCCTGACGCTATTCCACGGTGATCACGCCAAGGTCGAGCAGCTCGATGAGCTGGTGACCAAGGCCTTCGGTTTCAAATCCGCCTTCATCGTCACCGGCCAGACCTATTCGCGCAAAGTCGACAGCGAGGTGTTGTCAGTCCTCGCCGGTCTGGGTGCGACCGCGCACAAGCTCGCCACCGATCTGCGCCTGCTCGCGCACCTGAAAGAAGTCGAAGAGCCGATTGAGAAAGATCAGATCGGTTCGTCGGCGATGGCCTACAAACGCAACCCGATGCGCTCTGAGCGCGTGTGTTCGTTGTCGCGCCACCTGATCGCCCTTGGTCAGGATGCGCACGCGACGCACAGCGTGCAGTGGATGGAACGTACGCTCGACGACAGCGCGGGCCGCCGCATCTATCTGCCAGAGGCGTTCCTCGCTGCCGACGCGGTGCTTGGTATTTTACAGAATGTGTGCGAAGGCCTCGACGTACACGACAAGGTCATCGAGCGCCGCATCCGCGATGAACTACCGTTCATGGCGACCGAGAACTTCATCATGGCCATCGTCGAAGCCGGCGGTGATCGTCAGGCGGCGCATGAGAAGATCCGCGTGCTGTCGCGCGACGCCGCCGCGGAAGTGAAAGATCACGGCCGCGACAACAACCTCATCCAGTTGATCATGGCCGACGCGTTCTTCGCGCCGATCCATGGCCGCATCACGGAACTGCTCGACCCCGCGACCTTCATCGGCCGTGCGCCGCAGCAGGTCGACCGCTACCTGCGGGAGGAAGTCAGACCCGCGCTCGCGCCGTACGCCGGCAGGCTCACCGGCAGCAGCCAACTCGCGGTGTAGTCCGCTGCGGGCGCGGACAGGCTGAAGCCTGCGGTTCCAGGAACACCCCGATCGCTGGCAGACAGCTGGCCAATTGACGGCTCGACGTGTGCGCGGGGGTCGCCACGCTGCCGGTGCATGCTGGCCAGCGAACCCATCTCCGCGACGCCCGCCAACGGCGCACCGCCACGGCGCGTGCTGCATCCGTGGCTGCCATGGCTGGCCTTCGGACTGGTGATCGGCGGACTCGCGCCCGGAGCGATAGGGTTCGCCACCGGCATCACCTGGTCGCCGCAGAGCTGGTGGTGGTTAGTTGGCTTGCCGCTGCTCGGCGTAGTCCCGTTGCTCATGCGCCGCACTCCGTGGGCCGCGCGCTGGCTGGTGTTTGCCTGCGCCTGCCTGCTCGGCGGTGCGCTGGCCGACGGTTGGGGGCGACGACCGCCGAGCGACGAACCGCGCCTATTGGCCGTCACCGGAATGGTCGCAGCGGTGAAATGGGGTGGACTCTCGCAAGGTTTCCTGCTGCTGCCCGATGGGGTGGAGGCCCCGACCAGCTACGCACCACCGCGCCGAGTGTTCGTGCGCGCCAGCGATGCGTATGGTCTGCTCAGTGGTGATCGCGTGGTGGTACGTGGACTGTGGCAACGCGGTGAACGCGGCGATGAACTCAAGGCGGTCGAAGTCGAACGCCTGGTGATGCGCGGAGACGGACCGCGCGGTTGGGCCTGGAACGCGCTCGGTCGTCTGGGCACGCACCGTGAACTCGGCGAATCACTGATCCTCGGCATTGGCGATCCGCCGGAAAAAATCGCCTTCCGTCAGAGCGGGCTGCTGCACATCCTCGCCGTCAGCGGCGCGCACCTAGCGATCGCGGCGGGACTCGGCGCGTGGATCCTGCGCCTGCTCGGCCTGGGCTGGGCGACGCGACAGATCGCGCTCGGCCTGCTGATCATCGGGTATACGTGGCTGACCAGTGGCTCGCCAGCGACCCAGCGTGCGCTGGTGATGGGCTTGGCCATCGTCGCGGCGGGATTGCTCGCGCGTGAGCCGCATCGCCTCGCCACCGTGTCGCTCGCCGCACTGGCGTTGCTGCTGATCGATCCTGGGAATGCGCAGGACCTCGGTTTCCAGCTCAGCTTGGCCGCAGTGATCGGCATCGTCACCTTGGGCACCGATCTGGTACGACTGCGCACGCTGGTGCTACCGCTGACACCGTGGCCACTCGACCGTCCAACGTGGTGTGGCGTGTTGTTCACCGCGCGCACCACGCTCGACGGACTGGCGATCGGTATCGCTGCGACGCTCGCAACCATGCCGATCATCGCCTGGAATTTCGGCACGGTGAATCCGTGGTCGCCGCTGACCACGCTGCTCGCTACGCCGCCAACCACCGTGGCGCTGTGGACCGGCCTGCCGTGCGTGACCCTCGCTGGGATCTGGCCTGACGGTCCGTGGGAAGGGCTCTATGTCGTGATCGACGCCAGCCTCAGCGCGTTAGTCGCCGTCGCCGAATGGAGCGCCAGCCTGCCGGCGGCCATGCCAACGGTCGGCGCACCGTCGCCGTCGACGTTGATGATGTGGCCGTTGTTGTTCCTGCCGCTGCGGGACGGGAAGGATGTTGCGTTGAGGGTCGTCGCAGCGGGATTGTTGATATGGGCGTGGTGATGTCGCTGTTGCCTGATAGGGGTAGGGACAGTTCTTTCGAACCGCCCCTACCTCCGAACCGTACGGGCGCTTAGCATCGAATTTTTCTCGATCCCAGGACATGAGTGTTTTTTGAACTCCTATTCTTTAGGCAGCGTGTACGGAGCCAACCTAACTTTAAAAGTCGAGGAGTTCGTCAATCTCTTTACAAATAAGGTCATGGCGGGCGCAGCTCCGCCAAAGATCGGAATAGCCGCCTCTTCGTGCTGTAACTCGTAATATAACGTGATGCACTTTTTATCTCCGTTCACGTGCTTCTCGTTTTCCTGCGTTTCCACTTGGATGAGCAGAGATCCTGCCTGCACTCCTAACAGTGTGAAACTCCGAATAGTGACCTTCTCTTCCGATCCGGGCTCCATGAAAATTTGGCTGATGATCTCTTTCCCCGGTACAGCAAGATCCCCTGAAACTGATATTGTAGCAAAGCGCGCTTCGGCCTTGAACGTCCCATTGATGAGTCCGCCATCATAAGTATCTAATTCCCACTCTGCGCCAAAAACAGCTCCAGTGAGAGAAACACAGAGCAAGATCGTCTTCATGGCTTTTCTTTCGGCTGGTTGGGATTGGCTTGAGCGCTGGGTTCATCATCAAAGCGCAATATCACATACTCGTGGTAGATTGGCATCTGCTCCTGTACGAGCGATATCTGGCATGTTACGGATTAGTAGCGGTTTGACGCGCATTCACACTTCCCAGATTAATCGCCTGTTTTCCCTACAACTTTTGGAAATCCCATAGCGTCGGCTGAGTCAGGGTAGTGCTTCCATGGAACGAAGGACGTCGCGCCGAATTGCTCTCGGAGGTCAGCTAGGCCACGTAAGGTGTCAGGCCATTCGACGGCTTTGAAGACTACATCCCCGTTGGGCTGCTTTCGCTGCTCGTCAGCCGTCTTGGAAAACGAGTACATCCCTTGGGTAAAGCCCATCTCGAAGCCATTGGCCTGCGCAAGCCGGTAACAGGCATGCCCCATAACGAGGCAGGCACTCACGGTCACGGCAACGACAACGTAGATCTTCATAGCTCTCTCCGGAATGGTTAAAGTTAGATTGAGCCTAGGGGAAGCCCTGGAAAGCGTTACATCGCACTGTCGTGGTAGATTGGCGCCCGCCTACGCGCTGGAGACGATCCTCGCATTATACGGATTAGTGACGCCTTGATGTGTGCTTTCACTGTAGACTTCTCGCATTTGATGTAAGCCAACTGACTTAGCAGATAAATAGATAATCATCTCTGCCCAGCTAAATTATGCCATCTAATCCTAGGCGCTTGGCGAGAGGGCGATCTTCTATGACTTGGTGAAGATGAAGATCGCGGCGATTAAGGTGGCTAGTGTGCTTGTAACAGTTTTTTACTGGCATGAGCGGAGAGTGAGATGGGTTATGAACGATCCTCACTTCACTTACCGGACCGCCAACTGGCTCAACCCACTCAATCATTCCATGCTTTATATCGAGAATAGGTTTGTCGCACTCAGCACAGGTTAGTTTCGTCATATGATCCTTTTTTTGATTTCATCTTAGAGTGCCGCGCATTGAACCTCCACACAATCACTTTGTTGCATGCGTGTATTGCGATCAGAACCATTCCCCACCTACGCCACATAACATCCAACAAAACGAGGCGGTGGCATCGCCACCGCCCCATCATCTCAAGCACTCACCCAGTCTTATGACCAGGATTCAGTTGTTGGTCGTACCCTGGCCCGGCCCGTCGCCGCAGCAGTAGGGATCGTAGTTCTTGCTGTTCAGGCCGCCGTCGACCTTGACCGGTTGCGGGTTGACGTCGGTGCCGGCACCCGTGGTCGAGTGCGGACGACGGTCGGTGTCGGCGATCGGTTGGTAGAAAGCCTTCTGCGTCACGCCTGGGGCGTAGGGGCTGTTGGCGTAGAGCGCGACCTTGGGACCGGGCAAGGCGACCGTGGGTCCGGTCAGGCGCATGCGATCGTCGGTGTCGGCGATCAGGTAGTTGTCGCCGCCGCCGGTCGAACGGATCGCGTCGGGCTTGATCTGGACCTTGCCGATCGGTTTGAACTTCTGGTAGGGGTAGGTGCAGTCCTTGCGCGGCGGATGCACACCATCGATGTCGGGCGGTGCGGCCGGCAGTTCGATCTCTTCGCCGCCACTGGTCAGCGCGAAGGCCGAGTCGATGTCGGTGGGGATGTAGCGGGTCTGGTAGTACAGACCGTCGCCGCAACCGACGAGGGCGAGCGCGGGCAGCAGGATCAGCAGGCGACGCATGGAGGTGGATGCTCGGATGGACGTTGGACCCCGGCAAAGGCTTTTCTTGGCGATGGGGGTGGGTGTGTCGCTCGGGGTGGGGGAAGTACGAGGGGGACGAGGGGCACGAGGGGCACGAGGGGCACGAAGGGTACGAAGGGTACGAGGGGTACGAAGGGTCCAAAAGCATCGGATCTTCCGACCGTTCGTACCCTCCGTACCCCTCGTACCCTTCGTACCCTCGTACCCTCGTACCTTTCAAGCCCCACCCTGCCCCGGACTTCCGGACTTCCGGACCCTCCCTATCTTCCCGCCCATGCCCGACGACGCCGTGCTGCGCACCGTGAAGCTTTCAAAGGTCTACGCCGACTTCTGGGGTCGACCGACCGTGGCGGCGCTGTCCGACCTCGACCTCGACGTGCGGCCTGGCGAGTGTTTCGGTCTGCTCGGGCCCAACGGCTCGGGCAAGACCACCACCATCAAGCTGTTGCTCGGGCTGATCCGCCCGACGCGAGGCGACGCCTTCGTCTTCGGGCGCGATCCCGCCGACCTGGCGGTGAAACATCGCATCGGCTACCTGCCGGAAGAAACCTACCTCTACAAGTTCCTGACTGCGGAGGAGACCCTCGGCTTCTTCGGTCGGCTGTTCCGTCTGCCGTCAGCGCTGATCCGCAAACGCACCGACGAGCTGATCTCGCTGGTCGGCCTGGGGCACGCGCGCCGTCGGCGACTGGGCAGTTACAGCAAGGGCATGGCGCGGCGGCTGGGCTTGGCACAGGCACTGATCAACGATCCCGATCTGGTGGTGCTCGACGAGCCGACCTCGGGCCTTGATCCACTCGGCGCGGCGGAGGTGAAGGAGCTGATCCAACGCCTCAAACAGGCGGGCAAGACCGTGCTGTTGTGCAGCCACCTGCTGGCCGACGTCGAGGACCTCTGCGATCGTATCGCCATCCTGCATCAGGGCCGGTTGCAGGAATGTGGCCGGGTCGACGACCTGCTGCGCGCCGACGACCGCATCACCATCGAGATCAAACGTGGTGACGAAGCCGTACTCGCAGCGGTGAAGGCCGCTGCCGGCGATTCATTGATCGGAGTGGCCCCGCCGCGGGAACGCCTGGAGGCGCATTTCAGGAAGATCATCGCCAAGGCGGGCAAGGACGCTGGGGCCAAATGATGCGGGCAGCATGCAGCAGACAGCATAAGGCAGTGACGCGGCAGGTACCTGCTCCGGCCTTATTCTGCATTCTGCATTTTGCATTCTGCCGTGGGGCAATCCCGTGATCGCTTGGTTCTCCAACACCCGCACCCTCGCCCACCTGACGCTCATCGATGCCTCGCGTCAGCGCCTGTGGTTGCTGTTCCTTGGCGCGGTCGCGCTGCTGGTCGCGGTCGCGCCTGGGCTCTCGGCGGTCGATGAAACCGCGCGGCTTAAGCTCGCGGTGGTCGCCATCACCAGCGCGATCGGTTTCGTGGTGGTGCTGCTCGCCATCCTGGTGGCAGCGATGGCGCTGCGACGCGACCTTGATGCGCGCATCGGTTACCTGCTGTTCGCCAAACCGCTGCGCATGTCGGCCTACCTCACCGGCCGTTGGCTCGGCGTGCAGCTTGGGCTGCTGGCCGGCATCGTGCTCCTGTCGCTGGTCGGCACCGGCACCATCGCTTGGCAGTTCGGCAGCACGCCGGGCATGCGCGCGCTGAGCCATCCGGTCGCGTGGGAACAGGTCGGCGCGTTCGGTCAGGTGACCGCCATCGATGAACGGCGCACACGCACGACCCTCAGCGGTGGACCGGGCAACGGTGTGCGTTGGCGTTTCAGCAACCTGCCGACCACCGACCTCGGTCCCGAGGGCATGGAGCTGCTGCTGAAGGTCGGTATCCGCAGTTACGATCCCGACAATCCGTTGTTCGACTGTCTGGGACAGGTGACGGCGTTGCCAACGGGTGCCGGCACCGACGTTGCGCCACGCATCCTGACCATCGATCCCACCAGCCCCTATGGCCATACCCGCGACGGCATGCCGGTGCCCGCCGGTCAGGTGGTGCTGCGTGACCGCGACGACACGCGCAGCGATCTGGCACAGGATTACCTGCGACTGCGCGTACCGCGCGAGGCCATCAGCGCCGACGGCGGAGTGATGATCCAACTCACGCGCCTGGAAGCACGCTCGGCGGTGGTCGTACACCGCGACACCAGCACCCTGCTGGCGATTCCAGGGGGGACTTTCCTCAGCAACCTGGTGCGTGGCGGCCTCGTCGTGCTGGCGATCGCCGGGATGTTGACCGCCTTCACCTTGGTGATCGCCGCGATCACCAACCTGGGTGTGGCCACGCTCGGTGGACTGACGCTGTACTTCGCCGGCTCTGCCACCGCTGCCATGCGCGAAGTCGCCGCCGCCAGCGATACCAGCACCGCGCTGCGCCGCGTCGTCAGCCTGGCGCTCGACGTGGTGCCAGACTTCGACCGTTTCACCATCGCCGCGCGACTGGCCGCGAGTGAAAGTGTCGGGTGGCTCATGGTCGCCCAGGCCTGGGGTTACTACGGAATCTATACCGTGATATTCCTGACGGTCGCGTGGGTGGCGATGCGGCGGAAGGAATTATGACTCGTCTGGTGTCCGATGTCCGATGTCCGATGTCGTGTGAGCGACCACAGTCCCACTGTTCGATCACAACACCCGCACAGTGCCTAGTCCCATCGGACATCGGACATCGGACATCGGACAGAGGTCGTCCATGACCTCGCGCACCGCGCTCATCCTCGGCATCTTCCTGCTGGTTGGCGCCCAAGTGCTGGCCTCGACCGTGCTCGCGCCGATGCGTGGGGCGATGACGCCGCACAAGGACGTCTATGCCGCGCTCGAACCCGGTGAGTTCGCCGGCACGCTGATGCTCGGAGGCTTCCGTGGGCTGGCCTGCGATCTGTTGTGGATGCGCGCCAACACCGCCAAGGACCGCGGACGCTACTATGAAAGCGTGGCGCTGGGCAAGGCGATCGTGCAGATCCAGCCGCGCTTTGAGCAGATCTGGGAATACCTCGCGTGGGACATGGCCTACAACATCGCCGCCGAGGTCGAGGACCCCGCCGGCAAGTGGAGCTGGTTCCATGCCGGGCTCGACGTGAATCTGAAAGGCATCGAACGTAATCCGCAGAGCGAACGGCTGGTGCGCCACCTCGCGTGGATGTTCCATCACAAGGGCGATACCTTTCGCAAAGAGATCGAACGAGCTGATCTGAGTAATCTGATCAATCCGGTGTTCGTGCGCATCAACCGCGATCTGCCACCCGAACAGCAGATCCCCCTGCTGCCGAACAGGAGCGGATTGAGCAACTTCCGCTACAGCGAACTGTGCTACCGCGCGACCGTGCGCGTCGCGGAACTGAACGGTCTGCGCCTGCCGCCGTTTGTGCGACGCATGATTCCGATCGGCATCGAGCGCGACGGCAATCATCTGCGCAACCGCGGTGAACACCTCGCGGCGCTGAAACGTTACCTCACCAGCCTAGAGGAATGGGATCGCGCTTTGGCGTGGAGCACGGCTCCCGCGCAGACGGAAGACGACACCTTCGACGCGGACATGAACCGCGAGATGAGCGAGCACAACATTGGTCGGCTGGTGCGGAAGATCGAACTGCTCAGTGAACGTCTTGCCGGCGAACCCGCGCAAGCCGAACGCCTCGCCGCCGCGCTGAAGGACCGCCGCTGGGAGGCGATCACTCGCGAAATCGAAGCCCCAGGGTGGAAGACCACGGTCGCCGGTGGGCGCATCCGTTGGCTTGACGAATGACCTGTTCGTTTGCACAGGGGCTCCGCCCCCACGGCCCTGCGGGCCTGCCCCCACGGGCTTGGTCGTGGCTCGGCTTCGTCGGCTCCGCCTCCTCAACCGTGGGCGGATGGGCTTCGCCCATCTTATCCGCCCACCGCCACTCGGGCGCCCGCCCCATCGCGCAGCGACGGGCCCCCAGGCCTGAGCCGCTTCCCCGTTTCGGTTTTTTCTCGCCATGACCGCGTACGCTATCGGGAAGTTCGATGCGCTGCACCGTGGCCACCTCGCATTGGTCGAACACGCGGCACAACTGGGATCTCCTTGTCTGCTCGGCTTCAGCGGCATGGCTGAGGTGCTCGGCTGGCCGACGCGCCGACCGCTGGTCGCACCGTCGGATCGTGCACGCGTGCTGGCCGGCTGGTCGCAGACGCTGGGCACCGCCGTGCGCGAGATCGAGCTGCCCTTCGCCGACCTGCGTGGTTTGAGTCCGGACGATTTCATCACGCTCCTGCGCACGACCCATGGCGCGACCGCGCTGGTGGTCGGCGAGGACTTCCGCTTCGGCCGCGATCGTGGTGGTGATGCCACGGCCCTGCGCGCATTGGCCGAGGCCAACGGCATGCGCGTCGCCATCGTCGCGCCGGTGATGTATGGCGAAGAAGCGATCTCGTCGAGCCGCGTGCGCGCCACGCTCGCAACCGGTGACGTGGCATCTGCGCAGGCGTTGCTTGGTCGACCACATCGCCTGATCGGCACGGTAGTGCGCGGTGATGGACGCGGACGGAAGATCGGGATTCCGACGGCCAACCTTGGAGCGTGTGCCAATCAAGAACCCGCGAGCGGTGTCTATGCGGCGTGGGCCACGTTAGATGACCAACGTATCCCGGCGGCGCTTAACCTCGGCAATGTGCCGACGGTCGGCGGCGAGCGTCCACTGACCATCGAAGCGCATCTGATCGGTTGGTCCGGTGACTGTTATGGCCGCGCGCTGAGCCTCGATCTGATCGCTCGACTGCGAGGAGAACACCGCTTCGCCACGCTCGATGCGTTGGTGGCACAGATCCGGGCGGACATCGCGGCGGTGCCGGTGTTGTTGGGATCCACGTGAACGGGATCACCTGAACCACCAACCAGACGTGTGTCTGTTCCGTGGCACGGGCGTCTCGCCCGTGGTCAGGCGCAAAAGACCACGGGCGAGACGCCCGTGCCACGACGAAACCGAATCACGCCCGCGTCACTGCGCCGACGGCAATGCCCAACCGTGGTTGAAGACGCGGATCCAACCGCCGGCGACGAGACCATCCGGCATCGGCTTGTCGCCGTTGTCGAACATCCAGTGACGCCCTGATGCGCCGTAGCAGCCGTAGGTTTGGCCTTCGGGGACGTTGTTGTTGAAACCCATCGGTACCGGTGCGCCGCGCGGTTTCAGTCGCTCGTCGACCACTTGGAGGTGCACCTGCTTGCCCCACGGATCGCCGCCCAGGCGGCCTTTGAACGCCCCGCGGTCGGCGCCGATCACCATCATGGTGATCAGGCGGCCGTCGATCTTTTCCACCAGTGCGGGGATGCCGAGGCGGCGCATGTCCTGCTCGTGTTTCTGGCGCTGACGTTCGGCGAGGGCCTTGATGGTGTCGTCACCGATCCACAGGCCGGTGCAGCGCTGCAGCGTGGTGCTGGTGCCGCCGGTGCGGTTCATCAGCAGCACGTCGCCGGGTTTGAGATCCGCGAGGGCGACGGATTGCTCGCCATGCCACAGCTTGGTGTCAGCATCCACCGGCAGGATCGCCGAACCGGTGTCGGGCGGCGTAACCGAGTCGCCGTCGTAGTTCTGCTCCTTCGGAAGCTGCCAGGCGACGTGGATCTCGCCGCGATCGGCACGCACCGCGATGACACGCGCCGTCAGGCGACGTTGCTGCTGCACGGTGAACTCATCGCGCACCTGCGAGGCGACGGTGAAGGCACCGCCCGCGTCCTGGTGAAAAGCGAAACGACAACGCGTGCCGAGCGCGATGTCGCTGAGGAGCGCTTCGCCCCCCTGCGACCACGCGGTGCCCCACGGCGGCACGGTGAACGAGTTGGTTTTCCCAGTCAGTTCATCACGGAAGCGGCCGCTGCGTCCATCGGCGGCGAGTTCGATGAGATCGCCCCAGCGCTGATGTGCGGATTCCCCAGCGGGAAGTTTACCCGGTTGCAGCCGGTACCACGGCAGGTGGTCGTTGCAGAAATCAGTACGATAGGGGTACGCGCCGGGATCGATCTCCGGGCTTTCCCACACGTGGTCGTAGATGCCTTCGCCGAAGGGCATGTCTTCGACCTTCCAGTTGTCGCGCGCGAACACCCGCACGACCTCGCCTGGGCGGAAACCTTCGAGCAGGTGGTTGACCGTCACCGTCCAACGATGGCCGCCATGACCGATACCATGCGATTCGACTGGCTGCCAGTCGACCCAGCGGCCCCACTCGCGATCGACCGGAGGGTTGTAACTGCGGAGTTCCTGATTGGCGACCACGGTGCCCGCGGTACCACGCCCGCCCTTGGCCCATTCCTCCGGTTTGATGTCGGCGAGTTTCATGATCGCCAACAGATCGGCCGGCGACGCGGCGAAGGGCGTGAGCACCAGGTTCTTGCCGTCGATCGCCTCGACCCATGCGGGCAGGCCGCGGACTTTGAGGAACTCCAAGTGCGCCTTGAGTTGGCCCTCGACCGCGCGCGTCTGCGCGTCTGCGCCGATCCACAATTCACTCGCACGATGAGCGGCACTGTCACCGCTGCGGTTGAGTGTCAGCAGGTCGCCGACTGCGACATCAGCGAACTTCGCATCTGCATTACCCTTACGGAAACGCGTGTACTGGTCGGTTTTCAGCGCGATCTTGGCGGCGCCGGCGGCGGGCTGGTCACCCTTCATCGGCTGTATGGTAAAAGTGCTGCTGGCAGCAGCGATCGCGTCGACGCGGAAGCGAACGTTGTCACGCGCGGATAGTGTGGCGTCGTCATGGAACGCTCCGAGTTGCGTCAGCGCGCCGCGTTTGTCAGGCAGCAGGTACCAACGGCCATGCGTGCCGAGCGGCACATCGCGCAGGTCGCCTTCCACCCCAAGCCGGCAGACCACGCCGTTGGCCGGCATGGCGACTACATGCAGTTTTCCGCTGCCGTCCTCGCGCACGATGGCGGTGCGGTGGATGACGTCGACCTCGACCAACGCACCGTTGATGGGCTTGGCGCTCTCCCAAGTCGGGAAGGGACGCGGCGCGTTAGCGTACTTGGCCACGTCGTCGTTGATGTTCGCGGCGGACAGCGGAGCACTGATCAAACCGCAGAGGGCGCAGAGGGCGCAGATAAGAAAGACTGAGCGGCGCACCTGTGGCACGCGGAGTTCGCCGCCCCAGCGGGGAGGCATGGAAATAGCCCGGCACTTCAGTGCCGGGTCAAGGAACGAAGATGAGGCATTGCCCGGAGGGACGACTGACACCAGAACGTTCAGCCGTCCCTCCGGGACTGATGGCATCCACGCGTCATACCCGGCACTGAAGTGCCGGGCTATTTCCATCACGTCCCTGCGGGACGGAAGGCACAACGCTCCGGACGCGTTCCTCGCCACCACGCTCCACGCCCTCTGCGTGCTCTGCGGTTTGATTGCTTTGCTGTCCGTGCTCACGCGACGATCTCCGATACCGCGCCGACGCTGTCGACGAACTGCGCAGCCTCGACGCCCATCTTCTGCAGCATGGTCAGCTGCACGTTGCTGAGCCGCGCCTGGTCGTCCTTTGGTTTGCCGCACAGGCTCTGCCATTCTTCATACGTCAGGGTGTAGTCCTGCGTGAGGTGCGGGCGGGTGTAGTCGATGTGTTGTCCGTGCTTCAATCCCAACCCACGGCCACCGGCGAGCAGGATCGGCAGGTTGCTGTTGGAATGGCTGTGGCCGTAGCTCATGCCGCTGCCGCACAGCACCATGGTGCGGTCGAGTAGCGATTCACCGTCTTCCTGGTGTTTGGCCAGTTGGTCGAGGAAATACGTGAACTGCTCCATCAAAAAGGTGTCGGCCTTGGTCAGGCGGTCGAGGATTTCGGGTTGGCCGTTGTGATGCGAGAGATTGTGCCGCGACTGGGTGATGCCGATCTCTTTGATCGCAAGGCCGTTCCCTTCGGTGCCGCTCATGTAGGTCACCACGCGCGTCATGTCGGTGCGTAGCGCCAGCAGGATGAGATCGTACATCGTGCGGTAGTATTCACCGGCAATGTCCTTGGAGACATTGCGCTGAAACTTCGCGCCGTCGACCTGCGGCTTGGGCACGTCGAGCCAGGCGTCCATGCGTTGGGCGCGTTGCTCGATGTCACGTACGGAAGACAGGTACTCATCGAGTTTGGTGCGGTCCTCGCTGCCGAGCGCAGCGCGTTGGCTTTTTGCATCGCCAAGCACGGTGTCGAGCACGCTGCGCCGACGATCCAGGCGTTGACGCTGCACCGCGACGCCACCCGCTTCGACGCCGAACAGACGGTCGAACACGGTCTTGGGATTCTCCTCCGCCGGCAACGGGATGCCGTCGCGGGAGAACGACAGCGTGTTGCTGTTGTTGGGCTGGCCGGTGCCGCCGCTGATGGACAGCTCTAGCGAACTGAAACGCGTATGGTTCTGAGTCACCTCGGCCATGAGCTGGTCGCACGACACGGAGTTCTTGTAGGCGCGCGAACTGGATGAGTCGATCTTGGCCCCGGTCAGCCAGGTATCGGCGCATACATGCGCCTGACCCAGACCGTTCGGCTGGAACAACCCGCTGAACACCGTCACCGCGTCACGGTGGCGTTCGAGCGAGGTGAGCGCCTGAGAAAATTTGAACTCGCGGCCGGATTCCTTGATCTGCCACGACATGCCGTTGACGCCGTTGGGGATGTAGACGAACACCGAACGACGTGGTTTTCCGCCTTTGAGCGCCGGCGAATCGGCGGCCCCGAGCGGAATCATCGCGTTGAGCAATGGCAGCGCGATGGTCGCGCCAATCCCACGCAGCATGGTGCGACGGGAGATCAGCCAGGTCTGCGAACGGATATTGCTCATGTCAGTGATCCATCGGTGATGAGGTGCACGAGGAGGTCAGTCGCCCCTGGGACCGCGGGCCACTGGCCCGCATGGCGATGAACTGCGGGCCAGTGGCCCGCGGTCCCAGGGGCGACAGCCTTCCGTGATCGATAGTCTGGAGTGGCATGGTGTTCACCGACGTTGGAAGAGGTCGCTCAGGACTAGGTGTTCGACCAGATCACCGAGTCGCCAACCGTTGGCAGCGCAGGCGGCGGCGACCGCATGCAGGTCCTTACGGTCGGCGAAGGACATGCCGCGGCGCAGTGCGTAGGTGGCGAGGTGATCAGTCAGCGCCGCGGCGAAGTGCGGCAGGTCGGTGACCAGTAGCTGCTTCAGTTCGGCGTGGTCCTTGAATTTTCGGCCGTCGATCAGTTCGCCGCTGGCGTCGATCTTGGGATCGTCGCCGGAACCCTCCTGCACTTTTTCCTGAGTACGCCAGCGGCCGATGGCGTCGTAGTGGTCGAAAGCTAGACCGAGCGGATCGATCTTGGCGTGGCAGGACGCACAGCGTTCGTCCGCGCGGTGCGCTTCGAGTTTGGCGCGCAGACCCTGCTTCGGCTGGTCCTTTTTGTCCGATGCGATCGCCGGCACGTTGGCGGGCGGCGGGGGCGGCGGTTTGCCGATGATCGCCTCCAACACCCATACGCCACGGTGTACCGGACGGTGGCGTGTGCCGTCGCTGGTCATGCTCAGGATCGCGCCCTGCGTCAGCAGGCCGCCGCGATGGTCGTCGGGTTTCAGCGCCACGCGGCGCATGGCATCACCGTGCACACCGCTGATGCCATAGTGCGTCGCCAAGCGTTCGTTGAGCATGGTCCAGTCGCTGGCGAGGAATTCGCGCACGCTCAGGTTGTTGGTCAGCACCTCGCGGAAGTAGCCAATGGACTCGGCGATCATGCTGCTCTGCAGATGATCGTCGTAGTCCGGGTAGAGCTTGCTGTCGGGCGCGAACATGCCGACCTGACGCAAGCGCAGCCACTGGCGTGGGAACGACTCGGCAAAGGCCGCGGCCTTGCCATCGCTGAGCATGCGCCGCACCTCGCCACGCAGGACGCTCTGGTCGACCAGTTGGCCACTCGCTGCCAAACGAGTGAGCTGGTCATCCGGCAACGTGCTCCACAGGAAGTACGACAACCGCGAGGCGAGTTCCCACGCATCAAGCTGCGCCCGCGCTTTGCCGGCACTGCCCTCGGCAAGGAAGAGAAAGCGCGGCGAGCACAACACCGCCTGGAGCGCGGTTTTCACCGAGGCTTCGAAGGAGTTGCCCAGGCCCTGGTCTTTTTCCGCCAGACGCACCAAGCGCTCAATCTCATTGGTGTCCACCGGACGCCGCCACGCACGCGCAGCAAAACGGCTGATGATGTCGCGGGCATAGGCCGCGTCCTTCGGTGCATCCTTCGCCGCATCCGGGCCACGCGTGAACAACTGCTGGTGAGCGGGCGGCGGCCACGACGTCTGCACCGGCCCTTCAAGATCCCAGAAATCGGCGACCATTAGCGGCCACATGGGTTTGCCGACCTCATCGGTCAGCTTCATCTGCCACGGCAGGCGGCGCTTCAACGTGAAGAACGGTGAACCGTTGATCGGGCGCGAGCGACGGTCCTCGGGGCGCGGCCCAGGCACGGCGTTGATCAGGCGGATCTGGTGCCGCCCGACCGGCAGGTGCGCGGTGAACTCGATGGTGGTCGGCTGATCGATCGGCGCTTCGACATCGCCTTCATAGAGCGCACGGCTGATGCTGGCGGCGTACACCAGCAGGCGTGGCGCGCGGCCGCCCTCGGGCCGCAGTGCGCTGAGTTTGACGCGGAAACGGTATTCACCTGACACCTTCACGTGCACGTCGTTGCCCTCGCCCGGATGGCCAATGAACGTGTTATTCGGCACCACGTCGACACGCACCTGATCGAGCACGCCCTGGGCCGTGAGGCTGTCGCGCAGGTTGTGCTGCACGCGGCGCATGCCCACCGCGTCGAACTTTTCACGCAACAACTCCGGCTGCTTATCGAGCGCGATGGCTTCGCTCAGCGCCTGGTCAGCGGCGGTCAGGTACTTCTCAATATGCGCCGGCGACAGCGTCAGCACCGAACCGATGCGTTCGAAACCGTGCCACGCCGGATCCTCCGGCAGACCGGTGGGATCGAACACGTCGACCGTCACGCCCAGCAGATCGCGGATGGAGTTGCGGTACTCCTCACGCGTCAGTCGGCTGTAGGTCACCGATGCGTGGTCATTGCGTTGCCGCGCACGATCGGCCTCGGTGAGCTGCCCGGTGATCCAATCCGCGACCTTGGCGATGTCGCCAGCCGGCGGACGTGCCTCCTTCTTCGGCGGCATGTCGCCGGAATTGATGCGCTCCATCACCTCCATCCAGTGCCCCGCCGTCGCCGGACTGGCGAAGTCGCTGGCGATGGTGTCGAGCCGCAGATCGCCCTTCTGTTTTTTCTCGCCATGGCACGACGTGCAGTGGGTGGCGAGGAAGGGTTTGACCACGTGGTCAAAGGCGGCGCTGTCCGCGGCGGCTGCCCTAGGCGACACCAACAGCGCCAAGCAGGGCAAGACGGCACGGACGAGGGAACGGAGGGCGGTGGCCATGGGAGGTTGGTTCAATCTACCGTGCCGGGGTGGGGCTGAATCCCCCGGGTGGGGGATGGAGTACATGGTGGTCTGTTGGACGTTCAGATGACTCTCCTGTTTCGCGAGGCACCGAGTCTACCCGTCGTTGCGGTACGCTCGCCGGCTGACCTCACCACGCCACCCACGGTCATGCACTTAAAAATAACCGCACACTCATAGTCCGCTGAGCGCCCCACTACTGTCAGCGAACACCTTTATTGGCATCCCTGCCGTGGCCATCATGCGCACATAGAGGTCCGCCAACGGCTTACCTTTGCAATCGAGGTGCTGACCCGGTTTCAGCGCGCCGCCGCCCCGACCGATGACCAGATTGGCCAAGTCGGTGGTTTCATGATCAGCGCCCATGCCAGTGCCGTAGTGGATGACGCAATGGTGCAGCAGGTCGTGTTCGCCTTCTTTCACCGCCTTGAGCTTGCCAAGGAAGTAAGCGAGGTGGGCGATGCGGTGCTGATCGACCTTGGCCATTGCGGCCTGCTTGTCCGCTTTGAAGTCGTGATGGGTGTAGTTGTGGTAGCTGTCCGGGCAGCCGATGTCCGGATACATGCAGCCCATGAATCCCAGACGCAGCGTCGCCAAGCGGGTCTGGTCGGTCTGCAAGGCCAAGACCATCAGATCCATGAGCAGGCGCACGTAGGCGGTGCGGTCCTTATCCGGCGGCGGACCGGGCGGCTTGGTTCCTTCCGGCGCGGATACGGCCGGTCGATCGGCCCACGTCCGCGTGACCGTCGCCCGCCGTTCAACCTCCCGGACGGTGGACAGGTACTCGTCCAACTTCTGACGATCGGTGGTGCCCAGCTTCGTGGACAGATCTCGAGTCGTCTCCATCACATCATCCAGCACACTGCGTTGCTGCAGATAACGCGCCTCAGCCAGCTTTTTTGCGTCGGGAGAATTGTCGGCGAACAGGCGGGAAAAGATCTCGCGCGGATCCCAGTCAACCGGAACCGGCGTTCCGCCAGCGGAGAAGCTCATGGTCGCATTGCGATCGATCGACAGATTGAGCACCGGAACGCGGGTCTTTTCGCCGATGGTCTCGGCGGCCAATTGATCGACTGAGATCCCGTTCTTCACCGCCACACCTGGCGTTCCGCCCAGGTCAGTAGCGGTAAGATGGCACATGCCGTCTTGCACATGCCGCCCGGCCTGCGCATTGCGCTTAAATGCATTGGCATGGAAAAGGCCGCTCAGGACCGAGATTTCTGAGCGATAAGGCGCGAGCGGTTCGAGCGTCGGAGTCAGCGCAAAGTTCGTGCCGGTGGTGGTGGGTTTCCACTGGGGCATCCAGATCCCGCTCTCGCTGTGCAGCCACAGCAACCGGATCGGGCGTGTTCCTCCTGCTGGTTCAGCCGCCACCAACGAGCGACTCGTCAGTGCTTCCAGGAACGGCAAAGAGATCAACGCTCCAGCGGCACCGCGCAGGACGGAGCGGCGAGACAGTGGGCGCGGTGAATGTGGACGCAATGAATGTGGGCGCGAATTCATGGTCATGCTCCAGTGTTCGCTCAACGGGTACGGAAGGACTTGCTCATGACGACAGCACGAATGAGTGACTGCATGCGGAAGTTGTCAGTGGCCGTGGCCTTCACCATTACATCCAGATCACCGCGATCACTTATCAACAGTCCGCGACCCAGTGCATACACGGACATGCGCTCGGCCAAGCCGCGAGTGAAATCCAATTTCCGTGCTAGCAGGTGCTGCTTCAGACCGGCGATACCATCCATATGGCTACCGTCTTTCAGTTCTGCCATGGCATCGATGGGGAAAGTCAGGCTCTTCACCCCATCATGGTTTGTCGCCTTGGTGGGATCGGCGTGTGCTGCCTCGCTGGTACGCCACGCCCCGACGGCATCGAAGTTCTCCAACACCAAACCATAGGGATCGATGCGGGCATGGCAGCCCGAGCAGGCGATGTCAGCACGGTGAATGGCCAGGTGCTCGCGCACGCTCTTCGCCTGACTGGCATCGGGAATAAGACTGCCGACGTTCGGCGGCGGTGGCGGTGGCGGTCGATTGAAGATGCGATCCAGCAAGTACGTCCCGCGTAGAACCGGCGCCGTGCGTGTGGCTTCGCTGGTAAGCGTCAGCACCGCCGCCTGGGTCAACAGTCCACCGCGACGGGCATCGCTCAGATCGACTTTCTGAAGCAGGCGCCCTGGCACCGCCGGCAGACCATAGTGCTCCGCGAGCGTTTCATTGAGGAACGTCCAGCGGGCGTCGAGGAAATCGGTGATGGGCAGGTTCTTCGCCACCACCTCGCGGAAAAATGCCAAGGTCTCATCACGCGTCGCATCGCGCAGGCTTTCGCTGTAATTTGGAAATAGCTTTGGTTCCGGCATCACCGAAGCCAACTTATCGAGACCGAGCCATTGACGAGCGAAGTTGGCTGTGAGCGCTGCAGACTTGCTGTTTGCGAGCATGCGCGCCACCTGTTTCGTCAGTACCGCCGGATCGCCCAGCGTTCCTCCGACCGCCAACGCCCGCAGTTCGTCATCAGGCATACTCGACCACAGGAAATAGCTGAGACGTGTTGCCAGTTCAAATCCGCTCAGCTGATACGTACCCCGTGCCGCGGTGGCTGGCGGCACTTCGACCAGAAAGAGGAAGTGCGGCGAACACAGCGCTGCGGTCAGCCCAACTTTCATCGCTGCTACGGCATCTAGCCCAGCAGCGCGCTGCGCGGCAACCAACGTGGCAAGCCGCTCGATCTCGGTAGCGGTCACGGCTCGGCGGAAGGCGCGCGGCAGGAATCGCGCAAACACTTTGGTGGCATCGCCGTCGCTTAGGTAGCTACCGAGCAGCGATTGCGTCGACGCTGGCGGCCAGAGGTCGTGATGCGGACCGCTGATGGTGAACTCGACATTTTCGAAATAGGGAAAGGGAGACTCTTCCGGAACGCTCGGCTTCCATTCCTGCCACTTGCCGTCGACCAGACGGTGATTGTACAAAAACCAATGGTTTGATTGGTAATGATCTTTGCTGGGTGGATTGCGGCGGTTGGGCCAATTCTGGTAATAGCCGTTGGTCCATTGCAGTTCGAAGCCGATCTCCTCCGCACTGCGATCGTGGTAGGCCTCGACGTTCAGCACCACCTCTTTGGTACCGGCGTCGATGCGTACGTCCCGCTCAGCCACCAATCGACCATCGCCGCCCAGGAGCGTGAATGAGGCGACTTCGACTGCCGGGAAACTGCGCGGGGTCATGCGCACGTTCAGGCGCCAGACGCCCTCATTCTGTCCACTCTGGCGATGCAGCGAGTGTTGGTGCTGACGCGCGAAAAGCGCGGGACCACCGATATAGATGACGCGCGCCATCCCGTTGGCCGGCTTGAAGGACAGATGGGCATTGCCGTTATAAACACCCAGACCCGCGGGCTTGGCATTATCCGCATAGCGATGCTTTTCATCCTCGAAGGCGTAGACCTGCGTACGTAGACTCGGTTTGTCGCCGATACGAATGGCGCGCTCGACCACCTGGGTCGCCGTCGCCAAGTACTTTCCCACCAGAGTGGGGGATAGATTGAGGCCTTCAGCCACATTGTCGAAACCGTGCAAGGCGTCGTCCGCGGGGAAATCACTTCCTGGGACATAGTCGATGGCGAAGAGATCGCGAATGGTGTTGGCATACTCGCTGCGGTTGAGCCGACGCATCGCCCGTGGGCGCTTGGCTTCCAGCACCGTTTCTACCTTCACCACATCGGCAAAGATCCTAGCAATGGTGGTGTCGTATTCGCTCTCGCTCGGACGTTTCTTGTCCTTGGGCGGCATGTCGCGGGTTTCCAATCGCGAGAGAATCTCCTTCCACATGGGAAGAGTGGCCTCGTCCACGCGCGTCTTCAGCAGCGTGTCGACGCGCAGATCGGCCTTGGCCTTCTCCGGCCCGTGACAGGACACGCAGTAGGTGGTGAGGACGTCACCTGCCAGTGCGCGGGAACTCAGCAGCACTGACAGCAACAGCCACGGAGTCGCTCTGCTCACGTCCCTCATAGATGCGCTCCGTCACTTCGATCCGGTGATCCGCTGATGGAGCGTTGGAAATTACTGGCGGTGGTGTCGAACCGCAGGTCGCCCCTCTGCTTCTTCTCGCCATGGCACGACGTGCAGTGGGTGGCGAGGAAGGGTTTGACCACATGGTCGAAGGCGGCGGTATCCGCCGCGCTGATGCCAACCGGCGCAGCCAGCAACGACACCAGCGGCAGGACGGCACGGAGGAGGAAGCGGGGTGTGGTGGCCATGGGAGTGGGGTTCAGCGTAGGGCACCGGAACGGGACTCCATCCCCCGGGTGGGGGATGAGTGGCCGGCCATCTGGAGCGGTGCTACGGTGAACCACCTGACGCGATGAGCGGAGTCAGCGAATGTGCCGGTATTTCGTCTCGTTGATGCTGACACCGTGACTGGTGTGCCCGCCGCGCATGAACCGATCTGGGGCAGGCGGGCGGTGACCAAACATTGTTTCCTGAGTCCCGATAGGGACGCCCAACTTCCAGCCCAGCGCGTGAGCGCTGGGTACCGATGTGTACAACAGCCAGTCCTGGAAGGACGACCGCTGATATCCGGTGCGTGAGCGCCGGATGGGAAGCGATGGCGCTGACGCACCACCGCCGGAACGATCGTCCTTCCAGGACTGGTTGGTGATTTTCGCCCGTATTCCCAGCGCTCATGCGCTGGGCTGGAGGTTGGGTGCCCTTCCAGGGCTCACCGTGACCTACGGGAACTTCATTCAATGACAGTGAGCCGGCGCTCATAGGGCGTAAGAAACGTCAGCGCGTCACCAACCCCAACTCAAACGCCCGCGCCACCGCCTCGGTCCGTCCGGTGACGCCGAGTTTGGCGAACACCGATTTCAGATGGCTCTTGATGGTTTCGGCACTGACGCCGAGCACGCGCCCCAGGTCGTCGTTGGACAGGCCGCGACCGAGGTGGCTCAGCACCTCTAGCTCGCGCGCGCTCAGGCCGTGGGTGTCGACCACCGGCGCAGCGGTATCGGTAAAACAGGTGCCGCCGCCCATCACCAGACGGATGGCGGCGAGCAGGGACGCGCGATCGGTGGTCTTGGTGAGGTGGCCGGCAGCGCCGGCGTGACGGGCGCGCAGCACTTCCGTCGTGCTGGCGTTGGCGGACAACAACAGCACGCGCACGCTCGGCCAACGCGCGCGGATGATGTCGAGCACGCCCAGGCCGTCGCCGCCGGGCATGCGCAGATCAAGCAGCACCACATCGGGGGTCTCCGCCGTGCAGGCGCGGATAGCGTCGGCACCGCTCGCGGCGGTGGTGATGCGGGTGATGCCGGGATCGACGACGAGCATCGCCTCCAGGCCTTCACGCACGACCGCGTGGTCATCGACGATCAGCAGGCGGATCCCGGCGTGCGGCAGGCGTTCAGCACAGGCCTCGGCCACGCCACGGCTATCCCTGACCTGGGGGATGCGCCGCGATGGTCGACGCTGATCGTTCATGCCGGTGCTCCTGCTGCGGTGGTACGGACGACGTTGGCCGGCGTGGACGCATGCCTGCTGCGGATGTCCAAGGTGTGCGGTGCGCTACGCAGACAATTTAACCGGCTCCTCGTCGAGATGAGAGAGTGCGTGATGGTCAAGGGAGAAGGATCGGTCCGCCGGAACACGCGCGACCCCGATGACCGGAAATCAGCCCCGACCGGGGCGGACGACTACAGCCCAGCACGACAGTGCTGGGAAAACGGACCCTTTGTTTTCGAGTCCCAGCGGGACGACCGATCTCGCCCGGTGCGACAGCGCCGGGATTCGCCATGCGGCGCTCACGCACCGCTATAGATCGGTCGTCCTTTCAGGACTTGGCCTCAATGGTGGCATATTTACCCAGCACTGTCGTGCTGGGCTGTAGTCGTCCGCCCCGGTCGGGGCTCAATGCTCGATTGACCGCATACCACCCACTCGACTCGCCGATGAACCAAAAAAACTCTGCGCCCTCTGCGGCCTCTGCGGTTAATCTGCCTTCCTCTGCGTTCCGTCCTGCTCATCACCGCTCTGCGCTCGTACGCGCGGTAGGTGGACGCTGACGGTGGTTCCGGCGCCTGGGCGGCTGGTGATGGCGGCATCGCCGCCGAGCCAGTGCATGCGGTGGCGCATCGACTCGATGCCGTAGTGGCCGTCGGTCGTGCCAGCGACGGCGGTGGCGTCGAAGCCGGTGCCGTCGTCGACCAGCTCCATGGCGAATTCATTCGGCGTGTAGTGCAGGGTGATGCGGACCGTTTTCGCCGCGCCGTGTTTGAAGGCGTTGCCGACCGCCTCCTGCATCAGCAGCAGCAGGCTGCCCATGACGTGGCGCGACAGCGCATACGGTTCGCCGGCGATGATGACGGTCAGCGCACCACGCGGCCAGTGTTCCATCGCTGCGGCGGCCTGTTCGAGCAGACCGGCGAACTGACGGGGACCGTCCTCCGCCTGGTCGACGTGGCGCAGACCCCACAAGCAATCGCGTAAACCCTCCTGCGTGCGCAGCAAGGCGACACGCGCGGCGCTGAGTTGTTCGGCCACCGCGGGATCAGCACCGCTCAGCCGAGCATTGGCCGCTTCCAGACGGAAGGCCGCGCCGGCGAGCAGTTGTTGCAGACCATCGTGCATGTCGGCGGCCAAACGCCGGCGTTCCTGATGCACCGCCTGGTACTCCAACTCTGCGTTGCGGTGCAGACGCATGACTTCTTCAAGCCTCACGGTGCGCAGCCGCAGTGAACGCCGCAGGCTCAGGATCCACGCCACCGCCGCGCACAGTACCGCGCCCAACACGCCGATGGCGATGGCAAGGCGCACCGGCGTCCACCACGGCGCAGCCTGCACCACGCGCACGTCCTGCGGCGAACGCAGGCGCAGATCGATGCGCAGCGGCGCGATGTAATCCGCGATCAGGTCTCCACGGTCGTAGTGCATCACCGCGACACCCGTGACGGCCACCCGCGAACCGATGGTGAGCGCATCAAGCGTGGTCGCGTCTCCGCCAAGATCCGCCATGGTCGCCTGACCAGCGCAATCGAGCACCAGTCGGCGGCCGTGATCACTGGCATCGCGTTGGACGGCCAACAACCAGCCCTCGACGCGAATCAGCAGATGATCGTAGTCGTGCGGTCCCGCCGGTCGTCCATTCCGCACCGGCTCAAAGGCACGGCGCACGTCGGCCAACGTGGCGGGCAACGGCAGCGGTTCCCCTGGGTGATCGAGTCGACGCACCATCGCACCACGCAAACCGGCGACTGCCGCGTTGGCGTCAATGAAGCCGCTGGCGTCAACACGATCGCCCGGCACCAGACCGTGCTCACGATCGATGATGTCGACACGAATCGCCCGCATGCCGTCCTGCAACACGATCCCATCAATCGCGTCCGCCCAGGTGACCACGCCGCTGACCCGACGGCGATGCAATGAGCGGCCACCCGGCGCATAAGACGCCAGCTCGGCAATGGTTGTCTGCGGTGCCGCGAACGCATCCGGTGGCGCGGCGCGGTCGATTAGCACATCCGCCACACTCGCCACCAGCACGCGCGGACGGATGAACTCTGCACGCCAGTTGCGTGACGAGGCGGCGACCCCACGCAGACGGACTTCCGCATCAGTCAACGTGCGCGGGTCGAATCCCGGGCCATCAGGAACATGGGCAAGCACGCGCCCAACGCCGGTTTCCAATTCCACCAACCAGCGCGCGCCGGTCGGCCCGGATACCCGCTGCACCACCCCAGCGACTTCGACGCGGATGGGATCCTCAGCCCCGGTAAGCAGGCGCGTGTACGGCACCGTGCGCGCCTGCGGCATGCCGCGATGGCTGAGCACACGTACGGCGGTGGGCAACACGTCGGGCGCATAACCACCCGCGTCGAGTAATCCGGTGACTTCGACCTCGTCGCCTTCGCGCAACGTATCGAACGAGGTGTCGTCCTCCGCCAGCAGCTGCTCTCGCCGCGCGATCGAGGTCGAGATCCACAGCCCCCCTTCGTCACTCTGGATGCAGAACGAATTCCACGGCACCGGCCAGCGGAAGGTGATGACACCGCGCACCAGCACCGGCGGACGTTTCCCTGATTCACTGCGCGGCAGCGAACGGATGACGGCGATGCTGGTGATTGGTTCAGCGGCCTGGGCCAACGTCCCCAGCAGCACGCTCATCACGCCCAGGAATCGGAATACGGCGATCACTCGACTGCCCTGACCATGACATTTATCGCTATCCCATCCGCCAGCGATAGGCGAGCGCTTTCTGATTTTTCACCACGAAGTGACTGTGTAGAGATCAAGCGATAGTTCCCTGGATCTGTGTGGTCGGTTTGAGCGCTTTTGCGGCGATGGTGTTGAGTCGGATGAGTAACTTCCTGGCGCAGGCGATCAG
>JACDEI010000063.1 GCA_013816485.1 Planctomycetota bacterium
GCTGAGACATCAATGTCTCAGCCGTCCCTCCGGGACTGCCGCATCACGTCGATTCTCCCCGGCACTGAAGTGCCGGGCTATTTCCATGGCGTCCCTGCGGGACGCGGAAGTCCAACTGCGCATCGTCGTTGCAATCCATCGTTACCGCACGTCGTAGCGGAACAGCTTCTTCTTGCCGGCCTTCAGCAGCACGTGGCCGTCCTTGATGTCCGCTGCGGTGACCTTGCGTTGGAGGTCATCGATGCGCGTGTCGTGGATGCTGACGCCGCCGCCCTGGATCAAGCGCTTCGCGTCGCCGTTGGAAGTGGCGAGATTCGCGCGCACCAGCAGCGCCAGCAGGCCGGCACCGACTTCCAGTTCGCTCATGGCGATGTCGGCGTGCGGAATGCTGTCGCCGGTGACGTCATGCGCAGCGCCAAACGCATTTTTCGCATCGGCGAGTGCCTGGTCAGCCGCAGCCTGACCGTGGATCAGCTTGGTGACTTCGTAGGCCAGTACGATCTTCGCATCGTTGATGCGCTGATCCTGGTGCTCAGTGAGTTTCTTCACCTCGTCCATCGGCAAGGTGGTGAAAAAGCCCAGGAACTTCGCCACGTCGACGTCGCTGACATTGCGCCAGAACTGGAAGAATTCGTACACCGGCGTGCGTTCAGGCGAAAGCCAGATGTTGCCCTTCTCCGACTTGCCGAACTTGCCGCCGTCGCTTTTGGTCACGAGGGGAAAGGTCAGCCCGGCAAGATCGGCGTCGGCGGTGCGCCGGCCGAGTTCGATGCCCATGACGATGTTGCCCCACTGGTCCTGGCCACCCATCTGCACCGTGCACTGCTCGGCACGGAAGAGGTGGGCGAAGTCGTAGGCCTGCATCACCATGTAGTTGAATTCAAGGAAGGTGATGCCGCCGTTTTCCATGCGGCCCTTGACCGAATCCATGGTCAACATGCGGTTGACGCTGAAGTGCGGGCCGACCGCGCGCAGCATCTCGATCCAGTTGAGGTTCGCGAGCCAGTCGGCGTTGTTGACCAGCTTGGCGCCGGTCGCGGAGTCATCGAAGCGGACGACGCGACCGATCTGCTTGGCGATCGCCTGCGCGTTGCGGTCGATGTCCTCGCGGGTCAGCATCTGTCGCATGGCGGTCTTACCGGAGGGATCACCCACCAGACCGGTGGCGCCGCCGACCAGCACCAGCGGCTTGTGGCCGCAGCGCTGCATCCACATCAGGCCCATGATCGGCACCAGTGAACCGACGTGCAGGCTGTCCGCCGTGGGATCGAAGCCGATGTAGGCAGTGACCGGCGACTCCAGACGCTTGCGCATCTCGGCATCGGTGGACTGGGCCACGAAACCGCGGCTGGAGAGCAGGTCGAAGAGGTTCTCAGTCATGGGGGGCGCGAGCGTAGCACCGGACGGCCACAGGCCAGGGGGTGCCGCGGTTGCGGCACTGCCGGGTGCATCGTCCTGTGACCTAGCGCTGCGGGATCACATCACGCGGGCAGCTGATCAATCAGATGTCCGGCAACGCGCACCCGTAGTTCGACGTACTTTCCTGCGCACCTTCCCGTCCTCTCCCTGGAACCCCGCCCCATGCGTCATCCCGCCCTGGTCTCCACCCTCGCCCTGTCCGTCGCTTTCGGCCTGCCCGCCATCGGCGAAGAGAAGAAGGACCAGCCCAAGCCGCCCCAGCGGCACCGCGTCGAGCAGATCGACTACGGCGGCTTCTTCGCCGGCAGCTTCGTCTGTGCGCCGGATGCTAAGTACGACAACGACACCGGTCTCTATACCGCCGACTCGGTGGCCAAGGGCATCGTGGTGATGTTCGACAAGGAGATGACTGACGGCGCGATCTTCGATCTCGACTCACAGCGTATCGCCTGCGCCTGGACCGATGGTGCGCCGAAACTCATCGGCTGGTGGCTCGACGGCACCCACGGGCCAACGTCGCGCCTGACGCGGCCGGCGTTGTTCGCCACGAAGGATGTCGGTTGGGCCGGCCCGGACGGTTTGCTCACCGATCCGCGCGCTGACCTCATCGCGCCGTTGCCGCGTCCCGGTTCGCTGCCGAAGGAATGGTCGCGCACCAAGGGTTACTACCGCCACGGTCGCGAGACGGTGTTCAGCTACACCGTCGCTGGCGCGCAGGTGCTTGAGCAGTTATCGCTGGAGAAGTCCGGCGAGGCCAAGGCCATCGCCCGCTCGTTCACCATCGCGGCGCACGACAAGCCGATGACCGTCGTGCTGGCAGACGCCACCGGCGACGCCGCCGAAGCGGATGGCGTGGTTAGCGCCGGTGATCCGCGCGCCGCGATTGTCGCCGCGCCGGCGGGTGCGAAGATCGAAGTAGTGGAGAAACGTCTGGTGCTGCGTCTGCCCGCTGGCGGCGCGGCCAACGTGAAGGTGGTGGTCGCCGGCAAGGACATCGCTCCCGCAGCGCTCAGTGCCATCGCCAAGGCAGCGGCGCAGCCCGCTGATCTGACGCCCAAGACCAAGGGCGGTCCGTCGGTGTGGCCGGAAGTGTTGGAGACCAAAGGCACGCTCGGCTCCGACGAGCAGGCTTACGCCGTGGACGCCATCGGCATCCCAGAGAAGACCCCGTGGAACTGTTGGATGCGTCCGAGCGCGCTCGACTTCTTCGCCGACGGCAAGAGCGCGGCGCTGGCCACGCTCAACGGCGACATCTTCGTCGTGAGTGGCATCGATGAGAAACTGGAGAGCGTCAAGTGGCGCCGCTTCGCCGCCGGCCTGCATGCGCCGCTCGGCATCAAAATCGTCGACGGCACCGTCCACGTCGCGGTGCGCGACGGCATCATGCGGCTGTACGATCTCGATAAGGACGGCGAGGCCGACTTCTTCGAGATGATGAATATGGACCTGCTGCAATCGCCGTCGTTCCACAGCTTCGTCTGCGATCTCAATACCGATCCCGCGGGTAACTTCATCTTCTCGGTCGGCGGCGCGATCCGTTCCGGCGGTCGTGGATTCCAACGTCTGACGCCGCACATGGGTACGGTTATGCGTCTGAGCAAGGACGGTTCCAAGCTCGACGTGGTTGCCACCGGCCTGCGTATGCCGAACGGTTCGGCGGTGCGCGCCGATGGGCAGATCACGGAGTCTGACAATGAAGGCGTGTGGGTGCCGGCGTCGCCGATCCACTGGGTCAAGGACGGCGATTTCCTTGGCGTGAAGAACACCGCCCACGGTCGCGAGATCCGTCCGCCGCGTCCGCTCACCTTCCTGCCGCAGGGCACCGAAAGCAGCGCATGCAGCCAACAATGGGTGACCAGCGATCGTTGGGGTCCGTTCAAGGATGAACTGCTGCACATGAGCTACGGCAAGGCCGGACTCTTCCACGTCTTCCATGAAGAAGTCGATGGCGTGCGTCAGGGCGGCGTGGTGCGTTTCCCGATCAAGCTCAGCTCATCCGCGCTGCGTGGCCGCTTCAATGCTGCTGACGGTCAGTTTTACGTCGCCGGCCTGGGCATGGGCCAGACCACGGCGGCCAAACCCGGTGGTTTCGACCGCATCCGTTTCACCGGTAAGCCGGTGCGCCTGCCGTTCTCCTACAGCATCAAGAACAACGGCGTGCTGGTGCGCTTCACTGCCAAGCTCGACGCCGCTGCCGCCGATCCGGCGAACTTCGGCATCAAGCAGTGGAACTACCGCTGGACCGAGAACTACGGCTCCGGCTGGTACTCGGTGACCGATCCGGACAAGAAGACCGACGGCGACGTGGTGGCGGTGAAATCTGCCAAGCTCACCGCTGATGGCATGGGCGTGTTCCTGGAGATCGACGGCCTCAAGCCGGTAAACCAGTTCGCGGTCAAGTGCAAGGTCCACACCGCCGACGGTGAAACCATCGACAGTGAACTGATGGGCACCATCAACGTGGTGCCGGCAGCGAAGGGGCCGTGATCACGAGGTGAACGAAGCGGTTCCCCTGGGAGCGCCGGCTTCCAGCCGGCAGAGTGGGACCACGGTGATGTTCGTGGTGATGACACAGGAAACCAGATTGCCCCGTGCCGGCTGGAAGCCGGCGCTCACTGGGAGCAAGGCATCGTGCGAACGGTACTCTCAGATGTGGATAGTGATCAGCGCTTCGTGATCGCGTCGATCGCGCCTTGTTCATCGCCATCATCGACGCAGTCGAGCAGATCGCAGAGCGCGTGATTGCCCTTGTAGACCGCGACTAGCATGAGGAAGGCTTTGAGCGTCACGGCATCCCACTCGTCGGTCAGATGCCGGACGCCATGACGGATGATCGCCTGTAAGCCGGAGCGGTACTCCGTCTCCAACCAGGCGGGGATGGCCGGATTGTCGTCGTGGTGGCGGACCCGTTCGACGCTCGCGGCGAAGGCGAAGAGGTTGTAATCGAACAGATTGCGCTGTTCGTAGAGGCGGATGATCTGCGGCACCGCGGCGTAACTCGCGACGCCGACATCATCCTGATGGAACAGGTCATTCCACACCACGTACCAGAACTGCTCGTTGGACAACGTGCCGGCCTGGAAACCGCTGAGCGGCGTGGCCGCATCGAACGGGATGCGGTAGGCGCCGTCGAACGTCGACCAGCGAGGATCGGTGAGGGACATCATTGGGTCGTGCGCCTCATCGCGGTGCCGTGATCATCGGTCGGTAGCGGCATGAATGCTTCGCATGGCTGCCAAGCCTAACCCCAGGTGGAGGGGGGGAAGTAGGGAGAAAGTTCGATCACCTGGACAACGACGATGAAGGCAACGAGTGCCAACGCAATCCAAGCGTGAAATTGGTTTCCTGCACCAGTGGTCATCAGGCATCTTATCGCCAGCCATGCGAACAGTGGGCAGGTGAGCGGGGACGCGAACAGGAGCACGACCGGGTGATTGAATAATGGGACCGCACCGTTGGCGAGGATCAAACCACACATGATGCCCAGGGATGCGGTTCCGAACCACGACGCGCGTATGCGGTGTCGTTCGTTAGTCGCCTCTTTCGTCCGTTGTCGGTACAGCATGGCGATCAGTGCTCCGCGGAGGGCTTATCCTTCCAGGTAATAATCCCCGCTGAGTTCCGTCACGCGTTTGTCCCACTTGGCGAGGAACTGTTCCCTGGTCGCCGCGTACAACGGGCTGATCTCAATGCGCGCGTTGGTCGGCAGCGACAGTTTCACGCCCGCGGCCGCGAGCCATGCCACGTACTGTGCATGCGCCAACGCCACCGCGGTCGCCGGACTGTCGACGTTGGCTTTGCCGTTGGTTGCAGTGGCATTTTTCACCGGCGCGAACTCGGCGTCGCGGTCGATCGCTATACCGATGCTGACCGTGGCCTCGGGCAGGAGGTCGAAGATGAAACGCTCGCTCTTCCAGCCTTTGACCTCGGTGAGCGCGCCTTCCACCAACGCCTTCAGCGGTTTGCCGCTGCGGTGCAGCGGGATCTTGTAGCCCTTGGTGTCAAGGTACGCGAGGAAGTCGATACTCCAGCAGTGCATCGCCGGCGAACCCCAACGGTAGATCAGTTCGCCCGCGGCGTTGCGGCTGCGTGCCTGTTCGGGGGTGACCTCGGTGTATTCGACGATGCGATCACGGCCGCCGACATTTACCAGGTGGCCGACCTTTTCGTCGGGATTCGCTTTCTCTAGCACCTTGGTGATGACGTCGGTCTTCTCCGCCGTCGCCAAGCCGACCAGTTCGGCGTCATCGACCGGCGCGAGGAGGTTGTCGACCTGGATGTAGACGAGGTGCTTTACGCCGTCCTTGGCCAGACGCGCGAGATTGCCGGATTTTACCAGCGCGGTGAAACAGCCGCCGTGGCCGTCGGGATTCTCCAGCAGCTTGCCCGGTGCACTCAGTAGCGCGCGACCCTGCTGGTCGAGGCTCGGCACGGTGCCCTGCGAGAAGAAACGCACCTGATCCACCGCCAGACCGAAATACCCGTGCGCCTGGAAGAACTCGCGCGTCTCCTCATCGGTCATCGGGCTGGTCATCACCAGGAACGCGACCGGGCGGCCGATGCGGCGTGAGAGCGACAGGACCTTCTCGGCCTGGAGCTGGTAGATGCTTTTGCCCGAATGCGGCGCGACCTGGAAACAGCCCTTGGGTGCGCTCGATCCCAGGCGTGTGCCCTGACCGCCGGCGACCATCAGTACCGCGACTGCGCCGGCGCGGTAGGCGGCTTCGCCAGCGGCGACCAGGGCGGCACGCCGACGAGCGCGTTCGTCCATCGTCACCACGCGGCTGGCACCGACCTCGCCCAGCGGTGGCGGTTCGGCGTGGTGCGTCATCTCCTCCCAGTCGATCTCCGCCACGCGGCGCAGGAACGTGCTGCGGGTGGCGTCATCGAGGGACGCGACTCCGGCGAGCAGGTGCTCCTGTCCGTGGCGTTTGAGCAGTTCGGCGATGGAGAAGGGATCGAACATTGGTTGCCCCAGAAACATCCGAGGGTGGATGAGGGCGCAGGGGGTCAAGGCGTGGGAGAAAGGGGCTAGGGACTAGGGGGTTCGGGTTCGGGTCGTGGGTCGACGTCGGTTGTGCCCACGGTGGCCGCTGGTTTTCGCTCGATACGCATGTGGTCACCACGCGCGCGGCACAGCACCCTAGCCCCTCGTCCCTTTTTTCGCCCCTCGTCCCATTCGGCGAAAAACAGCAAAGCCACCGCGGGATTCCCACGGTGGCTTGCTTGGTCGCGCAGACGTCGTCAGTTAGTTGGCAGCGGCGGGCGCGCCGACCACGTCGACGTAGCGGCTGCGGAAGACCACCTTGCCGTCGTGCAGCGCGAAGAGCGTGAAGTCGCGGCCCTGACCGACACCGCGGCCCGGCTTGAACTTCGAGCCGACCTGGCGCACGATGATGCTGCCGGCGGTGACGGATTCGCCGCCATAGGCTTTGATGCCACGGCGTTTCGGATTCGAATCGCGACCGTTCTGCGTCGAACCGGTACCCATCTTGTGTGCCATATGAACCTCGCTGAGTCGTGCGGCGGGAAGCTGCGGTGAAGGGGCGGCACGCTAACGGGCAAGGGGTACTTGGCAAGAGGGGGCGACAGAGTCCTTGGCGGCCGCTCCGCAACCGCCGAACGGCACTATGGGATGCCCCGGCCGACGGCTTCGTGGGTGCGACCAGATGTCCGCCCCGCCGCTGGTCGCGCATTGGTTCCGCCGGGTGCCGCGTTATACGTCCCCAACGGATGGGATGATACGCATGGGAAGACCCGCACGGGTTGTGGTTGCTGGCATTCTGCTCGCGCTGGCCGCCTTTCTGGTGCTGGCCTTCGCGACCTACGCCCACAGCCAGGTGGCCGGCACTGGCGGAGAAGGCCGCAACCTCTTTGGTGGGTTGGGGGCCTGGATCGCCCTCGGCTTCATCCAGATGTGGGGGCTGGTGGCGTTCTACGTCCCGGCCCTGCTCATCGGCTATGCCATCGCGGTGTGGCGTGAGGCCGATCTCGACAACCTGGGGCGGCGACTGACCGGCGCGGCGTTGTTGGTGCCGGCGCTCAGTGGGCTGATCCACCTGTTGCCGCTGAACCGTGCCCTCGATTGGCTGCTCATCCGTTGGGATCATTTCCAATTCGGCGGCCTGGGTGGCAGCCTTGGTGGTTTCCTCTGCGCGCATGCCGGTCCCTACGATCGCGCTGGTACCGGCGTCTTGGTCGAACACCTGGGACCATGGGGTGCTGCTGGGGTATTGCTGTGTGTCGGTGCTGCGGCGCTGCTGCTGATGAACATCGGCCTGCGCAGTTTCGCCCGCCGTACGTGGATGGCGGTGCAGACCTGGAAGCAGGCTCCGGCGCTGGAGATGCCCGAACGTCCGGGCCGCGTCAAACCCGCCTTCGATCCCAACGCCAAGCAGCAGCCACTAAAGGGCCGCGCGACCACCGCCATCCACGAGGTGACCAAACGCATCGCGCAGGATGAGTCGACGCTGCCTCCGGATGCCGAAGAATTGCTGGGCAAGATCCGCCTACAGAAGCAGGCGCTGGCGCGGCGGACCACTGGGCCCGGCACGTCGGAGCCGATCGCACCGTTCCAGGACACCCCGGCGTTGACAGCGTCGAACAACACCGCCACCGCCAAGGCTCCGGGCACCATGCCCGCTGTGTCCACGCCGGTGGTCGCGCCAGTGGCTGAGCCAATCAATCAATCCGAAGACGAGGTTGCGCAGAGCAACGCCGAACCAGCCAAGCCCAAGAAGAAGCCCAAACCACGCGAAAGAACCAGCGACGATCCCAACGCCTACGTGCTGCCGCCGGTCGATCTGCTCGACGACCTGCCGGAAAAACGCTCCGCCGAACACGATGCGGAGAAGAACCAGATCTCGCGCGCCATCGAAGAGGTGTTCTCGCACTTCGACGTCGGTGTGCAGGTGGTCAACGCCACGCGCGGTCCGGTGGTGACGCAGTACGAAATCCGTCTGCTCGACCAGTCGATGCGCGTGCAGAAGGTCGAAGGCTTCGAAAAAGATCTGGCGATGAAGCTCGGCACCGAAGGCATCCGCATCGTCGCGCCGTTGCCGAACAAGACCACCATCGGCATCGAAGTGCCCAACCGCGTCAAAGAAGCGGTGGTGATGCGTGACTTGGTTGAAGAGATCGACCCAGGAACCATGGCCTTGCCGATCGTGCTCGGTCGCGACGTGGTCGGCAAACCGATGCTCGGCGATCTGGCGAAGATGCCGCATCTGCTGGTCGCTGGTGCCACCGGCATGGGCAAGTCGGTGTGCATGAATGCGATGATCTGTTCGATCCTGTTGTTCAAGCGGCCGGAAGAAGTGAAGTTCATCATGATCGACCCCAAGATGGTCGAACTCGCCGGCTACGAAGACATTCCACATTTGCTCGCGCCACCGATCACCGAAATGACCAAGGCGCACGCGGCGCTCGAATGGGCCTGCCGCACGATGGACGAACGCTACGAAGCGCTACGCCAGACCGGCGTGCGCGACATCAAGGCCTACAATGATCTGACGGAAGACGAGATGCGTTTCCGCTTAGCGAAGCGCGAACTCAAGCCGGAGGACATCCCCACGGGCGGCGAGAAGATGCCCTACATCGTCGTGCTGGTCGACGAATACGCCGACTTGATGATGGTGAATAAAGAGGTCGAGAAATCGATCGTCCGCCTGGCTGCCAAATCGCGCGCCTGCGGCATCCACGTGATCCTGACCACCCAACGTCCGTCGGCGGACGTGGTCACCGGCCTGATCAAATCGAATCTGCCCTCACGCATCTGCTTCCGCGTGGTCGACAAGAACAACTCCCGCGTGGTGCTCGACGTCAGTGGCGCTGAGAACCTGCTGGGCAAGGGCGACCTGTTGTTCCTCCAGCCCGGCACCAGCGCACCGATTCGCGGCCAGGGCGTGTGGCTGAAGGATTCCGAGATCAACGCCATTATTGAGCATGCGAAATCGCAGGGCCGACCGACCTACAACGAGGACGTGCAGAAGGTCGGCGCGGTGCAGATGGAAGGTGGCGGCGGCAGCGGCTCATCCAAAGGCAGCGAATGGCTGAGCGACCGCCAGTTTCACGAGGCCGTCCAGTCGATGTACCGGCACAACCGTTCGGGCGCGGACTTCTTCCGCCGCAAACTGAACATCGGCTACAACAAGGCGACCGCCTACGTCGAGCAGCTCGAAGACCTCGGCTTCCTCGGCCCGCAAAAAGGAACGTCTCCGCGCGAGATCATCCGCACCTGGGACGAATGGATCGAGCAGCTCAAGGGCAACGGCGTGACGTGGGATGAAGAGGACGACCTCTACCACAATCCGCTGGAGATCAGGCAGTAGCTCTCCGGTACGTCAGCGCGTCCCCGCACGGCGTGTGGTGCTGCAACCGCTATGTCCGTCCATCGGTCCCACTCACTCGTACCTGTGGCAATCACTGGGTACCCGCCTTGACAGTCCGCGGCTGATCCGCAAACCGTGCAGCAACTCCCATGAAAGGGGCCTATGAAGAAACTCATCATTCCTGCCTTATTCGCCGTCTGCGCCGTCGGCCAGTCTGCGGAAGATGCCAACCTGCGCGCCAACGTCGGTGTTGGTCTGGGTACCATGCTCTTCGAAGCCATGGGCTACACCGACACCGTCCTGGGCCAGACCCTGGCGGCGACCACCAACGGCTCGGTGAGCAATCAGCTGTTCTTCATCACCACCGGCACCGGTGGCGCGAAGCCGGTTGATTTCGTGCAGAACAAGCCGCTGCGCGACTACGTGAACGACAATCTCGACGCCATCGCCCGCGACATGGCTGCTGGTCAGGGTGAAAGCTTGGCCGCGGTCGCCGAGCTCGCCGGCATCCCGGTGGCCCAGCGCGCGGCGTTCTACGCCGCCTGCCAGAGCCGTTTCTCGGAGGTGTTCGCCTCTGAGAACGTGACCAGCGACGTCGTCGTCGCCGGTCTCGCCAAGATCGCGTCCTGATGCCAACGACCGATCAACGCATCGGTCTCCAACAGCGGCGCCTCCGGGCGCCGCTGTTGTGTTTGATGTTGGTGCCCACGCTGGCTATCGCCGGTGACGCCATCACCAGTGACGCCGGACCGGTCGCCGTCACGCCTGCCGTTTCATCGCCGCCATGGCTGGCGGCGGCGCCGGCAGACGACCGCATCGGTCAGGTTCTGGCCGCCGCACGGACGGCGGAGTTGCACCGCGATCCGCATTGGCTGACCTTGCTACATTACGCCCGCGGTGTGACCGGGCACCGCAGCCTGATCGATGATCCGACCTTCTTCCTCTCACCGCAGGGCGTGCGTGATCCGTGGGCCGAACTGGAAGCCACCGTGCGTGGTCTGTTCGATGGGCGTCCACCAGATCCGGGTGAACCCGATCCAGCGCATCCAGGGCTGCGCGCCCCGGTCGCCGCACGGTATCCCGCGCGCACCGCGTGGTTGTGCCAGCGCCTGGGGATTGATCCGACGACCCTGCCGGTGGCCAGCGATCCCGAACTTGATGCGGTGCTGATGGCGCTGCGTCCGCGCGAGGTCCAACTGGTGTTCGCCTCCGGTTTCCTCAGCAGCCCGGCCTCGATGTTCGGCCATACCCTGCTGGTGGTGCGCGGCGGTGAGGAAAGCCAACTGCTCGCCCAGGGCATCAACTACGCCGCGGCCCTGCCGCCTGGTGCCTTCGATCCGTTCTATGTGGTCAAAGGCCTGTTCGGGGTCTTCCCAGGAAACTTCAGCGCCACGCCTTATCACCGGAAGGTGCAGGAATACTCCGACCTCGATCAGCGCGATCTGTGGGAGTACCGGCTGTCGCTCTCGCCGGCGGAAGCCACCGCGTTGATGCAACACGCCTGGGAACTGCGCGGCATCTGGAGCGACTACTGGTTCTTCGATGAGAACTGTTCCTTCAACCTATTGTTCCTCGTGCAGGCCGCACGTCCCGGGTTGGACCTGACCGGTCATGCGGGCGCGTGGGTCCTGCCGGTCGATACCGTGCGCTGGATCGCTGATGCCGGTCTGGTGCAGGACGTCACCTGGCGTCCGAGTCTGGCGACGCGCGTGCAGGGTGGTCGCGCCAGCCTGGGGGACGATGCCGATCTGGCGGTGGCGCTGGCGCGTGGCGAGGTGGAGCTGAGCGCCGTGCAAGCTGCGGTCAGCGATGCGGCGCGTCAGGCGCAGGTGTTGGATCTGGCGGGTGAATGCCTGCACGCGCTCGCTGGGCGACGTGCCATCACCCAGGCGGAGTACCGCAGCCGTTTGTTCACCACCCTCAAAGCGCGTGCGGCGTTGGGCAAGCAGGCGGCCACGCCGTTGCCAGCGACGCCCACACGGCCGGATCACGGACATCGCTCGACGCGCGTGGCGGTCGGTGGCGGTGGCGACAACCACGATCAATCCTTCGCCACGTTGTCGCTGCGTCCGGCCCTGCACGACCTGCTCGATCCGCCGGCGGGCTACCTCTCGACCGCGCAGGTGGCGATGGGCGAGGTCGATCTGCGTTGGCGCGAAGGCGACGGCGTCGAACTCCAGCAACTCGATGTGCTGTCGTTGACCGCGCTCAATCCCTGGGAGTCGCTGTTCCGGCGCTGGTCGTGGGCGGTGGTGATAGGGGCCGAGTCGGTGGCGATGGGCGCGCCGGACAAGGAACGCCTGCAAGCGCGCGTGAGCGCCGAGGCCGGTTACAGCGCTCAGCCGGTCGACAGCGTGTTGTGCTGGGCGTTGGCCGGCGGCGATGTGCGCGGCTTCGATGCCGGCAAGGGCTGGGCCGTCGGGCCGAGCGTCACCGCCGGTGCGGTGTGGTCGTTGCCTGGCGCGCAGATCCTGGCCGAGGGCCGTTACACCGGCTATGTCCTGGGTGAAGAGGATGACGTGTGGTCCTTTGGCGTGGCGTTGCGTGCGCCGCTCACACCGCACGTCGCGCTCGATGCCGCCATCGAACGCCGTGACCGCTGGGACGTCCTCGCCACCGAGTGGGCGTTGCGCGTGTTGTGGTATTTCTGAGGGGGTGCCGTCACGCGCGTGTTCTTGCGCTGGGTCCGCGCCGTGGTTTCCTGCCCGCGATGCAGAGCCGGCTCCTGATGTTGTTCATCGTCCCCTCGTTGGCCTGCGCAGTCGAGGCACCCTACCTCGCCACCAGCGGCACCGGCCCCTTGGAAGGGCCGACGCTGCTGGGTGATCTTGGCGGCCTGCGTTCGGGATTCGCCCAGCACGGCTTGGCGCTCGAAGCGCGTATCATCGCAGATGGCATGGCCTATTCGCGCGATGGCCTCGTCACCGGTGAACGCAACGGTGTGCGGTATTTCATCGAAGCCGGCCTGACCATGGACATCGCGGCCTTCATCGGCTTGGCGGGTGCCGGCAGCATCACCGGGACGTGGCAGACGCTGGCCGGTGACGATCTGCTGGGCGAAACCGGCGTGCTGCAGAATGAGAGTTGGATCAACACCGTTGATCGCAACCAAGTCGGACGGTTGTTCTACGTCCAACCGTTCTTCGACGGCGGCTTCACCATCAAGGTCGGTAAGGACGAGGTCGTACGCGACTTCGGGAGGAATCCATTCGCGGCGGAGTTCCTCAACACTGCATCGCGCAGCGAGCCGACCGCCTGGGCCATGCCGACTTTCCCTGACAGTGCTACGATGGCATTGGCTGCTCTCGACATCGGTGGCTGGGTCGCGCGTTTCGGCATCTACGACGGTCGCTCGGTGACCGACGGCAAGAAGACCGGCGAGGACTGGCTCAGCATTCCGGATGACGACGTGTTCATGATCGCCGAGATCGGGTTCACCAACGATGATCGTCGACGCGGCCACCAGAGCGGCCTGGTACTCGGTGCATGGCAGCACAGCGGCACCTTCACCACCTTCGCTGGCGACACCAAGGAAGACGTGCGCGGTTACTACGTACAGGGCGACCTGATGCTGGTATCGGGAAGCGACCCGCGCAAACCGGAGGGCCTCGCCGGCTGGATCCAACTGGGCATGAGCGAGAACGACGAGTTCAGCGTCTACGATCGCCACCTCGGCATCGGCTTGGTGTGGCGCGGCCTGATCCCGTCGCGCGCCGACGACACCATCGGCATCAGCCATTCATGGCTAGAGACCAGCCGTGCCACCGGCGCGCCCAGCGATGCGGACGAACGCGTGCTGGAGATATTCTACGGCTTCAAGGCCGCCGGCTGGCTCACCATCCAACCGGACTTCCAATGGTTCGTCCATCCGGGCGGCATCAGCAGCGAGGACGACCTGTTCATCGGCAGCCTGCGCGGGGTGGTGTTGTTCTGAGGAGTAGTCACCTGACGCGGGTCACCGGCGGATCACGGGTCGACGGTAAGCCAAGCGCCGCTTGCGCGTCATCGCAGCACCGGCTATCCCACACCACCATGTCCGCTCTCCACCACCTACTGCATCGTTCCACCGGAGCCATCGCTCTGGCCCTGGCGTTTGCCGTGTTGGTGGGATCGCTCTGTCCGCGTGGCTGGTTCGTGTGCGTCCATGCGGAAACCGTGGCGCTGGTGGATGAACACCATGCGCAGGATGGCTCTGCTGGTCAGGCTTGTGGTGAGCACGACTGCTGTCCGCACGACAGCGATGGCTGTCTGGATCTTGCGCTCTCGCTGGTGCTTGATGACCAGACGGCTGCATGGCAGGTCTGGGGCGCACTTCCGAGCGGTGCGGTACTGGCCACCGTACCCGATCTGAGCAGTGCGGCCGGGAATGCCTGGGCGTCCGCGCATCAGATGGTCGGCGGACCACCGCCATCACCATTCGTCGTCCATATCCGCCTGCTGGTTTGAGGTGTACGGTCACACCACGGCATGTCGCCGTGGTGCCCGCTCACCCCTTCCAGGTGGCCCCGTGCATCGTCGCCCACTCCCGTTCTTTTTTTGTCTTGCCCTGAGTCTGTCCGGCTGCGCCACGTACCGTGAGCAGCCGGTCGATCTCGCGGCGTTCGACGCGCAGTGGCGCAGTCGTCACCAGCAGGGCGACGCCGTGGCGGCCTTCGCCCGCGAGCTGTATGAACGTGGCGCGGCAGTGCCGGCACGGTTGACCCTCGCTGATGGCATCGACTTGGCCGAGGCCGAGATGCTCACGCTGCTGTGGAATCCGACGTTGCGGCAAGCGCGCGCCCAGGCCGGCATCGCCGCTGCCGAAGCGGGCGAGGCCGGCGCGCTCGACGCGCCGGAGATCGGCTTCGACGCTCTGCATGCCCTCGAATCGATGGCCAAGCCGTGGACCCTGGCCGCGGCCGTGAGTTTCACCCTGCCGTTGTCCGGACGCCTGGGATTGCAGCGCACCCATGCCGAGCGACTGGCGCAGGCGGAACGCGAACGGCTGCTGACGCAGGAGTGGAGCACCCTCGCGGTGCTGCGTGATGCCTGGATCGCGTGGTCGGCTGTCAGCCTGGAACAGCTTCAGGCCAAGGCCTTCGCCGAGGAGGTCGCGCAGTTGGACGCCATCGCCGCGCGGCTGGGTGCTGCCGGGGAGCTGTCCGGGATCGCCGCGCGGGCGGTGCGCATCGCTGGGCTGCGTGCGGGGTTCACCGCCAAGGAACTGGCGGCGGAAGCGGAACGTCAGCGCCTGGGGCTGCTCGCCTTGATGGGGCTCGCGCCGGATGCGCCGCTGACCTTGCATCCGGCGCTGCGCCTCGGTGACGATCTGATGCAACGTCTCGGCGATGAGCAGGTGCCGGATGACCCGCGTCTGCGCGAAGCGCTCGCCGCGCATCAGGTGGCCGAGGCCCGCCTGCGCTTGGAGATCCGTCGCCAATACCCGGATGTGAAGCTCGGCCTCGGTTTCGAGGATGACCGTGGCGACCAGTCGCTCGGTCCGGTGATCGGCTTCAGCATTCCCTTGTGGAATACCAACGCGCAGGCCATCGCCGGTGCCGACGCGACGCGTGCCGCGACCGCTGAGCAGATCACCGCTGCGCACGCTGCCGCGCTCCATGATCGTGCACAGGCGCGGGTGGTGCTCGTCGATCGGCGCACACGTCTGGCCGAGATGGAACACGCACTGGTGCCGCTGATCGATGCGCAACTCGCCGACAGCCGTCGTCTCGCCGGCCTGGGTGATCTCGACGTCGCGCTGCTGTTGGAGGTGTTCGACGCGGTGTGGACCTGCAAGCGCGACCTTGTGCGCCTGCGCGCCGATCTGGCGTTGGCGCACAATCGCCTGATCGCCTTGGCGCTACCGGGCTGGATGACTTCGAAGAACCAATCAACCGCCGAGGACGCCCAGCGCGCCGAGGATGCGAAGCTATGAGCATGATTTCCTCGATGGTTTTTTCTCGACGTGCTCGGCGTTCTCGGCAATTGGTCTTGTTGTCGTGTCTGGTGTCAGGCCTGTTGTTGTCCGCCTGCGGTGATCACGAGCATGGCCAGGCAGAGAAACCGCATGAGCCAGCGGCCGCCACCAACCGCATCGCGGTGGGCGAAAACGTCCGGCGCAACCTGGGCATCACCTATGTGAAAGCGGAATACCGCGTGGTGTCGGCGACCATCCGCGTGCCTGGGCGGCTGGTGTCGCCACCGGAAGGGGTGCGCGAATGCCGTGGTCCGTTGGCTGGGCGGGTGACGCCGGCGGTGGCGGCATTCCAAGCGGTGAAGGTTGGCGATGTGCTCTACCACCTCGATTCGCCGGCCTGGCGCGAACGTCAGCGTGAACTCGCGACCCTCGCCGCGGCGGTCAGTCGCGCCGAACTCGCCGTCAGCGTGGCGTTGGCGGAACGGGCGCAGGCCGAACGCACGTTGGCGGCCCTGAGCGCCAATGCGCCGTTGCACCGTGAACGCGCTGAGACCCTGGCCACCAACGAGAAACTGTGGCAGGAGCGCGTCGCTGCGCTCGATGCGATCCAGCAGGCCGGTGGTGGACGCGCCAGCGACTTGGCGGAGGCCCGTGCGCGTCTGGCGACGGCGCGGGCCGAACGTGCCGCGGCTGGCGAACACCAAGCAGAACACCTGCTCGAACACGCGCGCGTCGATGCGGCGCTCAACCGTCAGGGCGATGCGCCGTCGCGCCTGGGTGCCGAGATCGATGCCGCGCGCGCGGCCAAGGAATCTGCCCAGGCGTCCTATGCCCTGGCCCTACGTGCCGCCTCATCGTTCACCGGTCACAGCGTCGATGAACTGCTCGCCGCGGTCGAGGTCCCGCTCGGTGAAGCGCTCGCTCCTGATGCCGGCACCGTGCCGCGTTGGCGGGCCATCGATCGTCTGGCGGTGCGCGCCGAAAGCGCCGGCGTGGTCCAGCAGGTCGCGGTCTCCACCGGAGCGTGGATCGAGGAGCACACCCTGGTGTTGACCGTGGTCGATCCCACGGCGATCCGTTTCGAGGGCCAGGCGCTTCAGTCCGATCTCGCACGTCTGCGTGGCGGTCAAACAGCGGTCATCCTCGCGCCGCCTCCCGGTGGTCCAGATGATCGTCTCAGCGGCAGGCTGGCGATCAGTCCGAGCGCCGATCCCGTCAGTCGTACGGTGGCGATCGCGGTGATGCCGTCGGGGACCACGCCGTGGGCGCGGCCGGGCGTCTCCACGGTGGCGGAGATCACCGTTGCCGGTGGTGACGAGGAACTCGCGGTCCCGCTTGCTGCGGTGGCGCAGGATGATCTTAAGCGCCTGCTCTTCCGCCGCGATCCGAAGGATCCCGATCAGGTCATCCGCATCGACGCCGACCTGGGGACCAATGATGGCGTGTGGGTGGTGGTGAACTCCGGCATCAAGGATGGTGATGAGGTGGTATTGGGCGGCGTCTACGAACTGGCGCTTAGCGGCGGTGGTGCAGCCAAGGGCGGGCACTTCCACGCGGACGGGACGTTCCATGCCGATGATCATTGAATTCAGTCCGATGTGGGATGTCCGATGTCCGATGTCTGGTTCCGATGCGTCGGCGCTAGCACAGCGCACGTTTCACTGGTCGAGAAGCAGGACTTCATCGTCGGTCAAGGTCACAGCGACGTGTTGGATCTCGGATGTCAGATGTCAGACATCGGACATCGGACATCGGACGATTCTTCCATGTTGAAATCCACCATCACCTGGTCCCTGCGTCACCCGTGGTTGGTGATGGTTTTCGCTGGCGTGCTCATCGCCGCCGCGGGCCTGACCGTGCCGCGTATGCCGGTGGACGTGTTCCCCGAACTCAATGCGCCGACCGTGGTGGTGATGTCGGAGGCTGGTGGTCTGGCGGCCGATGAGGTCGAATCACAGGTTAGCCAACCGATCGAGAACGCGCTCAGCGGGATTCCTGGTCTGCGGCGGGTGCGTTCGTCGTCCGCCACCAGCCTGTCGTTGGTGTGGGCGGAGTTTGCCTGGGGTGAAGACATCTTCCGTTGTCGTCAGCAGGTGGCGGAACGTCTCAGTGCGGTGCGGGAAGGTCTGCCGCCGGGTGTGCACAGCGAATTGACGCCGGTGACCTCGATCACCGGTGAGATCATGTTGCTGTCGTTGTCGTCACCCGACGGCAGCGCGTCACCACTCGCCCTGCGGGCCTATGCCGAGTTCGATCTGCGCAGCAGGTTGTTGTCGGTTCCCGGCATCGCCCAGGTGGTCGCCATCGGTGGTGAACTGCCGGAGTACCAGGTCAACTGCCGGCAGGACCAGTTGCGTCTTTATGGCCTAACGGTTGAGGACGTAGTCGCCGCCGCGCGTCAGGCGCACACCACCGCGAGTGCGGGTTACCTCGCCGAGGTCGGCGGCCTGGAACTGCCGATGCGTCAGACCGGCCGCGTACGTTCGCTCGACGACATCCGCGGGACGCTGGTGACGCTGCGCGATGGCGTGCCTATCACCATCGGCCAGGTGGCGGAGGTGGTGTTGGCCGGTGCGCCGAAACGCGGCACTGGAGCGGAGAACGGTCGTCCCGCGGTGGTCCTGACGGTGCAGAAATCACCGGACACCAACACGCTCGCATTGACCGCACTGATCGACACCTCGCTCGATCGTCTGCCGTTGCCGTCAGGCATGGTGCTCAATCGCCACGTTTTCCGTCAGTCGGATTTCATCTCGTTATCGGTGCACAACGTCATCCGCGTGCTGATCGAGGCCTGCATTTTTGTCGCGCTGGTGGTGGCGTTGTTCCTGGTCAATGCGCGTGCAAGCCTGATCACGCTCACGGCGTTACCGTTGTCGCTCGCCTTGTCGCTGGTACTGCTGTGGGCTTGGGGTCTGACCATCAACGTCATGACCCTGGGTGGCTTGGCGGTAGCGATCGGTGAACTGGTCGACGATGCCATCATCGGGGTGGAGAACGTCCTGCGACGACTGCGCGGGAACTTCCAGGCCTCGCCGCCGCGGCCGTTCCTACGCGTGGTGCTGGACGCCAGCAACGAAGTGCGTTCGTCGGTGGTCTTTGCCACCGTCATCATCGTGCTGGTATTCGTGCCGTTGTTGTTCCTCCAGGGCCTGGAAGGCCGTTTCTTCCAGCCGCTCGGCATCGCCTACATCACCGCGATCCTCGCTTCGTTGCTGGTGGCGCTCACCGTCACGCCGGCGCTCTGCCGCCTGCTGCTGGCGGGGCGTATGCCGGCGGAGCACGAAGGTCGCCTGGTCACCTGGTTGAAGCGCCGGTATGAACCGACTTTGCGCTGGGCACTGCACCATCGTCGCGCGATGGTGCTCGGATCACTCTCGCTCACCGTGCTGTCATTGTTCGTCGCGCGTGGATTCGGCACCAGCTTCCTGCCGGCGATGAACGAACTGACCTGGACGGTGTTCATCAGCGCACCGCCGGGGACCTCGCTCTATGAGAGCGATCGCTTGGTGCGTGGTCTCGAAGAACGCTTGTCGCAGGATCCAGCGGTCGCGGCGGTGGTGCGTCGTACCGGTCGCGCTGAACGCGATGAACACGCGCACGGCGTCTCCAATTCGGAAATCGAAGTGGCAGTGAAGACCGGCCACACCAAGGCCGAGGTCCGCGTCGCCATCGACCGCGTGCTGCAGGACATCCCAGGTCTCACCAGCACCGTCGGTCAGCCGATCGAACACCGCCTGTCGCATATGTTGTCCGGCACGCCAGCGGCGATCGCCATCAACGTCTTCGGTGATGATCTGCCGACCTTGCGTCGTCTCGCCAAACAGATCGAAGGTGCGCTCAGGCCACTGCCCGGTGCGCGTGATGTGGTCGCCAATCGCGAAGTGATGATCGCCACGCTGCCGATCCGTTACCGGCCGGCCGAACTGGCGCGGGCCGGACTGACGCCGGCGGCGGCGGCGGAGCAGGTGCGTGATGCCCTGGCCGGTGAGGTGGTGGCCGAGATTTCCGAAGGTGTCCGGCGCTACGATCTGGTGGTGCGCCTGGCGCCCGATGAGCGTGATACCATCGACGAGGTCAAACGCCTGATCCTGCGTGGTCAGGGTGGCGCGCTGGTCCGCTTGGAAGAAGTCGCCGACATCGGTCGCGAACGCGCCAGCGACCTGATTGTGCGCGAACACGGTCGGCGCAAGGCGGTGATCTCCTGCAACGTCGCGGAGGGGGCTAACCTTGGGCAACTGGTCGCGCAGGTCCAACGTGTGGTTGATCCACTGGTGGCGCAGGCCGGTTGCACGGTGGTGTACGGCGGCCAGTTCGAAGCGCAGCAATCCGCCTCTGCGACCATCACCGTAATGGGCGCGGCTGCGGCGGCGATGATCCTCGGTCTGCTGGTGTTGGCCTTCGGCCACTGGCGACCGGCGGTACTGGTGATGATCAACCTGCCGCTCGCGCTCATCGGCGGCATCGTCGCGGTGCTGTTGGCGACCCCTGGTGGCATGTTGTGGCTGCTGACTGCCGGCACCGCCGGCACCGCGCCGGTGCTGTCGATCGCCAGCCTGATCGGTTTCGTCACCTTGTTCGGCATCGCCGTGCGCAATGGCATTCTGCTGGTCAACCACTACGCGCACCTGCGGCGTGTCGAAGGAAAGACGTTGGAAGACGCGGTGATCACCGGTTCGCTGCAACGACTCAGCCCGATCCTGATGACCGCGCTCACCGCCGTGCTCGGGCTGGTGCCGTTGGCCTGGGCGGCGGGTGAACCGGGCAGCGAACTACTGGCACCGCTCGCCAGCGTGGTGCTCGGTGGCCTGGTGACCTCGACGTTGCTCAATCTCATCGTCGTGCCAGCGGGGTATGCGTGGTTCTGTCGTGACCTGCAGACTCCCGCGGCGTCCGAGGAGTCACTGGGCGGGGACGCGGAAAGGGAGAGCCCTTGAACCCGCTACCGCCCAGTGACGTTCTGGAACCAGCGCACCGTGGGATGACCTTGTCTTCCATGCGGCGCTTCCCGTTGCCCACCCTCAGGTTTCCCGTTTCCGTCTGTCGTCTATCCACCCCACGCCCAAGGAGACTCTCCATGCGTCATCTCATTGCCTCCCTATCCACCACCGTCGGTCTGGCCCTGGTGCTGGTCGCCGCACCCGCGCTGGCCCAGCCCACGCTGCATGCGGAAGACAAGAAGGAGGACCACAAGCACGCCCACGGGCATGAGCACGCTCTCGGCGAGATCACCTTGAACGGCGCCGCCTTCACCGTCGCACTAGATGGCCACGTCAAACCTGGCGAGGAAGTCGAGATCATCCTCAAGTCCAAGGGCGCGCTGCCCAAGGGCGTCATGCGCGGTTGGGTCGGCATCGAGAGCGGCAAGGGCTCGGTGAAGGGCAAGGCCCACGATGAGGATGGTGGCCTCTGTATGCATGCCGAAGTCCCGAATCCGCTGCCGGCCGACGCCAAGGTGTGGGTCGAACTCGACGGCGACGGCGGCAAGGCCAAGGCATCGCTCGCATTGCCGAAATGAACAACGCTGGTTGAGCGGTGTACGCGGGCCGCCCAGGATTCCTGGGCGGCCCGTGGTTTTTCCCGCAGCAGCAGGCCACTGAACCAAGGTCCCCACTGTGCGATCGATCGAGGCCGAATGCGGAAATCGGTGCGGTGCTCTGTTGGTACACGCCGATCAAGGGTCTAGCTTCGCGCTGACGTTCGCCTGGCTCAACGAATTGGATCTGATCGTCGCACCTCGCACCTCGCACCTCGCACCTCGCACCTCGCACTGTCGCATTTAGTCTGATAGTCTGCGCTGGACAGGGGCTTGACGTCAGGGCATTCAGGTAATACGCAGTCGTACGCATGTACTACCGGGTATTACAACCATGATCACACTCCCTGCCGCCTTCCGTCACCTGACCCTGTGGTTGGTCGCCGCTGGACTTGCCGCCGAGGAGCAGGTCCCAGCCGTGCAGAAACAGCTCGAGGAGCTGCGACGGACCCAGGAGCTGCTGGCCGCCCAGGTCGCCGACTTGCAACTCGAAGCCGGGGATCCCAGGCCCACCACGGCTGCGCGCTTGGTCGAACTGGCCTTCGTCACCACCGTGGTCGCGGGTGGGTCCTCGGTCGACGACGACGCTCTCGCCGGACTCCAGGCCGGTGGCCACGATCCGCAGGGGCGCGGGTTCAGCGTGCCGAATATTGAACTGATCATCGGCGGGGCGTTGCAGCCCTGGGTCACCGCCGAGGTGCGCATCGTGACGTTCATCAGCAGCGAGGGTGAAACGGAACTCGAACTGGAGGAGGCCTTCATCCGGTCGTTGTCTCTACCTGTCGGACTCGAACTGACCGCCGGCCAGTTCTTCACCCCGTTCGGACGCATCAACGCGATCCATCCCCACGCCTGGGCGTGGCTCGACCAACCGGTGATCAACAGCCGGGTGTTTGGTGGCGATGGCATGCGTGGCCAGGGCGCGACGCTCGCCCTTGACCTGCCGGTCGCGTGGGCATCGCGGTTGTCGGCGACGGTGCAGAACGCGCGCGGCGAGACCATGGCATCGTTCGTCGGTGAAGAGGGCGAGACCGTCGGCGGACGTCCGCTCGGTGAACACGAGGTCCATTCGTTCTCCGATCTGGTGACCACGCTCGGCTGGCGCGCCGGTGTGGACCTCGCCCCCGGCTTGGCCGTGCGCATCGGTGGTGACGTGGCGTTCGGCCCGAACGCCGCCGGCGACGACACCCGTACCGCGGTCTATGGTGGCCACCTCGCGCTGCGCTGGGGCGACGATCCGCATGGCCTGCTCCGGCGTGGTGATGTGCAGGTGCTGGGTGAGGTGATCGCCCGTGAGTACGCGGTCGATGCCTACATCGACGACCCCGATGGCATTCCGAACAGCAACGACGAGACCGCTTACGCCGCTAGCACGTTGGCAGATCTCGGTGTGATGGTGCAGGTGGAGGTCGGCCTGGCCGACCAGTGGTCGGCGGGCCTACGCTACGAACAGGCCACCGGCAACGGCGACAGCGTTGGTGGACGCGCGGCCGATCCGCTGCGTGACGACCGCTGGCGCATCTCGCCGTTGATCACCTGGCGTCCGCATGAGGCCCTGCGCCTGCGCCTGCAGTACAACCTCGATCACGCCGAGCACCTGGAAGATGACTACGCGCACACCGTCTGGCTCGGCTTGGATGTGGTCCTGGGGCGGCATGGCCACCCAGCATTCTAGGCGCATGCGCAGAGGCTGGCATACCACGCTCGTGGCATCCGCTGCCGTCCGGCATATACCGCAGCCATGACCGCCAAGGATGACCTCATCACGGCAGAGAGTGACGACTGCGCCGCGCGTTTGAAGGCGCTGTCCGATCCCACGCGCTTGGCGGTCTTGCGTCACTTGGCAACTGGTTCGTCAAACGTCACCGATCTGATGACCGCCTTCGGGGTGGCGCAGAACCTGATGTCGCACCACCTGCGCGTGCTGCGTGAAGCGGAATTGGTGATCTGCCGCCGTGAAGGCAAGTGCATGATGTACCATCTGGCGGACGGCGTGCTCGGACGCGGCGCCAAGAGCCTCAAGCTCGGCTGCTGCGACATCAATTTCCGCACCTGATTTCATGCCGCTAACGGTTTTTCCTGACGGCCCAGTGCCGGCTGTGGCACAGGGCGTTTCGGGCTCTGGTGCCGCGTATCATTGCATCAACGAATATTGATGCGAATGGTACGTCCTCACTTCACCGGCCCGCCTGGGCATCTGGAGCCATTCATGTTGTGCACTAATAGGACCACCACTTCCCTGCGCCTGATGCCGGTGCCCACGCTGATGGTGCTGGCGTGCTCGATGGCTTCCGCGGAGGACAAAACACTCACCGAAGTCATCCAGGTGACCTCCACCAAGCAGACCGAGGAGCAGCACCGCCTGCCCGCCTCGGTGACTCAGATCACGCGTGAACAGATCGACCAACGTGGTGCGCATTCACTGGCCGAAGAATGGCAACTGACCCCCAACGTCGCCCAGTTCACCGACAAACCCAACGGCGCGTTGTCAGTACGTGGCATCGGCGCCGGCGAACAGCCGCGTTTCGGTGGTGAGGAGAATCCCACGCGTGGTCGTCATCCGGCGGTGGTGCTCTATGTCGACGGCGCGCCGGTGGATGCCGAGCGTGGATTGGCTGCATTCGACGATCCGCTGGATTTGGAACGGGTCGAACTCTTGCGTGGGCCGCAGGGCACGCTCTATGGTCGTAATGCCCTCGGCGGTGTGGTTGCCATCACCAGCCGCGATCCGGGTGATCGCGCAGCGCTTGATGGCCGGATCTTCTACGGGACCGACAACGAAATCCGTGCTTCTGCCGCAGGCGGTGGTCCGCTGGGCGATATCGTCGGCGTGCGTTTGGCCGGTGGATACGGTCGCAGCGATGGTTCACTCAAAAACGTCACCACCGGTGATGACCAGACCGCGGAATGGGAACGCATCCAGGCGCGTGGAAAAGTGCTGCTGCATGCCTCCGATGTGCTCGACCTACGCCTGACCATCGGTGGCTCCAAGTACGACGGTTCGACCGATGTGTGGGTGCCGTTCGATCGGCGTGAGGAACGGGAAACCGTCAGCAATGCTCCGAGTGATACCACCATCACCGGCATGACCGGTGCGCTTCAGGCCGACTGGCATCTCGACAAGGCCACCACGCTGACGGCGGTGCTGGGGGTGTCGCAGGCGCAAGAGGAAGTCGAATACGACGCCGACCGTTCCGCAGGGGAGGCCAGCCGAGTGGACGGTGAAAACACCGCCAGCACCGGTTCGATTGAAGTCCGCCTGGGACGTCGGGATGATGGTCCGTTTGACTGGCTGGTGGGCGTGTTTGCGGCGCGAGACCAAGTCGACTACGAGGCCAACACCCAGTTCAGTGACCAGGACGTCTTCGGACAGCCGTACTATCAGCGCCTGGGTTTCCCCGAGTTCTTCCTCAAGGACAGCACCACCACCTCAGATAGCGTGTCGCTATTCGGCGAAGGCAGCTACGCCTTCGACCAGCATTGGAAGTTGACGCTGGGTGCACGGGTCGGGTACGAGATCAGCGAACTGGAGTGGAACCAGCAGGCGCTCGCGGGTGGATTCGTAGTGCAGGACACCGAGTGGGATGGCGACCGCAGCGATACGGTGGTCCTGCCCAAAGGCGCCCTGGCCTATTCCATTGATGACGACCGCATGGCGTACGGCAGCATCACCCAGGGCTATCGCGCGGGTGGACTGAACACCAATGCGACCTCGGCGGCCTCTGCCGCGATCGAGTACGAGGCCGAGTACACCTGGAACTACGAACTGGGCTGGCGTTCTCGCTGGGCCGATCGCTCAATCGCGTTCGATGTGACGGGGTTCTACATCGACTGGCGCGATCCGCAGGTGTTCACCGAGCAAGCACCCAACGACGTCATCCTCACGAATGCCGATAAAGCCCATGTCCTGGGAGCAGAGGCCGAGGTGCGCTGGCGCAGCGAGACCGGCCTGGGGCTGTGGGCCAATGGCGGCATCATGCAGGCGGAGTTTGATGACCGTACTGGTCAAGAGTACGTCCGTACAGGGCAGCCCATCCCGAATGACTATGCTCTGCAGACGGTGGATTACGACGGCAACCGCATGGCACACATCCCGGAATGGACCTGGGCACTGGGTGCCAGCTATCAGCACGACAGCGGAGCTTTTGTCGGCGGCCAAGCGCACGGGCATTCGTGGACCTTCGTTGATGACAAGAACGAGAACCGTGCTGATGGTGTTGCGCAGTTCGACGCGCAGCTCGGATACCGCTCGGCATGGTGGAGTGTCGCCGCCTTCGGTCGCAACCTGACGGATGAGGCTGATGTGCAGTCCAGCATCACTATTCCAGCGGATTTTGTATTCAACCAAACCGAGACGACGTACGTGCGTCTTGCGCCAGCCCGCAGCCTAGGCGTCGAAGTCAGCGCCTGGTGGTAATACGAACGCCGCACGCGCTCACTGCGCGTGCGGCCGTTTCACCGCACCGGCCAATGACAGCTTGAGCGCCTTGCCGGTCGACGACATCGACAGCGTGGCATGCAGCACGCCCTTCTGTTTGCGCAGCGTGTCGGCCATGGTGCGGATCGCGCTCGCTTTACCGCGCAGCATGATGGTTTCGGCGCACAGGTCGTGGCTCAGGTGCACGTGGGTGGTCGCCAGCACGATGTCGTGATGGTCGTGTTGCGCGTCCATCAGTTTGGCGCTGAGCTGCCGCTGATGGTGGTCGTAGACCAGGGTGATAGTGCCGAGCGCTTCCTGATCCTTCTCCCATTCTTCTTCGACCAAATGTTGGCGTAACAGATCGCGCAGAAACTCCGAGCGGTTCCGATACCCGCGTTCGTCGGCGAGGCGCTCGAACTGGTCGTGCAGGTGTTTGTCGAGCGAGAAGGTGGCGCGTACGAGGTCGGACATGGTGACCGCACCGTATGGTCGCCGGAAGCGGGGGAAGGCGGGACAGCAGGTATTGCCGGTGCCACGTCGCCACGTCGCTACGTCGTTTTTCGGCGTGTCACTGGGCAGGTCGCACCACCGGGCCAAACTGAAATGCTACGAATATAAAATTCGTAATACCGACAGCGAGGTCCACATGCCGCAGTTCAAGCTATCTCGCACTCTGTTGTTGATCGCCGCTGGTTCGCCGCTGATGGCGGCGGACGTGGTGACGCCACCACCCGCGCCGCCGGTCAGCGAGGCGCTGCCCACCATCGTGGTCCAGGGTCGTCAGGACGACCTGGTCGGCATCGCCGCCACCGCCAGTGAAGGCACCACCGGCCGCGAGCAGCTCCAATGGCGCCCACTGCTGCGTCCAGGTGAACTGCTGGAGACCGTGCCAGGACTGATCGCCACCCAGCACTCCGGCACCGGCAAGGCCAACCAGTACTTCCTGCGCGGCTTCAACCTCGACCACGGCACCGACTTCGCGACCAGCGTCGATGGCATGCCGGTGAATATGCCGACCCATGGCCACGGCCAGGGCTACACCGACGTCAATTTCCTGATTCCAGAACTGGTCGACAACGTCACCTATTGGAAGGGGCCCTACCACGCCGCGATCGGTGATTTTAGCGCTGCCGGTGGCGCGCATATCGCTCTCGCGGACACCTTGCCCGCTAACACCGTCGGCGTGACGATCGGCACTGATGCCTACATCCGTGGGCTGGCGACAGGTAATATCGCAGTGGGTGAGGGGCGGTTGGTCTACGGCTTGGAGGCACTCGGTTACGACGGCCCGTGGGTCAACGACGAGAACCTGCTCAAAGGCAACGGCGTGCTGCGCTACGTCAACGGCGATCAGCGTAATGGCTGGAACGTGACGCTGATGGGGTATGGCAGCGAGTGGGATTCCACCGATCAGATCCCGTCACGCGCGGTCGAAGACGGCACCATCGATCGCCTCGGTGCCATTGATCCGACCACCGGCGGTGAGTCGTCACGCTTCAGTCTTAGCGGCGGTTGGCATGCCGGCGATCAGGATCAGCAGACGCGAGTCTCGCTCTACGCCATCGCCTATCGCATGAACCTGTGGTCGAACTTCACCTACTTCGAAGCCGACCCGGTGAATGGTGATCAGTTCGAACAGGTCGATCGTCGTACCATCCTGGGTGGCGAGGTCACTCATCGCTGGCAGACGGACGTTGGTGGCGTGCAGTTCGACACCACCGCAGGTGTGCAGATCCGCACCGACCTGATCAGTGAGGTCGGGCTGCATCAGACGGTTGAACGCGACCGCATCGGCACCGTCCGTTCCGACGAGGTGCAGGAATACGCCCTCGGTGCGTTCGTCAGTTCGACCATCTTCGTCACTGAGTGGTTTCGCGCGGTCCCCGGTTTTCGTGCCGACCTTTATCACTTCGACGTCGAGGCGGAGATCCCGGAAAACACCGGTACCGAGAGTGATGCCATCGCCAGTCCCAAACTCGCCTTGGTGTTCGGGCCATGGGAACACACGGAACTCAGCGTCGCTGGCGGCCTCGGCTTCCACTCCAACGATGCGCGTGGCACGACCACCACCATCGATCCGAACGACGGCGTGACGTCGCTCGATCCAGTCGATCCATTGGTACGTTCGACCGGTGCCGAGATCGGCATACGCACCAGCATCGTCGACGGTCTGCGCAGTTCTATTTCGCTGTGGTGGCTGGAGATCGACAGCGAATTGCTGTTCATTGGCGATGCCGGAACCACCGAGGCCACGCGTCCGAGCGAGCGCTGGGGCATCGAATGGTCGAACTACTGGCGCGTAGCGCCGTGGCTCGATCTCGATCTCGACTATGCCTGGACCCACGCCGAGTTCAGCGATTCCGATGCGGGCGGAGATCATATCCCGGGCTCGCCGGAACAGATCGTCGGCGCGGGTGTGACCGTCCACCATGAAGGCTGGTTCGCCTCGCTGCGGCTGCGGTACTTCGGACCACGTCCGCTCATCGAAGACAATAGTGAGCGCAGCGACAGCACGACGCTGGTCAACCTGGGCGCCGGTTACACCTGGAAGCAACTCGCGTTCACCATCGAGGTGTTGAACCTCTTCGACAGTAAAGACCACGACATCGACTATTTCTATGCCAGCCAGCTTGCCAGCGAAGGTGCGCCGGTTGACGATCTCCACTACCATCCAGTGGAGCCATTCGCTGTTCGTGGCGGCGTGGCGTATACGTTCTGAGTGCCTTCCCCTGGGGGCGTGGGCGGCTCGCCCGCGCTCAACGTCAAGCGCGGGCGAGC
>JACDEI010000064.1 GCA_013816485.1 Planctomycetota bacterium
CTCGTACCCCTCGTACCCCTCGTACCCCTCGTACCCCTCGTACCTCTCGTACCTCTCGTACCTCTCGTACCCCTCCGGCTCACCGCCCCGCGACCACTCCGTGGCTGACGCCGCCGAAGAACGAGACCCAGTGCTGACTGGTGAAACCGGCCTCACTGATCGCGGCGTCGGCCTCATCGCGCGACAGGAAGCGTTTGATGCTGTCGTTGAGGTAGCGGTAGGCGTCGGCGTTGCCGGTCAGGGTGCCGCCTACCAGCGGGAAGACGAAGCGGCCGAAGCTGCCATAGAAGGTCTTCGGCCACCACGAAACCGGACGGAAAAATTCTAGGATCAGGAGTTGTCCACCCGGGCGCAGCACCCGTGCCAGTTCCTTCAGCGCCAGACGTGGATCGCCGAAGTTGCGCCAGCCATAGGCCACCATCGCCAGGTCGAAGGAGCCATCGGCGTAGGGCAGGTGCAGCGCATCGCCGACGCTGGCGGAGAGTGGCCGGCCTTTGCGTTTATCCGCGCCCGCGACCAGCATCGGTTGGCAGAAGTCGCAGCCGTGCACGCGCTGGGCCTTGCCCTGCGCCAACGCCTCCAGGCCCAGATCGAAGGTCCCGCAGGCGAGGTCGAGCACCTCTGCCGGGCTGCCCTGGATCTCGCGCAGGATGCGTTTGCGCCAGCGCACATCGTTGCGAGCCGACAGCACCCGGTTCAGCAGGTCGTACTTCGGCGCGATGTTGGCGAACAATGCTTTGACCGCTTCGGACATGCCCGGAGGGTTGCGCCCGCCCCGACGCGCGCAAGGCCGCCGCGGGCGGACCAGGACACCCCTGGGCAGGAGCATGCACATGGAACGCTGGTCGATCCTGATCGAGAAGGAGTACCTCAAGTTCTCCTGCGCCCACTTCCTCATCTTTCCCGATGGTTCGAAGGAACGCCTGCACGGCCACAACTACCAGGTCACCGCCGAGGTCGATGGCAACCTCAGCGAGTTCGGTCTGGTCATCGATTTCAAGATGGTGAAGCCGATCATCAAGGAACTGTGCGATCATCTCGACGAACACTGGCTCATCCCCGGTGAGCATCGCGAACTGCGCTACCAGCACCGTGATGATGGCCACACTGAGGTGGTCTACCGCGAGTGCCGTTACCTCGCACCGACCAGCGAAGTCATCGTCATGCCGATCAACAACACCTCGGCAGAGAACTTCGCCGCCTGGATAGGACGTTCGCTCTACAAGCGCTTGCAGGAATCCTTCGGCAAGCTCAGCGTCCACCGCCTGCGCGTGACGGTGTCGGAGACCAGCGGTCAGGCGGGCGTGTACACCTATTCCGACAGCTGAGGGACGCTCACCGCGGGTGGCGTCCATTCGACCGGCCGCAGCCACGAGGTCGGCATCGGTTGCTTGGCGTGCTCGCTGTTGGCCCAGTACCAGCGGATCACCGCATCGCGCGGTTCCTGATAATAATCCAGGCGTACGGCGTAGGCGCGCCCGGCTTCCAGGGTCACGGTGGTGCTGAACTCCAGCTTTTCGCTCAGGTGCCATTCATCGAGCACCAGCCGGCCATCAAGCCACAGGCGCACACCGTCATCCATCAGGAAGGTGAAGGTGCAGGTGCCGCTATGCGCCGGCACCAGCCAGCCGCGCCAACGGACGGAGAAGCTTTCGAAACCGACTCGCTGATCGGGGCCGCGATCACCCCAGTCGAAATCGATGGTCTCATCGACCCGGCGCATCCGCCAGTTAGTGAAATCGGTGTTGTCGAAGTAATCGCCGGTCAGACCGGTGACGGCCATTGGCGGGATGTTCCCGACGGTGGTGGTGAGTTCGCCCGCACCGGTGGTGACGGTCAGATGATGCGCCGCGACCTCCACCTGGCGCGCGTCGTCACGGTTGGTCAGGCGCACACGCCCATGGTCGACCGCCAGCAGCGACAGCGCCTCGTCGGCCTGCACGGTGAAGCGGGTGCCGAGCACCGTGAGATCCGCTTTCGGTGTCCGCACGCGAAACGGTGCATCGCTTGTGCGCGGCGTGATGTCGGCGGTGAAGGACCCGGCCAGCAGGTTGACTGCGGCACCGTTGCTCGCCCAGGACAGCTGGGTGCCGCTGGTCAGGTCCAAGCGGTCGCCCTGGGTGGTGGTGATGCGGGCTGAACTGGAGCCGGTCACCAACAGGCGATCACCTGGGTGGAGCGGCACAGCGCCGTTGCTCACGCGCATCCGACCGGCTTTGTTCTCGCGGATGACGCTGCCCTGCGTGACGAGCAGCACATCAGGCGTCGCCGGACTCCACGCCAGCGCCAGGGCACCGATGGCGATGCCGACCGCCAGCAGGGCGGCGGCGGCTAGGCCCCACGCTGGTATGGTGCGCGTACGACGGCCGCGCGCTGCGCGCCGGTGGGTGCGCGTGGAGACGCTGCCAGCCGGACGGATGGTGGGTGCCATCGACGTGCGTCCGAGTTCGCCCAGCGCGGCATGCTGTTGGGCAATCGCTGCCAGCCGCATGGCCTTGAACGGATCGCTGGCGATCTGCCGGCTGAAGTCCTCGTGGTTTACCGGATCGAGCAAGCCGTCGAGGTGCATCAACGCCAACGCATCGAAATCCAGCGCGGTGCCTTGCGGCGGCGTCAGCTCACTCGACATGACGAGCTCCGCTGGTCCGGAGGGTTCCGCCGGAGCGGGCGAGTTCACCGCGCACACACTCTGCCAGCGTGCGGTGGATGCGGCTGATGGCGACGTAGATGGTGTTGAGCGGTTTGCGCAAGCGGTCGGCGATGTGCTGACCGGAAAGGTCTTCGTGGTAGCGCAACTGCACCAGCTCTTGTGCTCGCGGGGTGAGTTTGGCGATGCAGCGTTCAAGCGCAGCGACCGAGGTGGCGCGGGCATCCTCGCGATCGTGCTGTTCCCACGCCAGGTCTAGGCGGTCGATCACTTCCCCGGCGAGGATCACCGGATTGGCGCGGCGTTTGTTCACTGCTTTGAGTGACTGGAAGCGCGCGATGGTGCGCGCCCACGGGCGGAAGCCCTCGACATCCTGCACGTCGGCGAACTTCTCCATCACCACGATGGAGACCTCCTGGAAGACATCCTCGGTCAGGGTCGGATCACCGGTGATGACATTGATGTAGCCCAGCAGCATCGCGCGGTTGGCCAGCAGCAGCCGCAAGGCACCAGCTTGGTCGAGCGGACCCGGAGGGCGTGTGCTGACGGCGGGATCATTGATGGGCATGGCGATTGGCATGGCTCTACCGTCCGGATACTCCGGGACGCTCGCCGATGTACATGGGAAACCCTCGTCCTGTGCGGCCTGCGTACGCACCGATCCCTTGGGCGGAGTCCGTTCGCGGCGATGCGGTGTGGTTCCCACGCGAACTACCAGCTCGTCGGCTCGGTGACCAGCCGTTGCACCCAGCGGATGGTGCCGCCCATGTTGCGTGCATGAGTCTGGGTGCGGTATTCGTGCCCGGCCACCGAGTGGCTGGCGTTGATCGGCCAGACCATGTAGTGGTCGCGTTCACGCCCGAGCGAGTGGTCGAGCATGTGATAGTCCATCGCCATCACCGCGGCACTCCATTCGACGCGGTACCACAGGCGGATCTCGGAGTTCTTGATCGTCTCGAAGAACGTGCGGTCGTTGCTGAACTCCGCGCGGTCGTTGTCGGTCATTTCGTCCCACGAACGGAAGCCCCTGGTCCCGCCGGAACCGCAGGTGACGACGAAGGTCGCGCCGCTTTCACGCCAGATGCGGAACCACGAGAGGTCCAGCGAGGTGGTGCGCGGACGTTGGTCCCCTTGTTCCCACTCGTTGAAGCGTGTGGCGCTGACGCTGGCACCGGTGGGATCGCTGCGCGTCCAGTTGTTGTCGACGGCCGGCAGGGGGTCGGGATATTTCAGGTAGGGCATGCCGAACTCGGCGTGCGAGAAATCCGCGGGGTCGGGAGAACCCGGCGTGCGGATGGGATTGTAGCTGGCGGTCAGTTGCAGCGCATAGGGCGGGCGCTCCATCACGTACATCGGGAAACGTTTGTGGCTACGCAGGGGGAAACGGCTGGGATCATCGACGTTGTTGGCGACGAACTTGGGGCCGAGCTTGTTGTCGCGCACGTCGATCCAGCCGAAGGTTTCCTTGTTGTCCGTGGGGTTCGTCGTCGGCGGAGTCCAGCCGACGCGCGAAGCTTCTTGGATCCAGTTGCAGGCGGACATCAGCATGATGCGCGCCTGGGTTTCGCGCACGACGACCTGCATCTCCTCTGCATCGGCACGCATACGTGCCAGGAAGGTGACCGTCAGACTGGCGAGCAGGGCACTGATTCCGGCGACGATGATCAGGATGGTGCCCGAGCGGGTGTGGTTGGACATGGTGGTTCAGTTGCTGTCGAGGGTGGGGTCGTTGGTCGAGCCGTCGTTGTCCCATTTCGCCCAGCCACCCGTAGCGTTGCGCTGCTGGCGTGCACCACGCAGGGTGGTGCCGAAGCCGGTGAACGACAGTTCCGAGGTCTGCCCGTTGATCGGGTTGGTCCAGGTCACCCGCGCGAGATTGACGAAGCGGGTGTTCTTGATGAAGCGTTGCACCGAGACCGAGAGCCCGGGCCAGTTGAGCGGCCGCATTGCCAAGTGTTCGTCCGGGATTGCTGACCAGGAATTGAACTCGTTGTGGCTGCCTTCGCCCGAACCGTAGCCGAGGTGATACCAGCGGCGGTGACGGTTGCGTAGTTCGTCGGGGTTGTTGTGGGAGCGCGGGTCGATGATCGCGTAGCTGGTCTGGTAGGAATTGCGGTACTTGCCGCGTGGCGTCTGTTGACCGCCATCGCCGTTGTTGAACGGCCAGTCGGGTGAGATCAGCCAGAACGGCATGCCACCCAGGTTGCTGCCACCGGAGTAGGGCTCGTACCAGGAGTAGATCGCACTGGCCGGCAGGTAGTCGCACAGCCCGTAGAAGCCGAGGGATTTCTCCAGTCCGCTGATCTGGTTGTAGAGCCACGAGTGCGGCACGCTCACCGGGCCACCATAAGTCGAGTTCATCGTCGCGGTGCCGACCAGCACGGTGACGGAGGAGAACTGGTCCGCCGCTAGCGAACTGTTGCGATTGGCAAACAGGCTGTAACGCCCGAAGCGCAGATCACTGTTGTTCTTTTCCGCCATGTTGCCGCGCCACCACACGCGTTTGTTGCCCATCGCCCAGGCGAGGTCGCGCGCATCGTGTCCGGTCGCAGTCTCGCTATCGGATGCGGCACCCGACCACGAGGTCGCGAAGGGAGTGAAGGGCATGCCGCTGCCGCCGCTGCCCGGACGTAGGCCCTGACGCGTGGTGTCATCCGGGTTGTCGACGTTGGTCCAGTAGTCGAGATCACGATGAGCGAGTTGGTAGCCAGCACGCAATACGGCGTTTTCCAGCGACAGGCGGTTGGTGGTGGTCACCGTCTGTGCCGCGACGCGGAACGCTGCAGTGGCGGTGTAGACCAGCAGGATGCCAAGCGTGACGGCGATCATCAGTTCGATGAGGGTGAAGCCACGGAGTGAATTTGGTTTCATGGTCGCCTCTGGTCGCTCAGCGGATGGTCATGGGCAGACGTGGGTCATAGAAATTGAAACGCGCCACCGTGGTCGCGCGCAGGCGCACCGATCGCGGCACATCGCCACGATCGAGTTTGCGGTTGAAGTTGCGGTCGGCGCCGTACAGGCCGGAGAACCGCTTGCGGTTCTCCAGTCCGGTGCCCCTGTCCCACTGGTCGCCCATGCGGTTGAAGCCGATGATGGAGGACACGTCCGAGCCGGTCGCCTGGGTCGAGACGTCCTGCATGAACGACAGCACCTTCTCCGGATTGCGGAATGAATAGAGCTGTTCGTCGCGGAAATCGACGAAGTTCATCCGGTATGGAAAATCGCGAGTCATCAGTGGGCCGGGCATCGGGTACTTGCTGGCGTCGACCGGTGCACTGGGCGCGGTCTCGCAATCCTCGTACGACTGCCAGTCGACCGCCCAGAAGACGATCTGTCGGCAACGTTCCGCCGCGGCGAACGGCTTGGTCAGCGTCGAGCGGCTGGGATCGCCCCAGAATGCCTGATATTGCGGCGAACCGACCGTGCTGCCGTCCGGCAGGGAATAGGTCGGCGCACTGGCGTTGTGCGGCAGGGTCGCCACCGGGAATTGGTAGCTGACGCCGACGTTGTGGATCGGGCGCGCGGGCAGCGGTTTCCACTGCGCCGCGGGGATGGTGCCGCGACCGATATCCTCGCTGAACAACACGCCGGTAAGCGGCGGTTGGAACAGGTCGAATTCGATGAGCGGGAAATCCATCATCTGCGACCGCTGGAGCGGACGCGGCGCGCCCCAGTCGTAGGGGAACGATGCGGCGTAGCGCATGATCAGGTTCATGCAGCGTTCGTGGTAGTAGGTGATCAGGTCGTGCGTCAGGCTGATCGCGGGCGAACCCCCAGCATTAGCGCCGATCGCCACGCCCATGCCGCTCGACGGCTGACCGCCGAGTTCGGCGAGTGATTTCCAACGCGTCATGCAGGTTGCGGCGTGCGCTAGGTAACGCATCGCCTGCACTTGCCGCCAGGCGACATGGGTGGTGTCCTCACCGGCGAGGTCGAGCGTCCCTGGGATGAAATCCGGAACCGGATCAGGGATCGGGCTGGGGGCATAAAAACCCGTCGTCAGGCCTTTGAACTGCGCGTATTGCAGCGCGGCTTGCAGGTACGCTGTTGCCAGTTCGACCGTCGGTTGGTTGTCGTAGTTGTAGGCTTTGTACGCGTCGAAGACCACGCGGATGTCGGAGTCGGCACCTGGTATCGGGCTCCCGCTCGGTGAGGTCGCTTCCCAGCAATAACTTTCGCCGTTGAAATTGAACGTCGGCGCACCCGCTGGCAGCCAGTCGTTGTGCCAGTGCAGGCCCTGCATCGGTGCCGACGGGTACGGCATCAGGTACGGCCACGCCTTCCATGGGAAGATCCCGATGGCGTTGTGCTGGGCGAAGCCGGTCACCGCGATGACCATGCGCTGGGTCTCATTCGGCGGCGCGATGCGCATGCCCTGCTCCTCGGTGTTCGAGGTCGCCATCGGTTGCGAGTAATAAAGGTAACCGCCTTGTGCCAGGATTTGCTGGATCTCATCACCGTTGCTGTCCAGCCGCCGCGCGATGTCCATCGGCAGGGGGATCAGACCAAAACGATGCGTGGCGATGCGGCTTTCCAGATCGTGCGCCTGGGTCTTATACGCCACCGGCACATCCCACGGACCGATACCTTCGGCATCGATCGCGGGGTTGGCGTTGTGCGAGGCGTTGAAGCTCTCGACCATCTCCTCGGCCTTCGCTGAAGCGTAGAGTTGGTAACGCGCCAGCAGCTGGGTCTTGATGCCCATCGGATAGACCATCATCACGCTGATCACGCCGATCGAGACCAGCACCAGCGAGATTGCGACTTCGAACAAGGTGAAGCCGCCACGCCCATGACCGCTCGTCCGGGTGCGATCAGCACGATGAGGAATGGTCGATCCAGACATGGCCACGCTTCCCGATCACCGGTGTTGGGTTCGCGGACCAGACGTGGCGGGTGTTTTGGTTCCGGACACTCAAGTATTTTACAATTGCTTACAGCGTAACGGGATAGGACTTGGCCGTGATTCTAACCCAACAAATACGTTGAGCCTCGCGGTACTGTACATGGCTCCTCAGGGATCCTGTCGGAGCAGGTGATCCGCGGCGCAGTCCGTGCGGCGCAATTGTCACGAAACGACGCACCCCGCCGGATCCCGGCGGGGTGCGTCGATCAGACCAGAACCATGACGCCGATCACTTGGCGAACATCTTGTCCTGCTCATTGCCACCCGAGATCAGGTAGGCGATCAGGTCGAGCACCTCGTCCTGGTTGAGGCGGTTGAGCAGGCCCGGCGGCATCACCGAGACCTTCATCGGTGCGGTGGTGGTGATGTCGTCCTTCTTCACCAGCGTGGTCTGCGACGGATCGAGCGGGCTGGTGGCGATCAGCAGCGAGCCGTTCTCTTCACCCATCAGTTTGCCGATCACCATCAGGCCGTCCTTGGTGATGAACGAACTGGTGGCGTACTGGTCGCTGATGACCTTCGACGGATCGATGATTGATTCGAGCAAATCCTTCGGGCTGAACTTGGTGCCGGCGCTGGTGAGGTCAGGACCAACCGCGCCGCCTTCACTGACGAAGCGGTGACAGATCGCGCACTGGGTCGCCTGGTACATCGCTTTGCCGTTGGCGAAGTCGCGCTTGGTCAGCTTGCCCTTCACCAGCGGTTCGACCTCAGCCATGGTCCAATTCTTGCCTGGACCCTTGGGCGTGGGGATCGGCGCGGGTGGCGCCTTCTTCACTCCGGCGGTGAGCTTGTCCGGCGCGAGCGCGGCACGCTCGGCCTCCGGCACTTTGCTCATCGCATCTTTCTGGATCACGCGCAGGAAGCCCTTGAAGCTGTTGCCGCCTTTGCCGCCCGCTTCCGCATCGATGAACCAGGTGAAGTACTTCTTGCGCAGTTCTGGCGTCCAACCGTTGGTCGCGGCGCTGAGGGCGAGCGCGTACTGCATGCCTTGCGCCTGCGGTTGTGCGCCGAGCAGTTCAGCGAGCACGCGGCCGTAGCCGTCATTACGTTTGACCAGGGGCTCCATGTTTTCCGCGGCCTTGATCTCTTCCGCACCCATGCGCTCGACGGTCTTCTGCACCACCATCGGCGAACCGAGCACCGCCAGCAGGCCGGCGAGTTCACGGTTGAGGTACGGATCATTCGACGGATAGAGCGCATCGAATTTCACCGCGATCTTCTGCGCGGTGGTCGGATCCGGCAGACCCATGCGGACGGTCAGCAGACCGATGGCGCGGATCAGTTCGAGTTGCGCCGTCAAGTCGAGCGCGCTTGGTTCCAGTTCTAGCGCGGCGGCGTAGGACTTGTCCTTGATCACCGCCTTGTCGCCGACGCGTGCCACGCCGACCAGGCCGTTGATGCGCGCGAGGGGGCTCTTCTCCGCCAGCACCTGGTCTTGCCACTGCGCGACCGGTTGGTGTTCCAGCGCGGTGCGGGCGGCAAAGCGGATGAAGCGGTCGCTGTGGCCGAGGTGCGGCAACGCGGCCTTCACCGCAGCAGGATCCTGCTTGCCGTGGAACGCTTCGAGCGAACGGCGCAGTTTTGCTTCGGGAGTTACCGTGAGCGGCGCGGCCTTGGCGGTGGATTCGCTGCCGGCGTAGGTCAGGCGGTAGAGCGCCGATTGTGTGCCGCGTCCACCAATGGCGACGTACATCGCGCCATCCTTGCCGATGGTCAGGTCGGTGACGGGGAACGGCTTGCCATAGATGAAGTCTTCACGCGTGGCGGTGTAGCTCGCGCCTTTTTGCTCGGTGTGGATCGCGTAGCAGGTGCCATAGGTCCAATCGAGGATGTACAGCGCACGCTGGTACTTCGCGGGGAACTTGGCCTCGGTGCCGAACTCAATGCCCACCGGGCTGCCGGGTCCGATGTCGATGGTGCTCGGCAAGCTGTCGGGGTAGTACGCTGGCCATTTGCCGGAGCCGGTGCGCCAGCCGAACTCTGAACCGCTGGTGACATGGCACACGCGCGTCGGACGGTACCACGCCGAGCCCAGGTCCCATTCCATGTCGGCGTCGTAGCTGAACAGTTCGCCGCTGGTGTCGAAGGCGATGTCGTACTGGTTACGCCAGCCGACGCTCAACAGGCGCCAGTCCTTGCCATCCTTGTCCAGGCTGGCGATCCAGCCGCCAGGCGCGCGGATGTTGGCAGCGTGGCCGTTGGGGTCGACGTGGCGCGGCAGGACTTGATCCTCCTGCCAGATCTTCGGCGCGACGAAGGTGTCGATGCCCTCAGGTACGTCGGTGTGGTTGCCGGCGCAGACATAAAGGCGGCCGTCCGGTCCTTTGATCACCGCGTGCGGACCGTGTTCGCCACCGCCGCGATAGGCCTTGATCTGTTCGACGGTATCGAACTGGTCATCGCCGTTGGTGTCTTTCGCGCGGTAAAGTCCCGCGCCGTTCTTGCCGTGTTTGCCGTTGATCGAGACATAGAGCGCATCGTAGGCGTAGAGTAGGCCCTGGGCGCTGCCCAGTTCGACGGTCAGGCGTTCGACCTTGGTGTCATCCATCGAACCACCCACCGGTGGCGGAGTGATGCGGTAGAGACCGGCACCGCCCTGGTCGCTGGCGATCAGGCGGCCTTTGTCGTCGGCGGTCAGCGCGACCCACGACCCCTGCTCGCTCTTCGGCACGACGTAGAGCAGCTCGGCCTTGAAGCCGGGCAGCAGTTGGAGGTTGTCCGCCGCGATGACGCTGCCGGCCCCGGGTTTGCCAGCGTTGGCGAACACGTCGCCCCAGGGATCGGAACCCAACTTGGCGATGGCGGTCGAGGTTTTCCACGTTGCGTCGTTGAAGTCGGCTTTTTCCCAGCCGTCGGTTTTCTCGCCGCTCTTCCATGATGCGTCGGAGACCACCTCGGTGGTTTTGCCGTCTTTGCCCTTGAGCACGATCTTGGCGACCATTGCTGCTGCGCCGTCGTCATTGCGGCCTTCGACCGCGATGATGTTGCTGCCGGCCTTCAGGTGTTTGGCCACGTCAACGCTGACCGGTTCCTTCCATTCGTCACTGCTGCCCACCTTCACGCCGTTGATGAACACCGCTGCGTGGTTATCGCCGGTAACCATCAGCTTGGCCGAGGCGGGAACCGCATCGACGGTGAAATTCTTACGGAAGCACACCGTCTGGTTGTTGCTCGCGGTTGGCGAGTTCCAGATCCACAGCGGGGTATCCGCCGCTTGGGCAGCGCCACCAAGGGCCAGGATCGCGAGGGAGGTGGTCAGGATCGTACGCAGCATGGAGTGGTCCAGGTTGGTTGGAATTGTTGCAGGATTGTCAGTGCGGATGCACCTCAGCCGCGACATCCACGATGTCGCGGCTGTGGCGTCGCATCACGGCATCACTTCAGCGGGGTGAGGTTCACGTCCTTGAACTGGATCTTCATCGGCGGGCCCTGATGGAGCTGGAACGCCAGGATGCCTTCCTTGACGGCATCCTTCTCCGACTCGTCGATGGTCTCGGACATCAGGGTGCCGTTGATGGTGTGGGTCATGGTGTTGCCCTTGGCCACGACCTTGTAGTGGTTCCATTCGCCTTTGCCCTTCACCGACGCCTGGAGCGCCTTGCCGTCGGCGAACTGTTCGGTCTTGGTCTTGGTCTTGCCGTCGCCGAGCCACGCACGCTGGCCGCGCGCAGCGAGGATGTCGCGGCCGGTTTTCTCGCCGTAGTTGATGCCGGTGTAGGTCTGGCCCGCTTCGATGTCGGCCTGGTAGCCAGCAACCACGAAGTTGCCCAGATCCTTCGAGCGGTATTGCAGGCCAGAGTTGGCCGAGTCGCTGAGGATGCGGTACTGGAACTCGATTTCGAAGTCAGCGACCGTGCCTTTGCGCCAGATGAGGAAGGTATTGCCCTTGAGCGGTGCCGCTGCGGTGGACTCGCCGGTGATGGCGCCGTCTTCAACGCGCCACAGACCTTCAGCACCTTCCCAGCCGTCGAGCGTCTTGCCGTCGAACAACGCGATGGCATCAGCAGCGAAGAGGGGAGCGGAAGCAGCGACGAGCGCGAGGGCAGCGTGACGCAGGAAGGACAGGGCCATGGTGGGTTCCTAGAATCGTGGGGGATAGGAGTGGTTGGATATGCAGAAGCGGAGTGATGTCGTGGTCGTGACGCAGAACAACCCGCACGGCGCAGTTGGCAGAGATACGGGATCACACGTGTTGCGTTCGCTGATTTCTCCGCGTTTTAGCAGACGAAATCCGGCATAGGAAAATAGCACAGTCGCAACACGACAATCCCCACGCAGTCGCTCAGGCGAGTGACGGCGTGGGGATCAGATCATCGTCAGGTTATTTCTTGTTCTTGCGGTAGTCGCCGACGTTCGGCGCATCCGGGTTGGTGTCCGGTCCGAAGTAACGCAACAGCACCAGCGGCTCGGTGGTCGAGGTGTTTTTGAACGTCACGCCCTTCAGCGCGGCGTTCTCGGTGATGTAGACCTCGTCCTCGGTCAGCTCGGTGAAGCCGATCATCTTCGGGCTGCTGATGCGCATGGTGTTCATGTAGCCTTCGCCCTGCACGACGATGGCGCTCGATGCACCCTTGTCGGTGATGGTGCAAGTCGCGCCCGGATCGACGGTCAGTTCTTTGGCGCTGAAGTACTGTTTGCCCTTCACGCGGCCGTAGACCACCCACTTATCGATGTAGCCCTGGGCGGCGGTGTCGGCGCACGGGATCGGTTCAAGGTAATGGTTCGCATGGAAGTGCGGATCGACGTTCGCTTCCCAGTCGAGCTGGTCGACGATGTAATCCACGTCCTGCTTCTTGTCGGCGGGCACGTCTTTGACGAGCAGATCCCAGGGAACCGGGCGGCCTTCGACGAGGTTCTGGTACATGCCGAACACGTCGCTGCCCCACTGCGGCTCGTAGGTGCAGAGCGAACCGGGCGCGTGCAGGATGCCTGGGCCAACCAGCCAACCGGTGCCGGGCTGCAGACGCTGTGCGGCGGACAAATTAAGCAGGCCGTTGTCACCCTTGTTCCAGTCGCGCAGGCACTGCTTCACCTGCTCCTTGGTCGTGCCGGGGTTCAGGCCGTAAAACGTGTAGGCGAAGTTGTTCTCGACGTTGTTGTGCTGCGGCGGGAAATAATACGCCTCGGGCTTGCCCTGCTGATCGACCTTCTTGGCGAGGTCGAAGTCGTGGTGCATGTGGTGCGGGATCGGGCCCATGTTGTCGAAGAACTTCGAGTACACCGGCCACTTGCCGTATTCTTTCCAGATGCGGTCGCCAACGATGTCGGCGCCGACGGCCTTGATCGCTTCGCGCAGGGTGAAGCGCGAGTTCTCGTGCACGATGTAGCTCAGGCCTTCGTCGTCACGACGGTTGTCGTTGGCGGCTTCAGTGGTCGAGCCGAACCAGCGCTCATCGATGCCGCCGCGGTCGAGACCGAACGCATACAGATCTTTGGGGTCGAGCTTAAGGCGCTGACCCGGCTGCAGGAACGAGCGGGGCACCCAGTTCGGCGCCAGACGCAGCAGACCACCGTTGGTCTTGAGCGCGGCGGTGACGGCGGCCTTCACCTCGGCGGCGGCAGTCAGGGTGGTCAGTTGGCGAACATCGCGAGGAGGGGCGGCGGGAGAAATCATCGGAGGCTTCCTTCGTATGTGGGCGAAGCGTGGGGGGGGTGATGAAATGTGGCGGTCAGCGTGATGCGTTGGGAACCGATGGCAGGGAGGGGATGCCGTCTGCTCCGCAGTGCGTCAGTCGCTGGGCGTCCCGAGACAATCCCAACGAGGTCCACATTTGCAAAGACAAATACAGACATACACAGAACGCGTTGCATCCGCCCAGGTAACCCCTCCACACATGTTCGCCCAAGAACGCCACAGCCTGATTCTCGACCTTCTCGACAGGGAGGGCTCGGTCCGCGTTGCCACGCTGGCCGAGCGCCTGCAGGTCACGGAGGAGACCGTCCGTCGCGACCTCGAACGCCTGGGGAATGATGGGAAGCTGCTGCGCACGCACGGCGGCGCGCTGCCGCTCGATGCGTCGAAACGCGAACAACCGTTTGAAGTACGCCGCAGCGCGCAGCAGCGTGAAAAAGACGCCATCGCCCGCATCGCTGCCGAACAGGTTCACGACGGCGAGGTCATCGCCATCGACGGCAGTTCCACCGCCTTCGCCGTCGCGCGCGCGTTGCAGGACCAGGCGATCACCGTGATCACCACCTCGATGCCGGTGATCATGGCGCTCGCCCAGCGCAGTCGCATCCGCGTGGTGTGTGCCGGTGGGACACTCGATCGCACGTCGATGTCACTCTCCGGCGCGTTGACCGAGCAGGTGCTTGACCACTACAACATCCATCGTCTCTTCCTGTCCTGCGCTGGGGTCGACGCCGACCGTGGCCTGACCGAAACCGCCGATGGACTCGCCGCCGTGAAACGCCGCCTGATCGCCCGCGCCGACCGCACGTACCTGCTCGCCGACCACACCAAGTTTGGCGTACGCGGTGGCGTGACCTTCGCCGGCATCGATCAGATCGATGCGCTCATCACCGACCGCATCGCCGACCCAGATCAACTTGCCCGCATCACGCAGGCGGGCGTCACCATTCATCAAGCCGACTGATCGTTGGCCGCAGTTTTTTCGTTACGCTGTTTCTTCGTTCCCTTAGCCCGCAAGGACCGCCAGCCATGAGCAAGCACCCCAACAATTATCCCAAGCTGCATAACGCCACCTGGCCCGGCATGGTCGGCAAGGGCGGCACCGGCCCGAACGATGAACCGTTCATCGACTTCGACACCATGCTCGACATGACGGCGAAAGCCGATGTCGACGGCGTGAAGTTCGATGGCATCGACATCTTCCTCTTCGATCCGCACCTGTCGATCGATGCCAGCGATGACGTGTTGAAGCAACTCGCCGACAAGGTGCGCGCGAAGAACCTCACCATCGGTTCGCTGGTCGCGCCGGTGTGGGGCCCGACGGGCGGCGGTTCCGCTTTCGGCAGCGACGAGGACCGCGCCAAGTTCATCGGCCAAGTGAAGAAATCCGTCCGCATCGCCAACAAGCTCAAGGAGCTCGGCGTACGCAGCGACAACCTCATCCGCATCGACTCGTCCGGCGGTCCTGCTGATTGGGCCAAGGATCCCGCGGGCAACACCAAGAAGATTGCCGACACCTTCCGTGAAGCGGGCCAGATCGCCAAGGACAACGGCGAGCGACTTGCCGCCGAAGGCGAGATCTGCTGGGGCGGCATGCAGAGTTGGCGCAAGATCGCCGACCTGTTCGAGAAGGTGAACATGCCCGGCGTCGTCGGCATGCAGTCCGACATGGCGCACACGCTGTTGTTCCTGATGGGCTACAACGCCCCGGAAGACGCGCTGCTGCCCGAAGGCTACGACTGGAAGGACAAAGACGTCTTCTACGCCGCCTACAAAAAGATGACCGACGTCCTGCGTCCATGGACCCTGGACTTCCACGTCGCCCAGAACGACGGCACGGTGAAGGGCCAGGGCTCACACGACAAGACCGGCCGCCACTGCTTGGCGAAAGATCCCAACGGCAAGCTGGAGATCACCAAGGCCGCTGGTTACTGGCTGCGCGACGACAAGGGTCAGGTCACCAAAGCGGTGAAGCACCTGTGCTGGGACGGCTGCATGTTCCCCAACGCGGTGATGAAGAACCAGCAGACCTGGAACGACATCCTCGCCGCGATGCTCGCGGTGCGCGACGCCCACGGCTGGCAGCAGGCGGAAGCCGCTAAGGCCTGACGGCCTTCTCGTCCGAAGGGTCCGAAGGGTCCGAAGGGTACGAAGGGTTCAACTGCCTTTGCTCCCCGGACCGTTCGTACCCTTCGGACTTTTCTCGAATCCTCAACTGTCCGAGAGGTACGAGAAGTACGAGGGGTACGAAGGGTCCAACTGCCTTCGCTCCCCGGACCGTTCGTACCCTTTGTACTACTCGTACCTTTCGGACGCTCCCAACCCCTAACACCCCAACCCCCAACACCCCAAACCCAACGGAATCTTCAATGAAAAATCTCAACATCGGATTGGTCGGCTACGGCTTCATGGGCCGCACCCACTCGAACGCCTACCGTCGCGTGTCGAATTTCTTCAACCTGCCCTACACGCCCGTGCTCAAAGCGGTCTGCGGTCGCGACGAAGCGAAGACCAAAGCCTTCGCTGAACAGTGGGGCTACGAATCCACCGAGAGCGACTGGAAGAAACTGATCGCACGTAAAGACATCGACGCGATCGACATCTGCACGCCCAACGACAGCCACGCCGAGATCGCCATCGCCGCCGCCAAGGCCGGCAAGATGGTGCTCTGTGAGAAGCCCCTTGGCCGCACCGTCGCCGAAGCAGCTAAAATGGTGAAGGCCATCGAAGCCGCCGGCGTGCCCAACACGGTGTGGTACAACTACCGCCGCATTCCGGCGGTCACGCTCGCCAAGCAGTTGATCGACAGCGGCAAACTCGGTCGCATCTTCCACTACCGCGCGGTGTTCCTCCAGGATTGGACCATCAACGCCGACCTGCCGCAGGGCGGCGCTGGCCTGTGGCGCCTCGACGCCAAGTCGGCTGGTTCGGGCGTGACGGGCGACCTGCTGTCACACTGCATCGACACCGCCATGTGGCTGAACGGTGGCATCTCTGACGTGACCGCCATGACCGAAACGTTCGTCAAGGAACGCAAGCACACCCTGACCGGCAAGGTCGAGAAGGTTGGCATCGACGACGCCTGCGCCTTCATCGGCCGCTTCGACAATGGCTCGCTCTGCACCTTCGAATCGACGCGTTATGCCCGCGGCCACAAGGCGCTCTACACCTTCGAAATCAACGGCGAGCACGCCTCGATCAAGTGGGACCTGCACGACCTCCACCGCCTGGAGTACTTCGACTACCGCGACGAATCGATCACCCGCGGCTGGCGCTCAATCCACGTCACCGACGGCGATCAACCCTACATGAAGAACTGGTGGGTCCCCGGTCTGCAGATTGGCTACGAGCACAGCTTCGTGCACCAGGTCGCCGACTTCCTCCAAGCGCTCGGCGACGGCAAACCCTGCCGCCCGACCTTCCGCGATGCGCTCGAAAGCGACAAGGTCTGTGAGGCGGTTCTCAAGTCCGCCGCCACCGGCAAGTGGCAGAAGACCAAAGTGGATTGGAAGCCTGACGCGAAGGCGGTCGCCAAGAAGAAGTGATTCATTGCGTCATTGATGCGATGACCTGAGACAGGGCGGTGCGAGTGGCACCGCCCTGTCTCGTTTTCTCTGGTGGCCGTAGGCCACCAACACGCTTTACGAACATGGTAGAAATGGAATTCACGGGAAGGTGGATCTCGCTCAGCCAAGTGGCAATGTAATCACCCTGACGGCGACATGATCTGCGCTTGCAATCCTTGTGTGACGACGGTACGAGCGGCCCCCGCTCAGCGGAAAAATACGGAATCGATCTGCCCATGCCCCGACGTTTCAGTTGCGCCCTCTTGCTCCTGTGCTGCGCCCTTGGCGTTGCCTGCGGCAGCGATGTTGAGCGCAGGGTCCTACGGGCGATCGTCGAACTAGATGCGCGCGGTGCCTTGGCTCAGGTCGCGGCAGACGACCTGCAGCGCCTGAGTAAGAGTTCCGACGCTACGGTACGGCGAATGGCCGACTTCTACTCGGCTAAGCGCCTACTGCCGGCCCAGCGCGAGACGGTGGTCAAGCGTTGGAAAGGTCTGCTGGGTGAGGAGCAGCCGGGAACCGAACTGTGGGCGCTAATCACCCTGGCGATTGGAGACAGTCAGCGACAACAGGACCAGCCGGATACCGATGCGGCTCTACTGGCCTACCAAGAAATCCTCACCCGACGTCCCCAGGGCCTACCCGCCCTGCGCGCGGCCATAGCCAGCGCCGAGGTCTTCGTCGCCAAGGGAGACGCGGCCCAGGCAGCGAAGGCCTATCAGTGGGCACTCGACTTGCTGGAGCGCGACCACTACCTCGACGTGGCTAAGGCCGGGATCAGTGCCGAGGCGTTAAAGCAACGCATGACCAGCTTGGGGCCGCGGCAGGACAAGGCGAAGATCGGAGAAGACATCACCCTCTTTCGTCGTGCGGAGGAGTTCCGCCTTAATGGTGACTGGCTCGCGGCGATCAGAGTCTACCACGAGTTAATGCAAAAATTCCCTGCCAGCGACACGATTCCACCCGCAACCTGGGGCTTTGGCGATTGCCTGCTTACCGCGGGACGTCTGGAAAACGCGCTGCAATATTGGGGTGACTTCGTCGTCGCCGACCCCGCTGGCCCGTGGCGTGCTCAAGCCATGATCTCACTCAGTGACGTGCTGCTTGAGCGGCGCTTTGACTTGGTGGCGGCGAAGACATTCATCGACAAAGCTGCTGCGCTCTATCCTGCGAGCCTCAATAGCCAGGTCGCTGGCTGGGCGGACATGGGTTATGCCATCCAGCAGCGCCAGGGCCTGCTCGCCTACATCGACAATCGACCTGCAGATGCCATCGCTTGGTTTGCCAAGGCCGCACAATGCAATCCGCCGCGTTCCTATCGTACTGCCAATGGCAGCGTTCCCGGTGGACTTGATCAACTCATCGACCGTATTCGCCGCGGCGACAGCTTGACGCCACCTGCGGTGCGCGCAGGGCGCAGCGAGACCGCGTTGATCCTGCTGCTCGCCGACATCCACCAGGCGGTCGACGACCTGCCCAAGGCCGAGCCGCTCTACCAGCGCGTCATCGAGAACGACCGTTCGTGGATCGAGCGCGTCGCCAATTCGACCGGCGACGGTTCGATCGGGTCGCGTCTGCTGCCGCCGCAATTGCCGCGTCAGCCGGTGCCGAGGCTTAATCCCACACCCGCGCAGATCGCCTGGGCCAATTACCAGAAGGCGCGCATTGCCCACACCCGCTTCGAGTTCAACAAGGCAATCTCGGCCTATTTACTGGTTGCCGATGACTACAAGGACAGTCCATGGGCCGATGCTGCGTTGGTGCGTGCTGGGATCCTCTACTTCTCGAATCGGCGCAAACCTGGCGAAGCACTGACCTGCTTTACGCGCGTGGTGGAAAACTATCCCCGCGGAGAAGAGGCGCAGCGGGCCGGCATGTACGTCGGCATTATTTACGCCTGGGGTAAGAATCACGCCAAGGCCAAGGCGGCGTACTTGGACTATCTCAAGAAATATCCGCAATCACCCTACGCCAAAGCCATCGCGGAGGATCTTCTCCCGCGGACCGAGGCGCAGTTGACCGCCGCCAAGCAATGACGCTGATCATGTTACTCCGTTTCCCATTCGCCGTCATCGTTGCGGTCATCTGTACATCACTGATGGTGTTCGCTAGTGCCATGCCCGCCTACGCGGTCGAGCAGACGGTCACCATCGCCGCGCCGGGCAACCCGGAAGGCGTTGGTTTTAACGAGGACCGCAATGGCTTGGCTTGGCAGACCCCGACTGAAACCAAGGAACTGCACCTGCGCATCCAAGGTGGCGGCTCGAACATCATCAATTCGCAAGTCGTCGATCCTGATGGCCCGCTGTGGATTCCACCTGATGACAACGGCAGTTGCACCAGCGAAAAGCTGTGGAAGACCGCGCCTTTCCTGCCCAAGGAGCAGTACCGCGCGCGGTTCGAAGGTGGTTTTTGCGGCACCAAAGGCAGCAGCGCGACTTGGGAGGCGGCGGTGATTATGGCCGACCTCGATACCGACGCGAACAACAACTCCAATGCGTTCCAGCGTCCTCCGGCAGTCGGTGGTGACGAAGCAGACAAGGAACAGGTGGCCAAGCGCGGCAATGATCTGACCAAGCCCGGCCCCGGCCTGCTGATCGGCGTCAACCGCTGTTATGAGGAAGACGGTCGCGATTATGACGCCGATCAATTCCGTGAACCGGGCATCGACCGCAAGAAATACCCGCGCGAGGATAATGAAAAAGATGGCATTTTTACCATCAAGCCTGACCAAGACCAGATTGAAGGTCTGCTCACACTCAAGCTACCGATCACGGTACCTGCCAAGGCCAAGCTCACCTACGATCGGGCCAGGATCCGCGTCTACGCCGTGCGTGGGGCCGACTTTGCGCTCATCCCCAGCGATGGACTTTTTCGGGTCGACATCACTGGCGGGATGTCGTTGACCTCGGCCACTCCTCAGAGCCGCGATGGCACCTTCCTGACCTTCGGGCCGACCAACCTGCTCAAACTCGAAGCGATCAAGACCAGCCCGCAGTCCGGCACCGACGACGTAGTGGTCACGCTGATCCCGGACAAGGGCAAGGAGAGCCACAACCGCATGGCCTACACCGCGACCGAAATCAACTCCCACAAGCGGAAAGGCGATCCCGCGTCGGCGATCAAGTGGGGTAAGGTCGCCTACCCGTCCAAAGCCATCAAGGACAAGCTGGCGGGTGGAAAGTCGATCAAGGATACGCTGAAAGAAGAACTGCCCAAGTACGCTTGGTTCGCTTACGTCGAGGACGCGTCGAACACGGATTCCGAGGTGACGGTCAAGATTACGTCCTTCGACAAGAACGAGGCGCAGATCGACACTCTGAACGTCAACGGCAACGGCAAGATCAAGCAGTTGGCGTCAGGCGGCAAAAGTATGCCAGCGATGAGATCTGGTTTGTGCCCAAGGACAGCAAGGTCACGCCGAGTCTCGATGACAACCAGAACACCATCATGGTTGAGCCCAGCGGGACAGTTCTGGTCGAGTACACCACGCCCAATACCACCGCCACCGCACGTAAGCGCATCCTTATCCCTCCGCCGCAGAAATTCATGGTGGTGGCGTTCTCGGGATTCCAGGGGGAACCGAGTGCGGCGTGGGATGTCGCCGAGGTCTCCTTGAATGGGGCTGGCGGTCAACCGTACCAACAAGACCTGAATCGTTTCTATCGTAAGTATGGCGGTCCTTTCGATAAGGTGTCCGGGATCGAGAAGATCGTCAAGCCCGGCCATCTCATCTTTGCCAGATCCGGCGCGCGCAGCGCGATCCGCGAATGGATGAAGGAGGACATCGCCCAGGGCGGCAAGGAATGCCGTAACGTGATCATCACCTCAATCAGTTGGGGTGCGACCAATGCCACCGACACGGCACAATGGTTCCTGTCGACTTACGATTTCATGCCCCGGATGCAGGTCATGGTTGAGGGCGTGGCAAGATTCGGCGGGTCTTATAGCGGGATCGGACCGGCTTTCGTCTGCAAGAACTATTATTCCAGCGAACCGCATTGGCCGAGCGGCCAACGCCAAGACGAAGCGGAGAATTTCACCTTCGATCTTACCAAGACGATCGCGATTCCAGATGTTCGTGTGCCCAGTAATACCCCGGTCACCCCACCGAATGTCATCTCGGGCGCGGGAACTTTGCAGCAGCGCTGGGAGGTTATCGAGTTCGCCCCGAGAAATCAGGGTCGTTACTTGGTGCGCAGGACCTATGACGTGGTTTCGAATTTCCAGGCCTACATCGATGATCGGGCGATCGGTGGCATCGCCCACATCGCCGCCGAATGGTCCGGTGGAATCAAGATGCATGGCGACTTCAAAGACGAGTGCCCCAAAGATGCCAGTGATCACTGAGCGAGGTTCTATGCGCCGCCAATACTCGTTCCTGCTTCCAATTGTTTGTCTGCTCGTCCTCTTGGAACTGGGCTGCACTAAAGTCAGGAGCAGCATGACGACCACCGAGGCAAGCACCTCTTTCATCATCGAGACCACGGTTTCGAAAGCGATGTTCGGATCGATAACCTACCCGGTCGAGATCAATGTAGAGAACGTCAAGTTGAACGAGCATCGTCCGCTCGCAGTCGCTGAACTCGGTTTCATCAGATTGAGGAATACCAATGAGGACTTGAGCGAGATGGATGGTTTCGTGTGGTACTTACCCGCCGATCAGAAGGTGATAATCGCGATCGGCTACCGCTCGTCCAAGGTCGGCGACAGGTCTCTGTCACCGTTTATCGTCGGAGAGTTTCCCGCAAAGAAATCCGAGCGCTAGCTAGTGCTGAAAATATTCCACCTCTCGTCCCTCGCGTCGCTGCTGCTTGCATTCAACCTGCTCACGGCTGGCGACGTGGCTCTCCACCGGGTAATTGACCCATTCTCCGGGCGCTACGGCTACATCGACAATATCGGGAAGGTGGTCGTTCAACCGATCTACCAGAACGGTAGTGACTTCTCCGAGGGCTTCGCTCGCGTGCTCACCGGCGAGCGTAAATGGGGCTATTTGGATGTGAGTGGCGTTTTGGTGATCAAGGCGCTCTACGACACGGCCAATGACTTCCGCGGCGGTTTGGCCGTGGTGGGTCGCGGGAAGAATTTCGGCTACCTCGGCGAAAGCGGTGAGATGAGGATCAAGCCGGACTTCACCCAGGCCGACGATTTTTCCGATAGTCTCGCCAAGGTCACCAAGGACGGGAAGGTCGTATTCATCGACATCACCGGCAAGGTGGTTTTTGAGGTGAAACACGAGCACGTTGATCGCTTCAGCGAGGGCCTGTGCCTGATCCGCGAGAACGGTCAGCACGGCTTTATCGACAAGACCGGTGCGGTAGTGATCAAGCCCCAGTACGCCCTCGCCTTTCCCTTCAGCGAGGGTGTGGCGATGGTTGAGATCCACGGGCGCGTGGGCTACATTGATCGTATCGGCAATCAGGTCATCCGCGTCGAGTACGAGTCGGGGGATAGTTTTAACGAGGGCATGGCTGCGGTGGCCAAGGGCGGCAAGTACGGTTTTATCGATAAGACGGGCAAGCAGCGCATCCCGTTCATCTTCGATGGTGCTATGGCGATGATGGGCGGGCATGCGTTGGTCGCCAAAGGCGACGGCGCGGCCTTCATCCGCGCAGATGGTAGCGCTCTAGGTGATGAAGTCTTCGACGATGCTCACCCCTTCAGTTATGGTCTGGCCTTTGTGCGCAAAGGCATGCGCTTCGGCTACATCGACACCACCGGTAAATGGATCTATAGTTACGAGTTGAAGTGAAATCGGTGGCGGCCACGACCAACATCACCCCTCCACCGCCTGGAGTACTTCGACTACCGCGACGAATCGATCACCCGCGGCTGGCGTTCGATCCACGTCACCGACGGCGACCAACCGTACATGAAGCAGTGGTGGGTCCCCGGCCTGCAGATTGGCTACGAGCACAGCTTCGTGCACCAGGTCGCCGACTTCCTCCAAGCGCTCGGCGACGGCAAGCCCTGCCGCCCGACCTTCCGCGATGCGCTCGAAAGCGACAAGGTCTGTGAAGCAGTCCTCAAGTCCGCCGCCACCGGCAAGTGGCAGAAGACCAAGGTTGATTGGAAGCCTGACGTGAAGGCGGTCGCCAAGAAGAAGTGATTCATTGCGTCATTTATGCGATGACCTGAGACAGGGCGGTGCGTGTGGCGCCGCCCTGTTTTATTAGCGGGAGAGCATCGTCGTTTTTGTGAGGTTGGATCAGAGGAACAGAGGCATAGGTTTGGGGAAGGAGAGAATGATGGAATGGATCCTCGCGTTCAGTTTGATCCATGTCATTTTTCTGATCGCCATCGGGAAACGGTTGGCCCATCTCGAATATCCGGGTTCTACGGTTCTGTCGGTCATCTTCGTCAGCATCGGTTTATGGGCAGTAGCGTTCGTGTTTGGTGCCGTCTTTCAAATTGAAGTGCTTACCGTCTATTTCGGTCTCCCGATTGCGATCGTTGCGGCGCTCCTGCGCTACCTCTGGCTGGAGATCCGCATTCAGCTCGAAAATCAAGATGAGCGCGATCGGCGTTTGGCCAAAGCCAGGGCTGAAGTGGAGCAGCACCAGGCGCAACGACAGGCGGAAGATCAGCAGATCGGGCAGTTAGTTCCGGTGAAGAGTTACGTGGGTGATGACCAGAGCATGTTAGCGATAAGCGATCTCGGAAAACTGCGTGATCACAACATCCCCTGTCGGATAGACGGCAACATGGTCAAGACCTTGTTCATTGCCGAGTCATCGGTCGCAGCGGCATCGCTGGTCATCGACATGCAAGTCGCTGATGTGCCCGAGAGCAACTCGGAACCCCACTCACCCTCCTGACTTCGTTTATCGTTTGTCGTCAGGCGACCTGAGGTTTCGAGGCATGAGGGCTCAGCTTGCGGTTGATAGGTCGCATCCCTAGCCTGCCCCGTCATGTCCCTGCCCACCCGCCCTCTCGGCAACACCGGCATCACCGTCCCAATCCTCGGCTTCGGCGCGGCGACGCTCGGTGGTTCCTACGGCCCGATGGCGCTCGGCGAAGCCGAACGCGCCGTGCATGCGGCGCTCGCCGCTGGGATGAACTTCTTCGACACCTCACCGTACTACGGCCGCACCGAATCTGAACGCGCTCTAGGTCACTGCCTGCGCGGCATCGACCGCAACCGCTACGTACTAGCGACCAAGGTTGGTCGCTATGGCGATAACGAGTTCGATTTCACCGCGGCACGCGTGACGGCGAGCGTCGATGAAAGCCTCGCCCGTCTCGGCACCGACCACCTCGACCTGCTCCAATGCCACGACATCGAATTCTGGCCGCTGCAACGTATCGTCGATGAGACGCTGCCGGCACTGCAACGCCTCAAACAAAGCGGCAAGGTCCGCGCCATCGGCATCACCGGTTATCCGCTGAAGATCTTCCGCACCGTTCTCGCCCAAGCCAAGGTCGACGTCATCCTGTCGTATTGTCACCACACGTTGCTCGATCAGACCCTGGCGCAGGAGGTGCCGTGGTTGCAGCAGCAGGGGGTCGGTATTCTCAATGCCTCACCGCTCTCCATGGGTTTGTTGTCGTCGAAAGGTCCACCGCCCTGGCATCCGGCACCGGACGGCATGAGGGCCGCCTGTCGTGCCGCCGTCGCGCTGTGCGCCGAGCAGGGCAACGATCTCGGTCGCCTCGCCTTACAGCTTGCGCTCACTCTCCCGGGAGTCGCTTCCACCTTCGTTGGTATCGGGTCGGTCGCGGAGTTGGAACGCAACCTTGCCGCGCTTGATCCGCTGCTTGATGGTGAACTGCTCGACCAAGTGTGCACTATCATCCAGCCGTGGCACAATCATACCTGGAGCAGCGGCCTACCAGCGAACCAGTAACTACGGTCTATGCTGGGCAATCCGGGTAATCCCAGCAAATTCCGCGATTCAAGCCTCGGCAGTCGGATAATAGGTTCTTGTTGTGGTTCATGCGCCGGCTAGATTCCCGCCGTCCTCGACGTCTGGAAAAATAGGCCGTCGAGCGGCAGCGGATCATCAGAACCACAGCCTCGGAAACCGTCATGAACCAACTCCGTCAGTTGCTCCTGCTTGTGTCGCTGCTCGCCATCATCCGTGGGCAGTCGTTCGCCGCGCAGGCTGATCCGGCGGCATCTTGGACCGTTCGCCAACCGGGCTTCGTGGTCGAGACCGTCGCCAGCGGTTTCCACCTGCCGGTGAACATCGCCTTCGCCCAGTCCGGCAACCAGCCCACGGATCCGTGGTTCTACGTCAGCGAGTTGCATGGTGCGGTGAAGGTCGTCCGTCGTGATGGCACGGTCCAGACCTTCGCCGCGGGTCTGCTGAATTTCACCCCGTTCGATGATTCCTTTGAAGGCGCGGGTGAGGTCGGACTCGCTGGCATCGTGGTCGAGCCAGTATCCGGCGACCTCCTGGTCAGCCTGGCCTACGGGGCGAGCGGTTACCTGCATCCGGCGGTGGTCCGCCTGCACCGTTCGGCGGATGGATTGTCGATGACGGGCAAGACCACCGTGCTGTCGCTCAGCGATGTGACGATCAACAATTCCCACATGGCGTCGCGGCTCAGCTTCGGCCCGGACGGCAAGCTCTACCTGCACATGGGCGACGCGGCGAATCCGGCGTTGTCGCGCGATCGAACCTCGTTCGCGGGCAAGATCCTGCGCATCAACGTCGATGGCAGCGCCCCGCGCGACAATCCATACTACGATACTACCGATGGCATCTCGGCCACCGACTACGTCTACACCGCCGGCCTGCGCAACCCGTTCGGCGGCGATTGGCGCGAGGCGGACGGCCAGTTGTACGTGGTCGACAACGGCCCGTCGGTCGATCGCGTGGCCAAAGCCGTGCGTGCTGGCGATCTGGGCTATGATGGTACCGATGCGTCGATGCAGACCGGCGCGTTGGCGACCTGGTCGCCGGCGCACGCCCCGGTCAACCTCGCCTTCATCCAATCGACGGTTTTTGGCGGTAGTGGTTTCCCGGTGGAGAAACAGGGGCGCGCCTTCGTCAGCGAGTTTGGTTCGTACTGGCGCAGCGGTCCGCTGACGACCGGCAAGCGCATCAGCGAATTCATGTTCTCGTCCACCGGCACCGTACTCAGCGGACCCTCACCGCTCGTCGAGTACACCGGCACCGGCAAGGCCACGGTGGTCGGGCTCGCAGCGGGCGCGGACGGCCTCTATTTCACCGACTTCTTCGCCGACCACGGCAGCAATCCGACCGCAGTCGGCAGCAACGTCCTGCGCGTGCGCTGGACTGGAGCCAGCGGGGCACCGACGGTGATCTTCCCCCCGAAAAATTGACACCGGGGTTAGGTTATTTTTGTGGTTGGTGATGGTGTTGCTATAATGGCGTCGTGCCAGCGAGAAGGAGGCACCCGGGTGGTGCCGGGACTGAGCGCTTAGC
>JACDEI010000065.1 GCA_013816485.1 Planctomycetota bacterium
GATATAATGTGCGAAGCACATCCGCCCACGGGTGAGGAGGCAACGCCGACGAAGCCGAGCCACGACAAAGCCCGTCGGGGCAGGCCCGCAGGGCCGCGGGGGCGAAGCCCCTGAGCTTAAGCGTAGACGCGGTAGTCGATTTCCTGGAACACCGAATCGCGCCACTCGATCTCGCGGATGCTGTCCTCATGCAGATGGCCGGAGGCCACCTGGTCGAACAACCCGGTGAAACGGTTGACGTGGTCGCGTGTGCGCCGGATGGCGTACGGCACGGTGGTGCCGGTGGTCATGATGAAGGCCCAGTCGCTCGACTGCGCCAACAGCAGCTCGCGCGCCATCTGGTTGAGCGCGCGTTTCTGCCAGCCCTCCGCCTTCGGATGCCGGCGCGCCATCTGCACCATGCGCTCCTCGGCGGCGTGCAGGTGGCGGTAGATCCAATCGTTCGCCGGGTTAAGCCACACGCCGTTGTAACCGGCATCGCCCCAGCTCGACGCCGAGGGCGTGATCACCTGGTTGATCGGGAATTCGTTGAGGTGTTCGGCACCGGAGACCGGCAGCAACGCGTGACCGCTGGCCTGGGCGCTGCGGAAGATGCTCTCGATGAACTGCGGGCCTTCGTACCACCAGTGGCCGAACAGTTCGGCGTCGTAGGGCGAGACGATCAGCGGCGCGCGCCCGAGGAGATCGCTGAGGTGCCGGCTCTGTTCGATGCGTTTGCGCACGAAGTCGCCGCCGTGGTCCATCGCACGGGCGAAGGCCGGGGTCGGCAGGTAGGGGGCCTTCTCGTGCAACTGGACTTTGCCGGTGACCGCGTGGTACTTCAGCCCCAGGTTACGACGCACGCCATCGGGATGCAGGAAGTTCCGCACGTAGTCGTAATGGCCGTCGTAGCCCAGGTCGCGGTAGAACTCGCGGTAGAGCGCATCGCCTGGGTAGCCGCTCTCGGCCGACCACACCGAGCGCGAACTTTCCGGGTCACGGGCATAGGCGGCGACGCCAGAGTCGGTGTAGACCGGCGCATAGACGCCATACCGCGGACGCGGTGTGCCGTAGTAGATGCCGTGGGTGTCGACGAAGAAGTAACGGATGCCGTACTGTTTCAGCAGGTGCTCGACCCCAGGCGTGTAGCCGCATTCGGGGAGCCAGATGCCCTTGGGCTCAGCACCGAAATGTTTGCGGTAGTTGGCCACCGCCACCGCGATCTGCGCGCGTTGCGCCTCGCTGGTGAGCATCAGCGGTAGGAACCCGTGGGTCGCGCCGCAGGTGATCGGCTCCAGCACGCCAGCATCACGCAACTGGCACACCCAGGTGAGGATGTTGCCGTGGAAACGTTCCATCACCGTCAGGCAGTAGCGGAGATGGTCGCGGTACATCCGCGCGGCCTCGGCGAAGGGACCGTGGGCCTTGGCGTAGACCTCCTGCTCGGCGAGTTCGAGCAGGCGCGCGACGTGCAGGCGGTAACGGCTCTGCAGCAGCGGATCGACCAGCATCTCGCACAGCGGTGGCGACCAGGTCATGGTCAGGCGTGTGCGCACACCATCGCGCACCAGGTGTTCCAGGCGCGTCAGCAGCGGGATGTAGGTCTCGGTGATGGCTTCGAACAGCCAGCGTTCCTCGAGGAAGTGCGGATCCTCGGGATGACGGACGAACGGCAGGTGGGCGTGGAGCACCAGCAGGAGGTAGCCCTCAGGCATGGGCGCCCTCCTGCCCGCGGCAGGCAGTCAGCATCAAGTCTTCGAAAGTCGCGAGGTGCTTGAGAGGCTGTGGCTCGACAGGGTCTGGCTCGACAACGAGGTCACGCCGCTGTGCTGCCAGCTCCACGCCATGCGCCGCTGGTCGGCCAGACGTGCGGCGCTGCCGGCCCCACGCTGTTGGCCGGGCAGCCCGGCGAGCTCCAGCAGTTCATGAAAGGTCTCGTCAACGCCCATCCATTGTTCGTCGATGCGCGTCGAGATGTTTGGCGTCGGAGTGTGGACCTTGTTCGAGCGGGCGAACGTATGCAGCTTGCCCCGCCGGTCGCGCAGGGCGATTTCGGCTTCGTAGTCCTGGTCGGGGCTGACGGCGAGGTAGTAGTTGCCGCCGCGCAGATCGACTTCGCGGTACTCGGTGCTGCCGTTGGTGTGGATCGCCAGCACCGGGGTGCCGGTGCCCTGCGCCAGGTGGCTGACGCGCGCGACGGTCTCGGGTTGCAGTTCCCAGTAGGCGAACACGTGATGCGGATCCTGCACCATCAGGACCAGGCGGTCGTTGCCGTAGTGCTCGGGAATCGGCAGGCCGGGATTGGACCCGACGATGGGTGCCGGCGCTGGCGCCTTGACCACCGGAGCAAGCAGAGATGAGGAAGATTTCGCCGCGGGCGCGCCCGGCGGAAGTTTGCCGCCCTTGCGTTTGGCCGGTGCGGGAGCGGTGTAGGACGCGCGATGTTTGGTGCGGGTGCTGGTGGAGGTGCCGCGCGCGGCGGTGGAACGGGCCGCACTGCGCGCGGCTTTCGCTGCGCTCAGGGCGGCCACCAGTTCCACCTTGCTCAGCTTGGTCGCCTTGGGGATGCCGCGTTCCGCAGCGATCAGCCGCAAGTCTTTCACCGTCATGGTTTCCAGTTCGTCGCGTTTCATGTTCAGTCTCCGTCGGTGAAGAGTCGGATATGATCCGTCAGCAGGCGCTGACGTTTGGCGTTGATATCGATGTGGTCCAGTAACCACAGGATGGCATCGAGTGGGTGGTCCTGTGCAAGCGCCCAATTGATGACATCCAAATTCTCACCGCCTCCGGCCAGCACTTCGGCCACACCTTCCAATATTGCTCTGGACACGTGGTATTCCACGGTTTGACGCGTCAGCAGACCGAAATCGTCGCGACCGAAGGCTCCCCAGCAACGCCAGCCGTAGAGGTGTTCGATCAATCTTGCACGGGTCCAACCCTTCCAGCAGCGATCGAGCCACTCTTGCACGGCATTCTCGCCGACGTCGCGCCCGTATTTTTCGCTCTCGATCCACTTGTGGCGATCCATCGCGAACATCGCGTGGGCGGTGAGCGAATGGACCAGCACGCCATCCTGCTCCACCCGGTCAGTTGCCAGGGGACCCTCAGGCAGTTCAGTGGCCTTGCGTGGGTGCATGGTCGCGGCTTCTTCGCCTATGGCCTGGGCGCGTCAGCGCTTGAGCGGTTGGACGACCTGATCCTTGGCGATGATGACGATGCCGGTCTCGGTGACCTTGAAGCGCTTGGCATCCTCGTCGTGATTGTAGCCGATCACGTCGTTGGGCGGGATGGTCACATTCTTGTCGACGATGCAGCGGCGTAGGCGCGCACCGCGTCCAACATCCACACCATCGTTGAGCACGCAGGCATGGACTTCCGAGTAGCTGTTGATGCGGCAACGCCGACCAATGATTGAGTCGACCACCGTCGAACCCGAGACGATCGTGCCTTCGCACACGATCGACTGGATGGCTTGGCCGACACGACCTTCGCTGTTGTGCACGAACTTCGCCGGCGGGAAAGAGTTGGGCGAGCTGCGGATCGGCCACTCCTGATTGTAGAGGTCGAGTTGCGGCATCACCGCGCGCAGGTCCATCGAGGCTTCATAGAAGGCGTCGATGCTGCCGACATCGCGCCAGTAACCATCGTGTTCGGCATTGGTCGAGCCGGGGATGCGGTTGGTGGCGTAGTCCCAGGCATAGAGCGCGTTGCCGGCCGCCAACAACGCCGGCAGGACGTTCTTGCCGAAATCGTGGTTCGACTTGTCCAGCACGGCGTCCTTCTGCAGCGCGTCGATGAGGATGCCGCTGGTGAAGATGTAGTTGCCCATCGAACACAGGGCCATGGCGGGATTACCCGGCATCGGCGAGGGACTCTTGGGTTTCTCCTGGAAGCCGATGATGCGCCACTGGTCATCGACCTGGATGACGCCGAACTCGCTCGCCTCCGCCAGCGGAACCGGGATGGCGGCGATGGTGACGTCGGCGAGTTTGCTGGTGTGGTAGTCCACCATTTGCTGGACGTTCATTTTGAAGATGTGATCGCCACCGAACACCGCGACCAGTTCGGGTTTGTGTTCGAGGATGAGGTTGAGGTTCTGGAAGATCGCGTCGGCGGTGCCCTTGTACCAGTGTTCACCGGTACGCTGCTGGGCCGGCACCGGAGTGATGTAGTGCCCTGGGATGGCCGAACCGAAGTTCCACGTCTGGTTGAGGTGTTCGGTCAGGCTCTGGCTCTTGAACTGGGTCAGCACATAGGTGCCGTAGACGCCGGAGTTGACCAGGTTCGACAACACGAAGTCGATGATGCGGTACTTGCCGCCGAAAGGCACCGCCGGCTTGGAGCGGGCGGCGGTCAATGGTTCCAGGCGTGTGCCCTTTCCACCGGCCATGACGAAAGCGAGAGTCTTGGTGCGCATAGGATCCCTGGCTGCATGCCCGGTCCCACTCTGGGACCGCGTGCATCCTTACGTCCTGCAGGTGGCCTGCCAAGCCTCAGACCTTCAAGGTCGCCGCTCGACCGCCTTGACTCCAGGACGCTCACCGAACCCTGCCGTCACTCGTGACAGGTGGAGGTTTTATGGTCGGTGAGCCCGATGATCTGCGCGTGGCCTACATTACCTGCAACGACCTCTTGGAGGCCGAACGCATCGGGCGGGCCCTGGTCGGCGAACGGCTGGCGGCCTGCGTTAACCTGCTGCCCGGCCTGCGCTCGATGTTCTGGTGGCAGGGCCGGATCGAAGAGACCCCCGAAATCATCGTCATCGCCAAGACCAGCGCGGCCAACATGGATGCGGTGGTCGCTCGGGTGAAGTCGCTGCACCGATATGCGACGCCGTGCGTGGTGTTCCTACCGGTGGTGGGCGGCAACCCGCCCTTCCTCGACTGGTTGCGGAGCGAGATGGATCCGGCCAAGGCCAAGGCCACCACCAGCCTCAAGCGAGGCCCGCTAGGCGAGGCCGGCTAGGCGCGACCACAGCTTAACCACCAGCGGGATGAGGTCGTCGTTGTAGTCGAACCGTGGGCTGTGGCAGGGCTCCATCACCGCGCCTGGGCGTCCGGCGCCGAGCAGGATGAAGGCCCCAGGAACGTGCGTCAGGTAATAACCGAAGTCCTCCGCCGCCATCACCGGCAGACCATCGTTGGCCAGACCATCGGCGCCGAGCACGGCGCGCAGCGCGTCCTGCGCCCGTGCCGCCGGGCCCGCATGGTTGACCGTCGCGGGATAACAGGGCCGGTAGGTGAACCGTCCGACCGCTCCCGACGGCGCACAGGCGGCGGTGAGGGTCGCCTCGACTCGGCGCGCGAGCTCGTCGCGCAGCGTGGTGGTGGCGGCGCGCACGGTGCCGACCAGCTCGACGCTGTCGGGGATGATGTTGTCGGCGGTGCCGCCGTGGAAGCAGGTCACGCTCACCACCGCGGCGTCCTGCGGTGCGATCTGGCGGCTGACGATCTGCTGCGCCAGCGTCACGAAGTGTGCGCCGGCCAGGATCGGATCGATGCAATGATGTGGTGAACTCGCATGGCCGCCGCGACCGGTGATGGTGGCGTGCCATTCGCCGTTGGCGGCGAAGATCGTCCCAGGCACGCAGCCGGCCTTGCCGAAGGGGATCGGCGGCCAGTTGTGGTAACCGAAGATCTCGTCGACGCCGTCCAGCGCGCCGCCTTCGACCATGCGCAGCGCGCCGTGGCCGCCTTCTTCCGCCGGCTGGAAGACCAGCGTCACTGCTCCAGGGAGCGCCGCCTCGTTGGCCTTCAACCACGCGGCCGCCGCGAGCAGGCTGGCGGTGTGGCCGTCGTGACCGCAGGCGTGCATCAGCCCAGGGTGTTCGCTGGCATACGGCAGGCCGGTCAATTCGGTGAGCGGCAGCGCATCAAGATCCGCGCGCAGCGCCAGGTGTCGGCCACGCGCACCATCGGCCAGCCGGGCAATGGTTCCGGTTCCGGCGCAGGCCTGCCAAGCGATGCCCAGGCGGTCGAGTTCATCGCGCACCACGCGTGCGGTGCGTTCCTCCTGGTAAATCAGTTCCGGATGCCGGTGCAGATCGTGGCGCAGGGTGCGTGCGCGTATCACCAGAGCGTCGAGATCGACCATGACGTCACTGTGCGGGGTTGATGGTCACGGTCCACTTCGCATCGCTTGCCGCCTGCACCCGTACCGGACGGTCGCTCGGCAGGCTCAGGCTGTCGTCCATGTGTCCGAACGGCAGCCGCGCGATGGTCGGGACGCGCAGACGTTCGCCCCACTGCGTCAGGATCTCATCGGGAGTCGGCCCCAGGTAATCGGCATCGTCGTTGTGGGTGAAGGTGCCGCCCAGCAATGCTCGGACCCCACGCAGGGCACCGCTGAGGTGCAATTGATTGAGATACGTCGCCATCAGAAACGGTTGCACCTTGATGTCCTCGATTGCCAGCACGCAACCACGCAGATCGGGCATCGCTGGCGTGCCGACGACGCTGGCAAGCACGCTCAGGCAGGCGGGGAACAGCCGGCCACGGGCGTTGCCTCCGCGCAGCACGCGTGCTCCCGCAGACTCCGTGGCCGCGCAGCGGATGCCGCGGTTGCGCAGGCCGGCGATGAGGCTGGTGCCGGCACGTCCACCGCGTTTCCCGGCCCCTGGCACCGCACCGTAAATCCGCCGGCCCCACCCGCGCACGGCGAAGGCGGCATGCAGCGCGGTGATGTCGCTGTACCCGATCAGCACCGGGCCCTGACGCTGCCGTGACTTCAGCACCGTCTCCACCAATTCGATGCTGCCGTAACCGCCACGACTGGCCCAGATGGCCTCGTGTCGCAGGGCCTTGTGCAGGTCGGCCGTACGTTCCGCCGTCGGCAACCAAGCTCCCGGCCCCAAGTAACGTTCCATTAACGGTGATGGCACCAGGGTCCAATCCATCTCGCGTGCCAACCAGGCAATCTGGTCAAGGTGGTTCTGCCGATCGAGCGGCCCACGCATGGCGTAGGCGGGACAGGTTACGTAGAGCGTCGGCATGAGGCGATCCCTGGAATGGCTGCGCGGAATGATCCCGTGCGGTACTCCACCCACGAGCAAGATTCCAGTGTCCACCAGCGGACGCACCTGTCCACCCGCAGCCCATGATCCTTGCCCCAGGCCTGCGGTACGCTCGTTGCTCAGGAGCATCGCCGGATTACCGTCACACTCCATGCGCACCCTGCTGATCCTGGTGATGTTCGCCGCCCTGCCGCTGTCCGCATTGGCAGAGGAATTGCCGACACCACAGGTTCCTGATCCCTTCGGCCTGGGTGAACGCCTGGCTCTGGTCGATTACCTGCGCGAGACCTGCAAACTGTCGCCGCCGCCCGATGCGACGATGGAACGCCTGGTGGCGATGTATTGGAAACACCACCGCAAGGAGCGTGAAGCGATCCAAGAGGATGCCACCGATGCCGCATTGGCGGCCGATCGCGTCCGTCGTCTGCGCACTGAGCTCAAGGAACGCTACCAGATCGACGCGCCGGCCGACGCGGACGAAACGACACTCGGCAAGCTGGTGAGCGAGGCGCGCACCAAGGCCACCGGCGCGGCGGTGCAGCAGGTGCTCGACAAGGCCGCTGCGCGCGACAACCCGAGCACGCCGCAAGAGGCCGCACGTTTCGCCGAACGCGACCGGCAATCGTCGCAGGTGCGCCAGGAGCAGATCGAGCAGGATGAACGCGCTGTGCGCGGCGAGATCCAGCAACTCGACGAGCAGCGCCGCGCCCTGGTGACCCAGGCGCAGGAGATGTCCGCCGTGCTGGCCAAGTTACGCGACGCCTACAACGAGCAGGTGACCAGGCACAACCACTTGGTGAACCTCTATGAGAAGCAGACCCTGGAAGGCAGCAGCGACGCGCTGCGCACGCTCGAACAGCTCCATGACCAGCGCAAGGTCGCCGAACAGGCGAAACTCACCGCGGACCAGCAGGAAGCCGCACTCAACGGCCTGGGGACCAAGGACGAGGCGTTGGCGACCCGCCGTAAACGCCTGGATGAGATGCTCGCCGCGATCGCCCAACGCCGCACGGACGAGCAGCAGGGTCCCGCAGGTGGAGCAGGCGGAGCAGGTGCCGCAGGCGGCGGCGGTGCGACGACTCCAGGCGGCCTCGCCGACGGCCCCACCGCCGGCAGCCAACAGGCGAAACTGCTGGCGGGCGTGGTCCTGCTGGTGGTCAAGAACAGTGGCACTGGCACCGGTTTCATCGTCAGCCGCGATGGCCTGGTGGTGACCAACGCCCACGTGCTGAAGAATCGCGACGCCATGGTGGTGGCGGTGTGGGACGCGGGTGCCAACCGCCCGCCGGTGCGCATGAAGGTCATCGATTTTGCCGAGGCCGATGACCTCGCGCTGTTGCAGGCGGTGGACGGTGGGCCATTTGAACCGTTGCCGCTGGTCGAGGTCTACGATCTGCAACGGCCATTGTTGTCCGCCGGCTTTCCCCTGGCCGGCAGCGTCGCCGAGACGCTCCAGACCTCGCCCAGCGACATCGTAGTCTCGCGCGGCATCCTGGGTTCGCTGCGGCGCAGCAAGAACGACAACCGCGTCGAATGGCTGCAACACGATTGCCGCGTATCGAGCGGCAACAGCGGTGGTCCGGTCATCGATCAGCAGAGCGGTGCAGTGATCGGCGTCACCACCAAGGTGCTCACCACCGATGGCGTGCATTCACACGGCGACGGCATCAACTTGGCGATCCCGATCCGCAAGGTGATGGACCGCTTCGCCAAGTATTTGAAGCCCTAATCACGTCCGAACGTCCGACACGTCCGACATCAGGCACGCGACCAATTACGCCGCCGTAGCTCGCCGGCTCTGCTGCACGGCATCCACCGGCAGCTCCACGATGCAGTCGTTGAACGCCTGGATGATCGTCAGGCCACGCGTGGTCACCTGGTGCGCCATGCCGGCACCAAGCAAATGGTCGAGCGCATCGCCTTCCTGGGTCAACCAGCAGGTGCCGTGCAGGCAGGTGACCGTCACCGGTCGCAGGGGAGTCAGGCGCAACAGATCGCCGGCAGCCAGCACCACGCGCAGAGGGGCGTTGGAGTGGGACGCGGCGCTGGGGGTGTGGTTGGTGTTCATGCCCGTCAGCCTACCGCTCTGCCAACCCTGCCCAGATACAGCAGGGTTACCGTAGGGGAGTACAGTTCGTCTGTGTTCCTGAAGGTTTGGTGAAACTGTACCTTCTAGGGCCGCGACCGGGGCTAGCCTCGCAGCGCATGCAGACGAGTGCCACGCTCTACCAAGATGTCGCCCAACGTCTGGGCACGCTCATCGCCCGCGGCACCTTCAAGCCTGGCGAACGTGTGCCGTCCGTGCGGGCGCTCAGCCAGCAGTGGTCGGTGAGCATCACCACCGTGCTCGACGCCTACCGCCTGCTCGAACGTGAAGGCCGCCTCGCCGCACGGCCACAGTCCGGCTACTACGTCCAGGCCGGTGCCGCTCCCAACAGTGATTGCCCAGGACTGTCGAAGCCGGCCAAGGGTCCGAGCGAGGTCTCGGTCAGCGAACTGGCGATGATGGTTCTGCGCGATGCGCGCAATCCGGCGTTGCTGCAACTCGGCGCGGCGATCCCCAATCCCGCGCTGATGCCGCTCACGGCGCTCAACCGTCACGTCGCCCAGGTGGCGCGGCGCGAAGGCGCGGCGTTGGCAGGGTATGGCGGCGTGCTTGGATACGAGGGATTGCGCATCCAGATCGCCCGCCGCGCACTCACCGCCGGCCTCGCCGTCGATCCCGGCAGCGTCATCGCCACCGGCGGCTGCATGGAGGCGATGACGCTCGCCCTGCGCGCGACCTGCCGTCCTGGGGATACAGTCGCCATCGAATCGCCGATCTACTACGGCATCCTGCAAGGCATCGAAGCGCTCGGACTGAAAGTCCTGGAGATCCCCACGCATCCGCGTGACGGCCTCAGCCTGGAACACCTTGAGCGCGCGATCGAACAGCATGCGGTGCGTGCGTGCCTGGTGATCGGCTGCTACAACAACCCGCTCGGGTCGTGTGCGCCGGAGGCGGCGAAACGCGAACTGCTTGCCCTGCTCGCACGCCACGACCTGCCGCTGATCGAGGACGACATCTACGGTGAGCTGTCGCACGACAGCCAGCGCCCGCCACCGTACAAGGCCTTTGACCGGGATGAGCGCGTGCTGCTGTGCGGTTCGTTCTCCAAGAGCATCACGCCGGGCATCCGCGTCGGCTACATCATCCCAGGGCAACGCTGGCAGCGTCCGGTCGAGCACCTCAAGTTCACCACCAACATCGCCTGCGCGGGCATCCCGCAGGCGGCGGTCGCGGAATTGCTCGCGAGCGGCGGTTTCGACCGCCACCTGCGCCGTCTGCGTCCGCTCTACGCAAAGTTTATCACCGAGATGGCCGATAGTGTGCTCAAGCAGTTCCCCGTAGGCACGCGTTGCACGCGTCCGAGTGGTGGCCACGTGCTGTGGATCGAACTGCCGAAACAGATCGATGCGCTCAAGCTTTATGAACTCGCGGTGCAGGCGCGCATGACCATCGCACCGGGACACCTGTTCTCGGCCACGCCGCGTTATCGTAACTTCATCCGCCTGAATGCGCCGTTCTGGTCGCCAGAGACCGCACGCGCCATCGGTCGTCTCGGCGACCTCGCTGCGCACCTGGCGAAAGCCAAATCATGAACCGCGACACGCGTGGCTGGATGGTGGTGCTGTTGTCGATCGTCGCGGTCGGTAGCGCGGTGAATCTACAGATGCCGCTCTACCCGCAGTACGCTGCAACGGCGGACTTCGGGTACACCGGGCGCTCGTTGTTGTTCGCCGCCTACATCCTGGGGCTGGTGCCGACGCTGGCGTTTGCCGGTGGCGCCTCCGACGTACTGGGACGCCGGCCGGTGGTGCTAGCCGCCATCCTCTGCGCTGCCGGGCCGACGTTGGCGCTGATCATCTGGCCCGACGTCTACGTGCTGCTCGGTGGGCGTCTGTTCCACGGCATGGCGGTGGCGCTCGGGCTCGGAGCCGCGACGGCGTGGCTGACCGAACGTCTGGGCGATCCGCTGCGCGCGGCGTGGTGGTCGTCATTCACCACCGCGGCGGCGTTCGGTGGCGGCGGTCTGATCACCACCATCGCGGTCGCTACCGGTGGCGGTGGTCTCGCACCCTGGAGCTACCACCTCGGGTTCGTGCTGCTGGTGCTGGTCGGTGTGCTGCTGTGGCGTGTGCCCGGTGGAACCGGCGGCAGTGGCGGCACTGGTGGACGCTGGCTGCGCCTGCCGACGTTCCCGCCGGGAACTCGGCTGTTCACCTTGGGCAACGCCCTCAGCTGGTCGGTGTCCGGCACCATCCTCGCCGCTGGTCCAGCGGCCTTCGCGGCTGCCGGCATGCCAACTGGCGCGGGCATCGGGGTGTTCGTCTTGTGTGGTACCGGCGCATTCGTGCAGTTGATGCCGCGTCTGCGCCCGAGCGATCCGCGTCGGGGCGTCCTCTATGGCGCGCTGTGCTCGACCTCGGCGCTGGTGCTGTTCGACCTTGGGGTGCGGGCCAGCAATCCCGTGCTGCTGCTCTGCGGTTGCGCCTGCGCCGGCGCGGCTGGCTTCGGCTTCATGTACCTCGCCGGATTGACGGCGGTGAACGCGGCGGCCGGCGACCGTCGCGCGGCGGCGGTGTCGGGCTACCTGCTGTGGAGCTACGTCGGCTTCGGCGGTCCCTGCCTGCTGGTCGGTTGGCTGTCGGACCGCTTCGGCGAAGTCACCGCACTGACCTGGAGCGCCGTGGTGGTGGCGCTCGCCTTCAGCATCCTGCTGTTGGTGATCCGGGCGCGCCCCACGCCAGTGGTCGCCGCCGCGCCGCCGGGTTGAACCACCCAGGCCGCGGGCATCATCGCCCAGCGTGCGTTGCTCCGCCATCATCCTTCTAGTGGGTTGTGTCCTGACCGCGACAGCGGTCGAGGACTCCGCCTGGCTCGGTTGGTTCAGCCGTGAGCTGCGCACGCTCGACGAGCAGCGTCAGGCAACGCGTGCGCAGCTTGATGCCCTTGGTGCACCAGTGATCGGCCAGACCGCGCCGCAGTTCGGCCATCAGCATCAACGCATGCCGCAACCGCCACTGACGCCGCCGTGGGTGCAGGTCGACCTGCAGGAAGCCGTCACCATCGAATACATCGCGCTGATCCCGGCGGTGCTCGACTGGCAAGCAGACACCAAACGCACTTACGGTTTCCCGCCGCGTTTGCGCATCGATGTCGCCGACAGCGCCGACTTCGCCCAGCCGGTGCCGGTGGCGGATTTCACCGAGAGCGATCTGCCGGACCCGGGCATCGCGCCCTTTGTGGTGCGGCTGGAAAAACCGCGTACAGCGCGCTACGTGCGCATCACCGTCACCAAATTGGCGGTGGAGAACAATCAGCACTTCTACGCCATCGGCGAACTCATGGTGTTGTCGGGCCGGCGCAACCTCGCGGTCGGGCGGCCGGTGACTGCGTCATCGAACATGAATCTGCCGCCGCGCTGGACCATGCCCAATCTGGTTGATGGGCGTACGCCACTCGGACCGCCCATCAGTGTCGAGCTGCTGCCATGGGATGGCCTGTTCGCCGGTACCACCACCACGGATCCATTCACCTTCATGGCGGTCGATCTCGCTCAGGAGCATCCGTTGCAGGAAGTGCGGCTCTACGCCACGCACGCGCGCCTCGGCGCCGACATCCCTGGGTTCAGCTTCCCGTCACGCTTCCGTGTCGAGGCGGCGAAGTTCGCTGATTTTTCCGACGCGGTGACGATCCTCGATGCCACCAGCGCCGACTATCCCAACCCCGGGGACAATCCGATCACCATCCGTACCGCCGGCATCACCGCCCGTCATGTGCGCGTGGCGCTGCCCGCCGGCAATCACAGCCGCTTTGGCCTGTCTGAGATCGAGGTCTATGCCAACGACCGCAACGTCGCGCGCGATGGGACGGTCACCTCGACCATGGATCCCAGCAGCTACAGCAGCAAATGGCCGCGTTCGCTCCTGGTCGACGGGTTCACCAGTTACGGCCGCTTGAAGGAATTGCCGGACTGGCTCGATGCCTGGGATCAGCGTGCGCGCCTCGCAGCAGATCTGGCGCGGCTCGATGCCCAACGTCCGGCGTTGGTGAACGATGCCCGCCGCCGTTCGTGGTGGATGTTGGCCATCATCGGCGGCATCGCGACAGCCGCGGTGTCGGCGTGGCTGGTGGTGCTGCGTCGCCGGCGTGCGCGTGAGATGGAGCAGCTCCGTCGTCGTTTGGCACGTGACCTGCACGACGAGATCGGCAGCAACCTCGCCGCCATCGCCCGTCTCAGCGAACTCGGCGCGGTGCAACCCACCACCACCGATTCTGCCGACTGGCAAGAGGTGGGTCGTATCGCGCAAGAAAGCATGGACGGCATGCGCGAGGTGCTGTGGCTCGCCGGTGCCCGCGAAGAGGCCGGCCCTGATCTGGCCAGCCACCTGCACCGATTGGTCGAACGCCTGCTGGGCGGACTCACGGTGCGCTGGAGTGCGCCGCTGGAGACACTTCCCACCGCGTGGTCGCCGGCCGCACGACGCGAACTCTTCCTCTTCATCAAAGAGGCCCTGACCAACATCGTGCGCCACGCGCAGGCCGCTGCCGTGGATCTGACGTTGGTGGCAGACGACCGCGAGGTGCGTCTGGAGATCCGCGACGATGGCCGCGGTTTCGACAGCGCCGCCGTCGGTGGCGGCATGGGCCTGACCAGCATGCGTGAACGTGCGCGTACACTCGGTGGCAAGCTGGCGATCGATTCTTCTCCAGGCAACGGCACGCGCATCACCCTGACCATCCCGGTGGCCCGCATGCAGGCATCCACGGCTGGATCCGTGCGGGTCGCCGCGGTACAGAAGCCGACATGACCATGGTTGGCATCATTCTGTCCGAGCACCCCCTGGGAGAGGCGAGCCCCAGCTCGCCTTGCCTTTCAAGTGACCCTGCCATTTGGAAGCATTCTGTCGGAGCGAGAAAAAGGCGAGCTGGGGCTCGCCTCTCCCAGGGGGCGACATCTGGTTCCGGAGATGCTTCGGCATGGGATGGACGTCAACCATGACCACCATCTGGATCATCGAGGACAACGTCGCCTTCCGCCGCGCCACCGCGCGCGCGTTGTCGGCCCGCGGCGATCTTACCGCCAAGGAGTTCGGTCGCTGCGAAGACGCCCTCGCCGCGCTGTTGTCCGGCGAACGCGCCGACGTGGTGCTGCTCGACATCGGCCTCCCTGGGATCGACGGCATCGAGGGCATCGTCCGCATCAAACAACTGGTCCCCGACACCGGCATCGTGGTGCTGACGGTGTTCGAGGACGACGACAAGATCTTCCGCGCGGTGTGCGCCGGCGCGTCGGGCTACCTGCTGAAGTCGGAGCCGATGGCCACGGTGTTGTCCTCCATCGACCAAGCGCTGGCGGGTGGCTCGCCGATGAATCCCCGCGTGGCGAAACGCGTGCTGTCGATGTTCGCGAAGATCGCCCCGGCCAAACCCGACAAGGCCCCGGAGGAAGACCCCGGCCTCTCCGATCGCGAGCGCCACGTCCTGTCGCTGATGGTCGACGGCCTCGGCAAGAAGGAGATCGCCGCGAAGCTGGAGTTGAACCAGCACACCGTCGACTACGTCACGCGCTGCATCTACAAAAAGCTGCACGTGAACTGCATCGCCGCGGCGGTGAGCCGGGCGGTGAAGGATGGGATTGTGAGGCGGTGAGTATGCATCGAACGACTTATAATCTGTTTGCCGACTATTTTCAGTTCTACCGCCAAGATGAACTCGCTGAGGGCATTGATGGCGATAGCTGGGATGAGATCGCGTTCGCTCGACTATTGGCGACCGCACCTGGCACCATCGGTATTGGTACGGTCAGGAACATGACCGTGCCGGTTGTGGTTGAGATTCATGACCACGAGCCACCCGAAGACGCGGATATATGGGATCACATCACCGAGTGCTCAATCGTCGTCTCCAGCGGAAAAATCGTCATCGCGGGATGTACCGACTATTTCCCGGACGCGGCACGGATAGAGGTCGCTCCCGGAATCTACGCCGCCCGTATCTCTTATGGTGCTCTAGATTCGTTGTCTGAGGATGAGCTTGAGGGAGATGATCATTATCGTGTCCAATTATGGCCAGGGGCGGTGGGAGAGCCACGAGTGGTCAAGCAGAGAACGGTATCCTGAACGTCAATTTTTAGATGTGACTTTTGGTTTTTTTCATGAGCGCCAACGGCGCGGCATCAACACAGCCCGGGGCAACGCCCCGGGTGTGATGGCGAAAACATAGGGAGGGCTGAAAGCCCGATTCAATCGTCAGCGATCGACCAACCAACAGGTTCAGTCGGGCTTTCAGCCCTTCATTCATCGCACGCATCCGAACCCGGGGCGTTGCCCCGGGCTGTGTTGATGCCGCGCCGTTGGCGCTCTGGGCAGGCACAGGACAGATGAACGACTCTGCGTGCGGTACGGGGCTTCGTGCTATGACTCACCTCCCGACCGTCCTTGGTACGAACGACGCACAGGATGGTACCGGGACAACGGATTGCGCCCCGCAGCGGCCTAATTCTTACGCGTTGTTTACGCCCCCACGTAACTAGCCGGAGGTGGGTGGGTGGTATCCTGTCCCCATGCGGACCCACTCCCGTCTCACCTTGGCTACTGCCCTTGTCGCCCTGTGCGGATCGCTGTCCGCCGCCGTGCAGACGCGGGATGTCGACTACGGCCGCGACATCCGGCCGATTCTGTCCGAGAATTGCTTCTACTGCCACGGTCAGGACGCCAGTCACCGCAAGGGCAAGTTGCGGCTCGATACCCTTGATGGGCAGCGGGCGAAGGACGCGGTCATTCCTGGGAAGCCGAACGATAGCGAACTGATCAAGCGCATCCTGACCAAGGATCCGGACGAGCAGATGCCGCCGCCGGATTCGCACCGCCACCTGACGGATGCGCAGCGTGAGCTGTTGCGCAAATGGATCACCCAGGGCGCGCCGTTCGACGGGCATTGGGCGTTCACTGCGCCGGTGCGGCCGGAAGAACCGAAGAATCGCAGCGCGACCTGGGCGCGTAATCCGATCGACCGTTTCGTCGCGGCGAAGCTCGACGGCTACGACCTGTTCCCCTCAGTGGCGGCGGACAAGGAGACGCTCATCCGCCGCGTGAGTCTGGACCTCACCGGCCTGCCGCCGGAGCCGGCGGAGATCGACGCGTTCCTGGCCGACATGGCGCCGAATGCGTACGAAAAAGTCGTCGACCGGCTGCTGGCATCGCCGCATTACGGCGAACGCATGGCGCTGCCGTGGCTCGACGCGGGGCGCTACGCCGACTCCAACGGTTTCCAGCAGGACGGCGATACCTACCAGTGGGTGTGGCGCGACTGGGTGGTGCAGGCGTTCAACGCCAACATGCCGTTTGACCAGTTCACCATCGAACAACTCGCTGGCGATCTACTGCCGGAATCGACGCGCGAACAGAAGTTGGCGACGGCGTTCCACCGCAATGGCTTGCTGAATGGCGAGGGCGGCAACATCGCCGAGGAGCAGCGCAACGTCCTGCTTTTCGATCGCGTCGATGTCACCGCCACCAACTGGTTGGGCCTGACCATGGCGTGCGCCCAGTGCCACGACCATAAGTACGATCCGATCACGCAGAAAGACTACTACGCGCTGATGGCGGCCTTCAACAACGTGCCAGAGAACGGCACCGCAGGTCGCATCACCCAGAAGATCCGCTCCGCGGATCCGATGATCGATCTGGCGACGCCGGAACAGAAGGCCAAGAAGTCCGAGTTGGAGAAGTCGCTGAACGCCGCGCGCAATGTGATGAAACAGGAACAGATCGCCTGGCAGCAGCGCGTGTTGATGGGTGATGATGCGGTCAGTGACGACGCCATCGTCGAGCTGATCCGCCGCTGCCCGACGCCCGATCTCAGCAAGGACGAGAGCGAAAAGATCCGTAAGTATTTCGACGAGAAGGTCGTGGGCGGTTTGGAGAGCCGGCCCAAAGCGAAAGTCCAGGAGTGGGAGAACAAGCTCAATGACCTGAAGGACGATTACCCGATGGTGATGGTGATGTCGGACGCGAAGCCGCGCGAGACCCACATCCTGGAGCGTGGCAACTACGAATCACCCAAGGCCAAGGTCGAGATCGATACGCCTGGGTTCCTGCCGCCGCTGCCACCGGATGCGCCGCGCAATCGTCTGGGCATCGCCCGCTGGCTGGTGGCGAAGGATCAGCCGCTGACCGCGCGGGTGATCGCGAATCGTGTGTGGCAGACGTTTTTTGGCCTGGGCATCGTCAAGACCGCGGAGGACTTTGGCATCCAGAGCGAAGCGCCGCTGCACCGCGAGTTGCTCGACTGGTTGGCGGTGGAACTGCGTGACAGCGGTTGGGATCTGAAACACCTCGACCGCCTGATCGTCACCAGTGCGACCTACCGCCAAGTCAGCCGCGTGACGCCGTCACTGTTGGAGCACGATCCGGAGAACCGCCTGTTCGCCCGTGCGCCGCGTTTCCGCCTGCCGTCGTTCTTCATCCGCGACCAAGCGTTGGCGGCAAGCGGCCTGCTGGTGCGCTCCATCGGCGGCCGGCCGGTGTACCCGTACCAGCCCAAGGACATCTGGGACAGCCTGGCGATCACCAAGGAACGCGACTTCACCTACCCGCTATCCACCGGCCAAGACCTCTACCGCCGCAGTCTGTACACCTTCTGGCGCCGCACGGTGGCGCCGGCGAATATGTTCGACGCGTCCCAGCGCCAGACCTGTTCGGTGCGCACCACCGCCACCAGTACGCCGCTGCACGCGCTGACCACGCTCAACGATCCGACCTTCGTCGAGGCGGCGCGCGCGCTGGCGACCAAGGTGATGCCGGAGAAACCGGAGCAACGCCTAGCGGTAGCGTTCCGCCGCGTGCTCAGCCGCTGGCCGGATGAAGCCGAACGCGCGCTGTTGGCGAAGAGTCTGGAAAAACAACGCACGCGCTTCGCCGCCGACTCCAAGGCCGCCGAGGCCTTCCTGAGTGTTGGCGAATCGAAGCGCGATGCGGCGCTTGATGTGGTGCAGCTTGCCGCACACACGGCGGTGTGTTTGGGAATTCTCAACCTCGATGAAGCCGTGAGCCGGCAGTGAAGGCGAGGCTTGAGGCTTAAGGCTTGAGGCCAAAGGCAGTGAAGACAACGAAACGGAACATGAAGGACGAACGACCATGACCTTAAGCCTTTCCCGCCGTCAACTCCTTGGACAGGCCGCCGCCGGCCTCAGCCTTGCCGGAATTTCAGGTCTCGCTGGTCGCCAAGTATTCGCCGACGATTCGGCTGTCGCCGCGCTGGCCCAGGCCCAGGACTGGGGCGCTGGTCCCAGTGCACTGAAAGGCCTGCCGCACTTCGCGCCCAAGGCCAAACGCGTGATCCTCCTGTGGATGGGCGGCGGCATGTCGCACGTCGATCTCTACGATCACAAGCCTGGTCTGGAAAAGTTGCGCTTCCAGGATCTGCCCGATTCGGTGCGTTCCGGTGCGCGGCTGTCGTCGATGACTGCGGGCTACAAGTCGTTCCCCATCCTGCCGCCGATCAAACCGTTCAAGCAATACGGCCAGAGCGGTACGCATATGAGCGAACTGCTGCCGCACATCGGCGCGATGGCAGATGATATCTGCCTGATCAACTCGATGCAGACCGAGGCGGTGAACCATTCTCCTGGCGTAACTTTCAGCCTCAGCGGTTCACAGGTTCCTGGGCGACCGACGCTTGGTGCGTGGCTGAGTTATGCCCTTGGCACGCAGGCCACGGATCTTCCAGGGTTCGTGGTGATGACCTCCACCGATGAGGCGCGCACCTGTGGCCAGCTGTTCTATGAACACTACTGGAGCAGCGGCTTCATCCCGTCGCGTTTCCAGGGCGTGCGCTTCCGCGGCGGTGGCGACCCGGTGCTCTACCTCGGCGATCCCGCGGGCATGGACCGTGCGGGCAAACGCGACCTGCTCGATGACCTGGGTGAGCTCAATCGCCATCGCCTGACGCAGGTGGGCGACCCGGAGATCGACACCCGCATCGCGCAGTACGAGATGTCGTACAAAATGCAGAGCAGCGTGCCGGATCTGCTCGACATCGACCAGGAGCCGCAACACGTCCTCGACCTCTACGGGCCGGACGTGAAGAAGCGCGGTAGCTACGCCTTCAACTGCCTGCTCGCGCGGCGTCTCGCCGAACGCGGTTCACGCTGCATCCAGCTCATGCACAGCGGTTGGGATCAGCACAATAACTGGTCGTACCATCTGGAAAACATGGTGCGCGACACCGACCAACCGAGCGGCGGGCTGCTGAAGGACCTCAAGCAGCGCGGCATGCTCGACGACACGCTGGTGGTGATGGCCACCGAGTTCGGGCGCACGGTGTTCCTGCAAGGCAACAAGGACAACCCCAAGTCCTACGGTCGCGACCACTTCGGTCGCGCCTATAGCACCTGGATGGCGGGCGCCGGGGTGAAGAAGGGAGCAGTATACGGCGAGACCGACGAATTCGGCTACAACGTGGTGCGTGACAAGATGCACGTGCACGACTGGCAGGCGACCGTGCTGCATTTGCTGGGCATCGACCACACGCGGCTGACCTATCGTTATCAGGGCCGGCAGTTCCGCCTTAGTGACGTGCACGGCGAGGTGGCGAAGGGCGTCCTGGCCTGACGGCGAGCCAGATGACGAAGCGCGAGCCACGGGTGCCGTGCGCCCGTGCCTCAGCGAGGTCGACTTGGAAACCCGTTGCGCGTAGTCGTTTGGTAAACGCCTGATCGTGTCCGGCAGACCAGATCGCCAGGACGCCACCCACACTCAGCGCCGCAAACGTTGCGGCCAAGCCAGCGGAGCCGTAGAGCCAGTGGTTGGCACTGGTGGTCAGCGCACTCGGGCCGTTGTCGACATCGAGTAGGATGAGGTCGTAGGTGTTGGGTTTGGTGCGCAGGAGTTCCGCAACATCGCCGGTATGGACGCTGACTCGTGGATCGGCGAGCGGGTTGCCAGCGAGGTGCGCCAGTGGACCACGGTTCCACGCCACCACCGCCGGCATCAGTTCAGCGACCGTGAGGTGATCATCTGCTGCGGCATCACGCAATGCCGCGGCGAGGGTGAAGCCCATGCCCAGGCCGCCGATCAGGACCTGTCGCTGCGGTCGCGGGCCAAGGTGGGCGAACGCCAGGCGGGCGAGCGCATCCTCCGAGCCATGCGACATGCTGTTCATCAACTCGTCGCGTCCGACGCGGATGGCGAAATCGCGCGCGCGTTGCGAAAGCGTCAGCTCACCGCCGCCAGGGATCGGCGCACGGTCGAGTACGACCCAGGGTTTCATCGACGTTGGTCCACGCACCGACGACCATCGTCTCCCGCTCGTCCTGGTCGAGTGGGCACCTGATTTTTCCACCTGGGGAATCTACGAACGCTTCCGCCCGTCGATGTCGTCTACCAATCGTCTGGTTCGTGTTCCAGGCGTTGGATCCACAGGAAGCTGCCGACCGGGCTGCGGTTGACCCACCAATGCTGATCCACGCCGGTCAGCGGCGTGCTGTTGTAGACCGTCCGGTGAGCGTCCTTGTTGATCTCCGGCAGTTCCCAGTAGCCGTTGCGCAGGCGCACACCCATGGCGGAACCGCCGACAGCTGAGGTCCATTCGGTGCGGAACCACAGCATACGCTCCTGCGAGCGCAACAAGGTGAAGTACTTGGGGTCGTTGTTGAACAGGTCACCTTTGCCGTCAGCGACGGCTTCCGCATAGGTGCGGAAACCCTGCGTGGCTCCAGCACCACAGGTGAGGGTGAAAGTCGCGGGTTCGACTAGCGTGGTCCCGCTATTGCGATCACGGTAGACGCGGAACCAACTCTTGTTCGCCGATTCCAGGCGCGGCACTGGTCGGCCATTCTCGAAATCCTCCCAGGTCTCGCCAGCCGGTTGCGGATCTGGCTTGGTGTAGTTGACCAGCTCGCGCCAAGCCAAAACCGGATTCATCGGTGCGGGGTTGTAAGCGAAGGTGGTGGAGATCGCGTAGGGCGGACGCTCCATGGCGTAGAGCGGGAAACGTGCGGCCTGGCCACCGATATCGGGAAACTTCCCGCTGCCGACGGCGTACAGGGGGACGCCGCTGCGATCCTTCGGTCCCGCGCTGCCGTCGCGCACATCGGTCCAACCGTAGCCTTCCTCGTGCTCGGGCGTCCCAGGTCGATCCCAGCCCAGGCGTGAGGCCTCCTGGATGTATTGCAGACCGGCGATCAGGACCAGACGCGCCTGCGCTTCACGTACCACCAGTTCCGACTCTTCCAGATCGGAACGCATGTTCACCAGGTAGACGAGCGTGACCGACATCAGCAGGGCGGAGATGCCCGCGACGACGATGAGGACGGTTCCTGCGCGAGTACCAAACCGACCACTGGTACGGCAAGAGAAGTTGTTCACCGGATCGCCACCGTATCGAGATCGCGTTGCTGGCGGGCACCACGCAGCGTGGTGCCGACGCCCCAGAACGACAGCCGGGTGGTCTCACCCGAGACCGGGCTGGTGACCTCGACCTGGCAGAGGTCGATGAAGCTCGACCACACCACGTAGCGACGGGTCTCGACCGCCAGGCCAGGCCAATGTGCGGGCCGGCTGGGAAGGAAATCACCACGCTGACCCTTGTCGTAGGTCAGGCTGTTGACCGTGACCGGCGTATACGACGTGCGCTCCCACACATCCCGTGGTTCGCCCTTGATCGTGAAGGGTGATCCGCCGCTCTCATACCAGCAGTAGATCGCATCCCCTGGGAGGTAGCTGATCATGGCGTAACCACCCATCTTTTCGTTGATGTTCTTGATCTGGTTTGGGTACCAGGCACGCACCGCATCGCTATGTCCGGCGCGCGACAACAGCGAGTAGTTGCCCCACTTGTTGGCATTGGCGACGTCGGTGGAGAAACCGAAGCCGCGCCACCACGACTTGGGATCGCTGGGTTTCTTGGTCGGATCCCAGGTCACCGGACAAAATGGTTTACCGGTGACACGCAGCGGATTGGTCGTCGGATTGGCCGCATTGCGGTCGTCGTAGAGATCCCAGAAGTCGAGTTCATCTAGCGCGGCAAAGAAGCCGGTGCGCATCATGCCGTTTTCGATCGACATGCGCTTGGAGGTGGCCACGGCTTGGCTGGCGACGCGGAAGGCGGCGAACGCCGTGTAGACGATGACCATCGACAGGGAGATGGCGATCATCAACTCGATCAGGGTGAAGGCGCGGCGTGCCATGTCAGTTCCTCAGTCCAGCCCACACACGGGGATTGTAGAAGTTGAAACGCGCCACGCTCACCGCGCGCATGCGCACCGAGGACGGCACCGGTCCGACATCCAGGCGTTTGTTGCCGTTGCGGTCGGCGCCGTACAGGCCGAGGTAGACGCTCTTGTTCGAGGCGCTTTCGACGATGGTCGAATGCGAGGCATCACCGAAGGTGAAGAAACGTTCGGGATTGTGGAACTTGTGCGCACCACCGTTGTAGTTGGTGCCGCCGTCCGAGTCGTAGGGGAAGCGGCTGGCGTCCTGCGGCGCGCTCGGCGCGGTCTCGGCATCGGCGTACGATTTCCAATCAACTGCCCAGAACACCAGTTGCCGGCAACGTTCCGCTGGCTGGAAGGGTTTGGTGAGGTTGAAGGTGTCGACCAGTCCAGGCGATTGGTTGCCCCAGCTATCCTGGATCTCGTTCTTGTTGCCGTTGGGGCGTGGTACCACGCCGGGCGCAGGAGCGCCCGCCATCAGCGAGGTGATGCCATAGCTGTTGCTGGTACCGGCATTGATCACCGGCCGCGCGGAGAGCACGCGCCACGAGACATCACCATTGGTCGGCACGGTGAACAACGTGGCGAGCAACGATGCGGGCGTGGCGGAGGCGAACATCTCATACTGCAACAGCGGGTGATCCCAGCCGTTCTGGAAATTGAGCGCGCGGTCGATGCCCCAGTCGTAGGGATCGGTGGTGGCGTGGCGACGCAGCCAGGTCAGCGAGGATTCGTGTGCCCGCTGGGCCATGCTGGTGTCGCTGGAGGTCGGTACGAAGGTCGAACTGGTCAGCCACACCATCGATTGGGCGATGTAACCCGCCGCCAGGACGCGGTAGGCATCCACCGGATCGTAGGCGCTGCCCGGTGGCAGGTTGGGGACTCCGTCGGCATCCACCGACATGCCCAGGGCGACGGCCAGTTCCTTGGCCTTGTCGCGATAGGCGACGACATCGGCCTTCGCCGGAACGGCGACTGCCGACACGGTCTTCCACGCGGTCACCACCGTCAGGAATTCGCTGAGGTTGGGCCAAGCGTTGAGGCGCCAACTATCCTCGTGGCGGGAGTTGGGCGATGAGGTGTCGAGCAGGGTGCGGGCACGGGGCGGCGTCGGGTACCAGTCGTAATACGGCCATGCCTTGCACGGATGGTTGGCCAGGGCCGGCTGCTGGGCGTTGCCGACGAAGGCGTAGACCAGCCGCTGGGTCTCGTTGGGGATCTCGCGATCTTCCAGCAGGGGATTCGCCTCGCCGGAAGATGCGATCGGCCGCGGGCTGGAATAGAACAGGTAGCCGCCCTCGCTGAGGATCTTCTGGATCTCATCGCCATCGGAGTCGAGCCGGCGGGCGATCTCCATCGGCACTGGCAGATTGCCGTGGCGCCAGTTGCACGCCTTCTGTTCGACCAGCGGCGTCTGCGCCACCTGGTTGATGCTGCACAGGCCGAGGGTCAGCCCCTCCATCCGTTGCTCGTCCCACTTGCGCCACTGGTTGGCGTTCACCGACATGATCTCGATGGCCTTGGCGCTCGCGAGCAGTTGGAAGCGCGCGAGCTGCTGCGCCTTGATGCCGACCGGCATCAGCATCATCACGCTGAGCACTCCGACCGACACGATGACGAGGCTGATGCCGACTTCGAAGAGCGTGAAGCCACGTCGTGGGAGGTGGTGCAGAGATGGGGTAGTGGAGGTCATGGGCTGGTGCGCTTGCTCAGGTTTGGGTGCTATAATAGCATCGACGCTGCGGGTTAGGCGAAACCAGACACAAACCAGGAAGACTTTGAGTGACCGCTTGCGTACAGGTGTCCCAGGGCGGAACTGTAACACTGCCATTTCTCGGATGCTTGGTTTCTTCCGCTGATCTTATGGAATTTTACGCTGTCGCCGATTGCTCCAGAGCTGCCGAAAACCTCACCAAGACCCGTACCGGTAGCGTAAACAGGCACAGGAAGCGCTCCCATGTAAAAAACCGCCGCGGACTCAGCAGGTGTACCTTCGCTGCCGCGATTTGGTCACGGTGGTCCGTTTGCTTGTTCGCGGAGCACGATGGAGTGCGCCGCAGGAAAACCGCCATGCGTCTGATCATGCTCCTGTTCTCGGTCGTCATCGCTGCCCAGGCAGTTGAGCAGGAGGAACGCGATCGCCTGCATGAGGAGTTCTCCAGCGCGCTGACTGAACTCAGCGAAACGCAGCAGCGTCTGAGTGAGCACACGGGTACCGCGCAGGTGGTGATTCCCCCAGGAGTGCCGACGCAGATCGCCACCCGTCGGACCTTGGCTGCCGAATGGATTCGACGGATCGGGACGCCAACGACCGATTTCCCGGTAGAGGAGGCGGAGACGTTCCGCGACGGACTCTACACGCTGCGTGGTCGTCTGGATCAGGCGGCCAGTTGGTCGGAGATCCTGGCCACGATAGGCGAGCGCTGGCAGGGGGCGATCTCCAGCAAAGAGTTCGAACGTTATCGGGTCTTTGTGCGCAGTGCGATCGATCAGCGCCTTCAGGAGATCGCCACCGGTGCCGAACCGACCATGGATGAGGATCTCTTCTATGGTCGGCAGCACCGCCACGAAGTGATCTTGAGTCTGGTCGAAGCGGATGAGCAGACGACCGAGCGTCTGGCGAAGTTGTCGCAGGAAGCTCCCAGCGTACGTGAATTTCGCGCACACCGTGCCGCGTTGCGCGCCACCGCTGAGGCCGGCCTCCAGGCGGCCAATCCCGTGGACGACCAGGTGCTTGAGCGCGATCAGCAGATCCTCTGGCTGTTGGAGGAACTGGTCGGTGTGGTGCAGGAGCGCGAGGAACGACTGGCTGGGCGCGACCATCCTCCGGCGGCAGCGGCATTGGCCGCCATCACTATCTGCCAGAGCGCCGAGGAGCAGGCGCTACGTGCCCTAATCGCGCACCACCGTGCGCAAATGCCCGATGATCCGGCGTGGCATCGCCAGCAGGACGCCTTGCGCCGCGAGCGCGAGCATCGTCGCACACTCGCCAGCTTGGCGTGGGAATGGATGAATCTCGAGGACGGTGTGCACAACATCCGTCAGCGCGTCCAAGAGCAGATCCCGCAGATCCCGCCAGCACTCCAGGCGTCGGCAACGAAACGTGTGTCCACCTTAGAAGTGGCTTTCACCGAGGCATCGCAGGGCTTGGCGCAAGCGTTGCGTGATGGCAAACGCATCGAGGCGGTGCGCGCGAAAGCTGCGCAGCGTCTGGTGAACAACGACTTCGAGGCGCTAGCCCAGAGCCTTGGATTCCAGCAGGAACGTCTGAACCAAGAGAACGAGATGCAGGCTCGTGTCGGTGAACCGGCGATAGCTGCACTCAAGAAGCAGCTCGACGCACTCTGGACCACATTGGAGGCCGCCCGCGCCAGTCAGGAGAACGCCGAACGCGCCGTCATCGTCGCGGAACTGGAACGCGAGCTGGCCGATGTCGCCGCGGACGTCGCTCGCACCGCCGCCGACTTCGCGCGTCAGGAAGCCGACCTCGCCCGTGAACAACTCGACCAGCGGCGCGAGCAGCTCATCGATGCGATCGAGAATCCCCAACCGAAGCCGGAGGGTGACGCGAAGTTCTGATGCCGGTCTGACCGCGCACCGATCGTTCAATGCGGGAAAGCTAACCCTGAAGTCGCCGCCCCGCCGGGGCGGCATGGAAATAGCCCGGCACTTCAGTGCCGGGAACAGACCTGAAAATTAGCCAAGTCCCGGAGGGCAATGCCTGTAAACTTAGTGTTTTTTCAGCCGATCCCCCTGTTTTCTCGCTGCTTTGCGTTGTGATTGGCTTGGCCTTTTAGGAATGAAGATGCCGCTGGGGTCTTTGCTGA
>JACDEI010000066.1 GCA_013816485.1 Planctomycetota bacterium
TATATCGAAGTCTTCTACAACCGTACCCGACGCCATACTTCCATCGGAAATCTCAGCCCAGTCGACTTCGAACTCCAGCGGACAAAAACCGCTTAAACCCCCGTACGCAGAATCGGGGGAGGATCACAGCAATCGTCATCTACTGCGCCTCGGCCGGACCGGCGATCTACCTCGCGGTGATCGCCCATCGCAGCCTGGGCCAAGCGAGCTGGATCGAGACGGCGTATTTTACCATCTACCGTCCGCACCTCGATCTGTGCTACCGGCAGGAAGCGTACTTCCGTTACCTCGATTGGTTCATCGTCAAGGCCGGTGGGAACAGCAGGACGCACGTGCAATTCAAGGAGTTCTGGGAAGTCGAAGCTGGTTATCGCAAACAACCGCCGCCGTAGCGCATCGCTGATCCGCGGTCGGGCTTGTGCCCATCGCTGGTGACGACACAACCCCGCCATGGCTGTACAAGACGGTAAAGAACGGGTCGCCAAACTGATCGCGCAGAAGGGCTGGTGCTCGCGCCGTGAGGCAGAACGCCTGATCGGCGCCGGGCAGGTGTTGGTCAATGGTCAGGTGATGATGAACCTGGGCGAACGCGTGCCGGTGGATGCCGACATCAAGCTCAAAGATCGCGGACAACGGCACTTGGCCGACCTCGTGACGGTCATCCTCAACAAGCCGATCGGGATCGTTTCGACCCAGCCGGAGGGTGAACAGATCCCAGCGTGGAAACAACTCACCATCGAGAACTGCGACACCCCGGATGCCGAGGGCGTCCATGAAGTGTTGAAGCAGCCGTGGACCTGTGCCGTTTGCGGACGGCTCGACCAGAACAGCCGCGGCCTGCTGCTGATGTCGCAGGACGGCAAACTTGCGCGGCTGGTCACCGGCGGCCAGACGCTGAGCAAACGCTACGAGGTCACCACCGATCGTGATCCCACACGCGCCGAAGTCGCCGCGCTCGGCAACCTGCGGCGTCTCGATGCCGACATGATCCTACCGATGCAGGTCAAACGTATAGCTGCCAGCAAACTGACCTTCGTCCTGCGCGAAGGGAAAAAACACCAGATCCGCCGCGCCTGCGAATCCATCGGCCTGCGGGTCGAGGATCTGCTGCGCGTCCAGGTCGGTCCGTGGGAACTCGGGGACCTGGCCGAAGGCCGCTGGCGCATGGTGCCGCGCGCGGATGTGATTGAGCAGGTGAAACGTGGAGCGGGTGAGCCCCCCTCCGCAGGCTGATCCCCATCACCAGAGCAGTATTCCCTGGGAACGCTTCAGGTGTCGGTCGCGGATTGGCGACGACAGACGGCCCACCCCTGAACCGCTCCGGGTGACGTCGAGAAACCTGTCGGCGGTGTCGCGGGAGTCCGGACCACCACAGTAGTCACTGCGTCGGTGATCACCGCCTGCAATGCCGCAGCCCGCCCAGGCGCATCCGCCGCCCACTCGCACACCACCGTGACGATGCCAAGCGATGCCGGCAGTTCCGCCACGTCAGCCACCACCTGATCAGCGGATTCCACCCACTGATACCGTGCAACAAAGAGACGCCATTCATCGTTCTCCACCAAATGTATCGCAGCCTCGGCGTACAACATGCGTACGATAAGCGGCAACGTGCTCCAACCACACCCGAGGAACAGCCAGGCCCCCTCGCTCCGTGGCAGTTCAAGCAGCACGCGCCAAGCATTGGAATTCTCCTCGTCGCAGACCGCCTGACGCAGCGGCGCTGTAAAGCCATAGGAGCGGTGTCGCCGATGACGATCCAGATGCCCCTGACGCAGTAGCTCCACCAACAGACGATGCCGCTCGTTCACCACCAGCGTGCGCACGCGCTCGGCGAACTGGCGATGGCTTTCTTCCGCGGCCGGACGCATGGGGGCAAGCACGCGGGTGTGGATGCGTGTGGGATGAATCCACATCGATCCGGGTCTGATACCCAGGCGCGAACCAGCCATCACCACCGGCACCACCGGTACATCCAGATGTTTCGCCAATACGAACGCCCCAGGGCGAAAACGATGCACCGCCCCATCGCGGCTGCGGCTGCCTTCGGGAAAAACGAAGATGCCGACATGTGGATCCGCCAGCGTCATCGGCGCACCCTCTTGGTAATCTTCAGGGGTCAGCGCGTCGCTGTTGTAAAGGCCGGCGGCGCGCGCCGCCACGCCGAGCGGGAAGGCACGAAACACCCAGGTCTTGGCCAGCAGCGTCCGCGAACCCGGCAGGCCACACGCCGCAATGATGTCGAGCATGCCCTCATGGTTCGACACCACCACGCGCGCGTCGGCTAGCGCATTGAGATCACCATCACAGCGCCACGACACCGTCGGCGTGACATTGAACACCCGGCGCATGGCGAAGCGCATCGCCGCCGCGATCCACCGCCGCCGACCACCAGGCAGGATGAAGGCGAACGGGAGGAACAACGGCAGGGTCAGGCAGAAGAACGCGAAGGCGCTGTAACCGCAGAGCGAATTGAGCACGGTGACGGCATCGACCGGCCAGGACTTTACCTCAGGAACATTCGCATCACTGGCTGGATCACCTGGCATGGCGCGGGAATTCATACGCCCCCGCCGGATCAGGCCAACCGCGCGAGGACCTCGGGCGGGATGCGCACCGGCCGACCGCTACGATCGACGCTGGCGACGGTGACCTCGGCCTCGGCGCAGACGATCTCGCCGTGTTTCACCACCGTGCGGAACAACACCCGGCTGGGACCCTTGGCCTCGGCGATGGTCTCGCAGGTGGCGAGGTCGTCGAAACGCAGGCTACGGCGGTAGCGCACGTTCAACTCGATCACCGGCATCATCACCCCGCTGGCTTCCAGATCGCGATAGCTCGCGCCCAGGCTACGCAGCAGTTCGATGCGGCACTCCTCGAGCCAGGTGATGTAGGACGCATGATGGGCGATGCCCATCTGGTCGCTTTCACCGTAGCGCACGCGGATGGTGTGGGTGCCGGTGGCCACGTGGCCTCAGCGCACGACCGGCGGCACGGGCTGCGCGACCGATGGTGATGCCGTCTTGGCCGTCGGCGCAGCCTGGGCCTGCGCCGCGACCCCACCCTTGGTCAACTGGTTCGGCCAAGCGATCAGGGCGAGCACCGCGATGGCGGCGGCGGACAACGACCAGCGCGCCAGCATCGGCGTCGGCGCCAGGGTCGGCTCTTTATTGGTCGCCGCCCACAGGGCGATGATCATGCGCAGGTAGTACGCCGCGCCGACCACGGCCATGACCATGGCGAAGATCGCGATCAGCACCTTGCCCTTGGCCACGAGGTCGGCGAAGACGAAGAACTTGCCGAGGAAGCCGATGGTCGGCGGAATGCCGGCGATCGAGATCAGGAAGATCGTCAGCATCAGGCCGTAGAATGGCTGGGCACGACCCTGGCCGGCGAGACCACTGAGGTTGTCACCCAGGTCGTCCTTGCCGGCGATGGCGGCGAACGCGCTAAGCGCACCCGCGGTCGCGATGGCGTAACCGACCAGGTAGAACCACAGGCTGCCAAGCTGGATCTCGGTGCCGGTCGAGGGCAGCGCGAGCGCCAGCATCATGTAGCCGGCATGCGCCACCGAGCTGTAGGCGACGATGCGGCGTGCACTGGTCTGCTTGAGCGCGCTGAAATTGCCGAGCACCAGGCTAAGCAGGCCGAGCACCAGGAAGGCGAGGTTGAGCTTCTCCAACTGTTCGCTGCCACCCGCGGTGAGCGTCACTGTCTCGCCCAGGCTGAGCACGCCACCGGAGTGGGTGCCGCTCATCAGCGCGACAAGGTTGAGCCAGATCGCGCCGAGCGCCGCGAAGCCGCCGACCTTGATCACCGCACCCATGAAACCGGTGACCGCGACCGGTGCACCGGTGTAGGCGTCAGGCGCCCAGAAGTGGAAGGGCACCACGCCGACCTTGAAGAGCAGGCCGATGATCATCAGCACCTGGCCGAACATCAGCAGCGGCAGGTGTTGGGTGTCGATCGCCGCATGGCCGAAGCCGGTATGGCCGGTCGCACCATAAGTCAGCGCCGAACCGTAGAGGAAGATCGCGCTGAAGACCGAGCCCATGACGAAGTATTTGAACAAGGCTTCGTTCGATTCCGGGCGTGAACGGCGCATACCGACCATGGCGTAGATCGACAGCGATGCGAGTTCGATGCCGATGAACAACGCGAGGCTGTCGTTGGCCATAGTCATCACCAGCGCGCCGACGGTGGCGAACAGCGTCAGGGCGTAGGATTCGCCACCGGGATACTCGTCACGTCCCAGGCTCTGCTGCAGGCCAGCGATCGAACAGAGCGCGGCAGCGATGATCGCGACGCAGAGCCACAGACGGGCGGTATCCATTGCCAGGATGCCGTGCAGATGACCAGGTTCGACCGTGGTCTGGGCGACACCAGCCAAGACCAGGAACAGCGCACTGAGCCACGGCAGCAGCGCGTGTTTGGTCGCACGTTGCAGGAACGGCTCGAATCCGAGGGCCACGAGGGCACCTGCGAGCACCAGCGACAACGGCAGCAGCAGGAGAAGGTCGGCGGTGGGCATGGCGTCAGGGTTTCACAGAAGGAGCAGCCGCGGGAGCGCTGACTGCGGGAGCAACAGGAGCAGCGGAAGCAGGCGCAGAAGCAGCGGGAGCCGGAGCTACGGGCGCGGCTTTTGCGGGCACTGCGGGTACGGCCGTGGCGGGCGCGGCCGTGGCGGCCTCGACCTTGCCCGCCTTGGCCTGGGCGGCCGCGGACTTGAGCATGAGCGCCTGCTCACGCGCCGTGGCTGACAGCTCGACCACCACCGGCACCGCCTGGTCGTTGATCGGCTTGGGATAGAAGCCGAAGAAGAAGCTCGCCAGCAGCAGCGGCACCACCGCCAAGATCTCACCCGCACCGAGATCGGGCAGGCGGTCGAGGCTCGGATGGCGTTTGCCGTACAGCCAACGTTGCACCACGCGCAGCAGGTAGACCGCGGTGAGGATGACCGACAAACCGGCGAGGAACGCCACGGTGAAGCCGAGTCCGAGGTAAGTGCCGAACAGCAGCATGAACTCGCCGACGAAGTTGGCGGTGCCCGGCAACGCAGCCGAAGCGAGCGCGGTGGTGACGAACAGCACAGCGAAGATCGGCGTGCGGTCGGCCAGCCCACCGAAGTCATCAAGACCACGGCTGGAGCTGCGCGCTTCGAGGTAACCCACCAGCAGGAACAACGCGGCGACCGACAGGCCGTGGGCGACCATCTGCACCGGCACACCAGCGAGGGCGGCCTGATGGAAGCTGAAGATGCCGACCATCACTAGGCTCAGGTGGCTGAGGCTGGAGAAAGCGATCATGCGTTTGATGTCATCCTGGGCCATCGCCACCAACGCGCCGCCGATCACACCGATCAGGCCGAGCCAGACGAAGATGTGGGCGTACTCGGCGCTGAGCGCAGGGAACATCGGCAGGACGAAACGCAGGAAACCATAGACACCGATCTTGGCCATCGCACCGGCGAGCAGCACCGCACCACCGGCGGGCGTCTCGCTGTAGGTCTTGGCCTGCCACGAGTGGAAGGGCACCAACGGGACCTTCACCGCGAAGGCCAGCGCGAAAGCGGCGAACAACCAGCATTCGCCGGTGGCGGTGAGCTGCCCGGACTGCTTGAGTCCCGGCAACGCCGTGATGACCGTGGCGAGATCGGTCGAACCGGTCTTCCACGCCAACCACCAGATCGCCACCAGCATGAAGATCGAACCGAACATGGTGTAGAGGAAGAACCACAGCGACGCGCTGCGACGTTCAGCGCCGCCGAACAATGCGATCAGCACCAGCATCGGCACCAGCATGGCTTCGAAGAAGACGTAGAAGACCACCAGGTCGCGCGACAACAGCGCACCGATCATCAGCGCCTCCATCACCAGCACCGCGGCAGCGAAGTCGCGCATACGCTCGCCCACCAGCTTGCGGCTGCCCAGGATCGCGATCGGCGTCAGCCAGATCACCAGTTGGATCAGCCACGCGCTCAGGCCGTCGCTGGCTAGGCTCAGATGCACGGTGGCGTTGGTGCCCCACAGGGTGAACCACTGCAGCTTGGCCTCGACCAGCGGCATGCAGGTGACCAGCGGCAACCCGAGCAGGGCCACCATCAGGGACAACACCAGTCCGAGGCGGAAGCTCGACTCGCCGTCCTTGCCGGAGGCGAAGACGGTGAGCAGGGCGGCGACGAGCGGCGCGGCAAGCAGGACGTAGAGGAGCATCTGGGCCTATGCGCTGGTGGACTGGGAAAAGTGGACTGGGAAAAGTGGGCTGGGAAAAGTGGGCTGGGAAAAGTGGGCTGGGAAAAGTGGGCTGGGAAAAGTGGTCGGGAGAAAGGGTCAGAGGAGGAATTCGAGGAGCAGGAAGACCACCGCCACGGCGACGGCGGCAAGACCGACGACCCAGGCGATGGGGCCGCTGAGCAGCAGCAACGAGACCAGCCCGACCGCGCCGGCGGCGCTAAGCGCGAGCGAACTGCGCAGCCGTGGGCGCTGCACGCTGGTGTAGCCGTCGCCCAGGAAGCGCGCGACTTCGGCGGTGAGGCCGACTGCGCCAGCGACCAGTGCGTCGACGATCCACGCCATGATCCACGCCACCACCTTGATCGGCAGGATCACTAACGCGTGGTACACCCGGTCGAAACCCCAGGTCCACCAGGCAGCGAAACCGACCAGATCCTTCTCGCTGCTGTTGACGTGGCCGCGATGCCAGAACCAGCGCGCGATCAACAGACCACCGACCGCGGCGGCGATGCCAGCACCAGCAAACAACCACAGGCTGGGATGCGCGCTGTGGCCGCCCGGATGGGCGAGCTTGGCCGAGATCGCCTGCGCACTGCCGAGCACCGGCCGGAGGTAGGATTCGAAGGCGTGGGTGCCGACACCGTACTGTTCGAGCAGTGGCGACCACAACACGCCGACTACCAGGCTGCCGAAGCCGAGGATGGTGATGGGGATGAGCATCGTCGCAGGCGATTCGTGGACCTTGCCCTTGACCTCGTCGCTGTGCCGCGCCGGGCTCCAGAAGGTCAGGTACATCACGCGAGTCATGTAGATCGCAGTCAGCAAGGCGACCGCGAGCGCGACCGCGCCGATGAACGGCGCGAAACCGCCGCCAAGGAATAGGCGCTCCAGGATCAGGTCCTTGGAGAAGAATCCCGAGCCGCCCGGCAGGCCGATGATGGCGAACCAGCCGCACCAGAACCACGCGTAGGTGATCGGCATCAGCTTGGCGAGGCCACCCATGCGACGCATGTCCTGCTCGTGGTGCAGGCCGTGGATCACCGAGCCAGCAGCAAGGAACAGCGTGGCCTTGAAGAACGCGTGGGTGAAGACGTGGAACAACGCCACGTCGAACGCGCCCACACCACAGGCCATGAACATGAAGCCGAGCTGGCTGACGGTCGAATAGGCCAACGCCTTCTTAATGTCGAGCTGCACCAGGCCAGCGATCGCACCCCAGGCGGCGGTCATGCAGCCGACGATCAACACGATGTCGAGCGCATCGAGGCCGAGGAAGACCGGCGCGGTAGCGACGACGAACACATCCGCGAGACGCGCCAGCAGGTAGACGCCGGAGGTCACCATGGTCGCGGCGTGGATCAGCGCGGAGACCGGCGTGGGGCCGGCCATGGCATCCGGCAGCCAAGTCACCAACGGGATCTGCGCGCTCTTGCCGGTGCAACCGAGGAAGATTAGCACACAGGCGGCACCGAGCAGGCCCGAACTGGTGGCGATCAGCTCCGCGTGGGCGGGATTCTGGAACCAGATGGCGATCTCACGGTAGTTCAGGCTGCCCAGGCCGTTGCTGTCCATCACCAGGAACAACGCGAAGGCGCCAAGCAAGAAACCCAGGTCGCCGATGCGGTTGACGATGAAGGCCTTGCGCGCGGCGTCGTTGTATTCGTTGTTGTGGTGCCAAAAGCCGATCAGCAGGTACGAACACATGCCCACACCTTCCCAGCCCAGGAAGGTCAACGGCAGGCTGTCGCCGATGACCAGGATGATCATCGAGAACATGAAGAGATTGAGGTAGGCCATGAACCGCGCGAAGCCGCGGTCCTCCCACATGTAACCGACCGAATAGAGATGGATCAGCGTGCCGATGCCGGTGACGAACAGCAGCATCATGCTGGTGAGCTTGTCGAACAGCAAACCGGCGGTGACGCTGAATTTGAAACCGGCGACATCGACCGCGATCCACTCCCACAGGTTCTGCACCAGGGCGTTCTTCATGTCCGCGTGCGACTGGACGCCGCTCAGGGTGAAGGCCGCGATCACGGTGATGACGAAGGCCAGGGCCGGCATCAGCACCGCGATCAACGAGACGAACCCGCGGCTGGCACCGTAGGTGCTGCGTGCTCCGCCAAGACTGAGCGCGCCATTGATGATGGCGCCCAGCAGCGGCAGGAAGGGGATGAGCCAAAGCAGCTCGAATGAGACTTTCACGCGCGCTTACTCCCTTATTCCTTCATGTCCGCGAAGGCGTCGCTGTCGAGCGACTCGCGGCCACGGACGATGCAGATGACCATCGCGAGGCCGACACAGGCCTCCGACGCGGCGATGGCGATGATGAAGATCGGCGTCATCTGGCCGAACAGCGATTCGCTTCCGGCGAAGGTGCGGCTGAAGCCGATGAAGCTGAGGTTGACCGCGTTGAGCATCAGCTCGATGCCCATCAGCAGCAGGAAGACGTTGCGACGCGTCAGTGCGACCGCGAGGCCGAGGCAGAAGAGAACGGCCGCGATGATCTGGACGTCGACCAGGGCGATGTGGTTGATCATCAGTGGTGTCCTTCCTGATGGGCGGGTTTCTCAGGCGAGGCGCTTTCGAGCGAGCGTTTGGCCAGCACCACCGCGCCGACCACCGACGCCAGCAGCACCACGCCGACCAGTTCGAACAGCAGGTAGTAACCCGGACCCTTGGCCCGCACGTCGAACATGGTGGCCGACAGCAGGGCGATCTCACCGCGGGGGACCGCATACGCCCGGAAGGTCGCGGTCGCGCTGCTGTTCATGACCGCATCCTTGGCCCCGCTGACGGTCAGCTTGGCGGTGTAGGTCCCACTCTGGGCATAGGCGTGGCCGATCTCGCGACCACCGCCGGTGGTCTTGTCGCCGAACTCCCAGAGGTAGGTCGCGCCATCGCCAGCGTCCACCGCCCTGAACACCACCGTGCTGCTGCTCTGATCCGCGGCAGGACTGATGATCAGGCCGGCCTTGTCATCGCTGCGAAAGGTCGGCGCGTTCGCCGAGGTCGCAGTACCGATCAGCGCGGCACCAAGCACCAGCGGCAGGATCAGACCGACGAGGCTGAACCAGTCGAACAGCGGGATGGTGTGCTCCTTCGCCTGGTTGAGTACCATGATGACGAACACCACCAGCATCATGATCGCACCGGCGTAGACGAGCACCTGGAGCACGGCGAGGAACGGGCTGTTCAGCAGCGCGTAGATGCCCGACAGGCTGAGCATCACGCCGATCAGGTAGATCGCGCCATTGATCGGATGACGGGCCAGCAGCAGGCCGATACCGCACAACGTGGCGATGCCGGCGAAAAGCCAGAAGTAGGCTGGACCAAGGATGGCGTCGAGTGAATGGAACATGGGATCCTGGAAGGTGTGGGCGGCAGTTGTGCGCGTCAGCGGCGTCAGCAGCCAGGACTAATGGTAGGTTCCGGACTTGAACTCATCGAGGGCCTGCGCGTGGAGTGATCCACCTGGGGCTTTCTGGCTCTGAGTGTCGTCCGCCGGATAGTCCGTCGGCTTCCACTCCATCAGCGATTCCTTGTTCACCACAAAGTCGGCGCGGTTGTCGCCCGCCATGACCGCCAGTTTGGTGTCCATGCGGATGGCGTCACAGGGACAGGCCTCGACGCAGTAGCCGCAGAAGACGCACAGCAGCAGGTCGATCTCGAAACGCACCGGGCGCTTCTCGATGTGTTTGTCCGGCGCTTCTTCGGCGACGATGTTGATGCAGCGCGCCGGGCAGGCGGTCGAGCACATGAAACAAGCGACGCAGCGTGGGCTGCCGTCCGGACGTTTCATCAGCCGATGACGCGCACGGTAGTCACGCGGCAAATCGTACTGCACTTCCGGGTAGCTGACGGTCGGGAACTTGGTCTGGCCGGTGAGATTGCGGATCGCATGGCCCATGGTCGTGGCAAGACCCTTGAAGATCTCGACGAAATAGACCTGCTCCCAGAAGCTCAGGTTCGGACGGGGGACGATTTTCGCCATGTGTCCTACTTCCTATTTCACTAATTTGGCGATGAGCGCAGTAACCAGCAGGTTCACCAGCGCGATGTTGATCATGATCTTCCAGCCGAGCGCCATGATCTGGTCGTAGCGGAAACGCGGCAGCGTCCAGCGTACCCAGATGAACAACCAAGCGACCACGAGGGTCTTGCCGAGCACGATGTGCAATTGGATCACCGCCGTGGTGATGCCGACCCACAGCGGGTAGACCGGCTTCGCTTCATGGATCACTCCGGAGAGCGGCGTCGGTCCACCAGCGACGATGGCGAATAATCCGCCAGCGACCATGGCGAAGGCGAGGAACATGAAGAGTCCGGCGAACAGTGCGGATTCCTTCGCCCGCTCGGCGAGATCGCTGGGCTTCTGCGCGGCGTAGGCGCGTTTGTGCACGGTCACCAGGTGACTGAGGAACAACATCGTCAAGCCACCGATGATCAGCATCGCACCACCGACGTGGCCGAGGTGCGCCTGGATCCAGGCGGTGTCGATCACCACCCACTCGACGCCTTGGGCGCCAAACGGATAGGGAAGCGGGAACGGCGCGAGGCTGTATCCACCAAGGTAGAGCGTCGCGATCAGCACCGAGGCCAACAGCACGTGCAGGTATTCGGCCGTCATGAAGAGCATGAACTTGGACGAAGCGAATTCGGTATGGAAACCGGCCACCAGTTCGGACTCGCCTTCGGCGACGTCGAAGGGGTTACGGTTGCACTCGGCGAACATCGAAATCAAGAAGAGGAAGAAGCCGACCGGCTGAACGAAGATGCCCCAGGCGTGATAAGTCTGCCATTCGACGATGCGCGTCAGGCTGAAATCGCCGACCAACAGGATCAGGCCGAGCACCGACAGGCCCATGCTGACTTCGTAGCTGATCATCATCGCCGAGGCACGCAGACCGCCGAGCAGCGAGAACTTCGAGTTCGACGCCCACGAGCCGAGCACCACGCCATAGACCGACAACGAGCCGATGGCGAACAGCAACAGCAGGCCGACGTTGGCGTCGAAGATTTGGCCGCTGACCACTTGGAGCGCGCCGCCGTCGGGCTTGTGCACGATCGGCGCGAACCACGGCAGCACCGCTGGCGTCAGGATCGCGGTGACCACCGGGATCGCCGGAGCAAGGATGTACCACCACTTGTGCGCGAACGGCGCCGTGAAGCTCTCCTTGAACAACAGCTTCACCGCGTCGGCGATATTGAAGACCATGCCGAAGCCACGCAGCTTGAGACCGCCGGGCAGCGAAATGGCGGCGCGGTTGGGACCCGGACGATCCTGAATGATCGCCGCACCGCGGCGTTCAGCGAGCACCAGCAACGGCAAAACCTGGAACAGCAGTGCGAAGATCAGCACCGGCTTGAGCAGCGTGAGAATGATATCGAAGTTCAGGACGAGGAAATCCACGGTCAGACCCCCGCAGCCACGGGTTGAACTGTGGTCGTTGAAAGCGCAACCTGCTGCCCCATCGGGCCGATGGAACGGTAGGTCATCCCGGCAAAGGCCGACCCGCGCGCCTGTGCTGATTTCCAGGCGTCGACTTCACTCGCCCAGGTCAGCGGCTTGGCAGCGGCCTTGGACAAGGCGGTGAGTACCGACCACGCGGCTTCGAGCTGCGAGTTGGGCACCACCGGGCAGGCCTGGAGCAACTGCACGCGACCGTTGCAGTTCACCATGCTGCCGCGCACTTCTGCCCACGCGCGGATGCCGATGGCGATGGTGGCCTTGGCCACCGTCGCATCGACCCACGCGGACAACGCGATGCGCGTCGGAATTACTTCGAGTTTGGCGGCCTTCTCGGCGCTTGCTGACCACAGGTCATTGCCGGCGACCAGCAAGACATCGAAGTCCTTGGCCTTGGCGACCAACTCGTCGAGGTTGTCTTTGATCCCGAGCAGCTCGACACCCTTGCGATTGGCGACCGGATCACCGCTCAGCGCGATGCCGTCGGCCTTGCCGACCGTGAGCCACGAACCGCCAAACACCTCGGCCTTACCGCCAAGCGCTTCGGCGAGTGCGAGCACGGCAGCGTTGTCCTCGGTGGTCAGGTGACCGCTGGCGACAATGGCCACCCGCTTCGCGCCCTTGAGCGCAGCGACCGCGGCAATGGTCGCGTCTTCGATGGTACAGTCGCCGCCGGCCTTCTTGCCGTCGGTCAGACGATTCACCGCAAGATTCTGATAGAGCAGACGCGTGCGATTGGCGATCCAGCTCTTGTTCACGTCGGGATTGCGCCGTGGCATCAGGCGCCACACCTTGCCGCCCTCTGAACCCGAGTTGTTGTAGTCGATGGTCAGGTTCGCGCCGAGCGAGTCGCTCGGGTCGATCGACTCGACGCTCTTGAGCATCCACACGCGCTGCTGGAAACGGAAATGCTTGCCGGTCAGCGCACCAACCGGGCAGATATCGGCGGTGTTGAGATCGTACTCATGATTGAGCGGCTCATCCGGAAAGGTCGTCAGGTAGGCGTGATCGCCGCGGCCCGCGATGTCGAGCTGGGGCGACTTGGCCACGTCGCTCATAAAGCGCACGCAGCGCGTACAGATGATGCAGCGTTCCTGGTCGAGCACGATGCTCGGCCCCAGATCGATCTTCTTGCCGCCGCGTTCGATGCCCTTGCTGTCGAGGAAGCGGTGGTCAGCACCACCCTTGTACTGCTTGCCCACCGCGTCATCGAGCCGGCTCTCGTGTTTGCCCTGACCCATGTAGTGCTCTTGCAGCGTGCACTCACCGGCCTTGTCGCAGATCGGGCAATCCAGCGGGTGGTTGACCAGCAGAAACTCCATCACGCCTTTGCGCAGCTTGACGATCTTATCAGAGCTGACCTGCGTGCGAACCTTCAGCCCAGGCGCGGTCTGCAGATGGCACGAGATGCCGAGCGCCCAGCCACGTGGGCCTTCGGTCTCGACCAGACAGATGCGGCAGTTGCCGGCAACCTTGAGGTCCTGGTGGTAACAGAACGCCGGGGTCTCGGTGTTGGCCGGACCGCGCAGCGCCTCGATGAGTTGGGTGCGCGGGGGAACCTGCACATCCTTGCCGTCGACATTGATCGTAATGGTGTCAGCCATGGTGGTCACTTGCTGGGAACCGCTGACGCCAGTTGGCGCGAACGATCCTGGATGATGCCGATGATGGAGTTGTTGAGGCGGAGCTTGGTGATGAACAGCATGACCAACAGCGCGAGCGCAGCGAAATTATTGATGACGGGAACGATGGTCAGCAGCCCGATGATCATGGTGGCGAGCACGATCCCGGTCGAGGGACGCGGCGCCGTCGAGTCGCGGTTTCTGTCCAGGTAGGCATCGATGTCCTTGGCCAAGCCGTGGTAGGCGACGAACATCCAATAGAACTGGAAGAGCGGGATGAAGAGGAAGCCAACTGCCTTGCCTGGCGTGGTGCGTTTGGTGTACGGCTGCATCACCGCCCAGTAGCGGTAGATGAGGATCGAGGCGAATACCACCATGACTACGAAACTCGCGAACCACGCCAGAGCGACGAAGCCGAGCGACATCACCAATCCCTGCATGTTCTGCAACTGGAGCTCCGGATCGCGTCCAGCGGCGCCTGCGGCAGCGACCTTGGCCACTACCATCATCGACATACCTATCAGCGCGGCGAACAATGCGGCATAGCCCCAGTAGGAGACCGCGAAACGCGTGAACGCCGAACGCATCTCCGTCACGGTGTACGGAGCGGCGCCAGCGACTTCCATTTCGTTCTGACGGATGTCCGTCGACGGGGCGGCGTAGGGATTATCCATGGACTACCAGAACGCTCCGGGCCGCTGGGTGACCAGATCACGCGCGGCCGCGTGGTCGGGGTTCTTGTCGATGTAGCGCTGAAAGTGCTCGCGGTACTTGGCGATGAAACTCTGCACCGGCCACGCAGCCCCAGGCGCAAACGCGCAGATGGTGGTCCACTCGTAGCTGTCAGCGAGGTCTTTGATCAGGTCGATGTCGCCATCGCGACCCTGGCCGTCGACGACTTTGTCGAGCACGCGATCAACATACCCGGTGCCCTCGCGGCACGGCGTGCACTGACCACAGGACTCGTGGGCATAGAAACGCGCGATGGTCTGCAGGAACTTCGGCACATCAGTCGTGGTGTTGAACGGCGTGATGGCGCCGGAACCGAGCATCGATTTGAGTGACGCCAGCGACTCGTAATCGAGCGTGGCTTTGCGCGTCTCATCGGCAGAGAGCACCGGGGCGGAGGAACCGCCAGGAATGCAGCCGAGCAGTTCGCCCTTCAGGCCGCCACAGAGTTCGAAGAACTCCATGTACGACATGCCAAGCGGCACTTCATAGACGCCGGGCTTCACGATGTCGCCACTGATGGAGAAGAGCTTCGAACCTGGGCTCTTATCCGTACCGAACGCGCGGTAGCCCTTGGCACCGTGCTTCAGGATGTACGGCACCGCCATGATGGTTTCGACGTTGTTGACCACCGTCGGCGAGGCGAACGCGCCGCTGACCGCCGGGAACGGCGGCTTCAAACGCGGCTGGCCTTTGAAACCTTCGAGCGAATTGATCAGGCCGGTTTCTTCGCCGCAGATGTAGGCACCCGCGCCGCGATGGACGTAGATGTCGAGCGAGTACTGCGAGCCACCGATGTTCTCGCCCAGCAGGCCAGCGTCGTAGGCTTCTTTGATCGCATCGTTCAGGCGCGTGATCTGCGGCAGCATCTCGCCGCGCACATAGATGTACGCCGTGCGCACGCCGAGCGCGTAGCCGGTGATGATCATACCTTCGATCAGCAGGTGCGGATCGCGGGTCATGCACAGGCGGTCTTTGAACGTGCCAGGCTCGCCTTCGTCGGCGTTGATCACCAGGTACACCGGCTTGCCGGTGCCGCGCGGCACGAAGGACCACTTCATGCCGGTGGGGAAACCTGCGCCGCCGCGACCGCGTAGGCCGGAATCCTTCACCAGTTCGATCAGTTCGAGCTGACTCTTGTCGAACAACATCGGGCCGATGGTGCCATACACGCCGTGTTGCTTGGCGACGGCCAACGTGTGGCCGTTCTCGACCTGGAACAGCCCGCTGAGGATGCGCGGCAGTTCCTTGCCTTTCCAATGCGTCGGCTGCGGAAAACCGTGAAGCGTGGTCATATCAGGCCTTCACCGGAGCGGGGGCGGGCGGCGGAGTCGGCAGGCCGGTGGCTGAAACCACCGCGCTCGGACGCGCGACGCGTTCCTTCTCGTGGGCGATGACGCGGTATTGGGCGCTGACGCCGACCGGCAGCTTGTCCGCGAGCTTCTGGTCCTTCGGCGTCGGCGTGGCGAACTCGCGCCACGTGGTGCCGTTGTCGTCCGAACGCTCGACGATGATCTTGGTGCAACCGGGATCGTTGATCCACGACAGCGCAACGCTCTCGCCGGTGACGGCGGCGTTCACTTTGAGTGCAGGTGCAGGCGGGCAGTAGGTCGCCGCGAGAACCTTGCCCGCTGCGCCAGTCGCGCCGGGATGGCCCTTGGTGTTGAGCACCGGACGACCGATCGCATCGGGCGTGATCGGCAGGAACTTGCCCTCGGCGCCAGCTTTGGTCGGTGACTTCTGGTGCTCGGCACGCAGGAAGGCGATCCACTGGTCGAGCAGCGCACCGTTCGGGTGGAACTCGGGCACCGAGAGGTGTTCCTCATCAATGCCGGACTTGCCCAGCGCGTGCGGCTTGGGGCCGATCGCTTGGTCGTCGATCATCACGCCTGGGCCGGTGCCACAGAGCGCGAGGCACTCGACGCGTACCAGCGTGAACAAGCCGTCCTTGGTGGTCTCGCCGCAATGGATGCCGAGCGATTTTTCCAGGTGCTCGATCAGGTTTTCACTGCCCTGGATGTAGCAGCACATGGTCTGACAGACCTGGACGAGGTGCTTACCGGTCGGCACCTGACGGTACATCGTATAGAACTCGGTGACGCCGTACGCATGGGCGTGGCCCACGGCACAGGTGTCGGCGGCCCACTTGATACCTTCGCGCGGAACCCAGCCGAATTCTTCCTGCACCAGCCACAGAGCCTGGAGCAAACCACCGCGTTTCACCGGATAACGGCGCCACAGTTCCTCCACGCGCGGGAGGTACTTGGCCATGCGGTCCTTCACCACCTGCGCGGTGAGGTCCTTCGGCTGATGTTCTGCAGGATTGACGGTACAGCCGCTCATCGGTCGAGTTCCCCGGCAATGATATTGATCGAACCCAACGAGGCGGCGACATCAGCCAGCATGGTGCCGGTGAGCATGTCGCCGTACGCAGCGAATTGGGTGAAGCAGGGTGGACGCACCTTCACGCGGTACGGATTGGTGCCGCCGTCCGAGACGATCAGGTAACCGAGTTCGCCGTTGGCGGCCTCGGTCGCGTCGTAGCAGGTACCCGGAGGCGGACGCACGCCTTCGTACACCAGCTTGAAGCTGTTGATGAGCGCCTCCATGTCGTGGTAGACGCGTTCGCGGCTGGGCAGCGACACGCTGGCATCGGGCGCGTTGATCGGACCGGGCTTCAGTCGATCCAGTCCCTGACGCACGATCGACACCGATTCAATCATCTCGTAGATGCGCACCATGATGCGGTCGAAGGTGTCGCCGCTGGTACCGATGACGGTGTCGAAGTTGTAGGTCTCGTAGCCGTAGTACGGCTCATCCTTGCGCAAGTCGCGGTCGACGCCCGATGCACGCAGGCATGGACCGGTCCAGCCCCACGAAATCGCATCAGAGGCGCTGACCACGCAGATGTCCTTGGTGCGGTCGATGAAGATCTTGTTGTGCTCGATCAGGCCGCGGACTTCGCCGACCGCGGTTTCGATCTTGAGCAACACTCCACGCACGTCGTCGACGAAACCTGGATACACATCGCGGTACATGCCGCCGATACGCGTGACGGTGTTGGTCAGGCGCGCGCCGCAGAGTTTTTCCCAGATCACGTAGACCTGCTCACGGACATTGAAGAAGTACCAGAAGTTGGTGAGCGCACCCAGGTCGACCAGGTTGGTACACACGCAGACCATGTGATCGATGATGCGCGACAGCTCGCTGAGGATGATGCGAATGGTGACGCAGCGTTCTGGCACGGTGATGGCGAACATTTTCTCGACCGCTTTGCAGAAGCCGATGTTGTTCATCATCGCGCTGCAGTAATTCAAGCGATCGGTGTAGGGCAGGACCTGTGAATAGGTGCCCTGTTCAACCATCTTTTCAAAACCGCGATGCAGGTAGCCGATCTCGGTGGCGCAGGCGGCGATGGTCTCGCCATCGAGCGCGGCGAAAATGCGCAACGTGCCGTGGGTCGCCGGATGGCTTGGCCCGACGTTGATGGTCATCAGGTCGACGCGTTCACCGGTGGGAGAGATGACCTTCACAGCTTGTCTCCCGCCTTGACGGTGCCGAGCGATGGGACCGACGACGCATCGGTGATCGGCGTGCCGGCATGCGACTCGCCATGATCAAGGATGGTGTAACCTCGCGCGCGCAGGCGCGCTTCAAGCTGGTCGAGCATCTGGTCGTTGGTTGAGAGCTTCTGGCGCTTCTGGCAGGGGTAGTCCTTGCGCAGCGGATGGCCGACGAACTCGTGGTGATTCAGCAGACGCTTCAGATTGGGATGGCCGGCGAAGATGATGCCGTACTGATCCCAGGTCTCGCGCTCGGCCCAGTCGGCGCTCTTGAACAGCTCATGAATGCTCGGCACCACGCAGGCGTCTTCATCGACCGTGACCTTGATCGTCACGCGGTGACGGAAGGTCAGGCTCTTCATCGGGTAGAGCACGGCGTAACGCTCGCCACGGTGACCCGGGTAGGCGAGGTAATCGACGCCCACCACATCCAGCAGCATGGCAAATTGGAGCGTCGGCTCATCCCGCAGGAAACGCATGATATCCCGCAGTTTTTCCGCCGGAGCAACCAGGGTCAGCCCCCATTGGTCGCTCGCATCGCGGACCACGGTGAACTTTTCCGCCAACACGGTCACGATCTGATCAAGGCTCAGGCCGGGCAGCATCGGGCCATCCGGCACGTTCGACTTCTTCACCATCATATGCCCACCGTCTTCTGCTCGCGGATCGATTCTTTGTCGATCTTGTTCTGCAACTGTACGATCGCTTCGAGGAAGGCCTCGGGACGTGGCGGGCAACCGGCGATGTAGATGTCGACCGGGATGATTTCATCGACGCCGGGCACGGTGCAGTAGCAATCGTAGAAACCACCCGACGAGGCGCACGCGCCCGCCGCGATCACCCAGCGCGGCTCGCACATCTGCTCATAGATGCGGCGCAGCACCGGCGCTTGTTTGTAGGTCACGGTGCCAGCGATGATCATCAGGTCCGCTTGGCGCGGGCTGAAACGCACGAGTTCAGCGCCGAAACGTGAGACGTCGAACACCGAACTGACCACGCCCATGAACTCGATGGCGCAGCACGCGGTGCCGAACGGAAACGGCCAGAGGCTGTTGCGTCGGCCCCAGTTCACCACCGCATCCAAACGCGTGAGGGCGAAGCTGGCACCGAGATCAAGCTCAGGCGCGACAGCAGCAGGGACGTTTTTGTAAGTCATGGCTGGATCCTCAACGGTGGTGCGTCAGGGGGAGTAGTGCAAAAAGCGGCGCTTTTACTCAGCATCAGCACCGGCATTTCCGCCTTATTTGTCCCAATCGAGCGCACCTTTCTTGTAGAGGTACAGGTAGCCGACTTCGAGCAGCACCAGGAACACCACCAGTACCGCGATCATCTCCCAACCACCGGAGGCGAAATGCACCGCCCACGGATAGAGGAAGGCGACCTCGATATCGAAGGCGAGGAACAACATGGCGATGAGGTAGAACTTCACGTCGAAGCGCTCACCCGCGGTGCCAACGGTGACCGGCAGGCCGGACTCGTAGGGCTCGTTCTTCGCAGGATTGGTATTGCGCGTGCCGTGGGCAACGAAGCGACTGAGCAGTTCATTGATGCCGAGCAAGGCGGCCGGAACCACCAAGCCAAGGATCAGGAGCATGGTCAGGGGAAAGACCATGTCGAAGACGCTGGGACCCACCGGAACCACCGAGGCTGCCGCGACGACCGCGGGAGCCGCCTCCGCTGCCGGTAAGAGGTGGATCAGCGCAGTCGAAATCGCCGCCATCATCGCTAGCCATCCTTCCACAAGACTTCCCGCGTTTGCTGACGCCTGGGGCCGCGGCTTATAGGACCGACCCCTAGGCGCACCAGTGGGCAACCCGATTTACAATGCACAGATAGGTAGCTGAAGTGGCCATTCATGCGTTCCAATTATTTGAAGCCGCCGTTTGCCTGTTTGACCAATTGCGCCAATCGTTTCAGGACAAGAAGGGTTTTCAGGTGGCCCGCTCGCTCCTCACCCCGGCAACAGACGGTTAAAGTTCAGCTTTTCCGGCATGTCCTAGTACAGGCATCTTGGTCCTTGCGACCTGCACCCAGCGGTGGAAAACCTCGCCATGCTTGGTGTCACTTGCCAATTGTGCTCCAAACGGCCCGCGACCTCGCACCTCACCGAGCTCGATCCCGACAGCGGTCAGCGGCAGGAACTGCATATCTGTGCCACCTGCATCCAACGACTCGATCTGAAGCTGGAGAACGGTCCGCCCCCCATCGCAGAGATCCTGGGGATGAAGCCGGACGATGTCTCCAGCGCCAAGATCAAGGTCTCCGGCACGCTCAACCTGCCGACTGCGACCAAAGGCGAGGACCGTTGCCCGCACTGTGGATTGGCGTTCTCCGAGTTCGGCTCGGGCAAGTTGTTCGGTTGCGCCCACGATTATTCGGCCTTCGGCGAGAAGGTCGACACGCTGCTGCGCAATTACCACGGCACCAGCCACCACGTCGGTCGCCGTCCCGGCAGCGAACCCGCGGTGCCGCAGGACGCGGTGACCGCCCGTCGCGTGCAGATCGACGCCGCGCTGCGTCAGGCGGTGGTGAGCGAGAACTACGAAAACGCCGCCAAACTGCGCGACGAACTCAAACGGCTGGATGAGCCCGCTTCCTGAGTCGGGGCTGATCACTGGTGGACGTGCGCCGCACATCCGCGAGTTTATCCGTCCATGAGTCAGATCGCCCCCCTGCTGAGCCGCCCGTCGGCGTGGTTGAACAGTCCAGGAACCCACGGCGGCGTGGTGATTTCCAGCCGAGTGCGCTTGGCACGCAACCTCGACGGCTTCGCCTTCCAGCGCAAACTCAGCAAAGTCCGGCAACAGGAACTGGTCGACCACCTGCGTGCCACCGTCGACAGCGTCGCGCGTCTGCCCGGAGCGTTGTCGCTGCGTCTCGACACGCTCAGCGACCTGGAGCGTCAGGCGCTGGTCGAGCGCCAGTTGATCTCGCGAGACCTCGCCGGCGGCAAGAAGCCAGCGGGCGTCTACATCAGCGGCGACGAGATCCATTCGCTGATGTTCAATGAGGAGGACCATCTCCGCCTGCAAGTGATCAGCGCCGGCATGTGCGTGAATGCCAATCTCGAACTCGCGGTGCAGCTCGACCGCGCGTTGGAAAAAGCGCTGCCGTGGTCAAACCATCCCGACTACGGCTACCTTACCGCCTGTCCGACCAACGTCGGCACCGGCCTGCGGGCTTCGGTGATGTTGCACCTGCCCGCGCTGGTCGAGACCGGTGAGTTCAAGCAGGTCATGCGCTCGCTCGGCAAACTGCACATGACTGTGCGCGGCCTGCATGGCGAAGGCAGCGAGCCATCCGGGCACTTCTATCAGGTCAGCAACCAGCGCGCGCTCGGCCACAGCGAACAACAGATTGTCGACCACCTCAACGAAACCGTCGAGCGCATCATCGCCTACGAACAGCTCGCACGCGAAGCCCTGGTGAGCAAGGGCCGGCTCAAACTCGAAGACAAGGTTCACCGCGCCTGGGGTCTGCTGACCCATGCACGCAGCCTGACCAGTGACGAATTGACCGATCAACTGTCGTGGGTCCGCCTGGGCGTGTCGCTACGCGTCATCGCGTGGCAGAACTGGAAGATGCTCGACAGGATCTTCTTGCAGTGCCAGCCAGCCCACATCCAGTTGCAGAATGCCGACGCCGGGGATGTGGAAGCACGCGACCGTTTGCGCGCCGAACTGGTACGCAAATGGCTGCTGATCCCTCCGGGCGAACAGAACTGAGGCCGACCCGGCCTTTCTGACCCACTCCTTCCTCCCGCCTCCACCCATCCTGCGACAGAGCCCTCCATGTTCGACAAATTCACCGACCGCGCGCGCAAGATCATCGCCCTGGCCCAGAAGGAGGCCGAACGCTTCCACCATGACTACATCGGCACCGAGCACCTGCTGCTCGGCCTGGTCAAGGAAGGCTCCGGCGTCGCGGTGACCGCGCTCAACAACCTCTCGGTGGATGTGGAAAAAGTCCGTCGCGAAGTCGAGAAGCTGGTCGTGGTTGCCGACAAGGAAGCGCCCTCGGGCCCCCTGCCGTTCACCCCGCAGGCCAAACGCGTGCTGGAGCTGGCAAGCGAAGAAGCGCGCGCCCTCGGCCATCCCTACATCGGCACCGAGCACATCCTGCTCGGCCTGCTCAGCGAACAGGACAGCGTCGCGGCGCAGGTCCTGATCAACCTCGACCTCAAGCTCGAAGACGTGCGCAACGAGATCCTCGACCTGCTGGGTGCGAGCGACGTCTCCAACATGCCGCAATCGCAGACCAAGGAACCCGGCGAGAAACCGGCGGAAAAACCGGCCTCCAGCGGCAAGGGCAAGAAGGGCGAGGAATCCGCCACGCCCGCGCTCGACGCCTTCGGGCGCGACCTCACCGCCGCCGCCGAAGCCGGCGAGCTCGATCCCGTCATCGGTCGTGCGAAAGAAATCGAACGCCTGTGGCAAATCCTCTGCCGCCGCACCAAGAACAACCCGGTGCTGCTCGGTGAGCCCGGCGTCGGCAAGACCGCCATCGTCGAAGGCCTCGCCCAGTCGATCGTCAAACACGAGGTTCCCGACCTGCTGGCGAACAAGCGCATTATCTCGCTCGATCTCGCCTCGATGGTTGCCGGTACCAAGTACCGCGGCCAGTTCGAAGAGCGCATCAAGGCGGTGATGAAAGAGGTCAAGACCTCGAAGAACATCATCCTCTTCATCGATGAGCTGCACACCCTGGTCGGCGCTGGCGGTGCCGAAGGCGCGATCGACGCCAGCAACGTGCTCAAGCCCGCGCTGTCGCGTGGTGAGATGCAGTGCATCGGTGCGACCACGCTCGACGAGTTCCGCAAGTACATCGAAAAGGACGGCGCACTCGAACGCCGCTTCCAATCGATCATCGTTGATCCGCCATCGATCGACGACGCGGTGAAAATCCTCGCCGGGCTGCGCGACAAGTACGAAGCGCACCACCGCATCAAGATCACCGACGGCGCGCTCTCCGCCGCCGTGAAGCTGTCGGATCGTTACATCACCGGCCGCTTCCTGCCCGACAAAGCCATCGACGTGATCGACGAGGCCGGCGCCAAGCTGCGCCTGAAGGCGACCTCCAGGGCGCCTGCCTACAAAGAGATCGAGCTCGAAATCAAGGAACTCGAAAAGCAGAAGTCCGAAGCCGTCCTTAACCAGGACTACGAAAAAGCCGCGGAGTTCCGTGATCGCGCCGAAAAGAAGAAGAAGGAACTCGCCGACCTCAAGCGCAAGCACCAGGAACAGTCCAAGGAACTGTGCGGCACCGTCGACGAAAACCTCGTCGGTGAAATCGTCGCGTCGATGACCGGCATTCCACTCAAGCGCTTGGATCAGGGCGAGGCCACGCGCCTGCTCGAACTCGAATCGCACCTGCACAAGAAAGTCATCAGCCAGGACGAAGCCATCAAGGCGGTGTCGCGCGCCATCCGTCGTTCGCGTTCGGGTCTGAAAGATCCGCGCCGCCCGGTCGGCGCCTTCATGCTCGTCGGTCCCACCGGTGTCGGCAAAACCCTGCTGTGCAAGGCGCTCGCTGAATTCATGTTCGGCGGTGAGGAAGCCCTCATCCAGATCGACATGTCGGAGTACGGCGAGAAACACAACGCCAGCCGCTTGGTCGGCGCGCCTCCGGGCTACGTCGGTTACGAAGAAGGCGGCCAGCTCACCGAGAAGGTGCGCCGCCGTCCCTACAGCGTCGTGCTGTTCGACGAACTTGAGAAAGCCCACGGCGACGTCTTCAACATGCTCCTCCAGATCATGGAAGAAGGCAAACTCACCGACTCCTTCGGTCGCGTGGTCGACTTCCGCAACACCGTGATCATGATGACCAGCAACGTCGGCGCGTCGCAGGCCAACGAAGCCGGCACCCTCGGCTTCGAAACCGCCGAGAGCACTACGCAGGATTACGCCACCAAGGCCACCAAGGCGGCGTACCAACGCGCGCTGGAGGAATACTTCCGTCCGGAGTTCCTCAACCGCCTCGACGACACCATCGTGTTCCGCCCCCTGGAACGCGAAGACCTGCGTCAGGTCGTCAGCCTGGAATTCAACAAGATCGCCAAACGCGTCCACGAGCAGGGCCTGCAGATCGAACTCACCGTGCCCGCGATCGACTTCCTGCTCAAGGAAGGTTACAACCCCCGCTTCGGCGCGCGTCCGATCCGTCGCACGATCGAGCAGCACATCGAAGATCCGTTGTCGGAAGCCATGCTGCGCGGCGAGTTCACCCCAGGCACCAACCTCTCGGTTGGCGTCGAAGAAGGCAAAGACGGCAAACCCCACCTGATCTTCAGTCGGGTGCAGAAGTCCGACGAAGAGAAGAAGTCGGATGTGGTGACGCCGCAGGCGTGAGCCTTCTGGGTGATTGAATGCAGAAGGCACAGAGTCGGTTTGCTCTGGGCCTTCTGCGTTTAACCTAGAGGCGATGACCCGACGTAACAAGGAGAGCTAGAGACCCGGTATATGATAACGAGGTGTGTTGACGTCGCGCCGTTGGCGCTCGCGATGGAGGTCCAATAATGGACACCCGCATATCTCAGATGAAAAAAGACGCTCAGCATCAAATCATTCAAGGCCCTCGCGTCCCACCTGTCACCGCGCGAGCGCCAACGGCGCGACGTCAACACAGCCCGGGGCAACGCCCCGGGTAGCGATGCGAAAGTCAGAAAAGGGCTGAAAGCCCGACTGAACCGTTGTCATTCTTGCAGGCCCTGGATTGAGTCGGGCCTTCAGCCCTCCACCCATTCGTGCCGTCCACCTGAGGCGTTGCCGGCGTTGCCCCGGGCTGTGTTGACGTCGCGCCGTTGGCGCTCGCGAAAGAGATATGCTCACCTCGCTCATCGGCATCCCAGGGCGCAGTATTGCACGGTGATCACCGCGGCGACCGTCCATAGATCGCCGCGATTTTGCGCATGATTCCTTCAAGCTGGCCGTAGTACTCTTCATCGCTCATGGTCTTGCGCTGCCGGCGAAGCGTCGCGAGGTCCTGTTCCAACTGATCGCGAACCGTGCGATCGTCGTTGGACAGCTGCCGTTCGGTCTCGCTGGGGGCGGGAGCCCCCATAATAGACACACGCAAATTGCTCGCCGCCAACCGACTTCTGATTGCCCCTGGCCGGCTAGCAGCCGGCGCTCCCAGGGAGCAAGCATTGCCCGCTCTGCGACCCTCTTCTTACCTCTGCGTCTCTGCGGCTACCGTGCTCGCGCGCGGTGATCAGTTCAATGATTCCGTCACCCTGGCGCTAGCCCTGCTGTCGGATCGGGCGCAACGGTCCGGTCGACCGGGCACCGTTCGTGCGGATGGAACGGCGATGGGTCGCAGGGCGCCGGCTGTCATCACCGATCAGCAGCCGCAACAGCAGACCATCAGGCACGCCGATGGCACGCAGGCGGGTAGCCATGCCCTTGGACAGTGCGCGTTTCCCCGCCAGCACTTCGCTGCGACGACCGCTGCCGCCGAAGAGGGCATCAAGTTCCTTGGGCGACAGTCCCATCTGTTCGGCCCGAAAGATGATCGCGTCATCCAGGGTGACCTGGGCGATGGGGAAGTGCACCTCTTCGTAGGCACGCACCAGCAAGCTGAGGACTTCCAATTCATCACCTGCTGGACTCCCGGCTTTGGGATCCATCGCCGCTAGCGCATGAATGCGGGCCATCACGGCATCGTGATCGCGGATGCCGCGGATTGGGTGCATGGTGAGTTTGCTCATGGTTCGACCTTCGCGGCATCAATGCCGTCATACTGGCGGTGGGTGCCGATGAACTTGATCAGGACCTTGTGAGATGGGTACAGGACGGCGGCGATGAGGCGGTACTTGTTCCCGCCGATGTTGAAGACCACGCGGTTGTTCCCGATCACGCTGGCGGTGGCATAGCTGGCCTTCACGTCGTTGGGGCCTTTCCAAGTCGCCGTTTCAACTTCGTGGTACCAAGCGGTCAAAGACCCCTGGGCGTCGGGATGTTTGCCCCAGAACTCCACCAGCGGTCGACGGCTGATGATCTGCATCAGCGGCATCCTGCCGTTCTCCCATTATGGGAGCAAGTGGTTTCCTGCTGATCCTACCACCTGAGGCGTTGCCCCGGCAATGCCGTTCACTTTACCCACCCCGTTCCGTGCGTCCGAACGGCAGTTTGGAAACACGAGGAAATGATCGTCCCGGCCGCGGTTTATAGGCGTGTCGTCGCGCTTCGGTGATCATGGCGTCGATTT
>JACDEI010000067.1 GCA_013816485.1 Planctomycetota bacterium
GCATGAGATTTTCCCATGCAGGCCGCCCGCCCGAATAGCTGCCTTTGTCAAGTGGAAATCAATGGGAAGTAATACGCAACCGACTGCGTGGACAGAACTTGGCGGCTAAGTTTACAGGCATTGCCCATTGGGGCTCATGAAAATAACTTCGACGCCATTCTTGAGCGTCGACGATGCTCTTGTCGCATTTACGCCCAGTGATTGACCGGTCCGATACCGCCGCCGATGTCTGGTGCGGTATCGATGGCGTGATGGACGAACGATTTCGCATGCCGGGTGGCTTCGCCGACATTGAAGCCCAACGCGAGATGCGCGGTCACTGCAGCGGCGAAGGTGCAGCCGGTGCCATGCGTCGACCGGCTGGCCAAACGTAATGCCGGAAGTTCTTCCACCTGATCTGCGGTGACCAACAGATCAGCCGCCAGCGGACTATCCCCTGCGCCGCCAGTAATCAGCACCGCACGCACCCCGCTGTGCAATAACCTGCTCGCGGCCTCCCGCGCTGACGCCATATCCGTCACCGGCTTGCCGCTGAGCGCCGCGGCCTCGTGCCAGTTCGGCGTTACCACCGTGGCCAGTGGCAGCAAGCGTTTCACCAGCGCCTCCACCGCGTCGGCCGGCAACAGGTGATGGCCGTGTTTCGAGATCATCACCGGATCGACCACCAAGTGCGCGCTGTTGAGATGTTGTTCGAGATAGGTCGCCACCCGTTCGATCACCGGCGCCGACCCGATCGCGCCGGTTTTCACCGCCGACGGTGGCACGTCGCTGAACACCGCCTGCAACTGCGCGCTCACCGTTTCGACATCCAGCAGATCGACGCGCGTGACCCCGCGGGTGTTCTGCGCCGTGATCAGCGTTACCACACTGGTGCCGTACACGCCGAAGCGGTGGAAGGTCTTGAGATCCGCCTGCATCCCCGCGCCGCCTGACGGATCGGATCCGGCGATGGTGAGCACGATCGGAGGATTTCGCAGGACGCGCATGGGGCGGGCAGCGTCGTGGGGCGATCATGCTCGGCAATGTGTTGCCTGCGGTTCCCTCCCGTGGCACGGGCGTCTCGCCCGTGGTGGCACGCCATAATACATTCATTGCCCCTCACGGGCGGGACGCCCGTGCCACGGTGGAACACGCGTTGCGACCACTCCGCCACGAGCTACGACCCGCGCCGCACCAGGGGGAGGCCGCATCAGCGGCCTGAGAGGCACGGAACCGTGCGACCCCATCACCTGATCCGGATCATGCCGGCGGAGGGATGGTGCTGCGCGATGTGTCCATCGCGTCCCTCCGCCGGTATCCGGCCGGAGGCCTTCGTGGATACGCTGACTATTTCTGCCGTCATCATCGCCGTGATCGTCTGCGGCGGTTTCGCTGCGCTCGGTGCGTGGCATGCGCGCCGACGTTCGACCGATGCCGATGACTTCCACGTCGCCAGCGGATCCACCGGCACGTTGCTGACCGCCACCAGTCTGGTGGCGTTGCTCGCGGGTACGTGGGTGTTGTTCTCGCCGGGCGAGATGACGGCCTACACCGGCATCGCGACACTCATTGGGTATGCCATCGGCATGGCGGCGGTACCGCTGACCTTCGCTTTTCTTGGCCCAGCACTGCGGAAAAAATATCCGCAGGCGCCCTCGGTCGGATTGATGGCACGGGCACGTTGGGGCGTCCAGGCGCAAGGCATGGTCAGCGTGCTCGCCTTGGTCTACATGGCGGTTTATCTCGCGGCGGAATTGACTGCGATCGCTGGTGCGTTCCGCGTGGTAGCAGGCGTTGATCCGTGGTTGACCGCAACCCTGGTGGCAGCGGCGACGCTGAGTTACGCCGTTTGGGGTGGGCTGCGCACTACGGTGTTCACCGATGGTGTGCAGTTCTGGTTCATCCTGCCGCTACTGATCCTGGCCGCGCTCGGCACCATCGCAGCCGTCGGTGGCTGGGACGTCCTGCAACGACCAATCGCTGATGGCCCGTTGATGAACCTGACCTCACGCGCGGGTGTCGAGTCGGGTGTCTACCTCATCGTCGCCATCCTCGCGGCGAACCTCTTCGATCAGAGCGTGTGGCAACGCGTGCACGCCAGCCGCGATGCGACGACCATCCGCAACGGCTTTCTGCTCGCGGCACTCGGCATCTTCCCGGTTATCCTTATCGCTGGCTGGTTCGGCCTGTGGTACATGGGCCTCGGCCTGCCGGTGGAGGGCGCCTCCACCGCCATGTTCTCGGTCATCGCCGGACGGACACCGTCGTGGGTCGCGCTGGTGGTGCTCGCACTCGCGCTGGTGCTGGTGATGAGCACCCTCGGCTCGCTCGCCAACGGCATGGCTGCGATCGTGGCGAACGATCTCACCGGCCAGCAGCCAGTGAGCGATCCGCAACGCCGACTGAAGATCGGACGCTGGGCAACCGTCGCGGTGGCGGCCTTTGCCATTCCGGTGGCGGCGTTCCAACCGAGCGTGACCTACGTGTTCCTGGTCGCTGATCTGCTGTGCGCCACCGCGGTGGTGCCGGTGTTCCTCGGTCTGCTCGGCCTGCGGCTGTCCTTGCCCGGTTTGTTCGCCGCCGTCGGCGCCGGTGCCATTGCCGGTATTCCGACCTTCACCCGGCCGGATTTCTTCACGCCGTTTGTTGACGTGCGCCCGTGGCTGGGATTGCCGACGGACACCAACGCCATGTTGGTGAGTTTCGCTTTGGCCTTTGCTGCGTCGGGCGTCGTCGCCCTGGTTGCGACCGCCGTGATGCCACAACGCCCCACCACCTGATGACGGCGGCGCAGGAACCCGCGCTGCAACGGCTGCACGGCTTGAATCGACCCTCGGCAGGGAAATCTGGTGGTGGGGTGCTGAGGCAGCACTAGCGTCCCGCGACGTCCGGTTCCTTAGTTTCGCGGAGCACACGCGTGAACGACCAACATCCGTTGCTGACCGAAGATTCCGGCACGCCGACCAGACCGACGCGGCCAGCAGGCGACACCGCTGCTCCAGCGACGACAGCGGCAGCCGCAGCAACCGCAGCGACCCAGATCGCCGGAACAGGATCTGCCGCAGCCACCCAGGTCGCCGACCTCAATCCGTCTTCGGCCCCGGGAACCGCGCCCACCGTGGTTGCTGGCTCCCCGCCGGTGGCGGACTTGCCCGCGGGTACTCCGCGCGAGATCGGTGGCGTGCACTTAGTGCGTGTGCTGGGCAAAGGCGCGATGGGCGAGGTCTACCTTGGTCGCCACCGCACCATGGACATCGATGTGGCGGTGAAGCTGATGATGGAGCGCCCAGGCAATGACGCTGATCGTTTTCTGCAAGAGGTCCGTGCCGCTGCCCGCATTTCGCATGCGCATGTGATCCAGGTGATGAACGCCGGCGTCGAGCAGGGCCGCTTGTTCCTGGTGATGGAACTGGTCACCGGCGGCGATGTGTCGCAACTGATCAAACGCGAAGGCCGCCTGCCCTGGCGGCGCGCGGTCGACTTGGCGATCCAGGCAGCGGAAGGCCTCGGTGCCGCGCATCGCGCCGGCATCGTCCACCGTGATGTGAAACCAGCCAACTTCCTGCTCACGGGTGACGGCAAGCTGAAGGTCGCCGACCTGGGCATGGCCAAACGTCAGCAGAGCGGCGACGTCGAGCTGACGCAAAGCGGCGTGATCATGGGTACGCCCGCCTATATGGCACCAGAGCAGGCGATCGACACCCGTCGCGCCGGCCCGCCGGCGGATGTCTATGCATTGGGTGTGGCGCTGTTCCACCTGCTGTGTGGACGCCTGCCGTTCCAGGCAGAGACCAGCAACGCGATGCTGTTGGCGCACGCCAACCAGCCGGTGCCGGATGTACGCACCCTCGCCGCCGATGTGCCGGAAGACGTGGTCGGGCTGGTGACGCGCCTGCTCGACAAGGAACCAAGTAAACGGCCAGTGGACGGCAACGCCGCGGCAGCGGAACTGCGGGCGGTGTTGGCGGCGCATCCAGACGGCGTCGCGGTAAAGCGCGCTGGGGTTCCTATCGGGGTGATCGTGATCGCGGCGATGGTAATCGCAGGAGTGCTCGGCTTCGTGCTGACCCGGCCATGGTCGTCTGCTCCGACCACGACAACGACGACCGTCACCGCAGATATCATGCCACCAAGCACCACGACGGCGACGACGTCAGCGGTTCCCGCAGCAGCGGCACCAAGTGACGTGAAAACCATCGCCACGAGCGTGGTAAAGCCACCCGCCCTTGCGATTGACCCGTGGCAATCGCCGACGCGCGCGGTTTTCGTGTTGTCCGGTGATCCCCAATCGATCGATGCGGCGACCATCGAAAGTGCGCTCATCACGGCCAAGGTCTTGCTGGTGGAACGCGCCGTGCTTGATCAGGCGGTGCTCAAAGAAGTGACGCTGGCCCAGAACGGTCAGGTCGATGTCGCCAGTGCGGTACGCGCGGGCAAACTTGTCGGCGGACACGTCGCGCTGCTGGTGCGTCGTGCCGATGACAAACTCGCGCTGCGTTCAGTGCTGATCGAAACCGGTGAACTGGTCGGCAGCCAGGTCGTCCTTCCAACCGCCGCCGGCGAGACTGCGACGACACTGGTGACCGCCGCACTCAGCATGTTGCCCGCCCAGGGACGGCTGAGTCGTGAGCCTGACAACACCTGGGTGATCAGCCTCGGCCGTCAGCATGGACTGAGCCTTGACGATCGTTTCAAAGTGTTGGCCGGCGATGTTGCCGCGCCCGGATCACCGGTCGCTGTCGCCACCATCGAGCGTGTGGGCGCGACCTCCGCCACCGTCACAGTCGCTGGCACCCCACCCCAGAATCTACCTGCCCTCGTCACCAGGATCGCCCAATGAATCGTCCGCTCGTTGGTCTCGCGCTGGGTCTGCCGCTGGTGTGTCTGCTGATCGGTGGCTGCGGCGGTGCCCGTGGACCAGAAGCCAAGGTCGTCGATGGCCAGACCTACGGCACCACCACTGCACCGTTTCGTGGACGCTGGTGGCAGTACTACGAACGTGGTGTGAGCTGGTCGCTCGGCGGATTCTGGGCCGAAGCGGAAGCAGATTTCCGCGAAGCCCTGGCGCTGCGCCTGACTGACAACCGCCGTGCACGCACCTATGGCATGCATTTCGTCCAGTGTTTCCTCCATCGTGAACTGGGCGCGGTGCTGATCGAACAGAACCGTCTGGATGAAGCTGAAAGTGAACTGCGCCTGAGTTTGGCGCAGGAACCGAGCGCCAAGGCCGATTACCTGCTCGCCCGTATCGCCACGTTGCGTGGTGTGCCGGTGCCAGTGGACGCCGCGCTCGTTCTTCCTGCTGAGCCCGCGCCGCAACTTCCTGCTCGCGTGGTCATCGATGCCGTGCAACCGGGAGCGGACAACACCGTCACCGTCACCGGTCGCTTTCTCGCAGTCAGTGCGCAGCCGTTATGGGTGCTGAACGCCGCCGGCGAGAAACGCCTCGTGGCGACCGCGGCCGATGGCGCCTTCACCGTCGCACTGACGGTGGGTGAACGCCTCGCCACCAGCGGAGCCACCAATGATCCGGTGGTGCTCGCCACGCCAGAACCACCGCCGCCCGCACCCAGCCTGGACCTTGATGGTCCCATGGATGGTGCGCTGGTCACCGGCAACCGCGTCTTGTTCCGTTACTCCGCCAAGGCCGCTGCCGGGCTGACTGCGCTGACGGTCAGCATTGATGGCAAGGAAGCGCTGAACGAACTCATCAGTGGAGTCCAAGCCGGCGGCACCATCGCGGTGCCGCTCGAGAGCGGCAAACACACGCTGCGTTTTGTGCTGCGCCTAGCTGGTGGTGACCTGGTACAAGAGCGCACCGTCACGGCAGCGCCGACACCAGAACAGGATCGCACGCTGCGCGCCACGGCGGTGATGCTGCCGTTGCAGACCCCCGCTGACGGTGGCGGTGTCAAACCCGGCGACGATCCAGAGTTGCTGAGTTCCGTCAGCCACGACGGACGTTTCCGTCTGGTGGACGCCCAGGCCGATACGCTGTTGGCGCAGGAACTAACGCTAGTCGACGCGGGGTACGTCGATCGCGTCACTGCCGCACGCGCCGGACAACGCCTCAAATCACGCTATGTCTTGACCGGCACGCTGCGCCGTGGGCGTGGCGACGTAGAATGTTTCGTCCGTCTGGTGCACGTTGACAGCGGTCAGGTGGTGGCGAGCGCCGACGCCTACAGCCGTGCGGTCGCACCGGAGCAGGAGCAGGCGTTCTTCGCCCTGGTCGCCGGTCGCCTGCGCCAAGAGTTTCCGGTGCTGCAGGGCACGCTCGGCACGAATGACCGCGGCGTGGCGATTGTCGATCGTGGAGAAAACGCCGGTGTCGTTGGACGCATGCGCTTCTTTGCCGTCAAACGCGAAGCCGACGTGGTCGATGCGACCACGGGCCAAGTGTTGCTGCCGGGTGAAAAACGTGTCGAGGCAACCGTGGAGGTCGATCAGGTGGAAGCTCACCAAGCGCGGGTGAAGACCATTGATGGCAAGACTGCGACTGGCGCGACCGTGGTGAGCGAATGAGCCGCCTCGTTCCCACCCTGCTGCTGCTCACCGCGTTCAGCGCCGCCACGTTTGCTGCGGATGTCACCATCGTGCCCTTCGATGGCAGTCCGATCCCCATCGGTGCCGGTGCGCGTGCGCTCGGCATGGGCGGTGCCTTCACCGCCGTCGCGGATGACGCCACCGCCAACACCTGGAATCCGGCGGGCATGGCCCAGCTCGAACGGCCGGAGTTGTCGATTAACGGTGGCTGGTATTCGCGCTCGACCTCATCTGACGGCGGCAGCGACAGTCAGAGTGACCTCGCACTCGACCACATCAGCGTGGTGTGGCCGTTCTTCGTGCTCGGCACGCAGCAGACCGTCGGCATCGCCTGGCAGCGGCAGTTCGATTTCACTCGCCGGGCCGACAGCACACAGGTACTGCAATCGCAAGGCCAGGCCACTGCAACGCAGGGTGTGTCGGAGAACCGCGTCGACAACGATGGCGCCTGGTCGACCTGGAGTCTGAGCTACGCCGCCGATGTGACACCGACCCTGTCACTCGGCGCCACGCTGCTGGTGTGGGACGACAATCTGACCGGTTACAGCCACAACGACCGCAACGCCACCAGTACCGGAACGTTGACGACGTTCACGCCGGGTGCGCCGCCGACCCTGATCAGCGACGAGACCTTCGTTGCGACGCAGGACCAGCGCATCACCGTCGATCACGGCCTGAGCTTGGTGCTCGGTGCGTTGTGGCACGTCGCGCCGCAGTGGACCGTCGCAGCAACGCTCAAGCCCCAGTACAAACTCGACCTCTCGATCCACAAACAAGACGAGCGCATATTTCGCGATGCTGGCACCGGCGCGATCACCAGCCAAGAGTCGTCCAACACCACCAGGGGCGCGGATTACACCTATCCCACCAGCGCAACGGTGGCCACCGCGTGGCGGCCGAACGACAGTCAGACCATTACCGTCGACCTGACGTGGACCCGCTGGCAGGACCTGACCATCGACAACGGCACCAACACCACGAGTCCGATCAGTCCGTTCGTGCCGCCGTCTCAATTCGATGACGGTTATGCCGTGCGCATCGGTTACGAACACGTCCTGCTGTTGCCGCGAGTCGTGCTGGTGCCGCGCTGTGGACTGCTCTACGAAGGTCTGCCCGGTGTTACCGAAGCACCCGACACGGCGCATCCGGAACTGGTCAACGCCACGGTCGATCGCTACTGGGGTGCGACGGCGGGATTCAGCGTCTTCCAACGCACCATTCTCTACGACGCCGCGGTGCAAGTGCGCTATGGCAACGATGTCGGTGCCGGCGTCGACGCACCGTTTGATTCCTCTGCTGATGTGTTCGGCGTGACCGTACGCGCCGGCATCACTTACCACTTCTAAGGGAGTCACTGATGAAACGCGCACTGCTCCTGATCCTGATGCTCGTCAGCGGAGCCGTCTCCGCGGCGGAAAACCTAACGCTCGCACCGATCAATCTCATCCTCGACTACGCGCCATATAGCGGGATGGGGAGTCCTCCCAATCTGATCATCGATCTTCCTGGCGGTTCCGATGCATGGGTCATCACCCGCCCCGCTGCAGGCACCGGCCTGCTCTATAATGGTAATGGTAGTCCCATCAGCGCCGACGACACCCAGGTGGTAAATCCCAGCAATCCCGGGCGTGTCAACTTCTTACTTTACGATGATGTCGACACCGTCTCGAGCTTCGTTTTCGCCATCGGCCAGCCGGGCAACCCCAATCGCCAGTTCGGCCTCTGCTCGATCATCCTCAACAGTAGCAATATCGGCGGTATTCCCGGCGCCTTCGATGTGTTCATCACCGATGTGGCCACTGGCGCGAAGGTGGAAGGCGCCAGCGTCTCATTCGTGAGTCCATCGGTCAGCCTGACCGAGGTTGGTGCCGGCCAGTACCGCACCATCAGCGGACTCGGCGGTTCGCGCAGCTTCAATGTTACCGCCAGCGGCTATAACGCCCTGTCCTTCACCACCGCAGTAGGCAGCGGCGCGTTCAATTCCACCGCCCGCACCATGATCAACCCGACACCGGGCGAGGTAAACGTCAGCACTACCGCCAGTAATCCCAGCGGTGCCAATCCCATTCCGTTCCGCATCTTCTTTTTCAAACCCGTGAACGCTACGCTCGGCGATTTCACCATCGGCGATATCACGGTCAGCAATGGCACGGTCAGCAGCCTCGACGGTGGACCTGACGATTATACAGCGCAAGTGATTCCGACGGCGGCCGGCGCCGTGCAGATTTCGGTCGCCGCCGGTGTCGCACGCGATAACGCGAACATCCTCAACGCCGCCTCCAACGCGCTGTCGGTCACCTACGATGCAACCGGTCCCACGGTCACCATCAATCAAGATGTGGTGCAAGCCGATCCAGCAACGAGTTACCCAGTGCGTTTTGCCGTCCAGTTCAGCGAATCGGTGACCGACTTCACCAGCGGCGACGTCGAGTTGTCGGGAACCGCCGGCGCGCCGATGTTCGCAACCGTCACTGGCAGCGGAGCGTCCTATGTGGTTGAGGTTTCCGGCATGTCTGGCCCAGGCACGGTGATCGCTACCGTGCGTGCGGATGCCGCCACCGGTGCGTCAGGGCCAAGCCGCGAATCGAGTTCAAGCGACAACGTGGTGACGTGGTCGCCACCAGCCAACTACACGCTGCCGACACTCGTTCGTCGCCTGAACTACACCGCAGCCTCGCTCCCGCCAAGCGAGACCATCGACATCGATCTGGGTGCCAACGCCTGGGTGGTGCTGCCACCGCGCAACAGCAACACCCGTTTGATGCAGGTAGTCGGCGCTGCAAATGGTGCGGTGATCTCCACCCAAGACACCGCCGTGACCACCACCGCCACCGGTCGGGTGCGCGTCGGCGTCAACGGTTTGGCCGGCGATACCAGCGATTTTTTCACCTACGCCCTGACACCGCCGGGTACCGCCAATCGTCAGTTCGGCTTCGTGCACCTGACCCTGGTCAACAATTCCGATCTGAGCCTGACCATCGGTGGCTTGTTCGTCACGCTGACCAACGGCAGCAATCGCATCTCTGGTGCGACGGTGACCTATGGTGCCAGCGCGGACAGCGGCACGCTGTTCACCGAAGTCACCTCCGGGGTCTACCGCCTGACCATCTCCAACAACACCAGCGGCACGATTTTCGCCCGCGCTGCCGGGTTTCAGGACGTGTCGCAGGTACAGGCGCTCACCGTCGGGCTTTTTCCGGAAGTGTCGCTGGCGCTGACCCCGAGTTCGTTGATCTCCACCATCACTTCGACCATCGCCAATCCGACACGGGCAAAAACCTTTCCCGTGACCTTCATCTTCTCCTCACCGGTCAGTGATTTCACCGCCGGCGATGTATTGGTGAGCAACGGCACGTTCAGCGGCTTTAGCGGCAGCGGCACGACCTACACCGGTACCATCACCGCCAAGAAGGCCGGGGTGGTGAAGGTGGAGATCGCTTCCGGCGCGGCGAACGCCAGCGGATTCGCTTGCAACGCCGCCGCACTCACGCGCGCCTATGATCCCAAGGGACCGTTGGTGACGATCAACCAGGCGGTGGGGCAGGCGGATCCGGTGATCAGCGGACCAATCCTCTTCACCGCACAATTCACCGCACCAGTGACGGGCTTCACTGGCGCGGACGTGAGCTTCAGCGGTTCCACCGCCACCGGCACCATGGCCGGGGTCGTCACGGGAAGCGGCACGACCTACACCATCAGCGTCAGCGGCATGGTTGGTGACGGGACGGTGGTGCCATCAATCCTGGTCGATGCGGCCTTCGCCAACGGCCATCCCTCCGCCGCCAGCACCAGCAGCGACAACAGCGTGACCTTCACTCCACCCCCGGTCGGCAGTCCGAGCGTGACCCTCGTTCAGGATGCCGGCCAACCGGATCCCACACCGCTCGCCACCGTGGTGTTCCGCGTGCGCTTCAGCAATCCGGTGAACGGCTTCACCGCGGCTGATGTGCAACTGACGGGCACCGCCCCAGGAACGCTCAGCGCCAGCGTGAGCAGCGTCGGCACCGCCGGTGATGAGTACCTGGTGTTGGTGGGCGGCATGACCGGTGCCGGCACGGTGATCGCCTCGCTGCCCGCCGGAGCGGCCACCGCCCAGGCGGGTGGTGCTCCGACCTTCGTTTCCACCGGCAGCGACAACCAAGTGACCTACGCCCCGGTCGGCGGTTCGGGTAGCACGCCGTCCGCCAGCAGCGGCAGTGGCGCGTGTGGGCTTGGCTCAGGGCTGGCAGCGTTGCTTGCCGGCTGTGCCCTGGTCCTATTAGGCCGTCGTTCGCTGCGCTGAGCCTGCATAACGTCCCGGTCGACAACGACTGACAACCATGCGTATGCTCCTGTTGTTGGCTTTCACCGTTGCCGGTAACGCCGCCGATTACCTGCCGGAGGCCGATGCGCCGGCGGTGACACCGAAGCTGCTGTTCGTCTCCCGCTCCGGCGGCGCGGGCGACCAATGGTTCAACCAAGTGCAGATCAAGGGCGGCGTGGTCAGCGCCGCCGACGACAGCGGCGCGTTCGGTCTGAAGGTTACGGTCGGTAAGGACGACACCATCAAGGCCACTGTCGTCGGCAATCGCGCGGCCATCGGCAAAGTGCAGAGGCAGTTGCCCAACGGCGGCAAGATCGGGCCGGTGACCTACGGCTACCGGCAGGTCGATCCGAATTTGCAGCTGCCGTTTATGGACGGCCCCGGATGGAAACTGTGGGGCTGGAATCTGGAGCAGGCCAAAAGCGCAAAATGCCGCTACGCGCCGTTGATGGCGGATGCACGAATCCGCCATGCGCTGCTGACGCCGATTGGTTCCATCGTCGCGTTCGCCACCACCGATGGCGGCAACACCAGCCTGCGCGCGAATCCGCACGACATCGACCTGACGCTGGAGCCAGCGATCAGCAACAGCATCACCGGTGGTGGTGGCGGCGGGACCTCGTCATGGGTCTACGAGATCTCCCAAGAAGGGAAGTATCAGCGCGTGCTGGTGTGTCGCGGCTTCGTCCAGGCCGGAGCCTTCGACGCGTGGGGACGCATGTTGGTGGTTGGCCGGGGAGTGATCGCCAAACCGATGAGCAACGCCTTCCCCTACCCGGATGGCGGCGGTCTGCTGATGTGTGATCGGGAATGGCAGAAGGCGCTTTTCAGTACCCACTTCGGGATGGAAAAAGCCGGCGAGACCGAATCGAACCTGTGGGCAGTGGCGGTGGATTCGGCCAGCGGTATCGCCGCGGTGGCTGGTTACGTGCGCGGCGGGAAGCTCACACCGCTGGAAGGTGTCCAGGCCGACGACGGTGGCGGTACCGATGGTTTTCTGGCGGTCTTCCGCCTGTGGCCGGCGCTACCGGACAAGAAAATGCCCCGTCGCTGACAGGGTAACGGGCACACCACGGGGTCCCGTGGCGGGGCGGGAAAGCCGGGCTAGCTTCCGGCGTCCTTTCCGTCCCTGGAACCTCGCCCATGAACGCCGCTGCTGCTCCTTCTGCTTCCGCCTTCGCCGATGCCGCCCAGCCGCTGCGGCATGTGGAGGCTGAAATCAGCAAAGTCCTGGTCGGCCAACGTGATCTGGTGCGACGCCTGCTGATCGGCCTGCTCTGCGAGGCCCACCTCTTGCTCGAAGGTGTGCCTGGGCTGGCCAAGACCACGGTGGTGAAAACCTTGGCGCAGGCGATGGCGGCGAAGTTCAGCCGCGTGCAGTTTACGCCCGACCTGTTGCCGGCCGACATCGTCGGTACGCGCATCTATGCGGGCGGGCAGTTCACTACGCGTCTGGGCCCGATCTTCGCGCAGATCGTGCTGGCGGACGAGATCAACCGCGCCCCGGCCAAGGTGCAATCGGCGCTGCTTGAAGCGATGCAGGAACGTCAGGTGACGATCGGCGACGAAACCTTTCCGCTGCCGAAACCGTTCCTAGTGTTGGCGACGCAAAATCCGCTGGAGCAGGAAGGCACCTATCCGCTGCCCGAAGCCCAGACCGATCGCTTCCTGATGAAGGTGAAGGTCGACTACCCGACGGGCGCGGAAGAACGCCAGATCCTCGACCGCGCGCTGCAACGCGGTGGAGCGACGGTGAACACGGTGCTCACCACCGACGCGCTGTTCCACGCGCAGCAGATGCTTGATGGCGTGCACATGGACGACCGCATCAAAGACTACTGCGTTAATCTGGTGCGCGCGACGCGCGACCCCAAGGGCGTCGGCATCACCTCGCTAGTGGGCATGATCGATGTGCCGGCCAGCCCGCGTGCCACCATCGCACTTGCCATTGCGGCGCGGGCGATGGCCTTCCTCGACGGCCGTGGTTTTGTCACGCCGCAGGATGTGAAGAGCATCGCGCCCGACGTGCTGCGCCATCGCCTGCACCCGTCGTATGAAGCAGAAGCCGAGACGCTCAGCAGCGACGCACTCATCCAACGTCTGCTTGAACACGTCCAGGTTCCTTGACGGGTCCGGGGTCCGGGGTCCGGGGTCCGGGGTCCGGGGTCCGGGGTCTTTTGCAATCGGAGTCAACGTTGGCGATTCAACGATTTACTGAAATCCGCGCTTGGCAGTCCGCCCGTGAATTGGTGCGACTGATTTATGAGGCATCAAACGATGGTGCCTTGTCCAAAGACTTTGCGCTGCGGGATCAGATTCGTCGTGCCGCGATATCAGGCATGACCAACATCGCCGAAGGATACGGCCGTGGATCCGATGGGGACTTCGCGCGCTTTCTTGATTTTGCGCGCGCGTCTGTGGTTGAGGTTCAATCGCTCTTGTTCGCCTGCCTCGATACCAAACGGCTTACCCAGGAAAGCGTCAACCTACTCCTTGCTCAGGCAGACCAAGCCATCGGTCAAATTGCTCGCTTCCAAGACTACTTGCGCAACCCCAAAGCGCGTGAGCACGAGGAGTTGTACTCCGAATGAACACGCACGTTCTTCCGACCCCGGACCCCGGACCCCGGACTCCGGACGCTTTATCTGAAGTCCTGCGTCAGGTGAAGAAGATCGAACTACGCACCAACCGCTTGGTGTCGTCGCTCGCGGCAGGGCCGTATCGTTCGGCGTTTCGTGGCCAGGGCATGGCGTTTGAAGAGGTGCGCGAATATTCGCCTGGTGACGATGTCCGTCAGATCGACTGGAACGTCACTGCGCGTGCCGGGACGCCGTACATCAAAGTTTTTCGCGAAGAGCGTGAACTCAATCTGGTATTGCTGGTCGATGTCAGTGGCTCGATGCGTTTCGGCGCGATTCCCGGCGTATCGCCACGCGCCAAGCTCGCGCTGGCGGCAGAGGCTGCTGCCGTGGTAGCCGTCACTGCCCTCAAGAACAACGATCGCATCGGGCTGGTGACGTTCAGCGACCGCACCGAGTTGCACTTGCCGGCGCGCAAGGGCCGCGGCCATGTCGGACGGTTGCTGCGCGAAGTGCTCGCCGCACCGGCAACCACACGCCCGACGGATCTGGCGCATGCGCTCGATGAACTGGTACGCGTCAGCAAACGCCGCGCGGTGTGTTTCCTCATCAGCGATTTCCTTTTCACCCGCGGCGTCACCGATCTGCGCTTCAACGATGCGTTGGCGCGCGCCAGCCGCCGCCACGACGTGGTCGGCCTGCGCGTCTGTGATCCGGCTGAGTCCACGTTGCCCCGCGGTTCGACGCCACTGGTGTTGCAGGATCCCGAAGGCGACGGCATGCAGGTGCTCGCCACCGGACGTGCGGCGCGTGCGGCGTATGAAGAGGCGTGGCACGAAGCCCGCAGTGCCGTGACCAGCGCCTTCCGCGGCGCGGGTGGTGATCTGGTCGACCTGCGCACTGATCAATCGGCGTTCACCGCGTTGGCGCGGTTCTTCCGTGAACGGCGGAGACGTATCCGTGGATAATCGATGTCCGATGTCCGAGGTCCGATGTCCGATGTCACGTGGCCCACGTGCACCCTGGGCCCTGTTGATGATCCTGCTGCTGTCGACAACAGCCGGGATCGCCGCCGACTCCCCGGTTCCGCCGGACATCGGACATCGGACCTCGGACATCGCACCCTTCTCCGTCTCCCTCTCCGCCTCCGCCAACAGCGTCAACATCGGCGATCCGCTCGTCGTCACCGTCACGTATCGCTGGCCCGGCGGCTGGACCGTGGTGTCACCGAACGGTGAGCCGGATCCGGCCAAGGATTTCGCCAACGCCTTCGTCACCAATTTTCCGCCGCCGCAAAAAAACAGCAGCGGGCAGGAAGAGCGCCGGGTCTTCACCCTCACGTTGTTGGCCAACCGCGATGGAGCATGGGAACTGCCCAGGCCGACGTTCACCGTGCAGACGCCCGAAGGCGCGCGTTCGGTAGTCGCATCAACCGTGCTGGTGCAGGTCGGTGCGGAGGACAAACCGGCAGACCTGCCGCCCGCCCGCCAAGCCTGGACCCGCGCACGCGGACCTGCCGATAACGAACGCGCGTGGTGGATGCTCGCCATCGCGCTGGTGGTGATTGCCGGAGTGGTCGCGCTGCTGCTCGCCCGGCGTCGCCAGCAGGAAACCACCCGCACGCCGTGGGAACAATTCTACGAGGATTGGCAGTCGGCCTCCAACGCCGCAGATGGTAAAGAAGCCGGCGCACGTCTCAGCCTCGCGCTGCGTCGCTGCCTTGGCACGGTCTTCCGTTTCGATGGTCCGGCCGCAACCACGCGCGAAGCCGCCGCCTTCCTGCGTGGTCGCTTGCCGGATGACGAGTTCCGCGACCTGGTGCGTCTGCTGGAGAGCCTCGACGCGCTGCGCTGGGCGCCGGAACATCTGCCGCCGTCGGCGGTCCGCCCGTTGGCGGAGCAGGGCCGCGCGTGGAACGGCGCACTCAAACGCCGGCTCGATGCCGAAGCGGAACTGCTGAAGGCTGCGGGAACGACGCGCAGCACCGACACCGCAAGGGCCAGTTCCGCCAATGCCGCCGATGCGAAGAAGTCCGCATGACTCCCGAAGCCGCCTTCAATCTCTTCCGCTTCAATGACGTGGCGCTGCTCAGCCTAGCGCTGCTCGCGCTGGTCGTGCTGCTGTGGCATCCGCGTCGCGGTGGCGCGACCTTCAGCGGATTCGCGTTGGCGCAGGAAGCCTTGCGCCCCAGCCGTGGGCCGGGATTCCAACGTCTGCTGATCGCGGCAGGTTTGGCGGTGCTGGCGGTGGCTTTGGCGCGACCACAAGCGGGACGTGCAATCGTCGAGCGCGAACAGGCGGGACGTGATCTGCAGGTGGTCATCGACCTGTCGGGCAGCATGCAGGTCGACGACCTATTGGACGAGAAGGGCCAACGCATGGATCGCCTGGCCGCGGTGATGCAGGCGGCCAAACGTTTCGTGACCAACCGGCCCAATGATCGCATCGGGCTGGTGTTCTTCGGCGACCGCGCGCTGACCTCGTGCCCGCTGACCTACGATCACGAAACCGTGGTGCAGTTCATCGAGCGCACTGAACGGCAACAGCGCACGTTGTGGAACGCCGGCCATGAGAAGGGCTTGCTGGGCAACGCCACCAACTTGGGACTGGGCCTTGGCTCCGCGGTGCGCGGACTGAACGATCCGAAGTCCAAGGGCCGCGCAGTCATCCTTATCACCGACGGTGCCGACTCGCGCGAACTGCCGTCGTGGGTTGATCCGGTCGAGGCAGCGCGCCACGCACGCTCCAAGGGCGTGATGGTCTACGGCATCGGCGTGGGTAATCCCAACGGCACACGCAGCGAGCGCGATCCTTTCACCGGTCGCGTGCGCACCACCCGCCTGCCCGGCTACCTGCAACCGGACATGGCGCGACTAGAAACCATCGTCGCGCAAGCAGACGGCAAGGCTTTCCGCGCCAATGATCGTGCCGGCCTGGATGAGGTGTTCGCGCGCATCGACGAACTCGAACCGACGCCACGCGTCATCCGCATGCAGGAGGATTACGCTGATCGCAATCAATGGATGCTAGTGCTGGGAACGCTGCTCATCGCGATGGCGTTGGTCTTGGAGCCACGGCTGCGAGGTGTGGCATGACCTGGGCCAACCAGCACCTGCTCTGGCTGTTGGCCGGTGTCGTCCTCGCCGCTGCCCTGACGTGGTGGTGGAGCGCGAGCGCACGTCGCCTTCGCGCCGGTGTCGGCGCGGGCGTACCACACCTGACTGCTGGCGTCGGGCACAAACGTGAAGTGCTACGCAGCGTTCTGCTGTGGAGTGGACTGGCGCTGCTGATAGTCACCCTTGCCGGACCGCGGTGGGGCTCAGACGACAAGCTGCAAACTAGCCGTGGTGCCGACCTACTGCTGGTGCTCGACTGCAGCCGTTCGATGCTGGCCAAGGACCTCTACCCGGATCGGCTCGAAGCGGCGCGCCGCAAGGCCAACGATCTGCTGCGCGAAGCCCCCGAAACCCGGCTGGCGTTGATGCCCTTCGCCGGCGTGGCGGTCCTGCGTTGCCCGCTGACGGGTGACCATTCCGCAATCGAGTCGATGATGAAGGATCTGTCGCCCGAGCTGTTCCCGGCGGAAAACGGCTACCAGGGCACCGCCATCGGTGAGGCGATTCAATCGGGTTTGCACGTGCTCGATAAACAAACCGACCGTGGCCAGTCGATTCTGGTGATGAGCGATGGCGCCGACGATGACAAAGCCGCGGTGGACGCCGCGGCCGCTGCGGCCAAGGCCTTGGGCGTGCCGATCTACGGCCTGTTCTTCGGCGACCCTGACCGTGAGAGCACCGTCACCATCGACGGCAAGGAACAGGTCATGCTCGCCGATCGCTCGACGCTCGACACGCTCGCCACCGCCACCGGCGGCCTGTGCGTCAATGCGCGCAGCGATCCTGAGGACATCCGCGTGATCCTTGACCACCTGCGCACGCACGTCGTGCAGCTTCCCTGGCAGGAACGCCGACGCATCGTCCAGAGCGAGAAGTACCAGTTCGTCCTGCTGCCAGCGATGCTGTTGATCCTGTTCGGGATGCTGGTGCCGACGCGGAGGCGACTCTAATGCATTCATTCAGTCTGCTCTCCGTTCTTACCGTGCTGGTGGCGTTCACCGTCGCCCACGCTGCCGATCCCTGGTCGGCGTTGTCCGACGCCGCCGAGGAGAAGGATCCGCTCGCGGCGCAGCAACGCTTGGAAGCGCTGTTACTGGAACAGCCCTCGTTCTACCCGGCACACTTCAATCTCGGCACCTTGCTGATGGAGTCCGAGCGCGAGCGCGCCGCCACCCACTTCGAACGCGCCACCTCCAGTCCATCACCCGAGTTGGTTCACGATGCGTGGTACAACCTCGCGCTGGTGCGGTGGAAACAGGGCCGCCTTGACGATGCACTGGCGGCAGCAGGCAAGGCGGTTGAGATCGACGGCAAGGCCGAGAACACCCTCAAACTGCGCGATGAACTGCGACGCGTGGCGCTCTACCGCGCCAACGAGGCGCGCAAAAAAGCCGAAGCCGAAGCCAAGAAACTCCGTCTGCCTGCCAGCGATCTGCCCGAGGCCCACGTCGGCGAGCCGTACGAAACACGCATCCACGCCGCCGGTGGCGCGGGTGGTTATCGCTTCGCGTTGGGATTGCCGCCAACGCCACCGGTGTCCACGCCGCTCAAACCTGGAGCGGCACCGGCACCAACGCCAACGCCAACGCCCGCAAAAGCACCGCCACCACCAACGCTGCCACCTGGGCTGACACTCGACGCCGATGGCCGTCTGCACGGCACGCCGACCAAGGACGGACGTTTCCCGGTGGCGCTGGTGGTCAGTGACCAGGCGCAGGCCAGCGTCAGCGGCACGCTCATGCTGGTGATCCAGCCGGCACCAGCGATCACCACCAGCGAACTGCCGGAAGCCATCCTCGGCTCGCCATACGAAGCGCTCATCGATACGGTGGGACTCGATCGTCCGACCTGGACCATCAGCGATCTGCCACCTGGGCTGAGTGCGAGCACGGAACCGGGACCACAACTGCGCATCAGCGGAACGCCCACCCAGGCGACCAAGGCCACCCTCACCATGCGCGCCGACGACGGTAAACGCCACGCGATGCGCGGTGGTGAACCCGGTGGCCCAGGGCCGCTGACGCTGACCGTCAGCGACAGCTTCGCGCCAGATCTGGTGGTGCTGCCGCCGGCCACCGCCTGGGCGCCGTACACGCATCAGCTCGGCGTGCGTGGACGCCCACAGCAGTATCGCTGGTCGTCTCCAGGTGCCGGTGGTCTGAAGCTCGACGCTCAGGGCTTGGTCAGCGGCACGCCCGAACAGGCCGGCGATCTTCCTTTGCCACTGACCATTCAGGCGGAAGACAAACGTTCGCGTACCAGCACGGTCCGCGTGCCGGTGAATCCTCCGCCGGTGATCGAGGAATCGCAGCCGCTGCAATTCACCGTCGGCCAACCGGCGCATCGGCCGCTCAGCGTCAGTGGTGGCACCGCGCCTTACCTCTGGCAGATCGCTGAAGGCGTATTTCCCAAAGGCCTGCGCCTGGATCCGGACGGCACCGTGCGTGGCGTCGCCGCCGAACCGGGAGAGGTCGACGTCACGGTGGCGGTAAGCGATCGCTGGCAGGCGCGTTCGCAGCACCAGATCCACCTCACCGTGGTCGAGAAGCCCAAGGACGAGGAACAGCAGAAACAAGAAGACCAGCAACAACAGGCCAAGCAGGATCAACAGAAGCAGGATCAGCAGAAGCAGGATCAACAGAAGCAGGACCAACAACAAGATCAGCAACAGCAGAAACAGGATCAGGCGAAAAAGGATCAGGAGCAGCAACAGGCCGGTAAAGACCAGCAGAAGCCAGAGCAACAGCAGCAGGCTGGCAAAGACCAACAACCACAGGACCAGCAAAAGCCCGGTGGTGAGCAGCAGCAGGCGGCGGAACGCACCGCCAAACAAGCGCAGGCACTCAACCAGGCGGCTGCCGACCGCTGGTTGGAATCGTTGCCCAAAGAAGATCGCGACGTGCTGATGTACCAGTTGCTCGAAGGCGGCGATCTCAAGGCCAAACGCAAAGGCGGGAAGACGTGGTGAGCCGGGGATCGTGCGTCACCGCGCTGATACTTAGCGTGCTCGCGTTATCGCAGCTCGCTGCGGTTGAGGCGAAGCTGCAATTGCCGGATCCACTCGTCACCGGCGTGGTGCTGCGTGGCAGCATCTCGGTGGAAAACTCCGCAGCGCGCATTGAACGCATCGACTTGCCGGCCGTCGCAGGATTGGAATGGAACACTGGCCGGGGCTCGAACTACGAAGTCCGCTTGGCCAATGGGGTGCGCACGACGCGCGAATCGATGCCACTGGTGCTACGTGTCCAGCAGGTCGCTGAGCTGACCATTCCTGCCGTGACGGTGGTGTTCGACGATGGCTCCACCGCCACCACCAACGCCGTGACGGTCAAAACCCAAGTAGCTGATACGTCGTTGTCCGGCGAAGCGAACGCCAGCGCGTCCTTCGAACCGGCGACCATTGTCCCAGGCGAACCGGCGATGCTGATCTATCGTCTGGCCTTGCGTCAGGACCGCGTGCGCGCGATCAAACAACCATCGCTGACGCCCCCTGCCGGCCTCTTGGTGACCGGCGAACGCAGCGAAGCAAAAACCGAAACGGTCGACGCTGAAGGCCGCGAGTGGTCGGTGCAGACGTGGAGCTGGCCAGTGACCGCGGCAGCACCTGGCACCTACGACGCACGCGGCCAACAAGAGTGGTACCGCTGCCGGAACGATTTCTTCAATCAACTGGTGATCGAGAGCACGCACCAGGCGCCCATCCGTCCGGCAACACTCACCGTCACACCACTGCCGGACGCCGGACGCCCGAACGACTTCGATGGGCTGATCGGTCCACTGGCAGCGAGTGCGAGCATCGACCGCTCGCGCATCAGCACCGGTGAAGGCGCGGTGTTCACCGTCACGCTCACCGGACCACAAGTCGGTCTTGGTCACCGACCGACGCTCATGCTACCAGCCGGTGTTCAAGCCTATCCCAAGGACGATGCGGAGGACAAATCCGGTGAACGACATTTCCGTTGGGACGTGGTTCCAGGAAACACCGGCGAACTCACCCTGCCGGCGCTGACGTTCCCGTATTTCGATCCCGCCACGCGCACGTACCACCGCGCCAGCACGGCGCCGCTCACCATCACGGTGGTGGCGGGACGCAGCCGTGACCTGGTGGTCAGTGGCGACACGCGGCCGACCCGACCACTCACGCCGCCACCGGTGGAAGAGAAATTCGTGCTGCCGCCACCCATGCGTGGAGCTGCGGTATCAGCACCGCCCCTGGTCGGGACCTGGATCGTGCTCAGCGCAGCGCTCATCGGTGGCGGACTGTTTGCATTGGTACAACGCCTGGCCACCCGTCCCCGTCGTGGACCACATCGCGGCAAAGCGCTGGCCGCCGCGATCAATGCCAAAGATCTTGACGCGATGGCGCGTGCGCTGTTCGCTTTACGTCCGGATTTGGATGCCGCCGGACGCCAAACGGCGGATGCGCTCGAACACGCCATCGACCAAGCACGTTTCGGTGCCCGTGATGCTGGCGACTTGGCAGCCCTGGCGGCGCCGCTCGTGGGGATCGCGTGAACGGCATTGCCACGGTCCGGAGGTCCGCTGACTCTCGCGCCGCTGGCGCGGCGAAGCCGGAGGTCCAGAAGTCACTCATCACGCTGTTGATGTTTGCCGGATTGCTGACGTCACTGCGTGGTGCCGACGATCCCTATGCCGCGTGGGGGCATGGTCGACCGCAGGACGCCATCGCCAGTCTGCATCACCAGGCGCTCGCCAGCGATCGCTGGGATGCGTGGCTCGATCTCGGACTCGCCGCGCTCGCCGCTGGACGCGAGGGCGACGGGATCGCGTGGATCCTCGCTGCCCACCAACGCGCGCCGGAGCGTCCCGAACCACGACAGGCGCTGCGTGCGCTCAACCTCACGCCGCCGAGCGGTTGGCTCGACCACCTCGGGCCGCTCGCCGTGCCTGGTCTGGGCTGGGGCGGACTGCTGCTCATCACCCTCGCCGGACTGCTGCTGGGATATGGTGTCTGCGCACCTCGCCGACGTCCGGGAATGGTGCTGATCGGCGCCGGGCTGCTGCTGGTGACCCTCCCAGGACGCATCGCCTGGGAACACGACCAGGGGCGTCTGCTGGTGGCCGCCGTGCGCGACAGCCAACTCTACGACAGCGCCGGACGGCCGATCGCCGCCATTACCGTCGGCACCCTGTTGGAACAGGAATCGGCAGCGGTGTGGGCCGAGCGCATCCTGGTGCACGACGCCCAAGGCCATCGCGGTCACCTGCCGCTGGCGGATACCGTCGCGAAGCCGTGAGAGCGGCTTGGAGCTGCGAGCTTCGAGTTACGAGTTACGAGTTTCGAGGTCGATTCGCTCCCGCGGTGAAGCCTCGCCGCGCGCGGCCGCAGGCCCGCTCGAAACTCGAAGCTCGTAGCTCGAAGCTCGTAACTCGTAGCTCGAAGCTCCGAGCTGTTGATCCCCTGCGCCTCTGGCAACACTGCTTGAAGCTATGCCCATTAGCCTCCCCGAGATTGAGATCGACCAGAGCACCCGCCTCGCTCCCAGGTGGCAGGTGGTGTTGCTCAACGACGACGACCACACCTACGAGTACGTCGTCGAAATGCTGGTGAAACTTTTCCAGCACACCGTCGAGACTGCGTTCACCATGGCCTGCGAGGTCGACCAAACCGGACGCGTGGTGGTCGACACCACCAGCAAGGAACGTGCGGAACTCAAACGCGATCAGATCCATGCCTACGGCGCGGATTGGCGCATGCCGAGTTCCAGGGGTTCGATGTCGTCGGAGATCGAACCGGCGGAGTGAACGAACAGAAAAGGCAGTGGCCGCAGAGACGCAGAGGTACGAGGAGGGCCGCAGAGAAGCAGGCTGGCTCGGTTTAACATTTCCTATCTCTGCTTTTTCCACTCTGCGGCCCTTATCTAACCTCTGCGACTCTGCGGCTGGTTGTCTTGCCTTCCCGGTTTAAGTCCGCCTTCCCGCACTTGCCGTAGGGTCAGCAGGCCAACACTCCCGCCCCCATGCCCAGCACTGATCTGACCTTCGCCTCCCGTGATGCGCACCATGCGTGGCTCGCCAGCCAAGCGGCGCTGCCGGCTGGCTTCCGTATCGGCACCACGCGTTTCGAGTTCATCCCCTTCGAAGTGCACAAGCCGGCGAAGATGACCGTCACCCTCATTGCGCTAGATAAACCGACCACCGCCTTCGCCGCGATGTTCACCAAGAATGCCTTCCCAGGCGCGCCGGTCATCATCGGCCGCAAGCGTCTGAACGAGCCGACCATCGGCGCGGTGTTCGTGAACAACAAGATCAGCAACGTCTGCGCGCCGGGTGGCGTCGAGACCAGTGAGCGGTTGTGTGCTGCGGTGGCCAAGGAACTTGGCCTGACAGCGGAACAGGTGCTGCCGTCCTCCACCGGCGTGATCGGCTGGAAGCTGCCGGTCGAGCAGATGCTGCCGGCGATCCCGTTGGCGAAAGCGGCGCTGCAATCGACGTCGATCCTGCCCGGTGCGGAGGGCATCGTCACCACCGACCTCTATCCCAAGATCAGGCGCGCCAGCGTCGGCAACGGCAGCATCGTCGGCATCGCCAAGGGTGCCGGCATGATCGAGCCGAACCTCGCGACCATGCTGGTCTACCTGCTGACCGACCTCGACGTGCCACGCGACGCGCTGCGTGCTGCGTTGGCGGCGGCGATCCCGGATAGCTTCAACAGCATGTCGATCGACAGCGACACCAGCACCTCGGACACCGTGGCGCTGCTGTCGTCGCAACGCGTTCCTTGCCCGGACCTCGCTGCGTTCCAGCAGGCGCTCAACCAAGTGTGCCGCGATCTTGCGGAGGACATCGCGCGCAACGGCGAGGGCGTCCATCACGTCATGCGCGTCCAGGTCAGCGGTGCGCCGTCCGCCGATTTCGCCCGTGGTGTCGGCAAGTCGGTGGTCAATTCGCCGCTGTTCCAATGTGCCGTCTGCGGCAACGATCCCAACGTCGGGCGCTTGGTCTGCGCTATCGGCAAACACGTCGGCGCGATCGCTCCGGGCACCGATCTGTCGCGCGCCAAGCTCACGCTCGGCGGCCAGGTGATCTACCAGGACGGGGCGTTCCGCCTGTCGCCAGCGGTGGAGGAACAACTCATCGCCCACCTCACGGGTGCCGAGTTGTACGCTTCGACTCCGCCACCCGATGGCCTGACCTTCGCTCCGCCGATCACCTATCCGCCGCATGAACGTTGCGTCGAGATCGGCATCGACCTGGGACTCGGCTCCGCCACCGCCACCGTCATCGGCACCGACCGCAGCCACGAGTACATCAGCGAGAACGCCGACTACCGCAGTTGACCGTCATCCATGGATGCGACGTTCCCTGGGATCGCCGAGTTGCACTCGGCAGAGTCGCCACACCAGAGGCGTCCGAGAAAAGCCGCAGAACGACAGATTGCCCCTGGCCGAGTGCAACTCGGCGATCCCAGGAAACGGTCCAGGTGGCATGTGGTTAGGAGCATGGCAAGCGTGGCTCAACGACGTGCCCCAGGTTGCGCGCCGATTCCTTGCGCCTGACGGTCGGCGCTAGAACGTCCCAGGATGCCACGTTCCCACGCCCTCGTAACATCCCTCCTCCTGCTCACCGGCGGCACTGCCGTGCTGTCTGCCGTGGAAGTCGGACCGCCCGGCTCCGGGTTGCTGATCAGCGGTTGGGGTGAGGCGCTGGTGCGCGCCGAACACCACGACGCTGGCAATCCCAAGAACACCCAGGCCGGCACTCCAGGGGCGGAGGACGAGGACGATATCGATTTCAGCGCCGATGCGCTGCTGAAGGTCGCCTACAACGTCGATCAGTTCGCCCTGCGCCTCGACGTGTTCGTCACCAACGAACCACAATTCAACGACAACGACAACGACGGCAACAACGTCATCCTGGAGCAGGCCTTCGTCGACTGGAAGTTCCACGACCTCGCGACGCTGCGCGCGGGACGTTTCCGTTCGACCTGGATCGGCTGGGAGGGCTACCACACGCCCGAGCTTTTCCGCGTGAACAACTCCGCGGTGTGGTCATGGAACGTGCGCGATCATGGCCAGTTGAAGAACCGTCCGTTTCTCTCCGACGGCGTCAGCCTGACGCTGACCGCACCGGAGGATCCCCTTACCCTGGGTTTCTTCATCGTCGATGATGTGCTGGGCGATGCACCGGATGCGAAAGGCACCGACCTCGCCTACGGCATCAACCTCACTTGGTCTCCGCCCTGGCTCGGCCAGCTCGAACTCGGCGCGGTCTACGATGCCAAGTCGATGACCGAGGATCTCGCCGGTGGTTCCGACGGCGCGGCGATCGATTTCAATATCGACATCACCACGTGGCAGGACAGCGGCTGGTTCTTCGCCGGCGAGGTGCAGTACCACTTCCACACCCACCTGTCGGTCACCGGCCCGGAGTTCGGCGATGCGCTGATGTGGCTGGTGATGGCGAACTATTCCATCAACGACGACGTCTCGCTGACCCTGATGGTCGACCGCGTCGATCGTGGCCTCGACCTCGACAACAACGAGATCCTCGAAGTCGCCGTCGCCGTGCTGACCAGACCGCACAAGCAGGTGCAGCTCAACTTCGAGGTCTTCCATTGGGACGAGAGCGCACCGAACGCTGACGCGTACGGCGCGGCGGCAGTGCTGCTGGTCAAATTGCCGTAATCGACGCGCGCCTTCCCCTGGGGGCGTGGGCGGCTCGCCCGCGCTTGACGTTGAGCG
>JACDEI010000068.1 GCA_013816485.1 Planctomycetota bacterium
TCACTTGCTTAGTTGACATCCGAAGATGCCAACCGGTTTTGGATGGACTCACTTGCGTGAGTCCTGAAATCAGTCCCGAAAGACTGATTCCCTTCTTCTCTTCTCCACGGCTGTTGCGTTGTCAAAGACACCGGATTTCTCCGGCTTTTCCCGCGTTTTCCCGGGGTTTTTCAACCCCCTGGCTCACGTGCGGGAGGCGCAATATGTAACCCACCCCCTCGCTGTCAAACAACAATTTGCGAGTACGCGTTTCCCACGGGAAAAACCAGGTTTACGCCTCAACCTTGTTGGTGCGCACGGCGTTTGGCGAGGTCCCCTTCCAGCGCCTGCAAGAACGCGGAAAACTTGGCCTCGTTCTCCGCATTCAGACCGATCAGGTGCTGGTGGGCCCGGCGGACGATGTCCATGCGCTGCGCGGGAGAAACGCTGGGATTGCCTGGGATCACCACGAACTCCAGTGCTGCCGGCTCGACCTGGGCGATCACCGGGAGCACCGCGCTGACTCCGAGCATGTCGAGCAAGCGGAGGTTCTGGGTCGTCGGATTGACCACCACCAATTGCCCACGTGTCCGCACCAGTTCCTGCGAAAAGCCGACCAGCAGGCCCATGAAGGTGCTGTCCATGCCCGAACAGGCGGACAGATCCACGCACACCAGCGAAGCCCCTTGTCCAACCGCCTCGCGCAGGAACGAGTCGAGCATCGGCGCGTTCTTCATGTTGGCGAGACCGACCGACCGCACAAAAACCGTTTGGCCGAGTCGCGCGACAAAATAACTGCTCTCGCTCACGCGTGATTCCCCATCAAGGCCTTGGCCTGGCCCAGTGCCGCCTTGCCACCGCCCAGCATCTCGGCGATCTCCTGCAATCGTTCCTTGCCGGTTACTTCGCCAACCTGGACCTCAGTGGCGTCATCATGCTGAATCTTGCGCACGGTGTAGTGCCGTGTGGCCAGGGCAGCGACCTGCGGCGTATGGGTGATCACCAGGACCGAACGATCGCGTGCGAGTGCGGCGAGTTTTTCTCCGATCGCAATGCCAAGACGACCACCGACACCGCTGTCGACCTCATCGAAAACCAGCACCGGGGTGCGATCCTGCTCGGCGAGCACGATGGCGAAAGCCAACGACAATCGCGCTGCTTCACCACCCGACATCACTGCGCCAAGCCGGTCCGGTGGCAGACCGGGGTTGGTCGCCACCATGAACTCCTGGTGGATCGAACCACCGGGGCCCGGAGTGTCCAACGATCGCTCGGCCAACGAGACCTTAGCCTTGGGCATCCCCAGGTCGGTCAGCTCCCGCGATAGTCCTTTGGCCAATTGTTTGAATGCTGTGCGTCGCGCTTCGGCCAGGGTTGCGCCGAGGTCCGTGCGCAGGGCGAGCGCCGCATCGAGGTCTTTGCGCAGCGCATCCCGACGTGTGTCGAGTCCTTCGATGGCGGCGATGCGGGCATCGATGGTGGACCAGGCCGCCAGCAAGGCCTCCTCGGAATCCCCATGCTTGCGCATGAGGTCATACCAAGCGTCACGCCGTTCCTCGATGCGCTGAAGGGCCACGGGGTCGCTATGCAGATGGTCGACCACTTCCCGGCAATTGGCTTCGACCGTGTCGAGACACTCGCCAGCCGCTGCGCAAGCAGCAGCCGCTGCGCGCAATCGCTCATCGGGAGCATCCGATAATTGGCGGGTCACTTTGCCAAGAACCCGTCGTACTGATCGCTCGCCCTCGCTGATGAGTTCGAGGGCTTCGCCTGCTTTCGTCCGCCAAGTCTCGGCGCCGGACAACGCCGCAAAACGCTGCTCCAATTCCGCCAATTCACCAGCGCGTGGCGCGAGTCCCGCGATCTCCCGGCTTTGGAAACGCAGGAACTCCAGTTCGCGCAGGCTGCCACGTTCACCGGTTTCGATCGCTTCCAGTTCACGCCCCAGCGCCAGACAACGATCGTGAGCCTCGCGGTAACGTTGAGTCTCTCCGCCTATGCCGGCGTAAGCATCGAGCAGTTCCAATTGGCGTGAAACCTGGGCGAGTTGCTGCGGCTCATGTTGTGCACGGATCTCGACCATCAGGCTCGCGACCTGTTGTAAGGCCGCGACAGTGACCGGCACGTCATTGATCCAGGATTGACTGCGACCGGACGCCGCCAGACGGCGGCGCAGGATGTAGCTGCCGTCCATCGCCGGAACGCCAGCGCTCTGCTCGATCGCTGCCGCAATCACCGCGGGGGGCTGGAACACACCGGTGACCGTCGTCTCCGCTGCATGTGGCCCCACCACCTTGGCACCGGCGCGGCCGCCAAGCAGGATCAGCAAGGCATCAAGGAGCAGGGATTTTCCTGCGCCAGTCTCGCCGCTGACGATCGTCAAACCGCAACCAGGCGACAAATGCGCCTGCTTGACGATGACCAGATTGTGGACCACTAACTCGACCAGCATCGCATCACCACCGTGGACGGGAGGCGCATCGCATCACCCAATAACAGCAGGACAAGTCCTTTGCGCTCGGGCGATAAACGCCAACCGCCGGCTCATCGCCGGCGGTTGCACGATTCTGCACAGTTGCCCGAACTGATTACTTGGGCGCGGCGAGCGCCGCTTCGGCCTGCTGCTGGACCTGCTTGGCCTGGTCCTTGGCTGCTTGGCCTTCCAACAGCCCCTCGGCGGTACGAGCCAGCTTGAAGGCCTCCTTCGCTTGGCCTGAAGCCAGCTTCAGACGGGCCAGATCCAGAGTTCCCATGCCATGTTTCGGATCGGCAGTCAGGAGCTGCTGGGCCCACACCAGTCCTTTGTCAACCGCTCCGGCCTCGACCGCCACGTGCAACGCGGCAGCCAGGGCTTCGATGCTCTTGGGATGTTGGATCACGCACTGCTCGTAGGTCGCCAGGGCGTCTGCCTTGCGATCAAGCGACCACTGGTAGCGACCCAGGTCGAAGAAGTTTTCCAAACGACCCGGATCGATCTCGGTGATTGCCTTCAGGTGCACGATCGCTTCGTCCGGCTTGTTGTCAGCACGGTAGCGATTGACCAGCGTGCGACGCACCTGCAGGTACTTGGGATCGGCAGCGACCGCGTTCTTGTAACGTTCCATCGCCATAGCGACGGTCGCCACCTGACGAGCGGTGCCGATCTGGACCTCGGCATTGGCCGCAGCCGCGGCCTCGAGCACCTGACCACTGCCGTAGTGCGCTTCGGGATCCGCCGGGTTCAGACGGATGGCGATGTCGTACTCGCGCAGCGAGGTGATGAAGTCTTCGCCGGCCTTCGGCCCGCCCTTCTGACCGCGATGCAGGTAGACGGCGCCAATGGCCTTGTGGATGCGATGGTCCTTGGGCGTGAGGTCGATGGCCTTGCGCAGGGCTTCGATGGCTTCCTCGTAGCTGCCTTCCTGATCGAGGATGCGTCCCAGATACCAACGCACTTCGGCATTGGTCGGGCGCAGACGGACAGCCTTTTCACATTCTCGACGCGCTTCCGAATAACGCCCTTGACCGGCAAGCGTGATGCCGAGCACCGCGTAGGCGTCGCCCTCCTCGGGATCGAGCTGCACCGCCATGCGGGCATGACCGATGGCTTCTTGGAAACGTTCTGCGCGGCTTTCGGCCGTTCCGGCCTGCTCACCGATTTCCGCCACTGCCTTGGCCAGGAGGTAATGCATCGATGCGAGCGTCTTCTGGTCCACCAGGTTGACGTAGCGGTCGGTCAGGGCGAGCGCCTGACGCAGGGTCACAGCACACGCTTCGAACTGGCCCCAGGTCATCAGATTGCGCGACCGGCGCAGGCCGATGATCGCGCGGTTGTGGTCCGGGATGCTCTCGTTCAATGCGGCGACGTAGTAGTCATCCGCAAGCGCAAAGGCGCCCTCGCTGGCCAATTGGTTGGCCTGCTGCACATGGTAGACCACCGTGTCGGTGATCTTCTCCGGCTTGGTCACTGGGATGATGTGGTGGACGTTGATCAGCGGCTGCCCGTCCTGCACCCACTTCACTTCGGCAATGAGGTCGAGCAGTTGATACTTCTTCAGGCTGACAACGAAGGATGCATCGACCCGGTCCTTGGCGATGAACACGCCCGTGAGCGGATTGGCGCGCACCTGCGGATCCGACAGATCCGCGTGGTCGTCATAGACGATCAGATTGGCGTAGCCGCTGGGGACGAAGTAGGTGTGCTCGCGGTCGAACAGCGTCGAGTTCTCGACGAAGGTGCAGCGGAAACGCACCCGCAGATTCTGAAAGGCCTCGGGCGAGCGGATGATGTCCTCCAGTTGGACATCCTGGAGCTTGACCTCGCCTGGATGGATGCGCTCACGGACCTCGGAGTACGATGCGCCGTACATAGCGGTCATGGGTGCGGCGACGGCGATCAGGGCGAGGCAACGGGAAAGGAGCACGGGAGATCCCCCTTAGGGCATGGCGCTGGCCGAATCGGCGCGAGCGGTGATTCCAACTCTGTCTATCGGTTGGCGTTCCTGAGTGATTGCCGGCGGACGCCGACAGCATCGGGCCCTCTTATAGAGGCCCCAGGAGAGCACCACAAGCCTCTGATCACCTGCTGCGTACCACCCCGATTGAGAGGGGTACCCCTGCCACATGCAGGGAAACTCAGACCCGCTTCACCCGCATCAAGAGATCGATGATGAAACCATCCAGGGCGGAGTCCTGCGCGCGGTACTTTGCAACCTGCTCGCAGGCATACGCCACGCTGCTGTGACTCTTGACCCCGAAAGCCTGTCCGATGGCCGAATACGTATCGGCGCTGGCCGATTTCAGGACGTACATCGCCACGTGGCGGGCGGTGGCCCGGGCACCGGAACGGTTGCGTCCCACCAGGTCGTCGACAGTCAACTCGAAGTAGTCGGCGACCTCGCGCATGATCATCTTCGCCCGCGGCTCGCCGGAACTGCGGTCGATGAGATCGCCCAGCGCCTGACGGGCGAGCGTAAGATCGATGCGACGCTGGAAGCTCTGCGAGTAGGCCACCAGCTTGTTCACCGCGCCTTCGATCTCACGGATGTTGTCGGTGATGTGGTCGACCACATAGCCCATGACCTCGTCAGCCAGGGCGATGCCCTGGGCCTTGGCCTTGGCCGCCACCACCTCGCGGCGCAACTTGGGATCGGGTTTTTCCAGGGCGATTACCAGACCACCGCTGAAACGCTGGATGAAGCGCTCTTCGAGGTACTTGATGTCCGCGGGTGGCGCATCCGAAGTGATCACCACTTTTTTGCCCTGCTCATTGAGCTGATTGAAGGTCGAGAACAGCTCTTCCTTGGTCTTGATCATCTGACCGCGCGAGAGGAAGTGGATGTCGTCGATCAGCAGCAGATCAGGATGGCGCATCTTCACGCGGAATGCCTGGATGCCGGCGGAACCCTGCTCGCACGCAGCGATGTAGTCGTTGGTGAACTGCTCACAACGGATGTACTGGACCTTGCTCTTGGGGTAACGCTCGTGGAACGCGAGCGCGAGACCCTGCTCCAGGTGCGTCTTCCCCAGGCCGGAAGCGCCGTGGATGAACAGTGGATTCACCGGATTGGCCGGATCCTCGAGGATGCGCGTGATGGCGTCGTAGGCGAGACGATTGGTGTGGCCAACGACGAAATCGGTGAGTTGTTTGAAGCCATGGCCCCAGCGTCCACCACGGTGGGCATGGCGCTCGCCGGGTTTCTCGCTGGTGGGCGCCGCTTCGGGCTCGGCCGTGCCACGACCACCCTGGACGCGCGCCTCGTGTTCGCGCAGCGCGGCACCCGATACGCGGCAGCGCACCTCGGTCACCGGATGACCGAGCACCTCGGACGCCACGACCGCCAACTGGTCGGCGTAACGATCACGGATGGTGTGCTGGAACAACGCCGTCGGGCACTCGATGGTGAAGCTGGTCCCATCGATTCCCACCGGCCGGACCTTGGGCGACGCCAGCCATAGACGGACACCTTGTTCGTTCTCCGGCGAACGCATGCGTTCGAGCATCGCCTGCCATGCCTGCTCCAGGCTTGGCGCCGAGCGCGCGACATCGTGACCTTCAGAGCTGCGATCGGGCATGCGGTTCCGTGCGAGGAGGACGCTGGCTGATTCTTTGCCGAGCATCGGGGCCAAGGGAGTGAGGGTCTAAAGGCCGGTGAGGTCGACTCAAGGTCCCGCTTGCGAGGGTTCGGACCAACCGCTTGACGCGCTGGTGTACACCAGCGGTCAGCCGGCGTTCTGTTTCAGGAACTCTACCACCTGCTCACGCGAGGGTGAGACCGCGGTGCGCACGTAGTAACCGCTGGTCGCACCACCGATCAGCAAGGCATGCGTAGGATCGATACCGGCGAGTAGCGCCGCGACGAATCCGGCGTTGAAGTGGTCACCCGCACCGGTGGTGATCTTCGGTTTCGGTTCGAAGAACCCATCCGCACCCACACTCCCGGCCTTGCGCTTGAGCGAGTCACCCCACGCACACGCGGCAGACTTCACCAGATGGCACATCGCCCAGGAGATCCCCAGGTGCTGCTGCACCAGTTCGCAACCACGACGCGAGGCCTCCCACTCCGGTTCAGCCACCGGCACCTCGACGCCCAACGCGGTCAGCACCTGCCGCAGTTCGGCGCCGTTCATGCCAAGCAGCACGTCGGCGTGGCATTGCAATTCCTTGAGCGCAGCGAATGCCGCGCGCAGATCGGCGAGCGTGCGTTTGGCCGGATCGGCAAGGTCGACGAAGATCAGCGGACGATCCTGACGCAGGCCGGGGAAGACCTCGGCCGCCAACCGCCGCCAGATCTCGGTCATGCCCATGGTCATGGTCCAGTTGACCATGGCGATGGCGTCGGCCTGACGCATGAGGCTCTTCAGACCGTCGATGCCCAATCGTTCGACCAGGGTGGCGTAGGTGACCTTGTCCATCGGCCGGAGTTTGCCGAGCATGATCTTGCCGTCGCTGAATTCGAGCGCATCGGTGGTTGCGGCACCGCCGAGCGAAATGGTCTTGGTCGCACGGTCAGCGAGCGGCTTGAACACCGGATCGACCGCGCCGTCACCCAGCACGCCGACCGCCGTGACCGCGTAGTCGTAGCTACACAGCGCATTGGCCATGATCGGACCGTTGCCACCGATCTTGCTCTGCTTGACCACCAGTTCGAAGTTGGCGCTGTGCCCAGCTGCCGCGGTGATACGTCCGCCCAGCTCCGCGATCGTGGCCATCGACGAGTAGGTCGTCGCATCCGTGCGTTTGGCCACCACATCGATGATGTTGTCGATGAAACCGTCGAAACCGACGGTCACGCTCGGTCGACGATCCTTGGGCACCGCAACGAGCGCAGCAGCGGCAGCAGCGCAAAGAACACGATCGGCCATGGAACAACCTCCGGGGGGCGCAGACGGTAGGGCGACCGGTCGGGGTGCAAGACGGCGACTGCGCGTCTCGCTCGGCAATGACGCCAGCGCGGTCCTGTGACCGCTCAGCCAGCCGGTGCCGCGATCCCGCCGACGCGACACAACCACAGCGTGCGCGCCAACCATTCCACCGTTTCCAGATGCCGACCGGCTTCCCGGATGCTGTTGCCCCACGCGTAGACGCCGTGACCACGCACCACCACCGCAGGAACCTGCTGAGTGCGCGCCGCACAGACGAAACCAGCCAGTTCCTCCATGTCCTGCGAATTCTCGACGATCGGGATGCGGCACTCGCCGACATGCGTGGCGGTGCCAGCAAAGGCCTTCTGCATCTCGACCCCGCGACTGATGAGCTCACGACCACCACCCAGGCTCAATGCCGTCGCGTGCGGTGGATGCCCATGGCACACCGCTTGGCAGCCGGTGGCCTGGTAGATGCGCATGTGCAGCAGGGCCTCGTCGGAGGGCTTGCGGGCATCCGGCGGCAACGGCTTGGCGTCGGCTCCGATACGGATGAAGTCCGCCGGTTTGAGCTGCCCCTTGTCGACGCCTGAGGGACTCATCGCCGCCAGCAACGGATCACGTTCCAACAACACGCTGACGTTGCCGGCGGTACAGGCCATGAAGCCAAGATTGGCCAAACGGGCGGCCTCGGCAGCGAGTTGGGAAAGCAGTTGGTCACTCACAACGTCGCTCCTGCGCGGGGGGGGTATCATCATTGCCTAGCAATCAGTATTCCCAATCGCTCGGCGGAGGTCTACCCTGTCGCCGTTCGGAGACAACCCCACGAGACGCATCTCCATCTCAGCACATGACGTACGACAGACCTTTGACAGCAACCGGGGCTTGAGGTTATCCTACCATGTTTACGCTGGACCACGCACATCCCGACCACCGCAAACTGTGCGCGGACGCCTGCGATAAGAACCGCTCTGTCTCCAGCCCCAGCGACCGGGAGGACCCCATGACTGCCACGACCTCGATGAACATCAATGAAGCCAGCAAGGCCTGCGGCCTGAGCCCCAGCGTCCTGCGCATTTGGGAACTGCGCTACGGCTGGCCGAGCCCCAAACGCAAACCCAATGGCTACCGCGCCTACAACCAGCATCAGGTGCAGGAACTCAAGCGCGCCGCCGAACTGGTGAAGAACGGAACGCCGATCAGCGCGCTGATCATCGACGGCCTGCCACGTTGGCCGGCGGACAACACCCACAAACGCATCGTCGCCGGTTTGCACAAAGCCAAACAACTGCCCAAGCCGCGTGGCCTGCTCGAAGCCAAACTCCAGGATGAACTGGTCGAGAACCTGGAACGCCGCCATGGGCTGCACGCCAAGGAACTGCTCCAGCGCGCCTGCTGGTCGGTGCGTCCAGATGACGAGGTGCTCACCGCACTCGCGCCCGCACTCATCGGCCTCGACGAACTCGCCGAGGTCGGGTGCCCGCTGCCGGAAGACGATCAGTTGCGCACGCTGGTACTCCAGCGCGCAACCCAACTGCTGCGTCGCTACCGCACCGACAACCCCGGCCTGTGGGTGGTGCCTGCAACGGCGGCAGATCAGGCGCTCGCCAACCTCGCGGCATTGATCCTCAACCAGCGCGGACACAGCGCGCAGGTGTGGACCCCGAACGATCGTCCCACCAGCGCGCCGTATCTGTTGGCTGGCGAGCCGGAGGACTCCACCACCACCAAGGATGACCGGCGCCTCGCGGGCCGTCTCAGTTCGGTCGGCGGTAAGGACATGGCCAGCCTGCTCGATCTGCTGAACGTCGGTCCAACCTTGCCCACTCCGCTCGCAGCAGTCAGCGCGAACTGATCCGGCCAGCAGTCCGCTTACACCAGCCCCACGGTCACACCTGACCGTGGGGCTGGTCGTTTTACCCGACTTTTACCGTGCTTTTGAGCACGGTGACGCCAAGGCCTCGGTTCTGCTGATGAACGTGGTCGGCCACGCTGACACCCCGGACGGCGGCGTGCAGGCAGCGAGCGCAAAACACGCCGCACCTGAACCGGACATCAGGCACGGCACCCCTTGGCCATGCAGGTGCGCCAACAACGTACCGACCGCCGGACACAGGCGCACGGCGGCAGCGGTCAGCCGATTGTGCAGGATCTGCGGCCACATCTCCGCCGTCATCTGTTGACGCCACCACGCGACACCACGTCCGGCTCGTGGTCCACGTTCTTCGGTGGTCAGGGCGGCGAATACCGCCGGAGTGAGCAGGTGTGCGGCTGGCATCAACACGGTGACCGGCATGGGCGGAGCATCAGCCAGGGGCGTGAGCACCTCGCCGCGCTCCTCGCCGAGAGCGGTCCCTCCGACCAGGAAAAATGGCACGTCGGAGCCGAGTTTCGCCGCCAAGAGGTGCAACGACGACGCGTCGTGCCAGCCGGGCAGCAGATGAGCGAGCAGCCGCAGCGTCGCCGCCGCATCGCTCGATCCACCACCCAGCCCGGCACCATGCGGAACCCCCTTGCGCAGGTGCAGCGCGAGGCCGCCCGCCTGCGCTTCGCGACCCGCGATGAACGCAGCCGCCGCCCGCCACACCAGATTCGTCGCGTCGGCCGGCACTCCGAGTTGATCGCAGGTCAGGCTGATGCCCTGACCGGTGGGATCACGTTCCAGGATGATTTCATCATGCAGCCCGATGGTTTGGAAGATGGTCTCAAGGCGATGGTACCCGTCCGCGCGTCGTCCGAGGACGTCGAGATGGAGGTTCAGCTTGGCATAAGCACGGATGGTCGCGGTCGGCATGCGGGTGGCGGATGGTGAACCGACGGTCGCTGACGCAATCGCAGCACACCGTTGCGCGACGTGCACACGTGCGCGACATGCACACGCGGGCACGCGAAACCCGCGTGCATGTCGGGCTTTTATCGTGAAATCCCCGGTCAACACCGCACACACTCATGGTTCGTCATACACCACCCCCCACCCAGTGTCCTGTCCCGTTGCCGATTTCCGAGGGGATCTGAAAGATGCCCGTCCCATACAGGTCGCTCGGCGGAATCCCATGTGGACGCCGATCTTGCTCCAACACGGTGACCACCACCGTCGAGCGCCCTGGCAGGAGGTTCTGATGCAGAAGATGCTGGCCACCGCATTGTTGTCCGTCGCCCTGATCCCAGGTGCCCTGACAGCAGAAGAAGGCTTTACCGCGGACCCGCGGTTCCCGAACGGCGACCAAGTTCGCGAGCTCCTCGCTGAGGGCGTGAAGGAATACTACGCCGGTCGTTTCGGCAACGCTGCCAAGCGTTTCCACGACGCGCTCAAGCAGAGCCCTGACAACAAGCTGTGCTACGAGTTCTACCTCGCCGCCGGCGACGGCCTGCTGGTCGCGATGGAAGAGCACGACGAGCTGCGCGAGGTCCTCAAGGATCTGCTGCGCCAGGCGCGCATCTACCAGAAGGGCCTGCGCCAGGATCCCAAGTACCTCAACCTGCTGGTCGACAAGCTAGAGAAGAGCGAGGAGGAACGCCTCGTCGCCACCAATGAACTGGTCGCCGTCGGTCCCATCGCCGTGCCCACGCTGGTCGCGCGCATGAACGACAACCGCCAGGACGACATGCGGGTCTACTGCCGCATCGTCCTGACGCGCATGGGTTACCGCGCAGTGATTCCGCTCGCTGAGTCGCTCAACGCCAGCGACGAGCGCCTGGTCGCCAGCGTCGCCACCGTGCTCGCCGACATCGGCGATCCGCGTCCGCTGCCCAAGCTCAAGCAACTGCTCGATGCCCAGGGCACCTCGGAAACCGTCCGTGCTGTGGTCACCAACACCGTCGCCGCGATCGCCAAGCGCAACGGCGTCGCCGAGGTTTCCACCGCCGACAAGCTCTACTTCCTCGAAGCCCTCCGCTACTTCCGCGGCGGCGATCTGGTGCGCGACGAGATGGTCGCGAACGAGAGCCTCGTATGGCGTTGGGTCGAAGGCGACGGCACCGCCGAATCCAAGCTCACCTACGTGCGCGTTCCGCGCTACGCGTGGAATGAGCTGATGGCCGAGTACCTGATCTTCGAAGGCCTGAAGAACTACTCCTCGTTCGCGGCCTACCAGCCGCTGCTCGCCGCGACCTATGCGGCGCAGGACGCCGAGGCCCAGCGCCGCGTGCGCATCGCCAAGGAACGCACCTCGCCGACGATGAATCCCGACGAGTCGCAGGATGCCATCGCCGAACGGGTGCTCGCACTCAGCGAGATGAATCTGCGCGTGAAGATGTTCGGTGCCGAACATCTCTACCGCGCGGTCCAGCAGTCGATCGTCTCCGAGCGTTATGACGTCGCCACTTATCTGATGCGTCTGCTCCAGGACCACAGCATCGCCCATCCCGATGTGAACCTGCCGCAGGGCGGGCTGTCCGCCGACAAGCCGGGCACCGTGTTGGTCGCCGCGCTGGACCACAGCGACAAGATGGTGCGCTACCAGGCTGCCATCACGCTCTCGCACCTCGATCCGACGCTCAAGTTCTTCAACGCCGAGAAGGTCACCGCCATCCTCGCCGACGCGGTCGGCGAATGGGGCAACCGCGTGGTGCTGGTCGTCGACCAGGACTACCGCCAGCGCAACGTCGCGCGTGAACAGCTTCAGAGCAAAGGCTTCCGCGTGTTCGCGGTGCCCGACGGCTTCGAAGCCATGCAGCGCCTCGAAGAATCGCCGATCAAGGACGCCATCATCATCTCGGGCGACCTGATCCCGACCGTGCGCGACGAGAAGGGCGGCATCATCGCCGTCGACGAACAACGCGCCGACACTCTGGTGGGCAAGCTGGCCAAGGACTGGCGCGCGGAGAAGACCCCGGTCTTCGTCTCGCTGCCGGACAATCCTGAACTCGCGGCCAAGATCCAGAAGGCCTTCGAGGGCATGGACAACGTCAAGGGCTTCATCCAGAAGCCCTTCAACTCGGTCGAGATGGCCGGGATGATCGACACTGCGCTGAAGACCGCCGAACTGCCCAACGCCAACCGCGAGGACGCCGAGGACATCTCTCTGCGTGCCGCGATCGCGCTCCAGCAGCCCAACCCGAGCAGCACCCAGTTCGATCTGAGCAAGGCCGCTGCTGCCCTGGCCACCACGCTGGACGCCCGCGCCGATGCCCTGCGCATCGAAACGGCCAAGGCTCTCGGACTCGCCGCCACCGGCCCGAACGGCGAGGTGGTCAAGGCGATGATCAACAAGGTGACCGACGTCTACGGCACTCAGGATGCGACGCTCACCCCCCCGGTACGCGCCGCCTTCCTCTATGCCATCGGCCAACTGAACCCGAACACCGACGCCGCGGTGGAGATCCTGCTCAAGGCTCTCCAGTTCAGCGACGCCGATGCGGCCGCCCAACTCGCCGTGCGCACCGCCGCCGCCGAAGCGGTCGGCCACGCCACCGCGATCACCCCCGAACTCATCTACAAGTACCAGTTGCAGCAACGCCTCGATGTCCGCGCTCAAGGCGCGGGCGCCGCCGAGGGCGCCGCACCCGCAGCCGACGCTGCGGCACCGACCAACTAACCTGCTGCACCGGCACGACACCCTCCTGGGAGCATTCGCATCATGAGCACCACGGTCAAAGTCTTCATCGTCCTCAATCTGTTGCTGGCGCTGGCGTTCATGTTCGTCCAGATGACCCTGTACGCGACCCGTGAGAACTGGAAGCGCCGCTGGAACGACGACACCAAGTTCTTCGCTGAAGAAGTGAAGGTCGCGGCGCAGAAGATCGCCGACGAGTCCTACGCTAAGGTCCAGGCGCAGGCGCTGGTCTCCAGCCAAGGTGGGCAGATCGCGGATCTCCAGTCCAACATCAAGAAGCAGGAAAACAGCCTGTCTGAGAAGGACAAGCAGATCCAGAGCCTCAACCTCACGCTGAGCAAGAACGACGAGGAGATCAAGGCGCTGCGCGAGCAGAACCAGACTCTCTCGAACACCCTTGAGCTGACCCGCCAGTCGAACAACGAGAAGACCCACATCGCGCAGGTCGCCCGCGCCGTGGCCTTCCAGCTCAACGTCAAGCTGGCTGAAGTCGAAGACGACTACAACAACGCCACCACCGGGCTCGCCCAGCGCGAGGAAGAACTGACCAAGGCCAAGAAGGTCAACAATCAGCAGAACGCCCAGCTTGCGATCCTGAAGGACCGTTACCCCAAGATCGCGGCTGAGATCACCGACCAGAATCAGTCGGCCTCGTTCCTGCAAGCGGTGGTCGCCGCGGTGCGCAACAACCCCCAGGGCCAGCAGGACCTCGTCATGCTGACCCTCGGCAAGGGCGACAAGATCGAGGAAGGCGTCGAGTTCATCATCTTCCGCGGCAACTCCTACATCGTCCGCGTCCGCGCGGAGAAGGTCCTCGGCGACATGGTCGCCTGCCGCGTGATCCCCGACTCCTGGAACTCGAACCAGCTCCAGATCCAGCAGGGTGACTTGGCCCAGAACCGTCTCTGATCCCACCTGATCAGCACACCCTTCCGCGAAAGATCAGACCATGGAAAATGACAAAACTGCTGGCTGGCTGGTGATCATCACCTTCTTGGGGTTCGCCGTGGCGATCATGTTTGCCATCTTCGAGCTCCAGGAAATCCAGGCCGACAACTGGTTCACCGACACCAAGATGTTCAACAACCCATAAACGGCTGATCGTCAGCCGGCAGGTCCACCAACGGACCGCCCACAACGCCCTCGGAATCTCCGAGGGTGTTGTCGTTTCAACCCGTCGGCCACCAGCGCGCATCACCTCAACCTCAGCGCTGCACGCTCCAGGTCGCCCCGTTTGCGCTATCAGCGACCGTGATGCCCACCGCGCCCAATGCCTGACGGATGCGATCCGCGGTGGTGAAATCCTTGGCCGCACGGGCGACACCCCGCAAGTCGATCACCACCTGCATCGCCGCATCAAGGGCCGGACGATCAGCGACCGCGGTAACCGCCCAGGTCGCACCGTCCTTGGCGTCCTTGATGGTGATGCCGGAGGCTCCCAGGGTCTCGCGGATGCGATCGGCGGTGGCGAAATCCCGCCGGGCGCGCACTTCCTGCCTGAGCACCAAGACCAGGGCCATCACCGGCGCCAACAGCTCATCGCCGCCCGCTTGTGCTTCGACCGTGTCGGCACCGTCACCGGGCTGGAACAGTCCGAGCAGACGTCCGAGGTCGCGCACCAGGCGCAGCAACACCGTGGCAGCGTCACCGCTCGTGCGTTTGGCCTCAGCGACCAGACCGAACAAGGCCGCGATCGCGGCACCGGTATTGAAGTCGTCATCCATCGCCCCAATCACATCGTGGCGCAGGCGCGACGCAGCCTCGGACAATGGGCGCGCGAGGATCTCCTCCAGCATCGCCGTTCCGGGCTCGTCGAGCAGCGTCCCCAATTGGCGATGGAGCTTGCCCAGCGCGGTGCGGGCGGCGCTGAGCGCGGTGGGGGCGAAATCGTTCGGTCGGCGATAGTGCCCCTGCATCAGCAGGAAACGCACGGTCGCTGCGCCGTAGGTGTCGAGTAGGTAATCGGCCTTGAACTGCCGGGCGAACTCCGGGTCCTTCATCCGCGGATCGGATTTCCCGACCTTCACGCCATCGTACTGGATCAGACCGTTGTGCATCCAGCACTTCGCATACCCGCCGCCGTGGGCTTCGCCCTGGGCGATTTCGTTCTCGTGGTGGGGGAACTTGAGGTCGTCACCGCCGCCGTGGATATCGAAGGTCTCGCCGAGCGTCTCATGGCTCATCACGCTGCACTCGATGTGCCAGCCCGGCCGGCCTTTGCCCCACGGGCTGTCCCATGCCGGCTCGCCGGGTTTGGCGTGTTTCCACAGCGCGAAATCGCCGGGATGGCGCAACGAGGCATCGCGCTCGATGCGCGCACCCGCCTTCATGTCGTCGAGTCTGCGCCCGGAGAGCTTGCCGTACCCGTTCTGCTTCTGGACGTCGTAGTACACGCCGTCGACTGCCACATAGGCGCGCTCCTTGGCGATGAGATCCTGGATGTAGGTGATCATCGGCGTGATGTAGTCGCTGCACCGCGGGTGGTCAGTGACGGTGACCACGTGCAGGCGCTTGAGGTACCCCAGGTACTGCGCGGTGTAGCGCTTGGTAATGGCATCCCACGGCTCGCCGGTGGCGATGCTGCGGTTGATGATCTTGTCGTCGATGTCGGTGATGTTGTTGACGAAACGCACTTGGTAGCCACGGGCAATCAGCCAGCGCGCCACCGCGTCGAACAGGATCGGCCCCATCAGATGGCCGATGTGGCAGTCGTCGTAGACCGTCGGACCACACACATACATGCCGATGCGGCCTGGGCTCAGTGGCTCCAGCGGCTGCTTGGCGCGGGTGAGGGTGTTGTGCAGGTGGATGGTCGGCATCGGCAGGACTCGCAGGCGGCCGGCAGCATGGGGCCACCGCCTGCGGGTCCAGTCACTACGTCAGGGCGTGACGGCGGACAGATTGAATGGCAGGCGCAGGACACCCAGGCGCTCGCGCGCGGTCAGCACCACCGTATAGGGTCCCTGATCGAACGCCGCGAAGTACCACAGCAGACGCGAGCGTCCGTTCGATCCCGAGTTCCCACTGCCATTGCTGCGCACCGATTTGCCAGCGGCATCCCGCACCTCCACGGCCAAGGCATCGATCTGGTCGCCGGCCATCTCGACCGAGACGCCAGAACGTTCCGTGTTCCCGTCCTCTTCGCCCGCAGCGCTAAACATCTTCACCATCGCCGCACGATCACCCAGGCGGGCGATCGAACGTCCACCCGGCGCCAGCGACAACTCCGCCCGCACGGGACGGCGCAGATGCAGCGCGACCTGACCCGACAACGTCAACGGAACCTGGCCGGATGGCAGACCGCTGACGACCACCCGGCCGGTGGCGGTGGCGCCGGCGGGGGCCTCGTTGGAGGCCACCCGTACCAGCCGACGACCGACGCGCATGACGCGCATCTGCACCTGGGCATCATCCTCCTCGGTGGTCTCGATGGAGGATTCCTCCACCACCAGCGGACGGCCATCGCCCACGCCGGCGAGCGAGGTCCAACTCACCGTCGCCGAACCGATCAGCGACGCGTCCAGCCGCGGTTCGAGCCGCAAACGGTACGACACCTCAGCCTGTCGCGTGACACCATCCAGGCCCTGATTGGTCACCACGGTCAACGCGTCCATGACCATCAGCAGGATGCCACTGGCTTGGAAATTCCCCACCCCGGGCCGGTCACCATTACGTGGGCCCAGGCATAGCGGACCGCCGGTGATGCAGGTCGGCGTCGATTCCCCCTCCTGATTCAGGCCCTGCACCGCTTGCGATGGCGGCAGGATGGTCAGATCGAAAGCCCGACAGACCACCAACACCCCCTCCCAGAAACTGCCATCGAACACCGGCAGCATGGCGCGACGCCGTTCATCGGCACCCAGTTCGAGTAGCACCTGGTTGGCACCACCCAAACGCCGCACCGCTTCTGCCACATCGCATTCACCCGCATCCCAGCGCAGCTGTGACGGCACCTGAAGATCGAGACCGCTGGTAAGCGGACGTTCATCCGCGGGCAGGCGCGCGACCGCAATCGGCACGCGCAAGGGCATACGCACCTGCTGCAAAGCCGCCTGCCCGGTCAGCGTGACGCCATAGGCACCATCGAGCAGTTTGGGACCACGGTAGAACAACTCGATGCGCCCACCGCTCCAGTGCGAACCCTGATTGTTGAACTTGAGCGGTTGTCCGCCGAGTGTGACCGTCAACTTCGGCCGAGTACCGAGCACGGCGGTCGGCACCGACAGGCTGAAGCCAGGACCACGCTGGCCGTTGGCGGTGGTCTCGCCTTCACCGATGAACTGCATGCTGACTTCCTGACCGAGCAGATCCGCGCGCGCCTTTTCTCCCGGTCGTATCGTCGCACCGAGCGTCACCGGCTCGAGCGTCTGAACCAGCAGTTCACCGGTGAGCGTGCAGCCGGTGAAGGACTCCTGGACGTCGCTGAGATGGACAGCGCTGACATCGGCGCGGCGACCGCCGACGGCCTCCGAGGAATTCAGTTTGCGACCGAGCGGATCCTCGACCGTGGTCCAGTTCACCAGCGTGGTACCGATCTGGAGCGGCTGCACCCGTGGTTCGAGGCGGAGCGCCAAGCGCACATCCGCGGTTCGGCTGGCGATCGCACCTTGGCGTTGATGCAGATCGAAGGCGAGGATCTCGGCCAGCACCGCGCCGCACGGCACATACAGCGGGCGCGCAGCGGTGGCATCACGGCCACGCAACAACAGCGGCCCACCGGTGGCGACCAGCGCCGTGCCGCTATTGTCGCGATTGCCATAGCGCCCGCTGTCCTCCGCCTGATCAAGGCCCTCGCCCGGTTCCAGCGTGAGATCGAAGGCGGCGCACACCGCGACTACTCCTTGCCAATAGTCACCTGCCAGCGCCGGCAGCTCGGCGCTGCGCATCGCATCGGCGGGGTCGACCAGGATCGTGGGATTGCCGCTGGCGGCCAACAAGGCGATTGCTTCAGCAGCGGTGAGCCGACCACCCGGCCACGCCAATGGTGTGGCTGCCAAGCGGGCCTGGATCGACTGCGTGCGCTGCGCCTCCGGCTGCGCGAGGAGCGGGCTCGACACGGTGAAATCGATATCGCCGGCCCACAACCACGCGGCGCTGAGCAGCAGCGCCAGCGGACAACCAAAACGTCGGACAAGGAAGTGCGGGCTCAGCATGGAGGTAGGGTCAGGTGGCCTGTCGTTGAGCGTGGCGTTGCCCGGCGAACGTGCCAGTGACGAACGGGTTCAACCCAGACGACCGAACCAGCGCCAGGACATGCGCAGGAACACCGTCGACCACACCACCGTCACCAACACCGTCCAGCCGGCCCCGGCGACCCAACGCCAGGGTCCGAGCGCGGCCATGCCGGGTAGCAGCGGGAACACCGCACCACCCAGCAACAGGGCGGAGAACACCAGGCTCGCCATCAGGTTGATGGTTCCGCCGTAGCCAGCGACCAGCTTGGCTGGGTTGTCCTCATCGTAATCGGCCAGCCGCGCCCCCAGACCGAGGGCACCGGCCGAGAAGCCCACCGCCATGCAGGCAATGATACCCGCTTGGTAGAGGATCACTCCTGGGGCGAGCGCGAGCATGAACCCTGACAACACCACCAGACCGACGCTCACCGGCAGGCCGACCAGCAGGGCGAAGGTGAACTTGGCGGTGACCACCCGGGTGTGGGGCCAGGGTGCGAGCGCCAGCACCCACAACCGCCGGCCTTCGAGACTCAGCAGGGGATAGACGAAACGTCCAGTGAAGGTCGCCAGCGCCATCGCCACCGCGGTGAGGTTGAGCAGCGACACCACCGGCCGCCACCAGTCGTCAAAGAGGAACGCGCGGCCGACGCGCGGCAGCATCAGCAGGTAGAAGCCGAGCAGGCTGAAGAACATGGTGAATTGCAGCACCTGCGCCGGCTCGCGCAGGAACAGCCGCAGATCCTTCGCCGCCAGCAGACCGATATCCGCCGGCAGGAACGGAATCAGGCGCCAGCGGCGGCTGCGAGTGCGTCCGCGTGCTTCCGGCCGACCGGTGAGGGCATCGAGGTCCAGGCGCAGACGGCGGCCCGCGATCCATTCGCCCGCCAGCGCCAGCACCGCCGCGGTGCTGAGCAGCAGCGCGCTGAAGTGGGTCCAGGTCTTCCACTCGCCGGTGAGCGCCGCGCTCAGCGCCTGCTGCGCCCACCACGGCGGCAGGTAGGGGTTCTCGGCGAAACGCAGCTTGCCGATGACCTCGCCCATGAACGCCACTGGTTCACCACGTTGTTCCAGACTGCCGAGCACCAGCACTGCAGCGACCAGCAGCGCCGCCAGGATGAGCACGATGATGCCTTTGATGCCGCGCCGCAGCAACGGGATCAGCCGCGCCAGCAACAAGGACCCGATCGCGCCAGCGCCCATGCAGCAGACTACGAAGGAGAGCACCGCCACCAGCGCCCCGGCGGTCATGGCCAGGGCAGCAAGCGGTGGCACCGGCGCCCACCGCAGCCCTGGGAACAAGCGATCGAGCACCAATGCCCCAACCAGCGGCACGGCCAGCACCAGCACCGCCCAGCTCGACCACAAGCCGCCTTCGACGCTACACCCCCAGAACAACTGACGATCGGTGAGCGGCAACTGCGCATGGAACGCCGCCGCACGGCTGCGGAACAACGCGCCCCACACCAGCACAGTGTCGCTGATGGTCACCAAAAAGAACAGGGTGAAGAAGAACAGCGAGAGCAGGCTCTCGACCAATCGTGGCTTGAGCGTCTGGTACTGGTCCTGGCCGAGGAAATCCAACAGACCCAGGAACAACGCACCGAGCATCAGCCAGACGAACAGCACCACCATCGTCACCGAGATGCCGCGCAGGGGCTGCTCGATCACCAAATGATGGACGGTGTTGCAGCCGCTACGCCACAGCCGCCACCAAGTGGCTCCCAGCGCTCCGGCGACCGCCATCATCGCCTCGGATCAGTAGGCGACGGCGAGATCGAGCGCGACGATGTAGCGGGTGAAATCGTTGCTCAGTTCCGCGGTGCTGTCGGTGTAGGTGCCCTTCAGGCGACCGACGAAGCCCTTGGTGATCTCATGTTCGACGCCGAGCATCGCCTCGATCGTATCGCGCTCTTCGGCGGGAATACCCGAGCCCTGGCCGCTGTCTTCGCTGTGGTAGCCGGCCACCGCACCGATCAGGGCGCTGTGCGCCAGCAGGCGGTAACGGCCATCAAGTTGCAGGCCGTAGATCCACGCGGCGTTGGAAGTCAGGCTTTCATCGATGCGCGAGAACAGCTTCAAGCCGACCTGGCTGCCGCTCTCCCACGGCCAGCGGGCGGCAACGCTGACGTACGGCGCGTAGACGTCCTCGTCATCGTAGGCGGCGACGCCAGCGTAATTGTCGTCGTACATGCGGTAGGTTACGCCGCCTTCAGCGGTGAGGACCGACCGTACACCCAGGCGTACTTGCGCACCCACGCCGGCGGTCAGGCCGAGGCTGTCGTTGTATTGGATGTTCTCCCAGTAGTCGTTGAAGTCGACGCCCAGCAGCGCGTAGTAAAAGGTGTCACGGGCAGAGGTCCAACCGACGCGGCCCACCGCGCGGTAGTTGGTGTTGTCGCGACTCTCCTCGGAAAAATCGATACCATCATCGAGGTAGTCGGTGGCACTCGCCCCGACTTCGAGGACCGTGCGGACGGTGGTGCCCTGGAGCAAGACCGTCGCTGACCCGTCGATGTTTTGGCGTAGGATCCGCTCGCCGCTCTGGATCAAGGGATCGTCGAAGCGGGCGTAGCCACCATGCAAGCGCACATCGGCGCCGGTCTGGTACAGACGCAAGTCACCGGTCAGCAGGCCGCCGACCAGGTTGCCCTCCTCGTTGTCACTATCGAGGTAGTTCAGCACCTCCAGCTCGCCATTGATGGTGAGTTTCTGGTGCGGGTTCAGGCGCCAGTCGGCCACCAAGCCGACAAGACCACGGACGTAGATGTCGTCGTTCTCCTGCCCATCGACCTCGGCGAAGATGTTGCTGTTGAAGCCGACGCCCAGCATGGCTTTGGGATGCACGCGGAGGGTGTCGTCGTCGAGCGTGAGGTTGGCGCGCGGTGCGACCTCGAGGTCCTTCACCAGTACCGGATCGACGCTGTCGGCCGCTGCCGCGGATGAGGCACAAGCGATAGCGATCAACAACGCGACTGGGCGATCAACACGCATGTTAGGCTCCTGAATGTTCTGGCGCCGCGAGGATGCCCGACGACACCACAGTGTCAAACCTTGCCCAAGTCCTTGAGCGAACCCCACGAAGACACTGATTCCAGGTCTGTGGGGACGAACCGCCGCCACCCGGCGGGCAGGCGGTCCCATTGGGGGCGGCGGACCCCCAGGTCGTGGCTGTCGCTAGCAATCAGGCAGGCAGCGGGGTGGCGGCGCAGCAGCGCACGGCTGTGCCAGCGCATGCGCCAGCCGTGCACGCCCAGCAGGTGACCGAGGGTCAGCTGCAGCAAGCCCCCAGCCTCGACCAGGGCCGCGACCTGCTCGCGCTGCCCACGCAGCCCACGACAGCGCTCCGGATGGGCCAGGACCGGTCGCCGGCCGGCACGGATGAGCGCGAAGAGCGTGGCCCAGGCGTTGGCCGGCACATGGTCGTCCGGCAGCTCCACCAGGACCACCGGGCTGTCGCCGAGGGGTCGGCACCCGGCCACGAACGCTGCCGGAGCTTCCAGCCCGCTGCAATGGTGCTCAGCCCCAAGCACCAGGATCAACCTGGGCAGCTCGGCCGAGACCAGCGCGCGCAGCGCCTCCCAGGCTTGGGCGATGCCGGCCCCCTCGACCTCGAACCGCGGGCTGTGCCAGTGCGGCGTCGCCACCACCGTGGTCACGCCCTGCTCGTGCAGGCGACGGCAGAGCGCCAACCCGGCAGCGAGGTCGACTGCGCCATCGTCCAGTCCAGGCAGCACATGGGTGTGCAGGTCGAGCATCCATCCTCACCATGCCCAGGGCCCCGGCCGCAGGCAATCGCACAAGTGTTACCGGATGCCGCACGGAAAGCGTCTTGCGGGCTGGTCGGCCACCTCACCCTGGGACGACCGTATGAGCGCCACCCAGCCCGAAACCGCCCTCGACTTCGCCTTTTCCAAGATCGACATCGATCTGCGCTTCATCATGGCGTGTTTCCGCGAGGTGCTCGACGAACTGGGCGAACACGCGCTCGCCACCCATCTGCCGTGGCTCAGCGACGATGATGAAGCTCCGGCGCAGGTTGCCGACCTTGGCGAGCGCGATGTGCAGGCGCTGTCCATCGCCTTCCAGTTGCTCAACATGGTGGAGGAGAACGCCGCCGCGCAGGGCCGCCGTCGTCGCGAAGGCACCGAAGGCCTGATCCGCGAGCCCGGTCTGTGGGGTCAGAACCTGCGCCAGTTGCTCGACGCCGGCTTCAGTGGTCAGCAGATCGCCGACGCGCTCAGTAGCATCCGCGTCGAACCGGTGCTCACCGCGCATCCGACCGAAGCCAAACGCTCGACCGTGCTCGAACAGCACCGCCAGCTCTACCTGCTGCTGGTGAAGCGTGAAAACCTGATGTGGACGCCAGCCGAGCAGTTGTCGATCCGCGACGAAGTGAAACTCGCACTCGAACGCCTGTGGCGCACCGGCGAGCAGCGTCTGTCGAAACCCGACATCTCCAGCGAACGCCGCGGCGTGCTGCGTTATTTGCGCGAGGTTTTCCCCGAGGTGCTGCCGCGCCTCGACGACCGCCTGATGCTGGCGTGGCGCGAGGTCGGCCTTGATCCCAAGTTGCTCGATGGTCCCGGCCGCCTGCCCAAGCTCAGCTTCGGCACCTGGGTCGGCGGCGACCGCGATGGCCACCCGTTTGTCACCGCGCAAGTTACCGAACTCACGTTGCAGGAGCTGCGCCAGAACGCGCTGCTGGTGCACCGCACGCAACTGCGCCGCCTGGGCGAACGCCTCAGCCTGTCGTCGCGCCTGCAACCGCCGCCGGCTGAATTCACCGCTGCGCTCACAGGTACCGCGGCCCAACTTGGCGAAGCCGGCCAGCGTGCGTTGACCCGCAACCCGGGCGAACCCTGGCGTCAGTGGGTCAATCTGATGCTGGCACAATTGCCCGAAGGCAGCGCCACCAAAGCTCCGAACACCTACGCCAGCCCACAACAACTGCTCGCCGACCTCGCGCAGCTCCGCCGCGCACTCGTCGCCATCGGTGCCCAGCGCCTGGTCGATGGCGATCTCACGCCGGTCGAACGTGCGGTCGAGTTGTTCGGCTTCCACCTCGCCAACCTCGACATCCGTCAGAACAGCGCGGTGCACGAAAAAGCCCTCGCCCAACTCATCAGCGCCGCCGGCATCGACGCCAAGGATCTGCCGGACTGGAGCGAAAAAGACCGCCTAGCGCTGATCGACAGCGAACTGCGCACGCCGCGTCCGCTGGCACATCCCAACGTCACGCTCGGCGAAGAAGCCACCCGCGTGCTCGACTGCCTCAAGGTCGTCGCCGTCCACGCCAACGCCCACGGCGTGCAGGGCCTCGGCGCGCTGATCGTCAGCATGACGCGCCGGCTGTCCGACCTGCTCGCAGTTTACGTACTCGCACGTGAAGCCGGTCTGGTGCGTCCCACCGGTGAAGGCCCCGACGCTGGCCTCGCCAGCCTGCTGCCGGTGGTGCCGTTGTTCGAGACCATCGCCGACCTCGATGGCTCGGCCGAGATGGTGCGCGCCTTCCTCGCCCATCCGGTGACCAAGCGCAGCCTCAAACTCCAACAGCAACTGCGCGGCTACCCGATGCCGGTGCAGCAGATCATGCTCGGCTACAGCGACTCCTGCAAAGACGGCGGTATCCTCGCCAGCAACTGGGGTCTGCACCGCGCGCAGTACGTGCTCGCGAAAGTGGCGGAGGAAGCCGGCGTCGAGCTGCGTTTCTTCCACGGTCGCGGCGGCACCGTCAGCCGTGGAGCCGGTCCGACGCACCGCTTCCTTGAAGCACTGCCGCACGGCTCGCTCACCGGCGACCTGCGCGTGACCGAGCAGGGCGAGACCATCGCGCAGAAGTACGCCAACCTCATCACCGCGACCTACAATCTTGAGCTGTTGCTGGCCGGCACCACCGCCACCGCGCTCAAACACCGCCAGAAACGCGCCGGCCACGAGGATCTCCATCCGTTGGTCGAACGCCTGTCGCAGCGCAGCCAGGAAGCCTACGAATCCCTACTGCACGACGAGCAGTTCATCGCCTACTTCAGCGAGGCCACGCCGATCGACGCGGTGGAACACGCCGCCATCGGCTCACGTCCCTCGCGCCGCAGCGGCAAACGCACCTTGAACGATCTGCGCGCCATCCCCTGGGTCTTCAGTTGGAACCAATCGCGCCACTACCTGCCCGGCTGGTACGGCCTCGGCACCGCGCTGGAGGAGATGCTGAAGAACGACAAGGCCGCGTTCGCCAAGCTCGCCGAACGCGCCAACGGCTGGCCGTTCCTGCGCTACGTGCTGACCAACGTCGAAACCAACCTGACCTCGGCGAGCCTGGAACTGATGCGCGAGTACGCCGCCCTGGTCGGCGACACCAAGGTGCGCGAGCACATCTTCGGCCTGATCGCCGAGGAACACCAGCGCACCATGCGCATGCTCGACCTCGCCTTCGGCAGCCCCCTCGCCGAACGTCGCCCGCGCATGCACCGCACCCTCAAGCTGCGCGACGCCGGCCTGCGCGCCCTGCACCTGCACCAGATCGCCCTGCTGCGACGCTGGCGTGGCCTGCGCGCGAGTGGTGATCAGCCGGGTGCGGATGAGCTGTTGCCGACGTTGTTGTTGACGATCAATGCGATCGCGAGTGGTTTGCGCACGACGGGGTGAAACCTACCTGAATTAACCGCCGAGATCGCCGAGTACGCCGAGGGGGGATAAAAGAGCATTTGCCTTTCCTCGGCGTGCTCGGCGACCTCGGCGGTCAACTTCCCCTTGGTGGTTTATGCGCCGGCTTCAACCCCGGATCATTCAGATCCAACCGGTACAGGATCTGATTGTAGTCATAACGTGGCGTCGGCGACTTGTTGTCGGTGAACAACGTGGTGTAGGTACCCTCGAAGAAGAGCCACGGCTTGCCG
>JACDEI010000007.1 GCA_013816485.1 Planctomycetota bacterium
CTGCGGGCCAGTGGCCCGCGGTCCCAGGCCGACTGGCCCTCGTGCCTCCTGACGTCCTCATTCATTTCGGCACCTGCTTCGCCAGCGTGCGCAGGTGTTCGTAGATGACGATGGAGTTCATCGGCTCCAACAGGACGACGCCGGGCTGGTAGGTCAGGCCGTAATATCGCATCGTCGCACCAAGCGCCTGTTGCGCGCTCTCGGCGTGCGCGGGTTTCTCGGCGATCGCGACGTCGGTGAAGCGCAACTGTTTCAGGCGGGGATCCTGCTCACCGACCAGCGGTTCGATGCGGCGGTCGAGGAACTGTACGATCGGTGTCGGCGGACGGCCGTGGCGCACCGGGTAAACCAGCACGATAGGCCGACCGGTGAGCAGGTCGGCGTCCTCCGGCAGATCATCAAGACGCATCGGTTCACCGACGACGCCGAGTTCATCCAGCGCCAGCGCGATATCGTTGGCCACCGCCTTCGGGCCGAGCGCGTGATCGGTCTCGGTGGTGGCCGCCTGGATCTCTTTCAGATTGATGGTCTCGCGCGTAGGCCAAGTGTCGGCGTAGAGGATCAGCGGACCCTTCGCCACCGGCTCGCCGTCCTGCGGCGGTGCACGTTTCACCTGGCGTTTCGCCGGCTCGGCCTGCATCCAGACGATGACGAACGGCACCAGCCACACGGTGATCGCGAACACCACGATCAGGATCCACGGGGCGCGGTTCATGCGGGGATCGCGTGCGGCGTGCGGCGAGCGGCGTGCGGCGTTGCGGCTGCCACTGGATCTACCCGGGCCAGCATACCCGCATCGGCCAGCAGCGTGTCATCGCTGGCGCGTACCCAGGTCGGGAGACCACTGCTCCGTTCAGCGATGGCAGCGGGCGTCGCGTCAGCGAGCAGACAAACATCACTGGCGTGAATGCCGGCGGTCAGGCAATCCGCTGCGATGACCGAGGCAGAGCGGATCATTCCAGGTGCCGGCTGACCGGTGCACACATCCATCAGGTGCGACACCGCACGTCCGGCGAGTACACGCCGACGTGTACCGATGCCGCTGGTGGCAATCGCTTCGTCACGCAGCGTCACCGCAGCGGCGACACCGGGCAGTAGGACGAACCAGCCGTCGCGATCGGGTTGCGCGCCGCGCGCCGCACAATCGCCACCGAGTTCCACCAGCGTGTCGGCGCAGCCGTGTGCGACGAGCCGCGCCAGCACCTGGTCGACACACCACTCCTTACCTACGCCGCCGAGGTCGAGCGCCATGCCTGGACGCGTCAGACGAACGACGCCATCGCACTGCGCGACGGCTGACCACGCGATCAACGCTTGAGCGTCGGTGATCTCCGCTGCGGTCGGCCACGTCGTACGCGCTGGCTCGTGCCACAGCCGCCAGAGCGGCAAGGCCGTGGCGTCGTAGCGGCCAGCGGTCAGGTGATGAGCACGTGCGGCAGCGGCGAGCACCGCGGTCAGATCAGCATCCGCTGGCACGGCGTCGCCGGCATTGAGCCGGCCGATCAGACTGTCGGCACGGAAACGGCTGAGCTTCGCTTCGACTGCGCGCACCCAGCGTACCGCATCGGCAACCGTGCGCTGCGCCGTGGCCTCAGCCATACCGGCCATGCGGATCCGCCCGGTCGAGCCGAGCGCGGTGAAACGAAATCCGTGGATCATCGGTGAGGCTCATCCTGGTAGGAACACACGCAGGCCAAGATCGAAGCGCCCAGCCGGCTGGTGCAGTACCATCTGGACCACCAAGATGCGAGCAGAGATGGGCTGAGCACGGCGTGGCACGGGCGTCTCGCCCGTGGGCCTCAACAAACCACCTCACGGGCGAGACGCCCGTGCCACGCTCAAGACCGCACGTTCTGCGTGGTGTCCTGGTGACGGGTCGTGGATTACCGGTTCACGACTTCTTCGGCTCGTCTTTCTTCGGCTCCTCCTTCGGCCACACCGCCGGGTAGCCGACCAGCTCGCGCAGTTCGCCGATGTGCTCCTTGCCGATCTCGCGCGGGGTCTTGCTGTACTTCTTGCACAACGCCGCGGCGTAACCGGTGGCGATGCCCATCTGCGCGGTGGTCTTCTGCACCCGCGGTCCGCCCAGGGCGACGTGGGTGCAACTGAAATTGCGCCCGGCCATCATCAGGTTGCCGATGTCCTTGGAATACAGTGTGCGGAACGGCAGGTAGTAGGTGCCGACCTTCATGAACATCGCTTCGCTGATGTAATCGACCGGGTAGCCCTTGAGCACCTTCTGGTAGTGCACGTCGACCTCGCGGACCTCCTCCACCACCGCGTCGTCGAACTTCACTTTGTTCACGATGTCGGACAGCGTGTAGATGTGGTCGCCCATCAGGCGGCGCGATTCGCGACGGCCAGCGATGAAGCCGACCCACTTGAGCGCGCGCTTCCCGTGTTTGGCCGGGTCCTTCTTTTTGGCGTTGGCGAAGCTGCCGTAGATCGCGCGGAACATGTGGTCGCGGATCTCCTCGCCATCCTGGATCTGGTCGAGATCCGGACGCGCGAACTCCCACTGCCACTCGCCATTGACCGAGGCGTAGTCCTTGGCCACCGGCTTGGTCCAGGGCACTTCGGGGAAGGTGCAGTCCGCAGCCTTTTCTTCGCTGTTCCACAACACCGAGACGCCCATGGTCCACTTGTCTTCTTTTTCCGGCGACCACAGCTCCTTGTACTTGTCCCACCCTTCGCCGAACTCGTTCTTCGATTCGCGGCCGTAACGGAACGAAGCACCGGCACGGAAACCGACCCACGCGTCGCCGGTGCAGTCGACGAACAGCGGTGCGCTCACGCGCATGGCTTCGCCGGTGCGGTTGTGGTGTGCGTCGATGCTGGTGATGCGCTTCTCCGCCACCTGCACGTCGTAACAGCGCCAGTCGAGAAACTGGATGATGTTCTTCTCGGCGTCGATGGTGGCGTGGCGCTTCTTGTCGTCGGCGAGCGCCTCGTGCGAACCATTGGCCCAGTGTTTGGAATCGAGCTGACCGATGAGCGTCTTGTTCTTGCCCGCGATGCCGATGGTGTGCACGCGGATCTCGCCGCTGGCGTTGCCGCCGAGCACCGGGCGGTCATGTACCAAGGCGACCTTCAGGCCCGAACGTGCCGCAGCGACCGCCGCGCCGCAGCCGGCCATGCCGCCGCCAATCACCACCAGGTCGAAAGCTTCCTTGCGCGCCGGCACCGCTGGGATGCCCATCAGCGTGCGCCGCCACGCCATCATCGGCGCGACTTCGACCGGCGGTTTGAAGTCGGCCTTCTTGGTGAAGAACAACGCGTCGCAGCGGCCGTCGAAACCGCTGAGGTCTTCGAGCGCGATTGCGGTGTCGACGTTGTCGATGGTGATGGTGCCGCCGTTCTGCCACGCCCAGCCGCCGGCCTCGGTGCCGAAAATGGTCGGCAGCGGTTTGCCAGCGACGTGGATCTTGTAACGGCCGGGAGCCTCCCACTCACCCGCGCACCAGTTACGTGTGCGCACCCACAAGTGGTACGTGCCGGCGGACGGGAACTTCGCCGTGGTGGTGGCGTTCGTCACCGGGATGCCCATGCCGTGCGCGAGCACGTAGGGCGAGCCCATCACGTCCTCGAATTGCGGATCGAGCACCCAGCCACCCAGGTCGCTGAAGGCGCGCGCCTCCAACAGCAGGCAGTCGGCACCATGGCTCTTCGACGGATCGGCGAAACCCATGCACGCCAGGGACACCCCGGCAAGGCCGGCAACCTTCATGAACTCACGGCGGGACAAGGACATAGGATGGCTCCTGGGAAAGGGCTTCACGGGCTCGCCGGCAGGCGGTCGCCTCGGATATTGGTGCTTTATGTGCACCATATACCCAAAGCAAGCGAGGACGTTGAGCGGTCGTGGGGGACTGCCTCAAGCATACCCGACGAACCCAGGGGATCCGGGGCGATTCAACGCCGTGCGCGGGGCGACGGTGTGAGCCGGTTCAGGGTTTGGCTGGGGCGCTGCGCAATGGCTAAAGCCAAGCCAGACAACCAGAGAAAACTCCGGCGCGGCAGCAGCGACGATGATGGTCTCCTGCGGCAGGACGCGCTACTTCGTCGTCAGCGCTGCCTCGATGGTCTGTCTGAGCGCGTCGGCCTGCTCCTCGACATCGGCGATGGTGGCGCGCGTGACGGTCTTCTCGCGGGTGAAGCCGACGTGATCACGCCAGCCGTTGGAACGCTGCTCGCGCCAGCGTTTGATCTGCGGATAGAGGGGATCGGCGCTGATGGTGGTGAACGCACCGGCGAGGTCGTCACCGACACTCGGGTAACCAAGGCCACGCAACACACAGTCCGCCATCAGCAGCAGGCCCTGGTCGTTGGGGTGAATGCCGTCGCCGCTGAAGGCGAACGTCGGCTCGCTTACGCGGCGCTTGGCCAAGTACGCGGTCATCGGCCCGTTGAGGTCGATCACCCTCGCCTGCGTTGCCGGCAGCGTCAGCTCCCAACGCGCGAAGGCTTCGAGCACGCCGCCGTAGCCATCGAACGGTGCCTTGAAGCCGTAGTCCGCCGCGCCGGCCGGCCGCAGCTTGGCTCGCACCGGCTGGGGATCGAACGGCGGCGGGGTCAACAGCACCACACGCGCGCCGGCCGCTTGGCAATCGCTGATGAGTTTACCGATGCCCTGCTGGAACGCCTGCAAGCGCGCGTCGTCGAGCGGCCAATAGATGCCATCGTTCATGCCGTAGCAGGCGACCACCACCTGCGGTTTGATCCGCTCCAATGCGCGTCCCAATCGTTCATGCACACACGGCCGCGGGAACGGATGATCCTGTTCCGACAATCCTGACGCGGTCTCGCTCGCCAGACCGATCGCCACCACGTCGGGCAGGCGGCCGTGGTGACGTGCGAGCTGCTGCGTCAGACAAGTCACCCAGCCACCAGCATGGGTGATGCTATCGCCAAGGATCAGCACGCGCCCACGCATCAGCAGATCGTCGACCGCCGCCAGGGGCAGGCTCAGACCAAGCAGCACGATGATAAGCAGGCGATGGGGCATGGAGACTCCTGGCAGTACGCGAGACAGGATGGTGATGGCGGCGTGTACGACCATCTCCTACCCGCATGGCCATGGCGGCGTTCATCACTGTTCTCCGCGTGGTGCGTTATCCCTCAGCCTGCCCCTTCCGCTCAGCGCCAGCCACGCATGCTCATGCACAGGAGATCATCATGCTGGTCGTAAATACCGAGACCCTGCCCGGCTACCGCATCATCGCTACCAAAGGTCTGGTGCAGGGCAGCACCGTGCGCGCCAAACACCTGGGGCGCGACATCGCTGCGGGGTTCAAGAACCTCGTCGGTGGTGAACTCAAAGGTTACACCGAACTGCTGACCGAAGCGCGCCGCGAAGCGTTGTCGCGGATGCTGGCGCAGGCACAGGAACTGGGTGCCAACGCCGTGCTGAACGTACGTTATTCCACCAGCGCCATCACCGCCGGTGCCTCCGAACTGTTCGCCTATGGCACGGCGGTGACCGTGGCGCAGGACGGTCAGGCGTGATCGCCACGCTCGGTACCAGTTTGGCGGCGGCTGTCGTGGCGGCACGCAATCATGACGGGGACGTGATCGGCTTGGTGTTCAACCTGGGCATACCACTGGTATTGTTCATCCTTGGTTGGGTGGTCGGCGGACGCCGTGAACGTGCACACTTGCGCGATTTGGCGCGGCGCGAAGCGCTCAATGCCAATATCCTGCGCACCGATCTGCGTGCCTATGGTCCGGCGGATCCGACCGCCGGCGCGTTGTTGGTGAGCGCAGAAGTGGTGATCGGCACCGATTACTGCAAGGCGTTCTTCGCGGGCCTGCGCAAGCTGGTTGGTGGCAACCTGCGCAGTTACGAAACCTTGCTCGAACGCGCGCGGCGTGAAGCGATCCTGCGGCTGATTGAGCAAGCCCGCAGTCGGCAGTTCAACGCACTGTGTTGTGTGCGTCTGGAAGCATCAAACGTCGGCAAGGGTATCATGCCGATGGTCGCCATACTGGCGTACGCCACCGCTTACCGCGTACCGGACACTGCGACCACGAACTAACCGACCATGACCAACGGACACGGCATCGACGACGAACCGCACCTGCGTCCGCCACCGTGTCCGCCACCATGTCCGGCACCGTGTCCGGCAGTGGGACACGGGGTAAACGACGAACCGCTTCGTGCGACGGTAATAGCCGCTGGACATGGCGTGGGCGACGAGCCCGGAGTGAGCGCACCCGCAGGGGTGACCACCTACCGTGATCACCTGAACGCTGGCCTGCACCGTACATCACCGACCACCACCTGGTTGGCAACGTTGGTTGCAGCACTCGCCGCCGGGCCATGGGCGATCCTCGCCGCGGTGTTCGGTACCAGCGCCGACACTCAGGGTGTGGCGATGGTGGTGGTCGGTCCGTTGTGTGAGGAAGTGGCCAAGGTCGCCGTGGTGTTTCTCATCGTCGAACGCTGGCCGTGGTTGTTCCGCTGGCGCGTGCAGGTGCTGCTCGCCGCCATCTGCGGTGGGCTGGTGTTCTCCGTGATTGAGAACCTGCTCTACCTGCACGTCTACATTCCGGACCCGGAGCCGTGGATGGTCCACTGGCGCTGGACCGTCTGTGTTGCGCTGCACAGCGGCTGTAGCCTGATCGCTGGCCTGGGCATGACCCGCGTGTGGAGCACGTGCTGGCGCGACCAGCAACCACCCGATGGCAATCATGCCATCCCCTTCATCGCAGCTGCCGCCCTGATCCACGGCACCTACAATTTTCTGGCGTTGACCGGCGAAATCGCCACGCGCTGACCCAACCCCGACGGCTACTCGCCAGCTAGAGTTCTCCTACGAGCCGCGCAGCGGCGATGTCGGGTTGGGGCGCAAGCCCAGCTAGACCTCCTGTGGTTCACACGGAACAACCTTGGACAGGCGTTGCCGCGGCACGGACATCCAGGTGTGTTCGTCGCGGCACGCTACACTGCGCGCACCATGGTCGGACCACCGTCACAGACGCAGCGTTTAGGCATCGCCACCCTCGCCATCGTCGCTGGTGCCGGGATACAACTCGCGAGCCAGTATTTCACCAGCTCCACGCCACCATCGGTCGCGGTGTTCCTGCTCGCGATCGGCTTCAGCGCTTGGTACGGCGGTTTCGCTCCCGGCCTGCTCGCCCTGGCCTTGGCGGTTCCCGCCGGCGATCTGCTGACCGTGATCCTGGATCCCAATGCGACCATGCGCACGCGCACGGTCGATGCCGCGGCGCTGGTGGTCGTCGGCATGCTCACCAATGCAATGCTGCTCTACCGCGAGACCCACGCGCGCATCCAGCTGGAACGCCGCCAGGACGCAGTCGAACGTCGACGCACTGCCGACCACCTGACGCAGGAGCGCCATCGCCTGCTCATGTTGATGGAGCACTCGCCTGATCACATCTACTTCAAGGACCGCGACTGTCGCTTCATACTGGTCAGCCCCTCCCTGGTCCGTGGTTTCGGAATGCAGACCGCCGACCAAGTGATCGGCAAGACCGACTTCGACATCTTCACCAAGGAACATGCCCAACCGGCCTACGACGACGAGCAGCAGGTCATGCGCACCGGCATCCCGGTAGTGAACAAGGAAGAGAAGGAGACCTGGCCTGACGGACGGGTGACCTGGGCGGAAAGCACCAAGGTGCCCTTTCGTGATACCACGGGCACCATCGTCGGCACCTTCGGCATCACGCGTGACATCACCGAGCGAAAAATTGCGGCGGATGCCCTGCGTGAAGCCAAGGTCGCCGCCGAAGCCGCCAACCTCGCCAAGAGCCAGTTCCTCGCCAACATGAGCCACGAGATCCGTACGCCGCTGAGCGCGGTGGTCGGCATGGCCGAGGTCCTGCTCGAAAGCGGCCTGTTACCTGAACAACACGAATTCGCCGAGATCATCCACCGTTCCGGCAACGGTCTGGTGGCGATGCTCAACGACATCCTGGATTTTTCCAAGATCGAGGCGGGCAAGCTCGAACTCGAAGCCATCCCGTTCGATCTCGCCCTCGCGGTCGATGACGTGGTCCACCTGCTCGCCGCCAGCGCCGAGGCCAAGCGCCTGGAGCTGATCCAACGCGTCGCCCCAGGGACGCCGGTGCGTCTGCTGGGCGATCCCGGCCGTCTGCGGCAGGTGCTCAGCAACCTCATCGGCAATGCCATCAAGTTCACCGCGGGTGGCCATGTGTTCGTCGACGCCTCCGGTGAACTGGTCGATGAACAGCACGCACGCGTGGTGATCTCCGTCAGCGACACCGGCATCGGCATCGCGAGCGACAAGCTCTCCAGCATCTTCGACAAGTTCACCCAGGCCGACACCTCGACCACGCGCCGTTACGGCGGCACCGGCCTGGGGCTGGCGATCTGCCGGCAGATCGCTGAGAACATGGGCGGGGCGCTGCGCGTCGACAGCACGCCGGAGCAGGGGTCGACCTTCACCCTGATCCTGACCCTGCCCGTCGCACCCGGCTCATCGCCCAAGCTGCCGATCCAGATCGATCTAAGCGGCACCCACGTGCTGGTGGTCGAGGCCAATGCGATCTCACGTCGGGTGCTCGCCGAACAACTCGCTACCTGGGGTTGTATCCCGCATTGCCACGCGCGCAGCGAAGACGCCTTGGCCGAGACCGTCGTCTGCCGCTTGGCGGTGGTCGATGCCCAGCTCGGCGGTGCGTCCGGCCTCGGCCTGGGCCAGGGATTGCGCGAGGGCGTCCACGGCGCGGAGCTCGGCCTCATCCTGCTCACCGCACTCGGTCAACGCGGAGATGCCAAACTAGCGGAGGGCGCCGGCTTCAACGCCTACCTGGTCAAACCGGTGCGCAGCCTCGATCTACGCGATGCTCTGTCGGAGGTCGTCCAGGCCCAGCAGTTCAATGAGCTGCATGGACTGGTGACCCGTCACACCCTGGCCGAACGCCGCGGGCACGGTTCGTCAGCTGTGCATCGACGCGAGAGAACACGAAAATAAATAAGGCCACGGACTACAGGCTACAGACCACAGGCGGGAGAAGCTGATTCGCGATGATTTCGCCGCCTGTAGCCCGAAGCCTGTCGTCTGTCGCCTTCCCTCTAATACGGCTCGCTGCTGAACCCCTGCAGGCGGCCATCGCGCACCGAGTAGGTGACATGGATGGGACTGCAACAGACCGAGCAGTCCTGCACGTCGTCCTGATCGGGGCCGCTGAGGTCGACCGCGATATCGATGGTCTCGCCACAGTGCGGGCACGTGATCGGATGCTGCTGCGCGGGTTCGCCGACCGGAGCGGCCTCATCATCGTCGCTGACCGCCTCGGGATCGACCACCTCGGGGTTCTCTTCCGCGACGATGGCGACGAAATCGCGCAGACCCTGTTTCACCGCGTCCGTGAGGCGCAATCCCCGTCGTTTGAGCAAGCGACGCAGGCGTCTGGTCAGGCGCATGGAGGTATCTCCCGCCGCTACGGTGTCGCGCGTGCGTCCGACGGCAACCGTGGCAGCATCACTGACAACGGCTCACCGTCGAGGTCCACATGCCCCTTGCTCCCGCATCCTGGTCCATGCCCCACCGCCACCTGCTCGGCGGGTTGCTGCTGATGAGCATCAGCGTCCTCACGGGTGAGGACGCTCCCGGCGAGAAACCAAACGCCGATAAATTTTTCAGCGAGGGCGTGCGGTTGTTCTTCGATGCCCAGCCCGCCGCTTCAGCAACGGCTTTTGATAAGGTCATCGAACTCGCGCCCGGCGCCGCGCCGCAGCTGTGGCAGCGCGGACTCTCGCTCTATTACGCTGGACGTTTCGCTGATGGCCGCGCGCAATTCGAACTGCACCAGACCGTCAATGGCAATGACGTGGAGAACGCCGCGTGGCATTTCATCTGCGTGGTGAAGACCGATGGCCTCGCTGCCGCGCGCAAGGCGTTCATCCCCATCGCTGGCGATGCGCGCATCCCGATGCGCGAGATCCACGCGCTCTATGCCGGTACCGGCACCGCCGAGGCTGTGCTGCGCGCGGCGGACGCCGACGGTCAGCCGACGGAGGCCGAACGCGACCAGCTCTGTTACGCGCACCTCTACCTGGGGCTCTACTACGAAGCCGCCGGCGATGCCGCGCTCGCCCGCACGCACATGCGCCGTGCGGCGATCGACTACCGCATGGATCATTACATGGGCAAGGTGGCGCAAGTGCATGTGAAACTGCGGGGTTGGCAGGACTAGCTGCGAGCTACGAGCTACGAGCTACGAGCTACGAGTCCGAAACACGTTGGATCGCCGAAAAAGACACTCGAAGTTCGAAGCTCGAAGCTCGTACCTCGAAGCTCGAAGCTCGAAGCTCGAAGCTCGAAGCTCGAAGCTCGAAGCTCGAAGCTCGAAGCTCGAAGCTCGAAGCTCGAAGCTCGAAGCTCGAAGCTCGAAGCTCATCACCGGAACAGATCGCTCGACAGATAGCGGTCGCCACGATCGCAGGCGATGAACACGATCACGCCCTGGGTGATCTCCTTGGCAACCTGCAAAGCGGCCCAGCACGCTCCCCCGGAACTCGGTCCGGTGAAGAGACCGGCGTCCTTCGCCAGACGACGAGCGGTGTGTTCGGCGTCCTTCTGCGTGATGTCGATGATGCGGTCGACGCGTGACGGATCGTAAAACGTCGGCAGGTATTCTTTCGGCCAGCGACGGATGCCGGGGATCTGGCTGCCTTCGGACGGCTGGCAGCCGATGATCTGCACCGTCGCGTTCTGTTCCTTGAGATAGCGACTGGTCCCCATGATGGTGCCGGTGGTGCCCATCGCCGAGACGAAATGCGTGACCTGACCCATGGTGCCGCTCCACACCTCAGGACCAGTGCTGCGGTAGTGCGCCAAGGGATTGTCGGGATTGCCGAATTGGTTGAGCATCAGGAACGCATCGGGCTGGCCGGCGGTTTTCGCCACCTGCTCGGCGGCGTAGTCGCGCGCACGTTCCATATTGCCGTCGATCTGGTGCACGGTCGCGCCGAAAGCCTGCATGGTCTGCGTACGTTCGATGGTCAGCGTCTGCGGCATCACCAGGTGCATCTGAACGCCGACCGCCTGCGCGATCATCGCCAGGGCAATGCCGGTGTTGCCGCTGGTGGCTTCGATCAGGCGCATGCCGCGTTTGAGTTCGCCACGTTCGAGCGCGCCGAGGATCATGCCCTTGGCCGCACGGTCCTTCACGCTCGATGCCGGGTTGTGGCCTTCGCACTTGGCCAGCAGCGTGACGCCGGCTTTGCCGACGAGCGCGGTGAGGTCCATCAGCGGCGTGTTGCCGACGAGATCGAGGAGCGCGGGCATGGCGTCGCACCTTGGGGGCCGTGCGATGCCTGCAAGGCAAGGGCCGTCCCTCCTGGAACCGCGGACCACTGGCCCGCATGACGACAAACTGCGGGCCAGTGGCCCGCGGTCCCAGGGGTAATTCACCCAGGGATGTCGCCAGCGTGGCCCAGGTGCGTCAGCGCCTCGCCGGCGAGGTAGAAGCTGCCGGTGATGCAGAGGTCCGCGTGTGGTGGCTGGATGGTCAGCGCCTCGCCGATGTGGTCGCACCAGCGCCAATCCTGCGCGGCGCGTGGCCACGCGTCCGCTCGGCGCGCGCGCGGCGAATCGTAGCCGCAGCGCGTGACCGGGATCCCGGACGGGATCACGCTCATGATCTCGTCGATCTCCTTGTCGCTGGCCAGGCCGATGATCAACCGCCAGCCGGCGCGCAGACGACGCCGTGCGACCGCCAGCGTCGCACTGATGCTTTCGCGGTTGTGCGCACCATCGATCAGCAGCGTGCGGCCGGCGTGGTCGACGACTTGGCAGCGAGCGGCGAGCTGCGCGCTGGCGAATCCTCGACGGATGGTGGCCGCATCAACCGCTGGTGCCCACCACGCCAGTGCCGCCGCTGCGGTCGCAGCGTTGTCCTGCTGGTGGTCACCGAACAGGGCGAGGTCGAATGGCAGACGTGGCGTCTGTGCCCACACCGTCGCTGCCGCTGGTCGCAGGTTGATGCGCAGCGAACGCTGCGGCTCGACGATGGACGCACGAAACGACGGCACCAACCGCCACAGCGCCAACGCCGCCGCCGGCGTCTGCGGTGCGATGACCAACGGCGCATCCGCGCGCGAGATCGCGAGCTTCTCGCGGGCGATGTGGTGTAGCGTCGGCCCCAGCACCTCGCGGTGGTCATGCGACAGGTGGGTGATCACCGCGATCGCGCAGTCGAGCGCGTTGGCGCAATCGAGCCGTCCACCGAGGCCGACCTCGACGATGAAGCGTGTTCCTGGTCGTTGCCCGGCGAGCAGGCACGCCACCGCGAAGGTGCGCTCGAAGTAGGTCAGCGTGAGGTGATGCGACTGTTCCAGCTCCGCCACCCGCTCGCAGGCGACCGCCACCGCCGCGGCATGCGCCGGCTGGCCATCCACGCGCCAGCGTTCCAGCACGTTCGCCACATGCGGGCTGGTGAAGGCCACCGTTGGCTGGCCGGCGGCGACCAGCGCGCACTCGATCAGGCGCACGGTGCTGCCCTTGCCCTTGGTCCCGGCGACCGTGCACGGTGCCGGAACTGGCGGCAACAGGGCGACCAGGCGACGCACGCCCTCCACCTGCATGTCGCGGAACACGCCGGTGCGTTCGCGATTGGGCACGGTGTTTAGCCAGGCGTCGATGGCGGTGGCGGTGGGCGGGATGATCACGCGCCGCAGGGTTCGCAGCCACCTCGCGGTTGCAATGCTGCACGTGCGCGACCTCGCCACTACCCATCCTTGGCAGGCAACCCCCGCACCCATACTCCCCGCCCATGGCCCGCGTCACGCTCCAACTCAAACTCAAGACCAACGACCTGATCAACGGCAGGTACACCGTGCTGAAGAAGCTCGGCGAAGGCGGCTGTGGTTCGGTCTACCGCTGCAAGCCGCTCAAAGCGGTGAAGGGTTCCGAGAGCGAAGTGGCGGTGAAGATGCTGGAGAACGCCAGCGATCTCGCGCGTTTCAAACGGGAAAAGAAGGTGCTCGGCTCGATCCGCCACCAGCACGTGGTCAAGCTGCTCGACCACGGCCAACATGAGCGCCACCCCTACCTGGTGCTGGAGTACATGGAGGGCGGCAGCGTCCGCGACCTGATGGACAAGGAGGGCCGGCTCTCACCCGAGGATGCCGCGTGGGTGCTGGTCCAGGCGGTGCGCGGCCTGCGTGCGTCGCGCACGGTGCACCGCGACATGAAGCCGGAGAACCTGCTGGTCGGCCGCGGCATCGCCAAGAACGGCACGCTCAAACTGACGGTCGACGACATCAAGAAGGGTTCGGTCATCAAGGTCGCCGACTTCGGTTTGGCCAAGGCCCACGACCCCAACACCTTGAAGCTGACCAACACCGGCCAGGTGATGGGCACGCCGGTGTACATGAGTCCCGAGCAGTGCCGCAACACCCGCACGGTGACGCCGAAGAGCGACATCTATTCGCTCGGCATCATCTACTTCGAGATGATCGTCGGGAAGCCGCCCTTCGAAGCCAACAACGCCTACGATATCATGGCGATGCACTGCAACGATGCGCCGAAGTATCCGTCGCGCCTGGATCCCCGCGTGAAGGCTGTGCTGGAGCAATGCCTGGCGAAAACGCCAAAGGATCGCTACGGCTCGCTCTATGCGCTCGAACGCGACCTCGCCACCATCGCCGGCCTGGGCGAACCGGAACCGGATCGCAGCTCGTGGGCGTGGATCATCATCCTCATCGGGCTGCTGGTGCTCGGCGCGTTGGCGTTCGTGTTGCGGGATGAGTTGATGCCGCTGGTCTCGCAGTGGTTCGAGAAGCTGCGTCGCTGAGATGACCACTTGCGGGAGTCGCCCGTGGGACCGCACGACGCGTCCGACGTGCGACGTGTCCGTAAGCGCGCGAATCACCACCCATCTCCGCCTGCGATGAGCCTTATGACGAGGATCGGTAAAATCGCCCGGGTTCCGTGTCACACCAGCCCATACGGAAGCGCTTTCTTCCAGGGGAATTGTGCACTTCCCCCTCAACGTCCCCGCCCGCTCCGCCGTACTATCCCCGCTGCGTCCAGCTCCCCCTTGGAGATCCCCATGCGTCCCCTCCGTACCCTGCTCGTCCCCCTCCTCGCCGCCCTGCCGTTCGGCGGTGCCTTTGCCGCGGAGGGCCTGATCGGCGAGTACTACGAGGGCACCACCGAGTACCCGGAGAAGCTCACGGGCAAGAAGCCGTTCCTGGTGCGCGTCGACAAGCAGGTGAACTTCGGCGAGGTCACCGGCCCGTTCCATAAGACCAAACTCGCCGAGGGCTTCAGCGCGCGCTGGAGCGGCATGCTCAAGATCGAGAAGGCCGGCACCTACGAGTTCACCACCGAGTCCGATGACGGCTCGCACCTCACCATTGGCGGCAAGCTGGTGGTCGACAACGGCGGCGATCACGGGATGCAGAAGAAGTCCGGCAGCATCGAGCTGAGCGCGGGCGACCATCCCATCGTGTTGCAGTTCCAGCAGGGCGGCGGTGGTGCTGGCTGCAAGCTGCTGTGGAAGCCGCCCGGTGCCGGTGAGCAGGCGATCCCGGCCAAGTCGTTATCGCATGACAGCGAAGCCTTAGCCGCGATCGGCTGGGACAAGGCTGCGTGGGAAAAACGCAAGGGCAGCAGCGGCGGCGGCGGCTCCGGCAAATTCGCCACCATGGACCACGGCCCCTACTACACCGGCACGGTGATGCTGGGTGACGGCCACGAGGCGATGAAGGGCATCACCCTGCGTCTCGATGGGGAAAAATCAGTGTACGCGTGCTTCGATCCCGAATCGATGGCCCTGCGTTTCGCCGGCGTCGATGTCAAACTGGCCCATCCCACCGGCCGCGACGGCCTGGAAGGTCAGGTCGGCCTGGAGGGCGACACCGCGGTGCGCGTCGGCAACATCGGCTGGGCCAAACCCGGCAGTGCTGATTTCACCGACCCACGGCCCAAGAAACGCGGCAAATTGCCGACCGACTGGGTGGCGTACCGCGGCCTGCACCTCGACGGCCAGTCGGTGATTCTGTCCTACAGCGTCGGCAAGGCCGGCGTGCTGGAGCTCGATGCCTTCGAGCAGGGCGCGATCACCCGCAGCTTCACCCTGAGCGGCAACGACGATGCGCTCGCCTTGTTGGTGCATGAAGGCACGGCAACGCTCGCTGATGGTATCGCGGTCAGCGAGGACGGCGAGTTCGCTAACGCCATCGCCGTGGTCGGCGGCGGCACGCTGTCGGCCGCCGACGGCAAGGTGGTGCTCGCCCTGCCGGCGAAGACTGCACTGGCCAAGGTCGCGTTGTGGCGTGGACCAAAGGCCGACCTCGCCAAATTCACCGCCGCGGTGAAGACCATCGCCAAGCCGGTGGATCTCACCTCACGCACCAAGGGCGGCAAGCCGCGCTGGGCCGAAACCGTGGTCACGCAGGGCGAACTCGGCAAGCCGAAGGGCGACGAGGCCTACGTCGTCGACACCTTGACCATCCCCTACGAAAATCCCTGGAAGTGCTACATGCGCACGACCGGCGTGGACTTTTTCAAGGACGGTCGCATTGCGGTGTCCACCATCGACGGCGACGTATGGATCGTCACGCCGAGCGGCCCCGACCTCGCGACGCTGACCTGGAAACGCTACGCCTCGGGCATGTTCCAGACGCTCGGCCTGCGCATCGTTGATGAGAAGGTCTACCTCACCAACCGCGATCGCCTGATCCGCCTGCACGACCTCAACAACGACGGCGAGGCGGACTTCTACGAAAACTTCAACGGCGACTGCGAGGTCTCGCGTCACTACCATGAGTTCACCCTGGGCTTGGAGACCGACGGCGAGGGCAACTTCATCTTCAACAAGGGCGCCAACCTGGGCGGTGCCGACACGCCACACCAGGGCTGCGTACTGAAAGTCAGCAAGGATGGCTCGACGTTGTCCATCGTCGCCTCCGGGCTGCGCGCCCCCAACGGCCTCGGCGGCGGCGATGGCATGCCGCTGACCAACAGCGACAACGAAGGCAACTGGGTGCCGGCCAGCCGCGTGAACCTGATCAAGCCGGGCGGCTTCTATGGCTTCAAGGGCACCGCCCAGGGTTCGCCCAAGGTCGACAACTACGATCCGCCAATCGCGTGGCTGCCGCGTCCGCTCGACAATTCCAGCGGCGGTCAGGTGTGGGTCACCAGCGACAAGTGGGGCCCGCTGGGCGGCACGCTGCTGCACATGAGCTACGGCCAGTCGTCGCTCTTCGTCATGCCCTTCGAGGAGATCGACGGCGTGCCCCAGGGCGGCGTGGTGCGTTTCCCGCTGAACTTCCAGTCGTCGTGCATGCGCGCACGTTTCAGCAAGACCGATGGCCAGCTCTACCTGGTCGGCATGCGCGGCTGGCAGACCAACGCCGGCAAAGAAGGCGCACTACAACGCGTACGCTACACCGGCAAGGCCGTGACGCTGCCGCACAAACTGAACGTCACCGCCAAAGGCGTGACCATTACCTTCCCCGTCGCACTCGACGCCGAGACCGCTGGCGACAAGGACAGCTACGCGGTGGAACGCTGGAACTACCGCTACACCGGGAGCTACGGCTCCAAGGATTACAAGCTGAGCAACCCCGAAGAGGTCGGCCACGACCCCGTCGAGGTCACCGGCGTGACGCTCTCCGCCGACAAGAAGTCGGTCACCATCGCCATCGCCGACCTCAAGCAGGTCATGCAGCAGGCGATCAAGTACAAGATCGCCACGGCGGATGGGCAGGCGATCAGCGGCGAGTTGTTCCATACGATCAACGTCGCGCCGAAATAAGCGGGCCGTTCCATCGATGATCCACGCGGCGAGGAGCACTGCTCCTCGCCGCGTTTTTCTTGCTCCCTGGGTGCGCCGCTCAGCGTGTCCGGCGGCCGCGGGTATATCTGAGCGGCCAAAGGAATCCTCATGCGTCATCTCGCCCTGCTATTTGTCGTCCTCACCCTGCCCGCGGAGGAATGGTTCGTCGCGCCGGACGGCAATGACCTGTGGTCGGGACAACCTAGTAGTGCAAATGCCGCCAAGTCCGACGGCCCCTTCGCCACCCTCGCACGTGCGCAGCAGGCCGCACGTGCCGCGCGCGATTCCGCCAACGGACCGCGCACCATCACCGTGCGTGGTGGTCGCTACGAACTGACCGCACCACTGATCTTCGCTGCGGAGGATTCCGGCACTGCCGAAAAGCCGATGACGTGGCGCGCAATGGCAGGCGAGACGCCAGTCATCAGTGGCGGCGTTCGCCTGACCGGTTTTGAGCGCGACGCCAACGGTCGTTGGACACTGACCATCCCCGCCGTGCAAAAAGGCGAATGGACTTTCCGTCAACTGTGGGTGAACGGCGAACGCCGCTTTCGCCCGCGTCTGCCGAAGGACGGCTACCACACCATCGAGGCGGAACTGCCGCCGAGCGCGGCCGCGCAGGGCAAGGGCTTCGACCGTTTTCGCTACGCTCCCGGCGCGTTCGATCCGACGTGGAAAAATCAGCGCGACATCGAGGTGCTGACCTTCCACCATTGGGCGATGTCGCGTTTCCGCCTCCAGTCCATCGAGCCGGAGTCGCGTACGGTACAATTCACCGGGCACACCATCTCCAACGCGGACTGGAGCGGCCTCAAGACCGGCTGGCGTTACCTGATCGAGAATGTCGCTGAGGCCTTCGGTTCGCCTGGGGAGTGGTACCTCGATCCGCAGAGCGGCGTGCTCAGCTACATTCCCCTTCCTGGTGAAGACCTCGCCAGCGCCGAGGTCATCGCGCCACGCACCGACCAACTGCTGCGCATCGACGGCGATCCCGCTGCCGGTCGTTTTGTCGAGCACCTGCACGTCAGCGGTCTGACCTTCGCACACACGCAATGGGCGCTGAAGCCCGAGGGCTACAGTTTCTATCAGGCGGAAATGATCATCCCCGCCACCATCGTTGCCACTGGCCTGCGTGACGCGTCCTTCAGCAACTGCGCCATCATCCACACCGGTGGTTACGGGCTGGAACTCGGCCGCGGGTGCAAACGTGTCGCGATCACCGGCTGCCTGCTCGCCGATCTCTCCGCTGGCGGCATCAAGATCGGCGACGGCAGCATCCACCAGGACGACACGCAGGTGGCGAGCCACAACACCGTGCGCGATTGTCTGGTCACTCAGGGTGGACGCGTGCACCCCGCCGGCATCGGCGTGTGGATCGGCCAGTCGCACCACAACACCGTCGAGCACTGCGAGATCAGCGACCTGTATTATTCATCGCTCTCGCTTGGCTGGACCTGGGGTTACGGCCCCAGCCTTGGCCACCACAACACCGTCGCGTGGTGCCACCTGCATCACATCGGCCAGGGCGTGCTCAGCGACATGGGCGGCATCTACAACCTGGGCGTGTCGCCCGGCACGATCTTCCACCACAACCACATCCACCACATCGAATCGTTCGGCTACGGCGGTTGGGGCCTCTACACCGATGAAGGATCGAGCAACGTCACGATGGAGCACAACCTGGTGCACCACACCACGTCGAGCGGTTTCCATCAGCACTACGGCAAGGACAACACGCTCAGGAACAACATCTTCGCCTACGGCGGCGAGGCGCAGGTGATGCGCACGCGCGACGAGGAGCACCTCTCGTTCACCCTGGAGCGCAATATCCTGCTCGCGAACGGTCGACCGCTGCTGGGCAGCAATTGGAACGGCGACGCGAAGAAGTTCGTCTTGAACCACAACGTCTACTGGGACGAGGACGGCAGCATCGACTTCGCCGGGAAACCGTTCGACGAATGGAAGCAGAAGGGCATCGACGCGGAGTCGGTGGTGGCGGATCCGCGATTCGTCGATCCGACGAAAGGTGACTTCACCCTGAAACCGGATTCGCCCGCACTCGCGCTCGGTTTCCAACCACTCGACCTGCGCGCCTCCGGCGTGCGGCGCGATCAGGCCAACGGCCCCCTCGCCGCGTGGCTGGCGAAACCTCGCAGCGCACCGCGCGTGTTCCCGCCGAAGCCCGCGAAGTAGACGGCTGTCCGCCCCTGGGACCGGGGGCCACTGGCCCGCAATCCTTTGCTCCCAGAAGCGCAGTCCGTGATGCGATGCTGATCCCGATCTTTGATCGCAGCGGTCTTTGCCGAGCGCTGTGACGAGCAGCCTCCGCCAGACCAACGACTGCGGGCCAGTGGCCCGCGGTCCCAGGGGTAAAGAGATCCCGCTCCATGACGCATCTCTGGACACCCCACCTCACTGGCCACGATGCGCCGCCATGCGCATCGCCCTGGCCCAGCTCAACCTGCTCATCGGTGATCTCGACGCGACCGGCGCGGCGATCCGCGCGGCAGCGAACAAAGCCAAATTCGAAGGAGCCGACCTGCTGGTGCTGCCGGAACTGGCGGCCTGCGGCGGCTATCCGCCACGCGACCTGCTGGAGCGCCGCTGGTTCGTCGAGAAACAGTGGGCGATGGTGCAGTCGCTCGCGCGTGATCTGCCACTGCCGACCATCCTGGGCTGCGTCGAGCCGCTCGATCCCGGTCCCGGTCCATCGCTCGCCAACGCCGCGGTGGCCATCGCCCGTGGGCAGATCATCGCCAGCTACCACAAACGGCTGCTGCCGACCTACGATGTGTTTGATGAGCAGCGTTATTTCCGTCCAGGGACCGAACCCTGCATCATCACCATCGCCGGAAAACGCGTCGGGCTGACCGTCTGCGAGGATATTTGGAGCACTGATTTCACCGGCATCCGCTATGGCAGTGACCCGGTCAAAGAGCTCACGGGCAAGTGCGAACTGATCGTCAATATCTCCGCCTCGCCTTACCACGCCGGTAAACCGGAACTGCGCAACCGCGTCGTCGCGCAGGTGGCGAAACGTACCAAGGTGCCGGTGGCCTACTGCAACCAGGTCGGCGCCCATGACGAACTGCTGTTCGACGGCGACAGCGCACTGATCGGACCGGATGGCAGCTACTACGTCGACGCACCACGCTGGCAGGAATCAGTGCTGATCGGCGACCTGAGCAAACCGGTGTTGAAACCCTCCATCCCCGATGCGGCGGAGGATCTCTACGACGGCTTGGTCGCCGGCATCCGCGATTACTGCGCGAAGACGCGGCAACGTCGCGTGGTGCTCGGACTGTCCGGCGGCATCGACTCCGCGCTCGTCGCCGCGATGGCGGTGGATGCACTTGGTCCCGACAAGGTCATCGGCCTGCTGATGCCCGGTCCGTATTCCAGCTCCGGCAGTATCACTGATGCGCTCGCACTGACGAAGAACCTCGGCATCACGCACCACACGCTGTCGATCAAAGAAAGCTGCAAACACCTGCTTGATGAACTCGCACCGGCGTTCGTCGGCGGTCTCTCGACGGTGGCAGAAGAAAATCTCCAATCACGTCTGCGCGGCACGATGGTGATGGCGGTGGCGAACAAACACCACGCCATGGCGCTGACCACCGGCAACAAAAGCGAACTCGCCGTCGGCTACTGCACCATCTACGGCGACATGAACGGCGGCCTTGCCCCGATCGGCGATATCTACAAAACCACCGTGTGGGAACTCGCGCGTCTGCGTAATCGCCGCGGTCCGGTGATCCCCGAAGCGAGCATCACTAAGGTCCCCTCCGCCGAACTGCGCGAAAACCAGACCGACCAAGACAGTCTGCCGCCATACGACGTGCTCGACCGCATCCTCAAACGCTACCTCGAAGACAGCGCGAGTCCGGAAGAGATCATCCGCTCTGGCGAAGATGAAACGACCGTGCGTCGCATCGCACGCTTGGTCGAAATCTCCGAATTCAAACGCCGCCAAAGCGCGCCGATTCTGCGCGTCTCACGCAAGGCGTTCGGAGTCGGGCGGCGCATGCCGATCGCGCGGCACGTGGGGTAATCATCAGGGTATTGGCGTAACCGGTGCCGGCGCTAGTGCCGGCTGCTCCACCAGGATGCCCATTACCTGTGGCGTACCTTTGATCACCGTGGCAGCGACATCGATGGCGCCATCGGTGACGTTGATCTCCACCGGCCCGACTTTCTCCCAGCCTGCCGCTGGAAGTGAACCAACACCGGGCAGCGTTACTCCTTCGATGACGAGATCGAACTGCCGGCTGTTGGCGCTGCCATTTTCACCAAGCCACAACCAGACGCGGCTCAGACCATTGGGAACCTTTATCCGGAAGGCGAGGCTTTCCTTGGTACCGACGATGGCGGTGCCTAGCAGCATACGGAGTTTATTGTCGACCGCTGGCTTGGGCGTGAACGTTGCGGTTTTGCGCTGACCAATCTGAACCTGAAGTGCACCATCGTCGCCGCCCGGGATCAGGAACTGCGCGTTGACCCAATCAGCATGGTCCGCGTCATTCGGACCGTTTGAATCGACTACCAGCCGTAGTTCCTTGCGTCCAGTGAGTGGAACCGCGACCGGTTTGACCATGCCTTTGCGCACCACACCGCTGTCCCACGCCTTCTGACCATCGAGCCAGACCTGGAAGATCACCTCACCATTCGGCGCTTCGTCATCGATGCCGACCATGGCGGTGAAGCCGGATTGGCGACCATCGAGGGCGTAGACCAGTTCGCTGACGGCGTGTACGCCCAGACCCTTGGCATAGACCTTGCCATCAAGCGTCAGCGGGCGGTTGTCCATGCTGCGATCCTTGCGGATCTCACCGTTACCCGTGGTTCCCCGAATCCAGTTAAGATCGCTGAGCCACGGTCCGGGCTGATGGCTGTTGGCCGGTGTAGCGCCATCGGCCTCAGCCTGGCGATGCCCGATAAACTTCACTCCGTCGAACTCGGTAGCCTCACCACCCAGGTTAATCGCGCGCACCACCTTCCAAGGAACCACTGCTGCCGGTGGCGGAGCAGTGAGCGAACGCACCGCACCGATTTCATCGACATCGAAGGTGCCATCCATATTGGCGGTGCTGGAGATATCGAACGCCACCTCCCACACCTTTGCGCGATCAAAATCCTGACCCTGGGGTACGAGTTCCGCCAACGGCACGATCACTTGATGCCAGGCGCCATCGAGCAATCCGGGCTGACGTGCGGTGAGGTTCACGTCCACGGTGCGCCGCACCGGATCACGCGGCGAACACGCTAGACGCATCACCACTTTTTGCGGTGCGGCAGGTCCGCTGAAACGCAGCCACATGGTCAGCGCGGCGAAACCGTTGAGGTCGGTGCCTGCGGTGTCGGACGACCATGCGTGCCAATTCCAGCCGACGTTCGCCGCATTGCCGCCCGCCAGACGCGCGCGTAGGCCGGCACCGCGGTGGCCCTGATCGGCGACCTCTTCGAACGCAGACTGGCCGGCGGCACCGAAACCCTTGTAGCCCGCTCCACCATTGGCGCCGTCGCCATCCCAGATAATCAGGTCCGGGCGGCGGGCAGCGCTGATGGCTGGTGCCGGTACGGCCGCGGGCGGCGGCGATCCTGGCGAGGCCTTGACGAAGCGTGGACTGCCATCGCCATACTCGCTCAACGCCACCGCCTGCAGGGTGATGTTGCCGTCGTTGGGGTTGTCGGAGCTGTAGCTGATGGTCAGCTTTGCACCCTGCTCCTTGGCGCGGTACAGTAGCGTGTAGCACAAAGAGTCGCCGATGGCGTCGATAGTGATGCTGTCGTCGCGATAGAGTGGCGCGCTGTTGTCGCTGAGTGTGGCGGTGAGAATCGCATGGGTTTTCCAGCCACCGACCCACACCACCAGCCGGCGCAGCACCGGGTCGGCCGGCGCGGTGAAGGTAAAGCCCTTGCCGCCATTGTCGGTAAACCACCCGGTCTGGGTCTCAGCGATTGCGGCATCCGGCGTGCCGTTGCTCCAGCCGAAGCGGACCTTGTTGTCGTCGTAGCGTTCGATCAGTGCCTGGTCGGCGGTACGGGCGACCGCCAGCTGACCGCCACCGCTGCGGCGGGTGAACGAGGCCGCGTCCTTGAGACCATAGTGGATCCAGTCGCTGGTTCCCAGGTCGCTGAGATTAACCACCAGCGCTGATGGGGCGACCGCACCCTGCAACAGGCCACCGGCCGGCAGCACCATCACGAAATAATTGGATTGCGCATTCGTGGTGTTGCGTTCGTTCGCGCCCAGTACTACCGGCCCGGCCGCAAAAGTGCGGCGATGCAACCGGAAGCCCCCACCCTTGTCGGCCCCCACCACCACGTCGGTGGCGGTCCAGCCCTGCATCCAGCTCGGCAGGCTGGTCGCCGTGGTGGCATAGGCGAGGTAGACATCGACCGCAACGTCGGCGGTGAAACGCAGGTGCGGATTCGCTACCGCGCCATCGTCATCATTACGCGTACGGATCAGCTGGCCCTGTTCGAAGAAGGGCGGCAGGTCCACCAGCTTGTACTCGCGATCGATGTAGACCTTCTCGCCATTGCGGGCCGGACCTAGGACATAGGCCGCACCGCTGGCGACGAAGTCGATGGAACGCACCAGTGCCGCTCGTGCCACCAGTGGCGGTGCTGGCGCTGACGGCGGCACCGGATCCGTCGGCGGTGACAGATGCGCGCCGGGAATCGGACGTTCCAAGGTTCCATCAGGCAGTTGCCAACCGACCGAGACATGATCCTGGTTGCCTCCTTCCTTGTGCAGCACCTCGACGTAATAACGCCGACCTTTTTGCAGCGTGATCGCACCAGAACGCTGTTGGTCGGGGTGGCGTTCCCATTCCTCGAAGCGGATACCCTCGTTGCGATTCACCGGCGACACGGCAATCCGGCGTAGGCCACTGCGGGTGTCATTGTCTGACAACCACAGTTCCCCCTCGTCGTCACTGGCGATCCAGAAGACATAGGCACCATCGAGTGGCGGCACGATGAAGCCACGAAGACGCTGCAAGTAGTCATCGCCCCAGTCACGGCGTGCGGAGAATACCGGCTCGTCCGCCTCGCCCTGTGGACGGTCTGGGTAGCCGACCACGCTGACACCCTCAGCGATGCGATAACCGCTGACACCGGTCCACCACTCGCGGCGGATGGTGCCACTTCCGTAAACCTGTGTGATCGTCACCGGGGTCGGCGCGGAGGTGGCCAGCGTACCTGCGGAGCCGAGCGCGCGCACGGTGAAGGTCGTAGTGCCGACTGGCGGTTGATCCCAGGTCCAAGCGAAGGGCTCAGCAGCGACCGTCGCCACGCGCTCGTCGCCTTTCCAGAACTCCACTGCGGTCACCCCCAAACTATGAGACAGGTCCGCGCGCAGGACGAGTGGTTGGCCGCCGTACGTGCGTCCGGTGGGGCTCAGCGCCACTCGCGGCGGTGGTGGCGGTGCTCCGGTCGTTCGTCCCGGATCGAGACGCAGCACACCTCCAGCCGCGGGCGCGCCGCGCTCCGGCGTGGTGGTCGGCATCACTGGTTCGGCCACCGTGCGGACCGCGGCAGGTTCAAGCGGACGCGGCGGAGCGGCCCGGGAGGTGCCGGTGCGCAAGGACATCGCCACCAGCGCAATGATACCCACCAGCACCATGCCACCACCGATGATCCACGGCATCGGTGACGGCCGTGGCGCATCGTCAATAAGCGGCATCACGTGACGATTGCTGGTGGTCATGCGCGCCACGCGGCGCGCATCACTAGCCGGCGGACGCAGCCCACTCACCGGACGCGGGCCTTCGCCCATCATCACGCGCCCGCTGTCGCCGGCGCCCAGCCCGGTCTGGCGCGTGATCACCACCGCATCCTCGCGCGAGAACGGCGCGAGCACGGCCGACAACGCCAGATGGACGCGTACCTGCCGGGAAAACTGTTGCGCTCGCTCCGGATCACGTCCCAGGTTAGTCGCCAACAACGCGCGCGAATCAACATCGATGGTGCCGTTCAACCAGTCTTCGATCAGCGGTGGCAGCAACCGATCGCCAGGTCCAGGCGGATGCGCGATGCCTCGCCAGTCGCACGCCGCGCGCGCGGCCGCAAGCGTGGTAGCCAGCTCCGCCTCACTGATCATCAGGCTGGCTGCCAGTGCGTCCGGACGCTGCCGTTGGGAGTAACGACGGATGAGCAGCGAGCGTGTCGCTTCAGGCAAGGCCGCGAGTTGCGACGGCAGCTGAAACACCTGGAGCTCACTGCCATCGGCAAGCGCTTCGCGACACTGCTCGATCACCTGGTGACTGAGTGCATCCTGAATGTCGATCGCACGGCGATCAGCCTGCGTCAGGTGGGCGGTGAGTGGATCAACCGCGACCTGGAGGATCCAGTCCGCGAACGGTGTCTCAGGCAACCATTCACCGAGCCGCGCGCGCACTGCGGACCACACGCTGATTTCCACCAACCCCAACGCTGGCGATTGATCCAAGTGCGCACCCAGCGCTAGGCGCAGCGTGGGCGCGAACTCCTGGACCAGCGCAACAAAGGCATCGACGTTGCCCGCCGCGGCCTGCTGCACCAAGACCTGGATCCGATCCGCCTGCATCAACCGCTCCTTGGGCTCCCGCCCACGAGACCTGTGTCTCAACCGCTGGGAGGCAGGTGGCCACGTTACAGGTCCTGGCAGACTGACTCAACTGCTGTCAGGGAATCGCTCAGGCGGCAGACGCTTCACCGCGCAAATAGTGCGCCTCGACCCTTGGTTTGTGTCGTTTCTGTACCCACGCGAACCACCCCCCACCTCACGGGGTCGGCGACGGTTGCTCCACCAGGATGCCCATGATCTGGGGCGTGCCCTTGAGCACGGTGGCAGCGACATCGATCGTCCCATCGGCGACGATGACCTCGATGGGGCCCAGTTTCTCCCAGGCACTGGCGGGTAACTGACCGACGCCGGGTTGCATGACGCCTTCGATCGAGAGATCAAATTGACGGCTGTTGGCGGCACCGTTCTCGGCAAGCCACAGCCACACCCGGCTGGGACCGTTGGGCACCTTCACACGGAAAGCCAGACCGTCCTTGGTGCCGACCAGTGCGGTGCCGAGCACGCTGCGCAGCTTGGCGTCTGCGGCGGGCTTGGGCGCGAACGTCGCGGTCTTGCGCTGACCGGCCTGTACCTGCAGCCCACCATCGTTGCCACCCGGAACCAACATCTGGGCATTGCCCCAATCGGCATGATCCCAGTCGTTGCCGCCACTGGGATCGACGACCAGCCGGAGTTCCTTGCGGCCAACCAGCGGGACCGCCACCGGCTTGGCCACGCCATGGCGCATGGGACCGCTATCGAAGAGTTTCTGGCCATCGACCCACACCTGGAAGATCGCCTCCCCAGGCTCTGCAGCCTGATCGATACCGACGACAGCGGTGAATCCGGAGTAACGGCCATCAAGAGCGAACACCACCTCGGCAGCCGCATGCATGCCCAGTCCGTGTGGGAACTCCTGGCCGGCGATGTTCAGCGGTTTGTCCGACCATGAGCGATTGCGCCGCACGTCGCCGTTGGCGTTGGTGGCGCGCACCCACGGCAGATCGCTCAGGCGCGGACCGGGCTGGTGCGAACCTACCGGCGTCGCGCTGTCGGCTTCGGCCTGACGGTGGCCGAGGAAGCGCACATCGTCGATCTCCACCGGCTCGCCACCCAGGTTGATCGCGCGGACCATCTTCCAGGTCACGGGCCGAGGCGCCTGCATGGCTTGCTGCACCAGGACGAAATAATTGGAGGAGGCGCCGGTGACGTTGCGCTCATTGGCGCCCAACACCACCGGGCCGGCGGCGAAGGTCCGGCGGTACAGCCGGAAGCCGCCGCCCTTTTCCGCTCCGACCACCATGGGAGTCACCGTCCAGCCCTGCATCCAGCCCGGCAGCGCCGTCGCGGTCACGGAATATGCCAGGTAGACATCGACCGGAACGTCGGCGGTGAAACGCAGATGCGGATTTGCCGACGCGCCATCGTCATCGTTGCGCGTACGGATCAAACGACCCTGCGCGAAGAGCTCCGGCAGGTCGACCAGTTGGTAATCGCGATCGATGTAGACCCGCTCGCCGTTTCGCGCTGGCGCTTCAATATAGGCCGCGCCGCTGGCGACGAAGTCGATTGAGCGCACCAATTGTACTCCCGCCGCCAGTGGCGGCGCTGCAATCAGTGGCGGCGCTGCCTCCGTCGGCGGTGCCGCCGCTGGCGCTGACGGCGGCAGCGGACCGGTCGGTGGTGCAAGATGGACCCCTGGCACCGGGCGTTCGAGGGTGCCGTCCGGCAGGCGCCAGCCGACCGCCACATGGTCTTCGCCATTCCCTTCCTTGTGCAGCACCTCGACATAGTAGCGCTGACCACGTTTGAGCATGATGCCGTCGGAGCGTTGGCTCGGCTGGTGTTCCCATTCCTGTGACTGGATGCCGAAATTGGGGATTCGCGGCGACGATGCGATACGACGCAGGCCAGCACGCTGGTCGTCTGGGGACAACCACAACTCCCCATCATCGTCGCTCGCGATCCAGAACACGTACTCGCCATCAAACGGTGGAACGATGAAACCATGCAAGCGCTGAAAATAGGCATCACCCCAGTTCTGTGGCGCGCTGAAGCTCGATTCATCGACTGCGCCGTGCGATTGATTGGGGTATCCCTTCGTCGCAAGGCCGTCCGCAATGACCCAACCATCGACGTTGGTCCACCACTCGCGGCGGATGGTACCGCTGCCGTAGGCGTGATCGACCGTCACCGTAGTTGGAGCAGAAGAAGCCAACGTTCCCGCCGCACCCACCACACGCAGCGTGAAACTGGTCGTGCCAACCGTCGGTTGCTCCCAGGTCCAGGTGAATGGACGCGTGACGCTCGCCACCCGTTCGTCGCCCTTCCAGAACTCGACGGCGGTGACATCCAGCGTATGCGATACGTCGGCGCGCAGGACCAGCGGCTGATTCTGATACACCCGACCACTCGGCATCAGGGCCACGCGTAGTGGAGGTAGCGCGCTGCGATCCGGCGTTGGTGTGGGTGGTGCCGGCATCAGATGAATACCAGGGATGGGACGTTGCAGCGTGCCGTCGGGCAGTTGCCAACCGACATCGAGGTGATCATCCCCGCCGCCTTCCTTGTGCAGCGCTTCGCAATAATAGCGCTGACCGGCGCGCAGGCGGATGGGCGCGGAGCGCTGACGGGTATCATGATCCCAGGCCTGGTAGGGCACGGCACCGCCATTGCCGGCGATGCGAGTGCGCTTCTCGTAACTCTCATCGGTCGATAGCCACAACTCCGCCTCGTTGTCCGCGCAGATCCAGAAGACGTAGTCACCATCGACTGGCGGGATGAGGTAACCGCTCAGGCGTTGAAGAAAAGAATCCTCCCAACTGCGCGGTGCCGAGAATTGACTCACCAGGCTCCGACCGGTCGGCGCCGTGCTGCTGGTGAGCCGGACAAGTCCCATGCTCAGCTCTTCGCCAGGCAGGCCACTCCACCATTCACGGGTGAACTGGCCGTTGCCGTTCGCCTTCATGACGGTGAGCCACACCGGTTGCGACGACACCTTTGTCAGCGCACCAATCATGGCGCGCACCTGCACCTCGACTATGCCTGCCTGGGGCGGTGTCCACTTCAGACTGAAAGGGACCTCGCGGGCCGAACCGAGCCGCTGATTGCCAGACCAGTATTCGACCGCGGTCAGCTCCGGTACGCCCGACACCAGCGCGCGCAATTCAAAGGGGATGCCAGTGTAGACCTGTGCCTCCGCCGTCACGCCCACGAGCATGACCTTCGGCGCACCTTGGGCGATTGGCTGCGGGCGCAGTGCGCTTCCACCAGCAGCTACGGGGTGAAGTGGTGATGTCTGCGACGCAGGCGGCGGTGATGTGGTTGCCGTTGCCGGCGTCGCCACCAGGGGCTCGTTTGGTGGCAGCGTACGCGATGTCCCTCCCCGTGAGGTCAGCACCAACGCCAGCACACCCACCACCACCATGCCGCCACCGATGATCCACGGTATCGGCGAGGGCCGCGGTGCTTCGTCAGTCACTGGTACCACATGACGATTGCTGGTGGTCATGCGCGCTGGGCGACGAGCGTCGCTGCCGGCCGGACGCGCGGGCGACGATGGACGAGCGATGTCACCCATCATTACTCGCCCGCTATCACCGACACCCAGGCCAGTCTGCCGCACCAATGCTGCCGCATCCTCACGGGTGAATGGTGCCAAGCAGGCACCCAGGGCGAGGTGCACCCGTACCTGACGGGCGAATTGCGCCGCACGTTCGGGATCACGTCTCAGGTTGCTCGCCAGCAAAGCGCGCGAATCGACATCGATGGTGTGGTTGAGCCAGTCTTCGATCAATGGCGGTAACAGACGCTCGCCCGCCGCCGGTGGACGGGCGAGCTCGCGCCAATCGCACAAGGCTCGCGCCGTCGCCAGCGAGATCGCCAGTTCGCTTTCGCTGATCATCAAATTGGCGGCAATGTCGGATGGGCGTTGGCGATCGCGGTAGCGCCGCGTCAGCAACGCGCGCGTCGCCTCGGGCAACGCGGCGATGCGTTGACGCAGCTGAGCGACCTGGAGTTCACGTCCATCGGCGAGTGCTTCGTGACAGGCTTGGATGTTCTGATGCGCCAACGCATCCTGGATATCCACTGCACGACGGTCGGCCTGCGTCAGGTGAGCGGTGACTGGCTCGATCGCGACCGATTGGATCCACGAGGCAAACGGCGGGTCGCCGATGAACTCGCCAAGCCGGCTGCGCACCGCGCTCCACACCGCCGATTCAACTGCCGCGAGGGCAGTCGGCTGATCGAGATGCGCCGCCAACGCCAAGCGCAAACCTGGAGCAAATTCCTGCACCAGTGCAATGAAGGCTTCGACGTTTCCCGCCGCAGCCTGTTGCGCCAGCACCTGGACCCGATCCGCCTGCATCAATCGCCTCCGCTGAGCCGAGACAGTGTCGCGGTGGAAAGTGTGTTGCACCACCCTGGTCGGCAGGCCGTCAGGCTATACGCGTCCGGAATGCGACTCAACTGGCGGGAGTCGCAGGTCTGTCGGGCTGGACGGTTACTCAGAAACGATCACCACCGTCGCTCCCCGCTCGCGGCGTTTGCCATCGGGTTTCGCCGGCTTGGCCTTGGCCGAGCGTTTCAGCCGGGCCAGAACCTCCTCCAGAGCTTCGGTGGCGAGGGTGTCGAGGTCGGTCCCTGGGGTGACACTGATGATCTGCTCCAGGTCGTCGGCCAAGCGGCTGGGCACCGTCACGGTCAGGACGCTCGTATCCGGGCGCTCGCCGGCCTTGCGCCGGCCCTTGGACAACATCGCCGACACCGCTTGGTCGCCGACCACCTGGTCGAGGGGATTGGTGCCGATGGTTTCGGGGACGGGTGGTTTCTTGGGCATGGGGGCTCGGGGATGGGGGAAAGGGGATAGGGAAATTCAGAATGCAGAATGCAGAATGCAGAGCGCAGAGTGCAGAGTGCAGAGTGCAGAGTGCAGAGTGCAGAATATTGCGGAGATATTTCGCACTTCGCACTTCGCACGTGAACGCAGCGAGCTACTCAGCGTTCCTGTCGCACGACCTCGGCCGCCAATGCGCGGTAATCTTCGGCACCATGGCAGCGGCTGTCGTAGACGGTGATCGGCTGGGCGAACGACCACGCTTCGGCGAGGCGGATGTTTTCACGGATGACGGTCTTGAACACCAACTTGCCGAACTTGGCGCGCAGCTGTTCGACCACTTCCTGCGTGTGACGGGTGCGGCCGTCGACGCGGCAGGCAACGATGCCGGTCAATTCCAGGTCGGCGTTGTGGCGCTCGCGCACGACCTCGGCGGTCTTGATGATCTGCGCCACGCCACCCAGGGCCATGACGTGGGCCTCGACCGGGATGAGCATCTCTTGCGCCGCGGCGAGCGCGCTGATGGCGAGCAAGCCGAGCGACGGCGGACAATCCATCAGCAGGTAGTCCCAACGATCCTTCGGCAGTTTCTTCAGTTTGCGTTTGAGCACGGTCTCACTGCCGATCTCACCAGCGAGGACCTTCTCGACCCCGGCCAGCCAAGTCGAGCTCGGTATGATATCGATGCCGAGCGTGGCCGTCGCCTGCACCTGATCGATCAGCTCCGCACGATCGGCCAACACATCGAGCAGACCCTTGCCACCGTCGGCGACACCGAACCACGCGGTGGCCGAGGCCTGTGGATCGAGATCGATGACCAGCACGCGTTTTCCGCGGTCGCCGAGTGCAGCAGCCAGGTTGACCGTGGTGGTGGTCTTGCCGCTGCCGCCTTTTTGATTGATGATCGCCAGGGTTCGCATGTCGTCTCCGTCCGTGGTGCCCATGACCAATGTCACGATGGGCGTTGGTCACCAGAAAGTAGAGGCCGCGGGTGGTTGCCCTCAAGTACGGGGATGGTGTTTCATGACCCAGCGTGGGATGGACGGGGCCGGAAGTCTGGAGTCCGGACTCCGGAAGTCTTTTACGTTCCGTGCCAATGATCCTCACCCTCCCAAACAATCACCCCGCGGTCATTGACCGCGGGGCGTGTTTCCTGCACGGGAATTTTCCGCTGTGCAAGACTCCGGACTCCGGACTCCGGACTCCGGACTCCGCACCTCCTATTTCAGCGGCACTGCCTCAACACCGCCCGGAGCCGGCTCACCGCCGCCAACCTTGATCAGCTCGACCTCAAAGATCAGCAGCGAGTTCGGCGCGATGCCCTGGTTACCCTGTGGGCCGTAGGCCAGATCCGACGGGATGAAGAGCTTCCACTTGTCGCCCTCCTTCATCATCGGCAACGCTTCGAGCCAGCCCTGGATCAGGCCACCCGGATTCAGTGGAAAGTCGGCGGGTTCGCCGCGCGCGACCGACGAATCGAAGGTCGTACCATCAAGCATGGTGCCGACATAGTGCACCGTCACGGTCTTGCCCATCGCCGCCTGTTTGCCGGCGCCCTTGGTCAGCACCTGGTACTGGAGACCGCTGGCGGTGGTGGTGATGCCGTCCTTCTTGGCGTTCTCGTCGAGCCACTTCTTGTTGTCGGCGACGCGCGACTCAGCGCGCTTGGCCTCCTTCGCCTGCATGCCGTCCTGGAAAGCCTGCATCACTGCCGGCTCTTCGGCTGCGGACACCGCTGAGGGTTTGCCGGCGAGCGCGTCTTCGATCGCTTTGACGATCAACTTGGCGTCGAGATCACCAGCGAACGGCTTGAGGCGCTTGCCCATGTTCAGGCCGATCAGATAGCTGGCCTTCTGGTCGTTGGTCCAGCCGGCGGTCGCAGCAGCATCAGCAGCCGGAGCCGGAGCCGGAGTCGTGGCCGGAGCTGGTGCCGGAGCATCGGCGCCAACCAGACGGGTGAGACTGGCCACGCACAGCAGCGCAGCGACGAGAGGAAGACGGATCATGACGGGCTCCGGGGTCGGCAGGCGGCAGACATGCCGGACCCGCACAGGTTGGATTGAAGGAGGACGGATGCTGAGACGCCCCCCCGGACGGCCAAGGGAAAAAGTGCACCTCGCGTGGCGATCCCCGCCGGGTGTGTGGACCTGCCGTGCCCTATTTCTTCGCGCCAAACGCGGTGAGCGCCGCCTGTTTGAAGATCGGCAGGATCTTGCCGCCGTTGGTGCCGGCGAAGCCGTTGTGCTGCACCAGAAAGATGGTGGCGAGGCCGTGTTTGCGCTCGAATGCCAGGTCGGTGGCGTAGGCACCGCCGTGGCCGTAGTAGTCGCCATTCACCGAGAAGCAGAAGCCGTACCCGTTGGGCAGGTCTCCCGTCTGTTTGCTGATCATCTGCGCCAGTGATGCCGCCGAGAGGTATCGCCGGCCATCGAGTTCACCGCCAGCGAGGATCATGCGCGCATAACGCGCGAGATCCTTGGCGGTGGAGAACAAGCCACCGCCCGGGCAGGCGAAACGTGTCGACGCATCGAGCGGGTAGCTCAGGTAGTTGATCTGGATCTCGTCGAGCGCGCTCTTGTCCTTGGTCGGGCGGTAGGATTTGGCCAACCGCGTGAGCTGCGCCGCAGTTGGAAAGCTGGTGGTGTCGACCATGCCGAGCGGAATGAACAAGCGTGTACGCATGACCTCCTCGAACGGTTTGCCCTCGACCAGTTCGATGATGCGCCCGGCGACGTTGGTGCCGCAGTTGCTGTACGACCAGCCGGTGCCCGGCTCGAACGTGAGCGGCAGCTTGGCTGATTGCGTGACCGACTCGGCGATCGGCAGGACGTCGATCTTGCCCTTTTCCGCCGGCAACAGGAACAGCAGGCCGCTGGTGTGCGCCAAGACATGGCGCACCAGGATCGGACGTTCGGCTTTCTTCCGCGTGACCTGATCGCCGGTTTTGGTTTCGACCTGCATCTCGGCGAACTCCGGCAGGTACTTCGCCACCGGCGCATCGACGTCGATCTTGCCCTCGTCCACCAGCATCATCAGCACGGTGGCGGTGAGCGGCTTGGACATCGAGGCGATCCACACCAATGCGTCCGGCGGCATCGGTTTGTTCGCGGCGATGTCGGCCAAGCCAATCGCCTGATGACTGAGGACGCCGTCCTTGTTCACCACCATCGTTACCGCACCGGCAAGCGCGTGGTTCTCGACGAACGGTTTCAGCTTGCCGACGAGATCAACCTGCGGCGCTGCCTCTCCAGCGAACGCGGACGGGCTGGCGATGGCGAATAACGCGGCCAACGACCAGGCAAGGCAACGACTCCACGGACGGATACTGAGCGACATGAGATCTCCTGATGGTCTTGGTAACTACCGGCCAACGCCGTTGACATTGACGACGATCTGCTTGCCCAGGAGACCAGAGAAATTGAACCAGAGGAACGGAGGAACGGAGGAACGGAGGGAAAGACGAGAAACTGCCAACTTCTGGATAGGCTTCGGCCGGCTCCTACTGTTGCTCCCCGTTGCTCCCCGTTGCTCCCCGTTGCTCCCCGTTGCTCCCCTCCGTTGCTCCGTTCCTCTTGTTCAATCCCTGTCTTCCGTCTTTTCTTACTGCCAACGCACTCCACGCCAGTCGCGGCGTTGACGCTCGTCGAGGAAAGTCCAGGCAACGATGCGGCTGCGTTTCTGCCCGTGTGCGAGGTCGATGACACGGCGTTCACGCACATGCGCGGCCTGCAAGGCGCGCACGATCATCGGCACGCTGCTTTCCTTCGACACCAATGAGGTGAACCACAGGCACAGCCCCGGCGTCTGACGGCTCTCGCCGATCATGCGGGTGATGAAGCCGATCTCACCACCGGGGCACCAGAGTTCGCCGTCCTTGCCACCGAAGTTGAGCACCGGCGTGCCACCGCGGACGGCCGCGTGTTTGCCTAGGTGATGCCATTTGCGCGTGCTGCCGGCGGCGGCCTCTGCCGCCGAGGCGTGGAAGGGCGGGTTGCACAACGAGACATCGAAATGTTCATCCGTCTGCACCACGCCCGCAAACAACGTCTGCGGTGAACGCTGACGGCGCAGGGTGATGGCGTCACCAAGTCCGTGATTGGCTTTTATGATGCGCTGGGCCGAGGCGAGCGCGTCGGCATCGCAGTCGGTGCCGACGAAATGCCAGCCGTACTCGCGGTGACCGATCAGCGGATAGATCGCACTGGCACCGACGCCGACATCGAGCGCTGAAATCTTTGGCCCACGTGGGGTCTTGCCGTCGTTGCCCTCCGCCAACAGATCGGCGAGGTGATGCAAGTAGTCCGCGCGCCCAGGAATCGGCGGACAGAGGTAGCCCGCCGGAATATCCCAGTCGCTGATGCCGTAGTGCGTCCGCAGCAGCGCCTGGTTGAGCGCCTTCACCGCTGCTGGGTTGGCAAAGTCGATCGAGGGGTTGCCGTACTTGGTGGTAATGACGAAACGTGCCAGCGCCGGACTGTCGGCGATCAACCTTGCGAAATCGTACTGCCCGTGATGGCGACTGCGGGGATGGAGACCGTCCTTCGCCTGGGTGTTGACCCCGCTCGCTAGGGGTTGACCGCCCGTGGGTTTCTTCCCTTGGACCTTTGATGTCGCCGGCTTTTTTCCGCGCGCGGGCTTATCTGCACTCGTCGGTTTTTTCCCGGGCGCAGACGCGACTGCATCCGGCACCGCAACAACAGGAGTGGGAGCGGTGGAGGGCTTGGGGCGACGCATGGTCGTCTGATGTAACGGACGAAGCGGAAACGCCTAGAGTCCTTGAGAGGGGCGATTGCGACCTGCCGCATGGCTGTCCACGGCGACATCACCCCGTCGTTACACGATGACGACGCTCGTGATCACAAGCTCTGGAGGTAACCCGCGATCATTTCGCTGCCGTAATCCACCTCCAACTGATCACCGGCGGCGAAGGTCCCGGACTTCAATTCATCGCGCAGATCCTTGACCATGAGGGAACGCTCGCCGACTTTCCAGGAATTGTAGACGCTGGCCTCCTCCATCGCCTCCAACAGTGCGATGGCATCCGGGATCAGCTTTCGTTTGACCAAGTGCACCACCAGGGCGGTGACCGCCTTATGCATACCGCGGTCGATGATCGACCGCTCCTCATCACGGATCTCATCCGCGCTTTTCGCCAAGTATACGCCAACGATCTTGAATCCATTGCTCAAGGTCCGCGGCGACAACGCGGTGAGTTTCCTCAGCGGCATGAAGACCACCCCCTGCTTGAGATTGGCGATGAGGAAGTTGTCGATCTCTTTTTTCGCGGTGACCACACCTTCGTCCCGGCGCTTCGTTTCATATTTCACCATGAAATCAGCGCTCACGGCCTGCTGCCGTGACTGCACCATCAGACCAGCAGCCACCAGCAGCACGATGCCGCCGACATAAACACCATTGAGCGCGAGGCATACCCGCGATGGCACGGAAAAACGTTCACTGCGTGCATGCAGGATGGCGAGCACGATGCCCGCGATGCCACTGACGAACGACACCAAGCCGAACACCCCGGCAGCAACCGCTCCCGGTGGCGTGCCGATGACGAACATACGTCCACCCATGGTCACGCCTGTCACGCCAACGATGACCCCTGAAATAATGAGGGTGACAAACGAGGTGATCAGACAGATGTAGGCGAGCTTGCCCATGGCGAATCTCCGCGGGCGGAGTGATAGCCGGAACGGCGGCACCCGCAATGCGCCACGCCATCACCTGCAGAATGCGCGGACAGCCCGGATAGACCGTGAGGCGCCCGCGCTCGACCACGACACGATCAGGGCGCTGGTGTCGCCGCAATTCTGCGCGTGGTGTGTCCGACGATGAAGTCGACCACCGGCGTGGGATCATCCAGACCATGCGGATGGTGCCCGACACCAGCTTTGTGGATGACCTCGATGGTGCCTTTGAGAGCGCGGTAGCGTTGTTCGATGATGGCGGTGTTCTCCGCCACTGGCACCACGTCATCGGCGTCGCCGACCACATGGATGAGTGGAATGCCGGCCTCGGCCAAGGTGCTGAGCACGTCGATGGGATTGCCGAGGTACGCCAGCGCATCCTCCTCAGTAGGGAATTCGTAGAGCTTCATCAACGCTGCCCAATCCTTCGGGCTACCTTTGCTCATCCCCTTGCCACCGGGCCAGCTCTTGAAGTCGCACACCGGCGCATCGCCATAGATCACCGCGACCTTGTCGGGGTTCTCGGACGCGAAGCGGTAGGAATAGAGTCCGCCGCGACTGATGCCGATCAGCGCCGCTTTCGCTGCCAGACCCTTGGCCACCAGCGCAGCGTGGAAGGCGACGAAGTGTTTCTGCGCCGGCGGACTGCCGAAGGTGTTGCCGACGGCGATATGCGCGTGGTGGAACCCAGCGGCCAACAATTGCGGAGCAGCACAGCGCCCGGTGAACGCATCGGGGAACTCCAAACACCACGACCACGGCTTACCCGGCAACGCCTGCTTGGGTTCGACCACCCAGGCCGTGCAGCCGTCGATGACGGTGGTGTGCCGCGTGTGGCCATGCCAAGTGTCAATGGTCGCGCCGGGCCACAACGGTTCACTGGCGGTGCAGACCGCGGTCACCAGGACGAGGCCAAGGAACAGGAACGGTCGCGGGATCATCATGCGCGCCACGGTGGATGCCCCTGGTCATGACACCAGCAGCGACTCCGCCGTCCACGCGCGCTGATGTCAGCCACCCGCCGCCGGCACGAACACCACCTGCTCGAACACCGCGGTGGTGCGCACAGCGTTGTCGTGCGCGGTGACCGCCAAGCCGATCACCGGCGTGGTGCCGAGCGGCACGCTGATGGTGGTGCCCACTTGGGTCCAGGCGATCCCATCATCCGACACCCATCCACTGAGCGTGGAGCCGCTGCGCACGATGCGCACCCATCCAGGAGCGGCACGCCCCGCCACCGCCGCGCTACCGGAGGTACCGCCGGTCGCACTACGATACTGGAACGACGCACCGTTCGCCGGCGTCAGTACCATCATGCCGTGGACGCTGCCGGCCGCGGTACTGGCACGCACCATCACCCCCGCTTTGGCCCAGGCATTGGTGTTGCCCAGCGACACCACGCGCGCGATCAGTTCCCCGTCCGTGGTGAGCGGACGATGGACGAACTGGAACGCATCGGCATTGCCCCAGATATCGGCACCACCACCGAGGAGCGTGAAATCATCACCATCACCGGTGACGGAGCCCGCCAGCCCTACCGCACCGATGTCGGTCGAAGTCCACGGTGCCGGCAGGCCAGCAACCGCCGCAGGCAGACGCCAGAGCGCCGAGGTCGGAACCAGTTGTTTGGCGATGCCCGGACCCGACCAGCTGAATTGCAGGCCGGCACCACCACCGTTCTCGAAGAACTCGACACGCAGCGGATGGTAACCAGCGGCAAGCGTGAGCGTCGCCGAACGTTCCTGCATCCCATGCAGGCCATCATTGTCGATGACCATGGCTCCATCGAGGAATACCCGCGAGCCATCGTCCGAACTGATGAACAACGTATACGAACCAGCGGTGTCGATTTTCAGCCAGCCGCTGTGTCGACTGGCGAAGGTGTCGACCATCGTCGTCGGTAATCCGCTCCACGCGGTCGAGACGCTGGCATAGGCGATCTGCGCATCGGTGCGGCTGGCCTCAGGTACCCGCCCAGTCAAATCAGGAATCACCGATAACGCAGTGGTGAAGTCGAAGAACTCCGCCAGCAGGCCAGCGACATACGGCGGCGCCACGGAGTCCTCCTGCCACAACGCGGAGGCAGGCACGATCTGCTTGGCGATACCAGGACCCGACCAGCGGAACTCCAGACCAGCGCCACCACCGCTCTCGAAGAACTCGACCCTCAGGTGGTGGTAGCCGGCGTTGAGCGTTACCGTCGCCGAACGCTCCTGCATACCATGCAGGCCGTCGTTGTTGATCAGCAACGCACCATCCAGGTAGACCCGTGAGCCGTCATCCGAACTGATGAACAACGTGTACGAACCAGCGGTGTCGATCTTCAGCCAACCCGTGTGCCGGCTAGCGAAGGTATCGGCCATCGTCGTCGGCAGACCACTCCACGCGGTCGACACGCTGGTGTAGGCAATCTGCGTATCGGTTCGCGTGACATCCGCCGTCCGTCCGCTGAGGTCGGGGATCACCGACAACGCGGTGGTGTAATCGAAGAACTGGGCCAGCAGACCCGGCTTGAACGCCGCCGGCGGATCATCGACCGCTGTCACCGTGATGGTGACGGTCGCAGACTGGCTATCGACTTGGCCATCGTTGGCGACGTAGGTGAACGAGTCAGTGCCGTACCAGTCGAGCGATGGCATATAACGATAACCACCACTGATGCTGGTGAGCGTGCCGTTCGCCGGCTGGTTGGTCACGCGCACCGTCAATGGATTGCCGTCTGCGTCGCTGTCGTTGGCGAGCAAGCTGGCAGTTGTGATGGTGAGTGCGGTGTCCTCTGACGTGGTGAACACATCGCCGATTGCAGCAGGCGGACTGTTGGTGGGCACCTGCGTGAATGCGAATTTGCGTATGCTCGGCGATTGAATGTTCGAATCGCCGTCCGCGATGTAGAGGGCATTGCCCGCTAGTGCGAGCGGGCCTACCTGGGACAGGGGGAAGCGTATACCCAGGGTTGCACGATCGAGGAAGCAGGTGGCCTTGCTATAAGAACTATCTGCGCACCCGACGATCACTGCATCATCGGTTACGATCGGTCCATACAACGGTGCGTACGGAAGAGCGATGGAGGCCAGACGACGACCAGACGCGAGGTCGAATACGTCCATCCCCATGTGTCGCGGAGCATAGACCACACCATCGTGAATCACTGGAGTCAGCTTCCAGTTCCCCAAAGGGGGGACGGCCTGCCAGGACACCGACAGATCGTTTGCATCACAGACGATCAGGCGCCTGTCGTCACGCAGGACGAGTTTGTTTCCGCTGAGCACGGGAACCGTCCTCATCCATCCGTTCGCCGACTGGGTCTGCACCAACTGGCGCTGCTGCTGCAACGCACCAGTGGTGGCGTCATGGCGGCGGATGGTTCCCTGCATCCAGGTGAAGAGCACGCCATTTCCATAGGTCGGACTCCAGTCATCAAAGGTTGGGAGCGCCGTATACGTGAACCGCTGGGTACCTGATGCGGCATCATATCCGTACAACCGGTTTGATCCTCCACTCCACACCATGCCGTTGGCTACCGTTGGCGGCCAACCAGTTGTGACCTGGGCGGAGGAGGTCCAACGCTGCGCCCCGGTCGACAGATCCATGGCCTGAAGACGGTTTCCGTTGGAGTAGGTGTTGTTGGCGACAAAGACCGTGGATTGGTCGATGGTCGGAATGGTGGCATCGCCCGCCTCGAATCCCCGCTCCCAGATGCGTTGTCCCGTGGCTGTATCAAAACCACTGACCAACATCTGACCGTAGGCGTAGTAGTCGATCGCTGCGACCAACCGGTTGCCGACCACGGCCGCACCACGCATGCGATTGACCGATGACGAACCTGCTGAGTAACTGGCAGTCCAAGCAAGGGTCGGTGCCACCTCACCGACAAAACCAGGGAAGTGCCCGGTATGCTGCGGATCACGACCGATCATCGGCCAGTCGCCGATCAGTCTGGCTCCAGATGCTGATGCACGCACCTGAATGCGCACCTCCGTCTCACGAGAACTGGCAGCGCCATCGTTCGCGCGGTAGGAGAAACGGTCGAAGCCGATGAAACCGGGAGTCGGTGTGTAGGTGAATGCGCCAGTCGCACTCAATGACACCGTACCGTGACGGGCTTGGCTCGCGATGATGGCGCTCAAGGCGTCGCCATCCGGATCCGCATCATTCGCGAGAACACCAGAGCCACCGACCGTCAGGCTGCCACCCGAGGAGACCACATAGGTATCGGTGACTGCACTGGGGATGGCGTTAACCACCATGAAGGTGGCGCTGGCGAAACTGCCTGACCCTGCCAGACGCACATTGGCGGAGTCGACCAGTTCCACATCAAGGCGATGGCTCTGACGCGTCAGACCAGTAAGCGGGATCAGGCCATCGCCGTTATCCTCGGTCCATGCTCCACCATCCAGGCTCCACCGCACCTTGGAGCCGCTCGGCCACGGACCCCACCGGTCATAACCCGCCACCAACGACGCTCCGGTCCAGTGCCCACTTCCCTGCCACGGTTTGCGGATGGCGACCGTGGGAGCTCCATATGGCCAGGAGTATCCTGATGTGCGCACACTGTTGAGGTGCACGTGGGATGAGACCGGAAGGTTCGGTTCGTTCTCCTGATTGAAATCCAACCACACTGGCATCGCCGTGCTCGCCTCCCCTCCCTGACGGACGGCCTGCATACGGGCAATCTCCGCCGCCGGGATCGGCACTTCGATGATGATACTCGTCGCGCCCTCCGGCCAGGTTTCCAGCAGAGGCAACAAGGACGTGACGTGGACCGCGCGATTGCCGAGCCAGGTCGTCATCTCTGGATACCGCCATACCGCCGGCTGAGGATTGCTCAGTTGCACATACAACGGCGCGGTTCCGCCTTCCGGCACCACCAGGGTCCCGCCATTACCGAGTCCGACGATCTTCGCATCCATCAGTGGCAGGGGCAGCGCCGTCGCATCGGTAGCCGTGAGTGCCGGCATGCGGAAGGCCTTGGTGGCGTAGTTTGCCCGACCCGCACCGTCGGTAAAGAACACCACCACCCGCGCATCGAATTCCTGATCACGCTGGAAGGGACGCAGGTGACAGCGGGATACTAGGCCGCTATCGCCGAAAGGCGGAGTCAGCGTGTTCCACCGGAAACGACCGAGCACCGATTCGCCGAGGTGTGCGATCATCTGGATGGGGGCAGCGGTGGTGAAGCCGCGGTCTACTCCGCCTGGAGTCCTGTCGTCAGCCATCGTCGCATCCCCGCTGAGATAGTAATCTCCCTCCTGCCCGAGCGATGGGGTCCAGCCAAATGACGAGAAGGACAATGTCGGCAGCAGGCGATCACCGTTCGGTGCCGGATTCGCGTTCTCGCTGATGAGCGTGAAGGTCGCGAAGTTGAAATCCGCTCCGTACGGTTCGCCAGCCTGATTGTGCGGATGCACGTGCACGCTGAGCTGGTTCTCGCCATCGTAGAACCTCCGCGTGTCGACCTGGGTCGTGCGGCTCCACACCGGCGTGTCGGGGGCATGGCCGGGTTCGTTGAACGGCAAGAGTATCATGTTGCCGTACGCCGCGGTGTGCATGGCGATGCCATTGGTCACCGTCACGGTGATGTTCACCTTGCCGCTGACGGTCTGCCCTTGGCTGACTGGTTGACCGTTGGCTGTCACAGCGAAGGCGATGCTCGGGTCAGCCCCCTCAGCTATGGCTGCGATCCCGGCGAGCAGGCAGATGGCGGTGAGGTACAGGATACGGGGCATGGGACCTCCAACTGGACGTTGATAGTAAATCTTCGCATCGAAGCTCAGGTGACCTATCAGGCCAAGCTGGCCATTTCCGGGGGGGTCTCGTACTGCTGCACGTTGACGGCGCAAGGATCCACCTGCTGAGATGTCAAATCCCGGCCATTACTCAGCATTGGGAATTCGAGCGACCCCTGAATTCATCTCATCTTCACCCGAATATGCAGCCGGCCGGGTGATTGTCACACTTTCCCTGGCAGGTTATCGCTCCAGGGCTGGCACCGCCCCCCATCAGGCGAATGCTGCGCACCATGAAACCATTGCACACGCTGGTCATTGGGGCCCTACTGACGGTTTTTTCCCATAGCTACGCTGCCGATTCGTGGCCGCAGATGCGCGGCCCGACCGCGCTCGGTGTCAGTGCTGCCAAAGGCCTGCCGCTGACCTGGAGCGAGACCGAACACGTCGCGTGGAAGACTGCGATCGCCGGAGAAGGCTGGTCGTCGCCGGTGGTCGGTGATGGCGCGGTGTACGTCACCAGTGCGCTTGATGACGGTCGTTCGTTGCATGCCTACCGCATCGATCTGGCGAGTGGCAAGATCGTGTGGGATGTGACGGTGTTCACCAACGAGGTGGTGCCGGTCAAACACGCGCGCAATTCGCACGCTTCGCCGACGCCGGTGCTGGCGGGTGATCGGCTGTATGTGCACTTCGGCACCATGGGCACGGCGTGCTTGGCGGTGAAGGACGGCAAGACCCTGTGGGCCAATCGTGAACTGAAGGTCGATCACGCGGTCGGCGCAGGCGGATCGCCGGTGCTCTATCGCGACAAGCTGTTGTTGAGCTGTGATGGCGTCGATGCGCAGTACGGCGTCGCGCTTGATGCCAAGACCGGCAAGATCGCGTGGAAGAAAGACCGCTCCGCCATCGAACGCTTGGCCAAGGTCAAAGATGAGAGCCGGAAATGTTTCAGCACACCGTTGGTGGTGACTGTTGGCGGTGTCAGCGGCGGAGTCAGCGGCGGTGTCGATCAGGCGATCGTCAACGGTGCCGAACGCCTCTACGCGCAGGATCCACTCACCGGCGAGGATCTGTGGCACGTGGATTTCACCGGCTATTCCAACGCCACCATGGCGGTGAGCGACGGCAAGATGTTGGTGTTCAACACCGCCTTCAACACCTCCTCGCTGTGGGGCGTGCGTCTGGACGGTGCCAAGGGCGACGTCACCGCCAGCCATGTGGTCTGGAAGGTGAAGTTCCCCTCGCTCTCGCAGTCGTCACCGATCCTGCTTGATGGGCGCGTCTACGTGGTCAATGACAGCGGCATCCTGCTGTGCCTCGACCTCGCCACCGGCAAAGAGATATATAAGGAACGCCTCGGCGCCGACTTCGCTGCGTCACCAGTGCTGGCCGACGGCCGGATGTATTTCTTTGACGCGCGCGGCAAGGCCACCGTGGTCGAGCCGGGAGCGACCTTCAAGATCCTCGCCACCAACACGCTCGCCGACGGCTGCATGGCCAGTCCGGCGGTGGTGGGCAAAGCACTGATCGTGCGCACCAAGACCAGCCTCTACCGCATCGAGTGACTCCCGACGCGCCCGATGTCGGCGCCGCATCCGATGTCTGATGTCCGGCGTCCGGTGTCGGACGCGCACCTCACCCGACGACACCTGCTGCTGGCAGCGGCGAGCGTGGCGATGCTGCCCAGCTGCCAGGATCGGACTCCGGAGCGCACGAGCATGATCATCGACACCCACGTCCATTGTTTCGCTGCGCCGGATGACGCACGTTTCCCGGCGCATCAGCGGGCACCATACCGGCCGACGACGGCGGCAACGCCGGAACACTTGCTGGCGTGCATGGATGGGGCTGGTGTCGCGCGCGCGATCATCGTCCATCCGGAGCCCTACCAGGATGATTATCGCTACCTGGAGCACTGCCTGACGATTGGCGCCGGGCGCTTCGCGGGCACCTGCCTGTTCTTTGCTGAGGATCCTGATGCAGCAACGAAACTCGCCGCGCTGGCGAAACGCGCACCGCTGATCGCCGCACGCGTACACGCCTACGCCCCTGGACGGCTTCCGCCCTTCGGCAAACCGGAGCTGCGGGCGTTGTGGCGCGCGGCGGCCGATGCCGGGCTGGCGATGCAGCTCCACTTCGAACCACGTTGGGCTCCGGGGTTCACGCCGCTGATCGATGAATTCCGTTCGACCACGGTGATCATCGACCACCTGGGACGACCACTGCAAGGCACTGAAGAAGAACACCAGGTGGTGGTGCGCTGGGCCGACAAACCCAACACCATCGTCAAGCTGTCCGCCCTCAGCGAAGTGACCCAGTACCCGCACCGCGATCTAACGCCGGCGATCCGCGCCCTGACCGGGGCCTATGGTGCTGGACGGATGATGTGGGGCGGCGCGTTCAGTGCGGCCTCGACGCCGGCAAGCTGCGTAGCGGATCAGGAACGCGCACGACGCCACCTCGTCCACCTGACGCACGCTGACCAAGAGCTGATCATGGGCGGCACGGCAACGCGGGTGTTCGGCTTCAGCACATGACGCCGACGCTGCCGGCTGCGCTCCTGCTGGTCATCTGCCTTGTGCTGGGGATGTCCGGCTGCGGTGAGCGTCAGGAGGCCAGCGCACCAACTGCCCCACGGCCACCAACGCTGCCACCACCCGGTTCACCGATCACCTTCGGCAACCTCTGCGCCGCCTGCCACGGTCTGCGCGGCGAAGGCAACCGCGAGTTGCGCACGCCCTCGATCGCCGGCCTGCCGGCGTGGTACGTCAGCGAACAGTTCGACAAATTCCGCCGCAATCTGCGCGGCAGCGATCCCGCGGATCCTGACGGACAACGCATGCACGCGATCGCACGCCTGCTCGACGAGACCCAGATCGCGACCCTCGCCAGCACCGTCGCGGCGATGGAGCGCCAGCCCACTCGCAACACCCTCGGCGGCGATGCTGGTCGTGGACGGGAACTGTTCGAGGAACGCTGCATGCCCTGCCACCGCTACAACGGCAGTGGCGAACTGGCGTTCAAGGCCGCGCCGCTGACCGGCCTGCAGGACTGGTACCAGGTGGCGCAGTTGCAGAAGTATCGCGCCGGCATCCGTGGCGGCTCCGCCAGCGACGAGGACGGCAGCAAGATGCACCTGATCACCAGCGATCTGAGCGACAGCGAATTCCGCGACGTGGTCGCACACATCGCCGTGCTCGCGGAGCGCTACCGCGAGTGAGCGAGCGGTGCTCGCCGGTGCTCTTCCCTCTAAGAAGCTGTCCGGAAAGGCACGACCGACATGGAGGACCGGAGGACCGGAGGACCAGAGGAACACAGCGCGGCGGAACCTCGGCGGTTCATCGACACTTCGTTTCTCGCTTCTCTCCGGTTCTTCGGTCCTCCATGTGAATTTCGGTCTTTTCAGACAGCTTCTAAGGCTGGCGCGCCTTGAAGATCGGGAACGAGTTGGCCTTCGCACTCGGCGGCAAGGTGATGCTTTCACCGGCGCGCACGAGCTTGCGCACCACCGCATACCGTCCGGCAGCGCCCTGCACGTAGAGTGATGTGACTTCGAAGCCGAGGGCGGGGAAATCCAAACCATCCGGTGGATCGCCGACCGCGATGTGCAGCACGCCGCCGGTGAGCACCTTGATCGTTATCGGCGTCGGTTCCTTGAACGGACGCTGGGTGAAATGCAGGCCCTGGAGCTCGTTCGACACCTCGCTGATGAGGTAGTCGCGGTTGTTGAAGATCTGCTTGTTCGGCGCGAGCACCTCGACCGGATCGCCGGTGCTGAAGGTGATCACCGCCGGACCATCGCTAACCGTGGTGTCGTTGCCGAGCAGATCGGTGGTGCTCGGTTCGAGGTACGGTTTCAGCAGTTCACCGCTCTTGGCCTTTTCGAGGGCGCTCTTGAGCGCCAACGCATCATCGAGCTTCCCCGCCTTGGTCGCCTTCTCCATCGCCTTCTGGATGATGGTGATGAGTTTGTTGTTCTCGTCCTGGACCTTCTTGCGGTACTCGCCCTGCGCCTTGTTCAGCGCCGGCTGCACCTGCGTGAGTTGGTCCTGGACGATCTTCGGCAGTTCCTCGGCACCGATGTTGCCACTCACCGCGAAGCTGACGACGCCGAACACCAGGATGCGGATGAGGCAGGACGTCATGCGATACCCCTTGATGATGACCAGGATGTCACTGCGGGCCGCCATGCCAGAATGGGATCCGGCGTATGGCGGTGGGACGTTGATCCACCGCCGGGGTCGGGAGCACCGGTGGCTCAGTTGCCCAGGGTGCGGGCCTGCTCGGCGTAATAGCCGGTCGGGTACTTCTTGATGAAGGCCTCGACCAGCTTGGCAAACCGCGGGTCCTTGCGCGCTTCGCCTGGGGCCGCAGCAAGCTTCTGATATTCCTTGCCGGCGGCGTAGCCCGGATCCTTCTTCAACTCGCCCGCGAGCTTCTGGTAGACTTTGGCGTCATCGTGGCCGGCGTAGCTGGTCGCCACGCTTTCGGCCAGTTCGGCTGCGCTGTAGACGTCGCCGGCATCCTTCTGCTTGGTGATCTCGCCATCGATCTTGGTTTTCCACGTGGCGATGGCTTCCAGCGTCGTGGTGGCCGCGGCGGCAGTGCCGGCGTCCTTGTCACCGGCAAGCTTCTCCAGCGCCTTCACCCCGGTGCCGACCTTGCCGGTGGCGATGCCGGCTTCGATGCGTGCGACTTTTTCCACGCTCGCTGGCTTGGCGAAACGCGGTGCCGGGCTGGCGGAAAGGCGCACGTTTTTCAGCGCGTTGGTGATGGTGCTCTCCTGCATATCACCGGGATGACCGTGCCAAGCGACCTTGCCATCGGGATCGATGACGAACACGTGCGGGATGCCGCTCACGCCGTAGGCATCGCCGATGTCGGCGCCGACACTGATCAGGTACGGGATGTCCTTGGCCTTGATGAAGGCTTCGAGCCCGGTGCTGCTGCCGTCGGTATGGCCGACGATCACCAGGCCCTGCTCAGCGTACTTCTGGTGTAGTTCGATGAGGTGCGGGATCGACGCCACGCACGGTCCACACCACGTGGCCCAGAAGTCGAGCACCACCACCCGCCCGCGCAGACTGGCGAGGGTGACCGGCGAACTCATGGTCGGCGGCAGATTGTGGAACTGCTTGCCGCCGAACTCCGGCGCCGGTGAACCGACCGCCGGCTGCGCCGCGGCGAACACGCCCGCGCACATGACTGATAACAGCAGCGTGGTGAAGGAGCGGGGCAGCATGGAACCTCCTGCGACGAGTGGTGGAAACGCAAGCGAGTGGAGACGCTAGCGACAAGCGGAGACGCAAGCGACAAGCGGAGACGCAAGGCATCGGAGAAGCTAACGGGGTTTGCCCGCGCTGCATCCGCCGGTTGCAGACATTCCACTCTACCGGCCCGGTCGCTGCCGCAGTCCATCAGGCGACCCGCGAGGGTGCGCTCTGTTCACGGCGATGAGACGAACAGCCGGGGGAGGAAATCCACCAGGTACTGCCGCCACACCGGCCAGGAATGACCGCCCTCGGTCAGCAGGTACTCGTGGCGGATGCCCTTGTCTTTCAGCAGGGCGATAAACTTCTCGTTCCGTTCGAGCAGGAAGTCGTCCTTGCCGATGGCGATCCATAGCAGGCGCAAACGTGCGTTGGTTGCCGCGGCATCGGCGAGCGCCGGGTCGATCATCGACGTGGGCGGCGCGGCGGCACTGAAAGCGCCGATCCAGCCGAAGCTGTCGAGTGTCAGTCCCGCGCCGAGCGACTGTCCACCGCCCATGCTGAGGCCGGCGATGGCGCGCTGCTCGGGCTTTTTCGCCACGCGGTAGAGGCGCTCCACCAACGGCAAAGCATCCTGCGATAGTTCATTGCGAAAAACTTCCATCGATTGTAGCCAACGCTGCGCGGGATCCTCCGCACGCGACGCCACCGGCGCGTGGCCATTGAGCATCAACACCACCATCGGCTGGGCGCGTTTGCTGGCGATGAGGTTGTCGAAGATGAAATGTGCCTTGCCGTGCGCAGTCCAGGTTGCTTGGTTGTCGCCCGAACCGTGTTGCAACACCAGCAACGGGTACACCGCGTTCGATGTTTCGTAGCCCGGCGGTGTGTAGATCGACACCTCACGTGGCGCGTTGAAGGCCTGCGATTGGTAGACGTGGTTGTGTACCGTGCCATGCGGCACGTCCTGGAAATCCCACGGCTGCGCCGGCGTTCCACCCAATGCCAAAATGCTGGTGCGTGGTTCGCGCATCGGCTTGATCGCGCTGTTGCCCGGATCGATCATCGCCACGCCATCGACCACCAGGCTGTATTCCCACACGCCGGCGGGGATCGGCGCACTGGTGCCAGCCCACACGTGGTGTTCGCCCTTGGTCAGCACGAGCGCGTCCTTGGCCCATTGGCCACGCACCTCGACCTTGGTCGCCTGAGCTGCCTTGATACGGAAGGTCACACTGCGGTCGGCGGCGATCTCCGGCGAGACCACCGGCGGCGGACGTGGTGCGGCCGGCTTGTCCTCACCAGCGTTGGCCGGCACGAACGACACGATGGCGAGCACGGCAAGGATGAGCTGACGCATGAGCGACCTCCGCAGGGCGGGTACGCTGGACGACGTGGCGGACAACTCAACGCCCAGCCGTGTCAGGTGGCTGATGGCCGGTGACGTGCTGCCGACGCACCAAGCCAGGCATCTGCCGACCTGCGATGCCAGTCAGGGAACCGGCGTCGCCGGTGGTGGTGGCGTCACCGGTGCCACCGGTTTCTGCTCCGCCGCCGCGCTGCGCGCGTTTTCGACCATCTGCCGGATGCTCGCTGCCTGCCCGGACTTCAGCACCAGGTCCATGCTCGCCGGGACCGGATCATCGGTGCCGGTCAGCCAGCTGCGGGTGAAGGCCGCACGACGTTCCTCCGGCAGTAGGGTGAGGAACGTACGGTCCCAGTCGGCGCGCGTCACCACGCCACCGGAATGCTGCCGGTACCACTCGCGCAGCGCGGCGAACAACGCGTCGTCGCCGACTTCGACGCGCAGGGCCTGGTACATCAGCGGACCACGGCAGTAGAGCAGCACGCCGAACTGCATCTCGCTCATGCGGTCGCCAGCAGTGTCGAGCGGCGCGGATTCCTTGGCGATCGCCATCATCGCCGGCAGACGGGTGCCGATCAGCATCTGCATGGTGTTCTCGGAGCGCAGGCGCTCCATCACGTACCACGTGCTCCATTCGGTCAGCGGTTCGTCGAGCCACGGTTCGCGGTGCGTGTCGTTGCCGACCTGATCGTACCACCACGAATGCAGCACCTCGTGGATGGTGGCGTGCAACAGGCTGTTCTCTTGATCGGTCAGCGGATCCCTGCCACGCCAGTTGAGTTTGGCGAACAACGGTTCGTGCAGGAAGGTCATGCCGCTGGCTTCCATGCCACCGACCTGGAGCGCGAAGGTGGCGAAGACGATGTCATAGCTGCGGCGCGGGTACGCACCGAACATCTCGCTGGCGATGATCAGTGCATCGCGCGCAACGCTGGCACAGAACGCCGCACGTACCGTGTGTTTGCCGATGTAGGCGACGCGCACCTCCGGACCGCTCGGCGGTGTCAGGCGCATGACCTCCACTGGCTGGTCGCTGACCCACGCCACCAGGTTGCGGATGCGTGGCGCGAGCACCAGCCAGGTGCCATCCGTCTGACGTGATTCCTGGCCACCGGCGACCAGCGTCCACCCCGTCGGCAGGGTCAAACGCCAGCGGTAATCGGCGGCGCGCACGAATGACGGATCAGAGAAGGCCACCAGCGCGGGAAAATCCCAGCCGCCACGGTGGATCGCCGGCTCGGGCAGCCAACTGTACAGGTGGTGTCCGTGCGCGCTGCGCGTCAGCAAACCAGCGCGTCCGCCTTCCTCTGGGATGGTAGTGGTGAACGCCAGCGTGCAGGTGGTCCATGCTCCGGGAGCCAGGGGCGTGGTCAGCGGCAGCAACACCCCGCGACCATCCGCGACCAGCCGCGGCACGACTGCACGGCCGTCGACCGTCGCCGCGTTAATGGTGATGCCGGTGCCGACGTAGGAACGCGCATTGTTGGCATGCAGTACGAAGCCTATTTCGCTCCACGGTTCGGCTCCATCGTTGTGCAGCGCCACCTGCATGCTGCCCTGCATGCGCCCCTGCGCCGGATCGTAGGTGCTGGTCACCTCAATCGCGGGTTGCACCTGCGCCAGCGGCAGGGCCTCGGCGGACAGTTCGGCCGCCACCGCGGAACGCAGGTCAGCGACCCACGCCGGCGGTTCGGCGGCGGACACCCGGTGGAGGAACAACAAGACCGCGATGAGACCCAGGTGCCAGCCTACGCGACGCTGGTTGACGATCGTGCTCATCACGGACTCCCAACGCTAAAGGATACTGCCGATCCGCCTCAGATTCAGCGGCGGTACGGCACCCACTCGGCGGAGGGCGGCGAGCCCCACCCGTCGCTGAGCGCGGAGTTCCACTCCGGTCTGGCGCCGGTGGCTGACGGCTTGGTGCTCAGCACCGTCCCGTTCGCGGTCACGGCAAAGGCGCGACGGCCGCTCTCGCCCCACTGCTCGGGCCACGCGTAGGCGATCCAATGGCTCTCACGCTCCTTGATCGCTTCCGGGGAATGGTCGGTGATTTTCCCACGTGACGCTGCGGCGCCATTCCCATCGGGCAGGTAGAGCGCGAAGCGATAACCATTCAGCAGCGGCTCGGCGCTGTTCCATGACGGTGGGAGCAACGACAGGCGCGCGTCCGACACCGCATCCGTGCCGCTCAGTTCGGTGATGAAACCGTTCTCGCCCACACCATTTTTGTCCTCGTCGACAAAGGCACCGCCCTGGAACTGGATCTGGGAAGGGAATACGCCGGATTTGAGACTCGTCGCGGCGGCCGCCTCGTTGGAGATGACGCGGCTCTCCAACAGGTTGGGGATGGCGATCGCCGCGATGATCGCCAATGGCAGCAACAAGACCCCGAGACCGCCAAGCACCACTCCGGGAATGGCCAGGCCTTTGCTCTGGCCCTTGGTCAGCGCGATGATGCCGAGCACCAACGCGACGATGGCGAGCGGCAGCAGCACCAGGCCGAGGATGCCGAGCACCAGCGAAGCGATGGCAAGGCCGGAGCCCGGGGTCGCGGTTTGCATTTGATCGACATCATCCATGGCGGGTCTCCTGAAGGCCTGGGACTATGGCCATGCCCCAAGGAACGCGCAAGCCCTGGGACACAGCGTGCGGAGGTGAGTTGCCAGCGATGTGTGCCGGCGAGTGGCAGGGAATACTGCACGCGCCAAGTGGATGAAGGCCGCGAGGACTAGCTCGCGCGTCAACGCAGGCTGTGGGAGAAATGCTTCGACCAGCTCGACAGCTACCTGCTCTACCTGCTCTACCTGCTCTACCTGCTCTCACTCAAAGCCCGAACGCTCAAGGAAAAGAAACCTTGATCATCGATCCCAAACTTGACCTCGTGTTCGAACGCATCGTCGATGTCCCACCCAGCTTGGTGTGGGAAGCATGGACCGACGCGCTGCGACCCGGCTTCCGACCGGCGCTGGCTCATTGCTGTTAAGCTCAGGCCCCGCCCACATCAAATCCGATTGAACCGCCACGACGCTACGAAGCGAAACCGCAGCCAGCCGCACGGTACGGGCACGAAGTACACCGCGATTGCCCTGCACGGCGACGAGGCCGGGCGCACAAAACACCAGGATAATGGGGTTCCACGCGGGCTGGGGCACCTACCTCGACCGTTGGTGGCACACGCCAAGACCTTGTGATGATGGGCACTGTGACGCCGCATCGGGCAGATTCTGGCAATTCCCTGGCTTTACCTGGGACGGATGAGTAGGTTCCCGCCCGCCACCGGCCTGTCGCTGGTGGTCCCCAGGCGCGGGTAGCGCCATCCCGATGTCGCAAGACATCACCAGAGGACGCCTCGTGCGTCCATCCCGAGGTTATCCAGTTGGAACTCTACGTAGGCAATCTTCCCTGGTCGATGACTGATGCCAGTCTGTCGGCCCTCTTCGCAACCCATGGCAACGTCGAACGTGCCAAGATCGTGAACGATCGCGACACCGGCAAGAGCCGTGGTTTCGGCTTCGTCACCATGACCGATGAAGCGGCCGGCCAGAAGGCTGTGCAGGCGCTCAACGGCACCGCATGCGACGGTCGCAACATCACCGTTCGTCCTGCTGAAGACCGTGCCAAAGCGCCCCGCGCTGGCGGCGGCGGCGGCGGATACGGCGGCGGTCGCGACGGCGGCGGCGGCGGCGGCGGCGGATACAATCGCTAAGCGCTAGAGAACTTCTGGTTCCTCAACGCGGCCCGCTGGATTTCCAGCGGGCCGCGTCGTTTTTGTGGGCTCTCGCCTCGGCGCTCTCGGCGGTTCATCTGCTTTCTTTCAGAATGACGCTCATGGCCATCGATCCGCCATTGACGATCCCGAGATCCGATAAATACAGATTTTTCTCAGCGGATCACTGCCCGGATGCGTAGACGTTGCTCTGCGGAGCTTCCATGCGCACCATTACCTCGTCATCCCTGTTGTTGCTGTCGTCGCTGCTGGTTGCCAGCGAGGCACCACCCGACTACCGCTTCACCGTTGAGACGCTGCTCGAAGGCATGCCACAACCGATGGAGTTGGAGGTCGCGCCGGACGGACGGATCTTCTTCAACGAGTACGGCGGCACGCTGCGCATCTATGATCCCAAGACCAAGCTGACGGTCGAGGCCGGACACATCGAGGTATGGAACGGCCAGGAGAACGGCTTCCTCGGCTTCGCACTCGATCCCGATTTCGCCAAGAACAACTGGATCTTCTGCCTGCACTCGCCGAAGGATTTCGACGGCCAGCACCTGACGCGCTTCACCATGGTCGGCGACAAGCTCGATATGAGCAGCGCGAAACTGGTGTTGGCATTCGAGGAACAGCGCAAGGACTGCTGTCACCACGCCGGCTCGGTCGAGTTCGGACCGGGCGGGATGCTCTTCATCTCCACTGGCGACAACACCCATCCGCATGGCGACAGCGGCGGCTACGCGCCGATCGATGAACGGGCGGAAAGGTATCCGTGGGACGCGCAGAAATCGGCGGCCAACACCAACGCGCTCACCGGCAAGATCTTGCGCATCAAACCCAAGCCCGACGGCACGTATGAGATCCCCGCCGGCAACCTTTTTCCGCCCGGCACGGCGAAGACGCGACCAGAAATTTACGCCATGGGGTGTCGCAATCCCTGGCGCATGTCGGTCGATCAGCAGACCGGGATCGTCTATTGGGGTGATGTCGGCCCGGATGCCGGCGACGATGGTCCACGTGGGTCGCGCGGGTACGACGAGATCAATCAGGCGAAGCAGGCTGGCAACTTCGGCTGGCCGTATTTCATCGGCAACAACTTCGCCTACGCGGATTACGACTACACCACCAAACAGGTCGGCGCATTGTTCGACCCGCAGAAGCCGATCAATGAAGGCCCCAACAATACCGGGCTGAACACCCTGCCGCCGGCGCAACCAGCGATGATCTGGTGGCCCTACCGCAAGCCGAAGGAGTTCCCCGAGATGGGCGAGGGCGGTCGCACTGCCTGCGCCGGGCCGGTGTTCCACTTCCGTCCTGAGTTCGAGAAAACCGGCGGTTTCCCCAAGGAGTTCGACCGTTGTCTGCTGTTCTGGGACTGGCAGCGTCCGACCATCCGCTGGGCGCGGATGGATTCGCAACAGAACTTCCAACGCATCGAACCCTTCACCGGCGCGGTGGTGACTGGCAACTCCGCCGACCAGATCGAAAAGCTGAAGCCCGCCATCGCAGATGGCGCGACACTCCTGCAACGTCCGGTCGACGCGGTGTTCGGTGCCGATGGTGCGCTGTATATGCTCGACTACGGCGAGACCTGGGGCGCCAATCACGATGCCAAGCTGGTGAAGATCAGCTACCTGCGTGGCAATCTCCCACCGGTGGTGAAGGTCGCAGCCGAACCCTCGTCGGGACGCGAACCGCTGACGGTGAAAATCTCCGGTGCCGGATCAAAGGACCACGAAGGCGACACGCTGAGCTATGCGTGGAAACTTTTTCCGGCGGGCGGCACCACCGGCAAAGCGGTCGCGAAAACCACGGATGCGACCATCACCATCGCCGAGCCGGGCAACTACCGCGTAGAACTGACGGTCACCGACGCCAAGGGCGCAAGCCGCAGCGCCAGTGTGCCCGTGCTAGTGGGCAACAGCGCACCGATCGTCGCCTTCAACGCGCCGCAGGACGGCGACTTCTTCACTCCAGGCAAACCGGTCGCCTATGCCGTGACGGTGAACGATCAGGAGGACGGCCGCTCCGCCGACAAGGCCGGCGAGTTCGCCGCGCGCACGCTGGTCAGCAGCAGCACGCTCAGCGCCGACGGTAAAGGCCCCGCCGTCGATCCAGGATTCACCCTGATGAAATCCTCCGACTGCTTCAACTGCCATGCGGTCGATTTCAAGATCATCGGCCCGTCCTTCCTCGACATCGCCAACAAGTACCGCGGTCAACCTGGCGCACTCGATGCCAGCGTCGGACGCGTACGCGCCGGCAGCAGCAAGGTGTGGGGCGAGATCCCCATGCTGCCGCACCCGCAGCACTCGGTCGATGAAGTGAACATCATGCTGCGCTGGGTCTTCGCCCTGGAAAAAGGCAAGGGCGGCCCGGCGCTGACACGCGGCCTCAGCGGTGAACTCACCGCGCCGAAGGACGACAAGGTCGGCCTGTTCGTACTCGAAGCGACCTACGCCGATGCCGGACGCGCGCCTGCCGGTTCGCTCAGCGGCAAGGCCAGCGTGACGCTGCGCTCGCGGCGGCTCGACGCCGAACACGCCGATGTGCAGGGACCGAAGAGGATGGGCAACGTCATCGGCTCGATCGATCATGGACATCATGTGCGTTTCGCCGGCATCAACCTCGCCGATGTCGGAGGCTTCACGGCACGCGCCGGTTCGGGCAATGTTGGCGGTAAGGTCGAGTTCCGTGTTGGCTCGCCGACTGGCGACCTGATCGCTACTATCGAAGTCCCCAACACTGGTGGCTGGGACAAGTACATCGAACCGTCGGTGAAGCTGGACGCTGCGCGTAGTGAACGCGCGGATGTCTACGCGGTGTTCGTCAATCCCGGCAAGGGCGGGCTGATGAACCTCGACTGGGTGCGCTTCGAGCCGAAGTGATGCTGGCGCGCGACCGGGGCCCATCCGCTTCGACGCTGCGGAACCCGCCCGTCAGCAGCTCGGTGTCGCACGCCTGAGCGTCGCACGCCTGAGCAACGGTGCCACGACCCTCCTGATACCAATCCTCCATCTGCCGTACCGCCTGGTCACATCCGTGGCTTGGCAACGCCTGGGAAACGGGCATAGCGCAGCACCTCTCCAACCGCGGCACCCACCAACCCCAGGACTTTCCATGCTGATCACCCGCCGACTGTCCCTCGCCTTCATCGCCCTGCTGGCGGTCAGCGCATCCACCGGTGCGGAGAGCACCCCGGTCGATGTCGCCGGCTACACCGGTCCGATCAAGCTCGCCTGTGTCGGCGATAGCATCACCCAGGGTGTCGGCGCGGAAAAAGGCAAGTCGTGGCCGGACCAGATCCAGGCGATGCTCGGCGACAAATGGCAGGTGCGCAATTTTGGCGTCAGCGGTTCGACGCTGCTGAACGCCGGCGACAAGCCGTACCAAAAGGAAGGCGCGTTCGAAAAGGCGCTAGAGTTCACCCCCGACGTGGTGGTCATCATCCTCGGCACCAACGACACCAAGCCGCAAAACTGGAAGCACAAGGACAGCTTCACCGCCGACTACCAGGACCTCATCGGAAAATTCGCTGCGCTGCCATCGAAGCCGAAGATCTTCATCAGCTACGCCCCCTATATCGCCGGCAAGGGCAACTTCGGCATCACCGAGGAGAACACCGTCGCCGAGTTCCCGCTGATCGATGCCGCCGCGAAAGCGACGTCGTCCGGCATCATCGATGTGCATGGCGCGCTGGTCGGCAAGGACGCGCTGATCCCTGACCGGGTGCACCCGAACAACGAGGGCATGACCGCGATCGCGACGGCGGTTTTTCAGGCGCTGACGGGCAAGGCACCAGTCGCGAAGTGATGGTGGCTGGGCCAAATCGTCACCGGCCCAGCCCGAATCCGTGCGCCCCGAAGCAGAGATTCAAACTCAGCCCCGTCAGCCTGGGGACCAAGCTGCGAACAAGGAGTTCACGTCCCGCAACCAATCACGGTCGCTTTTCCGGATGCTCTCGCGCATAGGCCACACACTCGGCGGCGAAGGTGTTGCCACCTGCCGCGAGGCGTTCGGCGTGGCGCAACACCTCGGGCCATTGGGCGGCGTTCGATTTGTATGACCACTGGGCGCTGGAGCCGGCGAGATCGATGACGGTGCTCTTGCCCTCTGTGCGTGACGCGTCGACGAAGGCGACTGCCATCAAGCGATCCAGATAATGCTCCTCGCCAGTACAGAAGAATGCCATCCACAACACGTCGTTCTTCGCCGGGCTGGCGCTGCCGTCATCCAACCAGGCGGTGAATTTCATGTGATCCGCGGTGCGGAAGCGACTAAGCGGCAGACTGTCAGGTGCGTCATCGATGCTCAGACCGTATTTCCCGGTGGCGAACACCACGAACGAGGCCATCAGCGAGGCGTTCGCGCGCATCTCCGGATTGCTGTCAAAGCGGTTGAAGCTGTTTAGAATGACGCGGAACTCATCCTGCGTCGGCTGACGATGGAAGGTCGACAGCCGACGGGAGAGGTCGTCGATGGAGGTTGCGGAGACGTTCCGCTCGGCGCCACAGCCGCCCAGCAGGACGAGCGCACCCAGCGTCAGCAGTAACACGACGGGCGATGAGGAGAATGGCATGGGATGCGTGGTCGTAAGCGACCGGCGGCGTCTGTGAAGAGCAGAGCCATTCTGCTGTGTGGTGGAGGTGGCGGGCAAATGGCAGGCGCGGGGAACTAGAGCGACCGGCGAAAGGCGAATGGCGAATAGCGCTGTCTTCTTTTTCACCGGTCGCCAGTGGCAGGTCGCCGCTCGCCAGTCGCCAGTCGCCAGTCGCCGCTCGCCGGAGCGCGCTCATCTGCCCAGGACCCGGACACTGTTTGCCTGATAGAGATCCCGCAGCGTCTCATCGCTCAGATCAAGGCCATGCAGCGGCCAGTGGTAGCCGAAACGGATGTCGTAGAAATGTTCGTCGGCGGTTTCCAGGATGCGGAAGGACACCGGATACAGGCCCGCCTTGTAGTGGTTGTCGGTGCCGTAGAGCAGGCGCGTGCGGTATTTCTCCATGAAGGCACGGACGGCGCGTGGGATCGGCGCGATCTCACCGTAGCGCGCGCCGATGTCGGCGTAGAGGTTGGGATAGGCATCGAACAGACGCGCCAGTTGGCTGAGATCGGCGCAACAATTCGCCAGGTGGCAGGCGATGAAGGTGGTCTGAGGATTGTCGCGCACTGCCTCCGCCAACGTGGTGATGAGCTGGTCGTGATCGGCGATGCCTTTTTTCGTGAGATCGACCCGCCACTTGGCGGCGTTCATCAGGCCATCGTTGCTGGCGTCCGGCGGCAGGTACATCCAGGCATCCTCGGCCACGTGGATGTTGATCGGCATCTTCAACTCGGCGCATTTCGCCAACAGCGGTTTCATCCGCGGATCGTTGATGTGCATGCCGAGTTCCGGTTCGGTGAGTTGCGCCACGGTGGCCTTCTGTGACATCGGCCGGAAACCCATGCCCTTGTCCATCAGCTCGCCGACGCCGCGGGCACCCTGACGATGGCAGCGCTCCAGTTCGGCGACCGCCCGCTCCGACCAGCCCGGCTGGTCCCAGCCGGTGAAATCGAAGTAACACCACAGTTCGAAGCGTTGCGGATGACGTCCATATCTGGCGACCAGCGCGTCAAACTCATCGCCGGTGGCGAAGGTCAGGATGATCGAACGCGCGACGTTCGCTGCGTCCATGGCTGCCACCCACGCATCGACCTCGCCTGGGGTCTTGGCGTAGTCATGGGTGTGGAAATCGATCGCCGGGTAACGGGCTTTGCGCACCTCGGTCTTGGGCACGTTGTAGATCGAGACCGGACGGTAGTCCTTGAGCTTGATCTCGTCGGCCGGCGTCGTCGCCGAATCGCCGGCGCTGAGGCATGAGACCAGCAGGGCGAGGCCACAGAGTCGGGCACAGAACATGGGATTCCCTCCGGGAAGACGACGATTCGCGGCGGACAGTCCGTGGCCAGGCAAACCTGTCCTTAGAATGCCGCTGGGCACGCGCACCGATCCGTCTCATAAAATTGCGATGGACCAACGTTTGGGGCGAATGGCGAGCTGCTGCGGCGGTCACTGGCAGCGCTCACCTGCCATGAAAAAGGCCCGCTGCGCATGCAGCGGGCCTTTGAGATTCAACTCGGAGATTCAACTCGGAGATTCAACTCGTGATGAACGTCTGCTCCTAACGGAGCGACGCCACCGTGCAGACTACTTCTGGGCGCGCTTGGCGGCTTTGGCCGCACGCTTTTCCATCATGGACTTGGCCGGCGCCTTTTTGGCTGCCTTCATGCTGCGTTGTTCTTTGGCCATGGGTGGCTCCTCGTAAGTGGTGAAGCAGGGATGATGGGAACAAGGGTGGATTTTCCTATCGCCGAATAGCCTTGAGCGATTGAGCAATGGACGATCGGGTGCCCTGACCGTGCGGGACTACAATTACCGGTAACGTGATTGGTGAACCTCAGGTCACATCCGTCGTTCACCGACATGCCACTCATGACCGTGCTGATGACCTTATACCTGGGCTTTAGGATGATCTGCAGGACATGAGGCAGCTGCCACTGATCCGCACGCACATCAGTTCGCCGGCGAAATGAGGTCGCACGACACGAGTTATACGAACGGGCAAGCAGCCTCCTTAATCACCTGACCTTCAGTCGCCTAGGCGATGCGACGACGGCCTATTCAGCTTTGTGGTAGGCCATCTTCTTTTCGTAGAGCGCGAGTCGGGTGGCCAGATCGGCCTTATCCTCCGCATTGGTTTCTAGTTCGAGGGCTTTCTTCTGCGTCAGGGTGGCATTCTCGAAATCGCCGGCCTCGGCATAGGCCGCGCCCAGGGTGTCCAGATAGGACGCATTTTTATGGTCGGTCTTTTCGCAGGCGATGAGGGCATATTTGATCGCCTTCGCGCCATCACGGACCTTGGCGTCGGAGCAGGTGGCCAGTAGCCATGCCAAATTGTTGTGCACCGACTTGATCTCGGAATCGATGGCGATGGCTTTTTCATAATCGGGGATCGCCAACGCCGGTTTCTTGTTCCGTTTATACGCCTCACCACGGTTGTAATAGACCTCGCCCAACTCCTTCACCGACTTGTCCGGAAAGGCGTCGAGGACCTTGTTGTAATCCTTGAGCGCCAGATCGAGTTTCCCCAGCATGGAATAGGCGTTGGCGCGATTGACGTAGGAACCGTAGTTGGCCGGCAGGGCGGGATAATACTTGATCGCCTTGGTGAACGAGGCCGCCGCCTTGTCCCATTTCCCTTCCGCGCTGTAACGATCGCCCTCCGCCCAGTGCTTATTGTACAGTTCCTCATCGGTCGCGGCGTGTAGTTGGATCGTCAGGACGCAGAGGATGGTCAGAATCCAGGGGAACAGGCATTGTAGTTTCATCGGCGATCCCTGTGTTAGTCCGACGCTAACGATCGCCGCCGGGCTGCCAAGTCAGGCGGTGGATTCTGTCGGGGGTACGGGGCAGCGACAGGTTTCAGGCGACAGGCGACAGGTGACAGGTGACAGGTGACAGGCCACTCGCGCCGTTCACGGCGCCACGAGATCTTCCAGACGGCCGACACGACCGTTCAGAGGAATGAAGCGGGCGTTGTAGAACGCGGCGCTGGCATTCCAGGCACCGAGACCCAGGGCTCCGGGTCTGGTCGGGTGGGCTTTGCGGTGATTGCCGAAGCTGGTGCTCGCAGGGCCCTTCCAGCGGAAGATCTCATGGCCATCGAGGTGCAGCACGATGCTGATCTGTGCACCTTGTTTAACTTCGGCGACGAAGGTGTGACGGGTCTTGGGTGTAATCCGACCACGAGGGCTGTTGCTGCTGACCATATCATCATTGATCAAGTGAAACGCCGAGCCGTCGTCGTAGAGGAAGTAGTTCAGCGAATGCGGGCTATCCTCCGCCATCACTGGGATGAGGAACATCACCTCGCCCTTGTCGGACAACTGTTCGAAGGTGGATTCGAAGCGGTAATCACCGAAGGGAACCACCGGAATGGTGACGTGATCGCCGGCGTCATTCTTCTCCACCACCAAGACGCCGTTGACGTTTTTCCATTCGCCCTGGTAGGAACCCTTGGCCAGCGACATCAGGGGCCACAGATCCACTGACCCGGTATGTTTCAGCACATCGAAGGGCAGGTCGCTCAGGCGCTTGTCGATGCGTGACAGCGTAATGCCGGTCAATTTCGGCAGCGCCGTGCGATACCAGGATTCGGCGTGGCGCTGCACCAGGGTGCGACTGAAGCCGCGAAGCTTTTCGCTGACCGTCCACCACCCATCGGCAATCGCCACCGCCTGCGCCACTTCACCAGTGCTCGCCAGTTCGTTGGTCGCGAGCTTCGCCAGTTGGGTGTCGTTACCACTCGCCAGCGATGGCAGACCAGTTTTCCAATCACCCAGCAAGAGGCAGGCATGGCGACCAACCATCGTCGCATCGCTCGCGCTCACGTTGCCAAGCAGATCTGCCGCCGGGAGGGCTTTGCGCGAGGCGATGATCTCGGTGACCCAGGCCGGCAGCTCTTTCGCCAACGTGGTCAGCGCCGCATCCTTATGACGACCACTCAGCGCTGTCGCTGCCGTCGCCAGCCGAGCGGCCAAGGCATCATCGCCGGTCGCTACCGCCTGACGACACAAGGCGATGAGGAAGTGCGCGGCGATCGAGGCATCAACCACCTGTTTGGCCTGACGGCTGAGTTGAAGCCCAAGGTCGGCGCGTTCGACCAGCGCATTCACTGCGAAACCCGCGGTCAGGGCATCCATCGCCGAGATCGCGATGGTGCTGTCGCCGGACTTGCTCGCAGTGTCGAGCGCCTCACGCAGGTAGGCGTATCGTTCCACCGGATCACTGGTGGTGCGCGCACTCTCCATCAGGGAAGTCGCCAACACGGCCGGACCACGTTTGGGCTGATCGCGCAACAACGCCTGCACGTCCTTGGTCGCGCGAGCGAACGCGTCACCGGTTGGCACCGGCTCCTGGGCCGCCAACGGCAAGATGAAATGAGCGCACAGGACCAGGAAAGCCAACGGACGTAGTCGCATAGCCGCGCAGTCTGTCCGCAACATCGGCATTGCCAGCGTGTGTTCCGTGTGGGTGTAAAATCACGCCAGGGGCTGGCGATTGGCGATTGCCGATTGCCGATTGCCGATTGCCGATTGCCGATTGCCGATTGCCGATTGCCGATTGGAAATCGGCGATTGGCGATTGGAAATCGGCGATCGGCAAATGCCTCCCCCCTCCACCCGCAACACTTCCGCAAACACCGCGCCTACGCCATGCCCGGCCATCAGCGTCCTCAGGCCGTCACGACATCAGGCTGGCCATCAATCTCGTCCGGTTCATCGCCGGCACGGCCTTGATGCCACCCACCGCCCAATACCGCTTGCCGGCCGGATTCGACCACTGTCCGCGTTCATCGCACACATTGAACATCAGGATCGAATGGAAGGCTCCGGCAGCGGTGATGAGACCGAAAATCCTCGGGGTCGCTTTTGCTGGACCACCGAAACGTCCCAGGATGACATTGGTTTCCGGCCAGACGGCTGCCGGCGAGAATCCTGTGGCATCGGTCGGCAAGGCCTGGGCGAAATTCCGTTTGACGGTCCGGTTGACCGCCGGGTTGTTGTCGATCGTGCCGACATGGAACGCGCTCATCACGCCGGTGTAAGTCCCGCGTATGATCAGGCAGCCGCTCATGTAGCCGGTCAGGATGTCCTGACCTCCGGTCGGCAGACGGGCGATGCCACCCGGCGCATAATCGAGCCAATCATGCGCAATGTTCGCGCCTTTGGCGATGCCCAAGACACTGGTGACGTTGACCGTCAGCAGCATCGGGTCCACCGCGGCGCGATTGCCATCCAACCCATCATAGGTCAGTGGCGTGGCGGCTTTGCTGCTGTTGATGATCGGGCCCGTCTGAGGACATCCCGTATCGTTCGGCTTGTTCCACAGGTAGCGCACTCCGGCTCTGAAGTAGCGTTCGATCATGATTCATCCTTGGTCATGTGGGCGTGAAAATGCGGGCGTGAAAATGCGGGCGTTGAAACCGCACCCTGCAACTCGACGGCATAGCTACCAAACCGTGCGCCCGAGGCAAGGCGACAAGATGCACTCTGCGTAGGTATCAGCCAAGCACAGGCGCCAACCATAGCCGTTCGCGTCCCTACTTCGCTGGCGCTGGAGCATGAAAGCGGCTCATTCGGTCACCCATCACCGAGCCGCCAAGCAGCAGGTGACGTGAAGACGGGGTTGGTGTCCTTAACCGGAAACCTGCACGTCGAACACCGCTATGCCCAAAATATCCCCACGGAACACCGCAGAGCCCGTTCATCCTATTTGCAGCCGCTACTGAATTGGAGCGTCCTATCCGGCATCTCGTGATTGAAGGAACGGCCGGAGACCAGATTGGAAAAGATCCGACGCCAATCGTCATAGGCCCGGTACTGCGTCCCACCGCCGAAGAAGGTGATGGTCTCGCTGGTTCCATCTGACCATTGTCGCATCAGTTCTACTCGATTGCCATCCATCCCATTCGGTTCGTTGGAGAACTGATGGCTCTGAATCAGGGCGAGCAGATCTCGGTAATCTGCCTCAACCGGCTCGCAGGACCCCGACACACGTGCACTACTGGCATCCGTTTCGCTAGGCAGAAACGCGAGTGAAAAGCGCACCGTTCCCTCCGCTGCCGCCATCTCCAGCAGGCCCTTTGATCCCTGTTTCATCAAACTTTCTTTGATGCTGACCTCGGTCAATCGAGGCGGTGACGCGCGCGCGCAACTGGTCACCAGCCCAAGCACGATCAGCGCTGACAGGCAAATGATGGGCGTCTGCACAAACACACGCAGCCGTTTGATCATCGGCATGGCTGCCTGCTTGCCGGGCAGTCGATACGTCATTCGCCGCGCGCTCTACTTCGCCGGCGCTGGCGAATAGAAACGATTCATGCGGTCAAGGATCGCGTTCACAGTTTCCGCGCGCTCGATGACCCCGTTGTGGCGCCACACGATCTCGCCACCCGGAGCGACCAGGATGGTGTGGGGAATCGGACCGGGCATGTCTTTGTCCAAGGCGGCGGCGAGGTCGTCGGTGGATCCGGTGAAGAGGTAGCTGTTGGTCGTGCGGCCTTCCTTCGCGATCGTGCCCGCGACCTTCTTGCTCATCCCGGCGGCTTGTTTGAAGAGAAAGGCCTCGGCCTTGGCGAGATCCTCGGCGGCGTCGAGCGAAATGGTCACCAGCTCGAAATCGCGCATGTCGAATTGGCGCGAGATGCCGACGAGATCGGGGAACTCCTTGACGCAGGGCGCACACCAGGTGGCCCAGACATTGATCAGACGGTACTTGTTCGTCGCGTTGGCGCGCAGCTTGATGATCCCGGGCGCATCTATGGTCTCGATCTTCACCGGCGTGGCGGCCCAGGTCTCGTGTTTGGCGTCGTGTCCGACCTTCTTCTCGCGCCACTTGGTCGAGCAGCCGTGCGGCTTGGTCAACTCGACCGGCACCGGCTTGCCGGCCAGCATGGCATCGACGGCGTTTTGCGCGTCCTTCGACTTCACCGTGCTGTCGTCATAGAAACGCGAATCATCGAAGCGACCGGCGTATCGCAGCTTCAGCTCCTGGTCGAAGATGAAGACATGTGGCGTGGCCAGACAGCCATACGCGCGGGCGATGAGCTGCTGGTCACCGTCGTAGAGGTAGTCGAAGGTCCATTTGTTCTTCTCGGCGTAGGGTTTCATCTCCTCGAAGGAATCGCCGAACTCGCCGTAGCCCAGCTCATCCTTGCTCAGGCCATCGGGATGATTGGGGTTGATGGCGACGAGTTTCACGCCCTTGGGTTGATACTCGTCCCAGAAACGCTGGAGCCGTTTCTCGATACTGTGCGAGGTCGGGCAGTGATTGGACGTGAAGAGCACCACCAACACCTTGCCACCGGTGTAGTCGGCGAGTTTGTGGTTCTTCCCATCGATCCCCGGCAGATCGAACTCCGGCGCGGCATCCCCGATCTTGAGCGCGCGGATGTCCGGCGGGTTGCCGTTGACGAGCCCGTCGGCAGCCCCAGCGCAGAGCGAAACACCGAGGACCAGGAACAGAGCGAGTAGGTGGCGCATAGGCGGGAAATCTCCTTGGGCAGATGGCGCTTCAACTGGAAATCAGGCGGCCGATCGGGGAGCGGAATGGACGGCGACCGGCGACCGGCGACCGGCGAGCTTCCGCTACTGCTCCAACGACAGCAGTTCGATCTTGCGGAACCACACTGGCTGACCTTCCGCTTGCAGCGCGATGTGGCCGAAACCGAGCAGACGATTGCCGCCGGCGTCGACGAGATCGCTGGCGGGAGAGATCTTGCAGGTGGGATCCAGGCGTGGGCGCTGGTAGCGCAGCACTTCGACACCATTGATGCGATGGATGATCTCGTCGTTGCCGCGCACCTCCGCCTCGGCGCGCACCCATTCGTCGGCGGGAAAGGTCGGCGCGCTGGAGGTGACGATGTGCTGGGTGATCAGCTTGCCACCCATGTCCACATGCGTCCCAGGCGTGCAGAGATTCCCCGTCGCACGCGGACCCTTGCCCTCACCCGCCAGGAATTGCAGTTCCAGGCTGGAGGGGAATCCCTGATCAAAACGCATACTTTGCGGTGACTGCGCATGCAGCATCACGCCGCTGTTGAGGTTCACGTAGTGCGGCGCATCGGCCATCATCGTGCCGGTGAAGCGGTACTCCAGACGCAGGATGTAATGCGAGTAGGCAAGGTTGGTGAAGAGATGGCCGAAGTGCTTGTCGAACTTCCCGTAGCCATCGTAGCTGACCTTGATGATGCCGTCCTCGACCCGAAAGGTGTCCGCAAAGTTCTCACCCAGCGGCCGATTGGCGATCTTGATGGTCCAGCCGCTCAGGTCCTTGCCATTGAAGAGCGGAACCCATTTCTGTTCGTCGGCGGCCGAGGCAGCGACAAACGTCAGGACGCTCATCATGAGAGCGAAAAACCAGCGGGGTGCGGTGAGCATACCAAACCATGGCTCATCCATGGTCGCACGCCAATCAGAAGATGCGGCGATGGCGAACGGCGAACGGCGAACGGCGAACGACGCCGCTGGTAGCTAGCGGCCGATGGCCGTTTGCCCCACTACTCGCTCGCCGATCGGACTTCGCCTCTTGGCTAGAAGCTCAAGGAGTCTAGCGCACCTGTTTGCGCAGGTCTTCCAAGGCCAACTCTGCTTGCTTGGCGGCTCTGGTCTGGGGATATTTCTTCACCAGTTGTTCCATGCTTTCGATGAGCGGCTTCAATTTCGATGGCACGCCCTTGTTTTTGACGGCTGCCGCCTGCATCTGGGCGAGATAACCCGCGGCGGTCACCTCGGATTTGACTGCTGGATCTTTGCGCAGGATCGTCATCTGCGTGGATAACTTCTTCTTCCTGCTGGCGTCCACCAGCATGGTCCGTTGGTGATTGGCCAAGGACTCCAATTGCGCGTGGCTTTCCACCGCATCGGTGATCGCATTCGCACCAGCCAGATTCAGATCAAACCAGTTGGTCACCAACTGGCGATAGTCCGCCGGGCGGGCCTGCTCCAATCCAGGAACCTGGAACAACAGTTCCGCTGCTGCCACGCCGCTCGTGGGATCCTGTTGCGATAGCGCCGCGATACGATTTCCCACACGATCCCAGGCGACCTTACGTTCCTCGGCGCTCAGACGCGGATGCGTCACGCTGGCCAACTCGATGAGGACGGCCACCGCCTGTTGTTGCAGATCCAGCGCCGGATCGGTGTGGGCGACACCCGCGATCTCTTGGAAACGGGTGACGTATCCCAAATCCGTCAGTCGTCGCTCAACCCCGGTCATGGTGTTCGCACTGAAGGCCGGATCCTGCTCACCCCACAAAAAATAGATCGGCACGTGTTTGGGCACGGAGTCGAACTCGAAACCCGCCAGATGGTGGCCCATCACCAATGCACCGGCATGCGCATCGCCCATGGTCTGGGCCATGAAGATGGCACACCACCCACCACCACTGAAGCCACCGCTGTAGCGCAGGAAGGGATGGGCTTCGACCAGCGGTTCGATCGCCGTGCTGACCGCTTTCTGCATGCGGGCGATGATGGCGGAATTGACCCCGTTGCGCGAATCATTGACCCCGACCACCAGCATGGCGTTGGTATCAGCCCAGGCCTTCCAGCGTCCGACATCGGGATTGCCGCCAGGACTGAACAGAAACAGCACCGGCAGGGCATTTCCCTCCGCTCCCTCCGCACGTACCGGAACCACGATGTCGAAGGTCCAGCCTTCGCCGTAGGGCAAGCGCTTATGATGACCGGGCCGTAGCAATTCACCCGCCGGCAGGCCAACAACGACGGAAAACAGCAGGAGAAATGAACACCAGCAGGCAGGAGCGAGCAGTTTCATGGCGGGCAGGCTAGCCTGCTCTCGGCTATTCCCAATGCCCAACCGTGGGATTGTAGTGGATGAATAGCTGGCCGCTGGCGAACGGCGAACCGCGAACCGCGATGGGCCGAAGGTTCACGACCGCCTGTGCGTGCCGTTTATGACTCCACCTGAGTCAGCACGGCGAACGATTCACTCGCTGGCGTCAGACTCCGGGTCTTCTGCCACCACGTCATTCGCTGCTTTGGATAACTTCCTGGAACGACGACGCTGGGACCGTTCAGTGATCTTGAGGTAGACCAGCAACTTCTCCATCGTCTCCCCACCAATGCCCTTGAGTGCGCTGCTCGGATTGTTGAAATCAATGATCAGCGCATCTGCCAGTTCAATGGCGGCGAGCGCACGTACTTTCTCGTCAGTCTTCATGGCCCGATCATGAGGCCGGATCGGTTTGAAGAAATATGCAAAATGTGAGCAGCAACTTCCCCTGACCGTCAGCACCCACGAACGGCGAACGGCGAAAACTGGCCCCACGCTTTCCCTCCCTCCTCCCGCACAAACCCGCCAAATCTCCCTGCCTAGAGCTCCCCTCTGTAGCGACAGTCAGAGCCCCTACCTCGCTCACGTCCCTCATTACACCGCCTCTCCCCCTCATCCTGATGTGCCTGGAATCCGCCATGCCCTTTCACAACGCCCTGACTTGCACCTTCACCCTCCACCTGCTGCGCTTCGCGCTGGTGACTGGCGAACCGCGAATCGCGAACGGCTTTGTGGGCAGTCTGCATTCCCTCAACTGATCAACAGCAACCGCGGGGGATCGCCGGGCCTGGTCGGCGGAGCGCGATGAATGCTCGGCGGAACCGGGCAACCTGGATACGCGGTGGCAATACGCCACAGACTGCCGACGCCGAAGGAGTAGGGACGTGCGTGCGGACGTGCAGCGTAGTGCAGGTCATAGGCGTTTTCGCTCAGAAAGTCCTGAAACCCGGCGTCATCGAATCCGCCGTACGCAGCCAGAAGGGCTGCGCGGATGGCTGGCAGGTCGACCAGGCGCTGGGCATCGTCGTTCGCCAGTCCCTCGCTTGCCTGACCGTGGTAGGTGCACAACCACGTAGCGGTTTCGCAGGGAGCGCTATCGACGTGGAATGAGAAGACATCCGTGGCGATCGGCCCTGCGCGGTCGTCACGTGGATATGCATAAACGCAATTAAGCACCGGTGCGAGGTCGCGCTCGCTCAGCAGGTGAAAATCCGCGAGCATGCATTCACGGGCGTTGTTCCCTGCCGCGCTCAGTGGCAGCGCGCGCAGCTTGGCGGGATCGAGGGTGATCATCGCCTGCTCATGACTGTTGCCCAAACACGCGACGATCTCAGCGAAGTCACCGGGCAGCGTTCGCTCCCAGCACAGGGCATTGATGTTTCCGGCGAACGGCGTCTCGGCCAGTTCCTGAAAACTATGGACGAATCCGACGCGAAACAGATCTGTCGCAGCGGAGGACGATGTACGCGGTAAATTTTCTGACGGCAGCACCATGCAATTCACCGACGTTGGCGGCGAAGCAGCGGCTGGTCAAGATGAACACATTTCGCGCGGGACGGCGACCGGCGGACTAACAAGCTGATTGGCCTATGTCCTATATTTCGTTTACTTGAGGTGCCCAGGCGACGGCACCAGATGTCCAGGGCCCGGGAGACCGCGACGGCAAGCCGGCAGTGCACAGGCGAGTAACAGGACGAGGAGAGCCAGCGCAGGACCGGCGACGGGGATGGGAGACTTGGGACGATCGGGGATCATGGGACAGTCTCCTGGAGGTTGGCCGCGAACGGCGGACTGGCATGGGCGGATGGCGAACACAGTCGAGCATGGCCATCCCGGCTGCCAAGCCATTCCCATTCCCGTACTGGTGCGCGCCGTGCACAATCATGCACATAAGAACCGCCGGTCCGCTCCTCCCGCGGCCCTCCCGCCACGTGGACGTCAAAGCACAGGCGCTAGCGAGCGAAGGGCGAGCGGCGAAGGGCGAAGGACGAATGGCGAGCGGCGAATTGACAAGCCAATTTGCGCGAGTCGCCGTAGAATGCAATAAACGATCTGCTTTTACCGTCGTTTGTCGACAGTAGCCACGTTGCATTTATCGCATCCCGGCACAGATCCGTGCTGGCGGGATTACCGCACACGGCTCTTCCCTCAGGTGGTGACGCGTAGGCGTTGATTCGGGTATGGGTGGATGGTGGTTGGTCTGGGCAGCCAGGTGTTGATCAGTGTGGTCATGCGGCTCCAGAGGACGCCTGCCGTTTGGCTGCGTCGTTCTAGGGACCGCTTCCATGCTTTGCCGATCTCGTAGCGGAACAGCCATAGCGCCCGGAGGTTTCCTGGGACGCCATGGTAGTTGTAGTAGCCTCTGGTCACCGCTTTGAGCCAGTTCCCGACTGCGGGGACTGGCTCGTGGCGGCGGGCCATCAGTTCTTTCCGTACGTCTTTCACTTTGGCCGTCAGCCGTTTACTGATGGTTTCTCGGGCGATCATGAAGCTGCCGTCACTTTCCCTGGTCGCGCAACGATGCGTGAAGCCGAGAAAGTTGAACGTCTGCGGGCGATCGTCGCCCCGGCGTTCGCGGTTCGATGCTGCGTAGCGGCCGAACTCGATGAGCCGGGTCTTGTCGGGGTGGAGTTCCAAGCCGAACTTGGCGAGGCGTTCCCGCAGGTCATGCAGGAATGCTTCCGCTTCGTTTCGGTGTTGAAATCCCACGACGAAGTCATCCGCGTAGCGGACGACGGTGACGTCGCCTTTCGCCTGATGACTGCGCCACCATTTCATCCACAGGTCGAAGACGTGATGCAGGTAGAGGTTCGCCAGCAGAGGCGAAATCACGGCCCCCTGCGGTGTTCCTACCGTGGTCTTCGACCACTCGCCGTCCTCGGATACTCCGGCCCTCAGCCATTTACGGATCAGGCGCAGCATCCGTGGATCAGCAACGCGGTGTGCCACGAACCGCATCAACCACTCGTGATCGAGTGCGTCGAAGAAGCCGCGGATATCCGCATCCAGAACCCAGTTCACTTTCTTGTGTTCAATGCCGACCCACAGCGCATCCAGAGCGTGGTGCTGACTGCGGCCAGGGCGAAACCCATAGCTGAAGCCAGCGAAGTCTTGCTCATAGATCGCGTTCAGGATCCACACCGTGGCCATCTGGACGATCTTGTCTTCCAGTGCCGCGATGCCCAATGGACGCAGGCGTCCGTCGGACTTCGGAATCCACGCGCGTTTCGAGGGCTGCGCGCGATAGCCGTCGCTTTGCACACGTCGGTGCAGAGCGGCGATTTTCGTGCGCACATCCCCCTCGCCATAGGCCTGCCACGTCACGCCATCCACTCCAGGAGCTGCGCTGCGTTTGAGCGCAGCGTAGGCCTCCATCAGCAGATCCGGCGTCAAGTGGTGCATCAAACTCGTGAATCGCTGTTCCCCATTCTTTCTCGCTGCCGCACGTATTCGACTCAGACCGCTCGACGTTTCCTGCGGGTCCAGAGCCCCACTCACGGACGGCTGAATCGAATTTCCCTTGGTCTCGGGCCTTCCCTCCCTCGCTTCGGCGGCTGCCTTCAGCGGGTTCTGCGGTACTACGCCTTCGTCCGACTTCTCCGTACCTCTGCCCACAGGATTGCGGCCAACGGCCTTCCCTGCGAGTGCCTTCAACTCATCGCTGTCAGCAAGCATCAGAGATCTCCCGGTTCCCGCGCCTGAAGTGTCCACGCATGCCAGGGTCTTGTGACTCCGCAGGGATTGCAGTCGCCATCGCGATAACGCGACTGCCAATAGTGCCTTCCCGATAGGACAACACGGTCGGCTCCCCGTAGGTAACTTGTCGCAAGCTCAATGGCTGGCCTGCGCTTCCCCCTGTCAACGCTTCGGCATGTACCTCACGGTACACACCGCATGACTCGGGGTCGTTGTGATTCGCTACGTCTTCAACGTGGGGCTCTTGCATCCCCTACTCCTGGCCGGTCTGCCCGGCGCACTGTCCTTTATTGCCCTCATCACCCGGCAGGAGGAGCGCGCACAGCCGTCCTTTCTTTCCTTTATTGCCCCGTCACCGTCCCGCCACTCCGTCACCTGATTTTTCCGCTGCCTTCAATGCGCCGGCGAGTAGGCGTGGAAATACCAACGCGTGCAGCGGCAGCACCGCATACCAATACAGCAAACCACCCAAACCGCGCGGGCGGAAACGGGCATGCTGGATGACTTCCCGCTGATCTCCGAGGTCGATGATGGTCCATTCCAAACGGGCTTCGCCGGGCAGTCGCATTTCAGCCGACAACTCCAGCCGCCGATCGATTTCAACCGCTGTCACTCGCCAGAAATCAACCGCATCGCCAGGCAGCAAGCGCACGGCGTCACGCCGACCTCGACGCAAACCAGGACCGCCAATCCAGCGATCGAGCACGCCACGCACGTACCACAACAAATCAGTGGCATACCAGCCATGATCGCCGCCCACGAGGCTGATGGCGCGAAAAACCGCAGTCGCACTGGCGGTGGTCGTGCGGGTACGCCGATCACTGAATACCGTGCCACCGGACCATTGGGGATCGCCAGGCATGGGGCCTGCGTCACTCCAACTGGTTTCCACATCGCCTACGGCTTTCCGTCGCAAAGCCAGATCAATGGCCTCGCGTACGTTGAGCAATGGTTGCGGCATCAACTCGTTGGCGCGCTGATCCCGACACACCACCCGATTACGTAGACCCTCTGCCAGTGGTCGCGCCAAGCGGTGATCGATCGGGGTCACCAGATGAATCCACCATGACGATAATCGCGGAGTCAGCACCGGTACTGACAAAATAATGCGCGGCCGTAGTCCAAGAGCAGCAGCCATGGTCTGCATGAGTTCGCGATAACTCAACACCTCAGGGCCGCCCAGATCCAGCGTGGCGCCAACGGATGCTGGCGTGGTCAAACAAGCGACCAGTACATGGAGCACATTGCGCACGGCGATCGGCTGGCATTCGGTAGCAACCCAGCGAGGCGTGACCATCGCCGGTAAACGCTCCACCAGATAACGCAGGATCTCAAACGATGCTGAGCCGCTGCCCAGAATCACTCCGGCGCGCAATGCCGTCAGCGGTACCTTGCCAGCACCAAGTGCTTCTTCGACCGAACGACGTGAAGCCAAATGTTCACTGAGACCTGGCCCGGTTTCGCCCAAACCACCAAGATAGATGATCCGCTCCAGAGCGGCATCGGCCGCGGCCTGAGCAAAGACCTCCGCCAGCACGTGATCGCGTGCATGAAAATCGGATCCGGCCACCAGCATGGAGTGCACCAGGTAATATGCCGTCCCACATCCGTCCATCGCTTGCGCTAACGTCTGTCGGTTCGCGAGATCGACGACCACCACACTCAGACCGGGATGGTGAGTCCACGAGCGGCCCACGAGCTTTTCTGGCGAACGAACCGCAGCGCGCACCCGCCACCCGCGATCAAGCAGCCAACGCGCCAGACGTCCGCCAATGTAGCCAGTGGCACCGGTGAGAAATATCGGCTTGGCATCTGCGGGTGCGACCGGCAAGCAGGCGCGGAAGGTCGCTGTATCCATGTATTCCTTATCCATGGCTGGCGGATCGGTTGCCATCATCAAACAGGAGCGCTTCTTCACATTGCCCCTAGATCACCTCTCGCGTCACCGACGCTTTGACCTACGTTGACCCTCCCATGTACGCTCATGGTTCTCGTACGCGTAGTTGAACGCACAGTGCAATTGCGGAGGTCGTGTGTGAACGGCGGCAATGGAATATCACTCGCCAGTTCAATGCCTGGCAATTCTTCATGAAAAGGCGCCTCAAGCACCTTTTCATAAAATTATGGGCAACCAAACCCGGATGAGCGGCCACACTTGACGGCGAGTTCGGTCCGTGACCTGGGGGATGAAAGGAGGCCTCCCACTACCGCTCTCACGTCACGTGGACGTCAGGGCGCAGTGCACGGTGGCGAGGGGCGAGGGGCCGAGAACAGCGCGAGGGGCGAGGGGCAAGTCAACGTCGGCGGCTGACCGCTGATCGCTGACCAATACAGAGTGCCCCCACTGACGCAGTGAACCACATCGTATGGTCGTTCAGTTTGCAGGGCACCCCTACCCCTTTTCGCGTAATTTCCTCGTCACGTCACTGCCTCTGGCAGGGGCACATTGGCACGACCTGCACTTTGGCATGATGAACCCCGCAAGGAATCTCACATGACCATTGGCCTGATTCTCTCGCTCATCTTCATGGTGCTCAAGCTGACGGGGAACATCGATTGGCATTGGGGTATCGTGTTCCTGCCGGCGATCATCGAATTCGTGCTCTCGTTGGTGATATACCGCTCGCCGTTCTGGTGGCGCGGCCGCGCTAACTGAGCGACCTTGTCCGGTGGTCCACCATTGTCGGCGATCCGCCGTCCGACGACGCGCTGACGGACTATGGTCCCTGGTCCATGGCCGTGACTCATGGGCTCTCTCTCATCACGCACGTACCGGAGGTTTCATGACCAAAGTCGTCGCCATACGCAGGAAACGGACCGTCAGCATCCGGCGTTCTGACGGGAGCGGTCTCACCATCGCCGTGCAGAAAATCAGCATGAAGCCGTCGCTGGTGAAAATATCACCCAAACCCCGCATCTAAGCACATCACGTGCTGAAGAGGTCTGAATGCGCCCAGTGATCTTTGCTCTCCTCGCGTTCGCTTTGCTGGCGAATGGCTGCGTGATTTCCGAGACTGAGAAGGGTGCAGGCCCTGGAGATCAGAAGAAAGCCCCGTCCGCGGACCCCGCGCCGTCTGGTGCCGCCACGCCTCCTGCACGCTGACAAAACGACAGCGGCTGGTAGCAAATGAGGGCGCTTCGGTTGTGCGGGTGTCCTGGCACTTGCGAGAGCACAGTGAACATTCGCTACTCGCCGCTCACCGCTCACCATTCGCCATTCGCCATTCGCTACTCGCCATTCGCTACTCGCCAGTTGGCGGGCACGGCACGGTTTCAATGCTCGGGCCCGCCGGTTTGGCAGACGGTGCCTTGGCCGCTACGCCATCCGGCCGAGTCCGCCAAGCTGCGTACGGGAACTGCGCTAAGTCGATGATCGCCACCGTGAACAGCGAATGCGACGGCGGTGTCGCACGCGGAGGCCCACCCGGCGAACAGGGTCTGGCTCCACAGATGGCGGGGTCAGGCATTCGTCGCGCGATGCCCATCATCGGCATGGATCGGGATTCCATGCCGCGTCAGAGCGCGCGTGATGGTGGCCTGCCACTGTTCCCAGTCACCTGGTTTCACCACGTAATCGTCAGCCCCCAGGGCATCGCATTGGGCGCGATGACTCGGCAGGGATGACGAGGTTAACATCACGATCTTGACGTTGCGCAGCAGTGGTTCGCGTCTGACCAACGGGATGACATTGTAGCCCGGGAGCTTCGGCATGCGCAGATCGAGAAAAATCACGTCCGGGACCGGGGCGATGTCGTAGGGTGGCATTTTCATCAGGAAGGCATGCGCCTGCGTGACGTTGTGCGCAACATGAAGGACGATGCCGCGGACGTTCTCCACCACTTGCCGGACAAGACCGACGTCACCGGGATTGTCATCGACCATCAGGATATTTGTGGTCGTTTGGGTGTTCGTCATGACGGATCCTTTAGTGCCAGGCCACAGCAGATGCGGGTGACCGTAGAGCGTCTGACTTCAGAGTGAAGAGCGGGATGATGACGCTGTTCCCCCTGCAATTTGCAGGATTCATTACAACTTTGAGCACAAGCAGAGCAAAAGAGCAGGGACGGTGACGACGGCCATTCGCAGCACGTGATTCCTCTACTGCTTCCCGGCGGATGCTGCAGATGCGCCGAAGGCCAGGACATCACCCCACGATGCCTGCACGCTCGCGCCACTGGCGCCAGTGGCAACGACTCCGGCCAACCGCTTCAGCCACGCAAGATCGATCTGGTCAGGAATCACCCACGCATCGCGCAACTGCTCAACTGCACCTGGGACTTCGGCTGGGGTCTGATCCTCGCGCGCTGCCCGGGCATCTCCATGGGCGAACCAGTGGTTGCCGGCAACGGAACACCCAGGCTGGCCGATGCCACGCACCAGCCATGCTCCGCCAAGCGCGACCATCGCAGAATTTTCAACCCGCACGGCATCCGCAGGGGTCGACCACCGGATGCAGGCCGAACCCTGCGGAGTTGCGTCCATGACCAGGGTGCAAGCGGTGACCAGACAGTCGTGGACACTGCCCGCCGGATCGCACCACAGATGCAGACCGGCGTAACCATGCGCGCGTCCGTCGCCGACCGACCAGCAATCGCGGATCTGGTTTCCCCGCAGTTCACGAGCGCCCTGATACTGGCAGAGCAAATAGCCGGCGCCGTCGTTGCGCCACGAGAGGCATCCGGTGATCACGCAGCGCGTGCAGCCACCGTCCAGGTCGAAGCCGCCACCATCGACCGACTGCGTGCCGGTGTGGTTATGGTGGGACACACAGGCGCGGATCACTGAGCGATCGGCCTCACACAGCCAGATCCCCACCGGACCGCCTCCGGTGAAGGTGCAATCCGCGCCGTTGCCCCAGGCACGGCACTGCTCGATCACGGCATCCTGAACATCGCCCAGGATGATGCCGTTGCCGCTGTGGTTGGTATTCTTGGAAGGAATCCCACGGTTATCATGGAAGCAGCACTCACGCACCACGATGCGGTGATGTGCCCAGACACCCTGGGCACAAGGTCCCCAGGAACCCATGCCGCCTTCACCATTGGCGCTGGCCCGACAGTGTTCCACCAGCAGATCGTCGACCCCGGCACCGGCTCCATCGGCAGAAAGCCGGATGCCGTGCCCAGGAAAGCCGCTGACACGCAGGTCGCTGAGCACCACCCCTGCCACCCGCTGCCCCGCAGTGGCGCAGCGCAGGTGGATGCCGTCCCCGGATGGCGCTGCCGTCGCACCCGGACCGCTCAGGTCGAAACCGCGCAGGGTGACGTGGCCAGCATCGAGCATCACCCCGGTCTCGCCGTTCCCGGACGCGATGGTCGCCCGTCCACCGGCACTGCTGGTGACCACCACCGGTTGTTGCGCATCACCTCCCTGGCCCAGGTGCAAGCTGCCGGCGAAGCGATCGCCCGCACGCAGCACCAGACAATCGCCCGGCCGATATCGTGCCGTGCTCGCCCGCGAGAGACTCTGCCACGCAGTTTCCGGAGTCAGCCCATCCCGAGCATCATCGCCAAGCGCCGAGAGATGGTACTCCGCGCCGCTGAGGCTGGACAACAGACCAGACAACAAAGCGGGCAGCAGGCAGGAAAACCAGGTGGTGACGTGGATTTTTTCATGGTGCTGTTCCCGCATGCAGGCTGCCACCGTACAAGGCTGACACCAGATGTTCGCGACGTTTTCTCCCGACACATCCGGCACGGTCGTCCTCCGCACGTTGCTCAGATGGCGGGTCACGATGCACGGGGGCGAGAGGCGAGAGGCGAGAGGCGAGAGGCGAGAGGCGAGAGGCGCGGCCGCATGGAAACCATATTTTGCGGATGTTCTTTTTTGTCCGCCACGCCAGGTCCTGCAAACGCTCTTCGCTCCCAGCGTTGCGATAATCATGGTGGCCACCGGCGAGGAACGCGAGACGCCCATCTCGCCCAGCAAGAGGCCCAACGCGATCAGCGCAAACGCCATCGCTTGATGGCGCTCGGCGAAACACCTGAAGCACAAAGCCCGCTGATCACTTCCCGTGCGCGGAAGCATGCGTAGGAAGTCCCACGGGAGATCTGCCATGCTGCGTTCCTGGTTATTGCTGGTGGTCGCGATCTTCACCCTCAGCGCCGCCGAGCAGGACAAAGAGGCGAATTATCACCGCACACTCCTCGGTGATGCGCCGCTGCTATTTGATCAGACCGGCAACCGCCCGCCGGCGAAATATCTCGCGTACCTGTCACACCAGAAATACCTGCTCCTGTATTTTGGCGGCAGCAACTGCGCGCCCTGTAAGAAATTGACCCCGGAGCTCATCGCCTGGTACAACGCCAACGGTGGCGGCAAGAACTTCGAGATCATCTTGGTCGGCCAAGACTTCTTCACTGACGACATCAAGGCGTACATGAAGGACACGAGCATGCCCTGGCTCGCCTTCGAGAAGGGCAAGAAGTTCGAGAAGGCGGATCCCCACTTCGAACAGATCAAGGAAAAGTACGGCTCCAAATATGTGCCGACGCTCGTCCTGCTCGACGAAAATGACGAAGTCGTTGCGCGCAGCGATGTAGGCGACAAGTACGTCGGGCACAAACCGGTTCTCAAGAAGTACCTGGACCTCACCAAGGGAAAATGACCCGCGTAGGCGTGGGATTTCCCTCCTACACGTCAGGCATCAGGTCCACGTCACGTGGACGTCAGAGCGCAGCGCATGGTGGCGAAGGGCGAGGGCGAGGGCGAGGGCGAAGGGCGAGGGCGAGGGCGAGGGGCGAACGCCATCCCAAGCCGCCAAAGGCGGCGACGCCCCGCCAGCCAGGGGCGTCAGCCCCTGGTGACGCCATGTTCAATGATTGAAGTCGCGAAGCGACGACACCCGGTTCGGCGGCGTTTTAACGCCGACGTCGTCGGTGGTGTGATGACGATGCGCAAATCGGGGAATCACGTCCCCTGCACCGTGCGTCGTCCCTTGCGGGACTGTGGTAAAATGTTGCTGGTTCCAGGTTCCAGGTTCCAGGTTCCAGGGGCTGAGGCCCCTGGCTGGCGGGGCATCGCCGCCCTTGGCGGCTTGGGAAAATGCTGCACGACCGGAGTGGCGTCGTCCGGATCAGCAAACGGCGAACGGCTATGCCATCCACGATTGAGTCGGGCTTTCAGCCCTCCATCCCATGTTTGGTCGGGTACCCAGGGCGCTGCCCTGGGCTGCCATGAAACCGCGCCGTTGGCGCTCTCGCAGGGGAGATCGAAAGAACGATTTATTTGCGTGTGTCCTTTATGTCTTACTCCCTCCTTTATGTCTTACTTTCGTCACCGGAACACTTTATTGTCTTTCTCCATTCACTTACTTGATCTTGACCTTCACCGGGCCGGGCGTTTGGACATGACCGGAGGCGGGATTGATTCCCGTCGCGTGTTTCACTTGTCCAGGCGGAAGGCCGCCTTTGCCTCGGCCTGGGCCACATCCAGCTACGGCGATGACGCAGATAAGAAGCAACGACTTGGCGGTTAAGGTCATGCTACCGATTCTTTTGGGCTGGATTACCTGTGAAGACAATTCGGACCGTGGTGAAGTCGGGTAGTGAGCCACGTTGGCGAGGGGCGAATGGCGAATGGCGAATGGCGAATTGACTGTCCAATTTGCGTATGCCTTTTATTGGACCACTGGCACCGCCCCTTTGCCTGCGAGTTCATCGATCATCTCCTGCGCTGTGCGCTTCTGGGTGTCGGTGAGCTTCGGCTCCAGCTCATCGCAGCGTTCCTGCAGGTGCGCGTTCCCGTTGCGCACCGAGTCGTCCGTCGCTATGCTCAGAATTTTTTCCGTTCCATCCGAAAGCTCCTTCTCGCTGCGTGGCGCATCTGGCAACTGTTCATCCAGGGATTGCCGATACCGGATGCATCCTCGCAGGAATGCCGGCCATGCTGGTACTGTCGGGGTGGCCGTCGCCGGTTCGGGCAGCAACGACCACAATGCCGGGTGGTGCCAGCACAATTCATGGCCGCTGCTGTCGCGGTGCGCACGGATCCCCGAGCGCAGCTTGATGACCTCGGCGATGAGGTCGGTGCGGGTGAGCTGTTCCAGGTCGGTATCCAAGGACGGCATGATCGGCTCCCGGGGGGTCGGAACAGAGAGCTCAGACTGAGCCAAACTGAGGGCCATTGGCCAATGGCGAACGGCAGTCCAGTTCGCGCAAGTACTCCCATCGCCGCCTCTGCGTGTGTCCTTTATGTCTCCCCTCCGTTCTATGAGCACTGGAACTCCGAGGCCGTGACGAGGCCCGGGCAGCTGGCGCAGGCGAGGACGTACACTGATCCGCAATCCCCCAGCATCATGCCCAGTGGTTGCGATTCCCGCGCCACCGACGGTTTCCAGCGCAGCCCGCTCTGGATGTCCCATTCCTGGGTCGCGATGGTCAGCAAGAGCACCATCGGCTGACCGCAGGCGCAGGTCCGCTGCGCCTGGGCCTGGATCCAATTCCCATAGCCGCCGATCTTCGAGCCGGGCGCTGATGACAGCAGGTGGTCATGGATCATGTGTGCCGCCGGCACGCCATACTCCTCGAAATCCGGAAAAAAGCGCCGTCCCACTTTGGTCAATCGGGTATCCTGCTCCAGCGCTTGGAGCAGTTCCGGTGAGAGCTCATGCGTCGTCGGGTATTCGACGACCTCTTCTGGCGTGATCGGGCACCAGCGCGGATAGACGTCCTCCGTTTCACGGACGGTATGCCAATCGGATGTGCGTTCGGTGTGCTGCGCCCCAGAGATCCACCGCGCTAGCGGCGCGGGCCCATACCCATGGGCGTCGTGATCCCTGCCGCACCAGAACACTTGGAAATGATCCCCGCCCCACGGGATCGGTAGGTCGATGCCACCCGTGCGAGACAATTGCAAGATGCCGATCATTGGCGTGCCATGCTGCGGACACGTGGGCCACGCCTGCTGTTCGGTCACCGCGAAATTGCCGCCGAAGCCATCACCTTGGCTCGGCGGCCGTCGCATCATCCGGGGATGCAACCGGGTCGCCTTCCGCGCCAGCGGAGCCAAGGCCGGCACGAGAGTGGCGACATCCACTGGTGGTGGTGGCGTGCGTCGTCCACCGGCACCCGTGGGCCGGCCTGTGAGCGTGAATGCAATGCCGGTCACTGCGCGACGCACTCGGTTGAACAGGCTCATAGTGCGCGCTGGACGAGGAGCGTCGACGCGAGGAGCGCCGATCACCCGCCTTGGGCCGAGGCGAACGGGCGGGAGCTTCGAGACCTCGGGCAGGACGACCAGCCCGTCTTCGCCGCACCGCTTAGCGACTGCGGTGGACAGTCCAGGCATGTCGCGGACGAACTCGACCGCCCCTATCGCGGCCGACGACATCCGTCCGCGGAGGTCCGCCTCCTCACGCTCGCTCGACACACAGTAGATCGGCACGACACGACTCGCCGACGTCATCCGATCAATGAGTGTGATCGCCTGCGCCATCTCTTCGACCGTGCTCGGCAGCAGGACGAAGAGATGCTCACGGAAGTCCTCCCTGGAATCGATCTCGGACTGCCGTTTCCACCCCAGGTATTCCACGCTCGTGTGCCTGGCGATGGAATAGAGTACATTCTTTCGTAAAGGTTCGTGGCTCACAATAGCCGTCATCTGGTTCTCGAAGCGATCAACGGCGTCCGGCACGCGCTCGTCCGTGATCCATACCAAGTGGAATCTCATTGGCCATGTCTCCAACGGTCACGCAAGCGTGAAGGCCGATCCAGCCCGCGCCACGGCCTCTTCTGAAAAAGGTTTCAGGCGTGGTCCCTAGCGCTGCGGGATTGTCTGAGCGCGGTGCGAGCAATGGATCAATTTGCATGTGTCCTTTATTGGCCGTCTCCACATCATCCGCGTTCGACGCTGACCGCTTGATGGTTACCTTCACTACCAACACCCGGAGTCGAACGATGCTGCGCTACCTGTTCCTCGCGTGCCTGGGTCTTGAACTCGCCGCCGCCGATGGGTGGATGGAAGATCTGCCCGCAGCACAGGAACGGGCACAGCGCGAGGGCCGTGACCTGTTCATCGATTTCACCGGCAGTGACTGGTGTTCGTGGTGCATCCGCTTGGACCGCGAGATTCTTGGGCGCCCGGAGTTCCTGACCGCGGTGCGCGAACACTTCGTGCTGGTGAAGCTCGACTACCTGCGCAAACGCCCGTTGCCAGCTGATCGTCAGGCGGCGCTTGACGCGATCAGCGAACGCTACGCGATCGCAGGCTTTCCCACCGTGTTGCTGTGCACCGCCGACGGCACGGCCTATGCACGCACCGGTTACCTCAAACTGACACCGGCCGCCTATGCCGACCGCCTGCTGGCGGCACAGGCGGCTCGCGGACGCGAGCCGGAACTTGCACGTCAGGTCGCCGATTCCCGCGGGCCTGCCCAGGCGGCGGCCCTGCACGCACTGATCGACCATCGCGATCTGATGGGCAGCGAAATCACCCGCGACCTGATGCAGCAGGCAGTGGCCGCCGATCCCATGGGCACCTTGCCCGCGACGGTGACGATGCGGCAACGCCTCGCCGAGATGACCATCACTGAGACTCTGCGGGCCGCCGATACCCAGAAGGACGATACGCAGAGAGAGCGACTGATCTCGCAGGGCCTCGCCGACTCCATGCTATCGGCGGAGTTCCGCCAGGGCCTGCTGATGCGCCGGGCAATGGGTAAATTCCAGACCGATCGCGCCGGGGCCCGTACCGACCTCGATGCCGCCAAGGCTCTGGCGCCAAACAGCACCGCGGTCGAGCAGATCGATCTGCTGCTGCGCGTACTGATGCGGCCATAGACGGCGGTCGCCAGACCATCCGCGTAGCGGTGCACAACAGACCAGAGCAGGCCACTTATTCTTCCTCTCTGACTGAATCGCGAGAGGCGACAGGAGACAGGAGACAGGCGACAGGAGACAGGCGACAGGAGACAGGCGACAGGAGACAGGAGACAGGAGACAGGAGAACGGCGGTGGCCGATCCGATTCGCGCCCGTCCTTACGTTTTCCTCAACCTACGATCCACGCACGGCACTCTGCAATTGCAGGATCGGGTAGAAGATCCCCAGAATGACCAGACCGATCATGGCCAATGCGACAAAATAGGCACATGCCGGAAAGACGACCTTCACCATGCCATTTCGTGATTTGACGAGGAGCCACATGGCCGTGGCAGTCAGCGCAAGTGGAACCAATAGCCAGATGAAGCCCGGTGTTCCAAGGACCCACTTGGTCACCGATGGCAGCTCTCCGCGAAGCGAATCGAACATCGGCTTGAACTTCTCAATCGCGGAAGGAATACGGGAGGCGATGAACGTCAGCGTCGCTAGTTGGAAGACCAAGATCCATCCCAACACATCACCCAAGGTCGCCGGGCGGTCGAAAAATTCTACCGCTGCTGATTCAGCATCGGTCATGAATAATCTCCTCATCCGAGAATACTTCTGCCCTCGCACCCACAAGTGCCATCCCACGCCTTCTGCCGAAGGCTCTCGTGCATAGTTGCTCGCATTGCCACGGCTACTCGCCACTCGCCGCTCGCCTCCATCCCACCACCTCTCTGATCCTTGAGGTGCCAGACTGGTACCTCAGATCGACAACCAACTGCGGGCCAGTGGCCCGCGGTCCCAGGGGCTGAAGGCGAATCGCACACCCACTCGCCGATCGCCAATCGCCAATCGCCGATCGCCAATCGCCGATCGCCACCTGTCGATGGATTAATCGTTCCACGACAAACGACTGAGGGCCAGCGGCCCGCGGTCCCAGGGGCTGAAGGCATTTCGCGCACGGAAGTCGTGCGCAGCCTGGCCGATCCCCGATGTTTACAGGTCGCCGAGGCCACTACGCTGCAAACATGGCAAAGGGCTTACGATTCGAGTGGGATCCCCGCAAAGCCCAGATCAACAAGACCAAGCACGGGATCTCCTTCTAAGAAGCCAGCCAGGTATTTGGCGATCGCCCAGCCATCACCATTCCGGATCCCGATCATGGCTCCATTGATGAGCTTCGTGAGATCACCATCGGCTCGACCGGTAAAATGAGGATAGCCGTCGTTGCCCACCTGACTGACGACGGATCGATTCGCATCATCAGCGCTCGGAAGGCCGACGCCCGAGAACTCGCGCGATACAACGAAGGATGACCATGCGCCCATACTACGATTTCTCCAAGGGAACGCGCGGAAAGTACGCGAAGAAGTTCCGCCAAGGCACCAACCTGGTCGCCCTCGCGCCTGATGTGCAGCGGTTGTTCCCGAATTCTTCAGCGGTCAACAAAGCACTGCGAGAGCTGATCAAGCTGGCGAAGAAGTCGTCTCGGGTTGCGGTCTTGTAAGCTGCGTCGCACTGGCTTTTGCGATTCTGTCAGCCCACTTGGGTGTCTACTTTTCGCGCGCCGCGTTCCGCAATTTATCCGTCAAGACGTCGAGCACGGTCCGTAGGCCGGGGGATGAAAGGATGTCACCCATACCAACTCACCACGTCGCGTGGACATCGGGGCGCAGTGCAAGGTGGCGAGGGGCGAGGGGCGAGGGGCAATGGGCAATGGGCAATGGGCAATGGGCAATGGGCAATGGGCAATGGGCAATGGCCCCCACCCACCTCTGTTTGATTGAAACTAACCCCAGATTCCTACCTTTACGCATTAGCGCCCAAGGAGCCCCCCGATGCGTATTCCCCCTTTGCTCTGGCTCCTGTTGTTTGCGGTTTCGCCTACTTATAGCGCCACCGTTGAAGTTACGCTCACGTCGGGAGAAATCCACATTGGAGAATTGACGAAAGAGGACGACACGTCGGTTACCATCGTCGTGGAGAGCAAAACCAAAGCTGGGAGGACACTGACCGCATCCATCACGCACCAGCGCAGCAAAATATCAAAGATACGCGAAGTCCTGTCGCTCCCTGACCAATATGCAGAACGCATGAAAGCTGCCGGCGAATCGCCGGACTCCGTCGGGAAATTGGCAGTGTGGTGTCTGGCCAGCAATCTTTACGAGGAAGCCATCACCCAGGCACGACGTGCCTGGACACTTCGCCCAGGTCAGGGCGAGGCGGATCAGGTGCTGACAAAGACCGGTCACATCAAGGTCGATGGCCAGTGGGTATTGGAGAGCGAACACCTGGCCGCCGATGGGAAGGTGAAATATCGCGATGAAGTGCTAACCAAGGAGGAAGCAGCGAAACGCAAGGAAGTCGATAACGCCCGTGTCCTCCTGGTTAGCGCGCGCGAGCAAGTCCAGGAACTGGAGGGCCGTGAACGGAAGGCGCTCAAGGGCATCGAAGAGGAAGCGATGCGGAAAACCGCCAACGACGCCGATGCCACAACGTTCGATGCCTACCTCACCGAGAATCGGCCACGAGTCGGGAAATTGGAAGACCGCATCCGATCTGCGAAAGCCCTCTACGATCAAACCGTCGCGTTCCGTGTCTCTGAAGAAAACATCTACGGCGTCGGACGGGCCAATCCTGGGAGCTACCAGTCGGAACGTGCCGCCCAGGAGGCACTCAATGCCGAACGCAATGCCCTGCAAGTACTGATCACCGATCTCAAGAGCGCATCGTCGAAACGTGACGCTGCGTTACGATCTTCTGCAGACGCCCAGGAGAAGATCGTCTCGTACCAGAAGACCGTCGAACGAGCCAGAACGGAGTTGGTGAGCGCACGGACCAAATTGAGTGACCTGGAGAGCAAGGCCGGCGTTGCTGGTAGTCCAGGTGCGCGCAGCAAACCGCTGACTACCGCCGATGTTCCTGACATTGCCGGGTTGCGCGCTGCTGTAGTGCTGATCGCCACGTTTGACGCCCAGGACAAGTTGCTCCGGACTGGGAGCGGCTTCTTTGTGTCTGCGGATGGCCGCCTGATCACCAACCGCCACGTCTCTGGAGACAATCCCACCTACTCCTTCGTAGTGTTCTGGGATCCGTTGACCAAGCGCAGCCCAGAACGGTTCCGGCTGTCACGTGTAGCTGCTGATCCCAATATCGATCTGGCTTGCTTGCTGCCGGTGACACCACGAACACCGTACGGATTTCTGGTCACCGGTCCGGTGCCAGAGTTGGCAACGCCGATTCGCGCCATTGGCTTCCCTGCTCCCGATGATCTGGCGAACATCCTGCAGACTGGGGCAGACGATATCGTGATCACTGGGGGAACGGTCAATTCGGTTCGCAGGCAAGACAACATCATCAAGTTCATCCAACATGACTGCCGCATCGCCAGCGGTAACAGTGGCGGCCCGCTCATTGATGCTTCGTCTGGCCGGGTGATTGGCATCAATACGTTTGGAGTCGACCCCCAGAAAATGGGCGCTGTCGGGGACACCTTCTTTTTCGCGATTCCGGCCAGTCAGTTGCCGACCGTGGCTCCGTAATTCAGATATCTGGTGTTCTGACACGGGGACTGACATCCCAGGGGCTGAAGCCCCTGGCTGGCGGGGCGTCGCCCCTGTTGGGGCTTGAGAAAATGCGCCACAACGCGAGGCGAGGCGAGGCGAGGACGAGGAAGACGCGATGGGTTTCGGTCTACTTTTCTTGGCGTAAGGCTTTCGCCGTCAGCTTGCCATTTGTGACGATAAGTTCGTAGGCGGCACCGAAATCAATGGGAAGATCAATCTTTTCGGCTTCGAAGAATGCAGATATCACTTCGTGATGGGTGACGAAGACCTTTCCGCTGCCCTGTCCGCCATATGCCTGAAGCCGTAGGTACTGCACCCAGTTTTTCGCTTGGTCTTCTACGGAGCTCAGTTTTATTTCGTTTTTTATCGCAACTTTCGGCTCAAGGACTCCTCGGATCTCTTCGGCAGTTTGTTGCGTGCGAGTAACCGGGGATGAAACAATCGAGTTGATCTTTCTTCCATTCATGGCTTTACCAATTTCACGAGCCGCCGCGATGCCAGACATCGTCAAATTTCCGAAATTATCAAAGTCACAATGCCGAACCAAAATCATTGAATCTTGGGCCCAAGAGTTCATCGCGAGCGAAAGCGCAATGAGGCATCTGAGCGCGACGGTGGCTAGCATAGGTGCCTCGTGGTATTTCGACAGAGCACAGAGGGCTGCGTTCGAAAATGTAAGATCAGAATGTCTGACGACAAGCGCAAGCGTGCAGCGAAGCATGCGTGGCTGCACGCTCATCTTGACGGCGAGCACGGTCCGTAGGCCGGGTGATGAAAGGACGCTAGACACCACCTCCACCTTCACGTCACGTGGACGTCAGGACGCAATGCAAGGCGGCGAGTGACGAGTGACGAGCGACGAGCAGCGAATTGAATATCCGATTTGCGTATGTCCTTTATTGGGCCACACCGTGATGAAGGTCCCTGGTCAGACTGACCTCGACACCGATGAGGCAGGTCAACGCCCAAAGTCGAGAAAAGGGCACCTGCTTATTCGCCAATATCACTCCAGGAGCCCCTGGGATCAGCTTATTGTCCACCAGATGATCGATGAAGCAGACGTCTGGCAACCCGACACTGCGGGAAGGAATAAATTCGGCTGCATCACGCACGATGAAGTCTCCTTGGATTGATTGCGACATGGTCATGCCAGCTAAGCGAAGGAAATGTTCGAACTGCTGGTGAAGACATAAAAGATGGTGAAGACATAAGGGAAGGACATACGCATATTGGCTAACGCCAATATGCGTATGTCCTTTATGTCGCCGCCTACTCCTGGCCGATCCGCCCAGCGCACTGCCCTTTATTGGACCGTTCTTTATTAGGCCACGCATCCCGGGATTACCGGGGGCTTACACTTAATTGCGTATGAAAGCGCCAATCGACCTAAATAGTTCATGCCTCTCGATGAAATCGTCTCGAAAGCCAGTCGATGCCAAGAGACCAGGAATTGCTGCTTGGTTCCTATAAATCTGAGCACCCCCCATTTCAGCACAAAGCCAGCTCAGGAGAGCAGTGAAGTCATGACCATGGATGGAGTATCTGGCATCGGATACGGATTTTATGCTTGCCATAACTTCATCAACCTTCCCGGGGAATTCTTGCAGAACTTGTGGCTGAACTTTCCCACTGAGCCAAGAAGGGAAAAAACGATTTTCGTCAAAAAGCAACCTCGATAACTCTATTCGCAAAAACCCTCTGTATTGATCCAATTCTAAGGACACAAAGACGGAATTTTTCTTCTTCGCCAATCTAATGCAGTAGATACGCAGAAGGACTTTCAGGAAACTGTTATAGAAAGCATCAGTCATAGGAGAAACGCCGAAGCCAAAGAGACAAATATTCTCAATTACCTCTCTGCTATTAAAATACATCTCTAAGTTGGCGAAATCGGTTCTAAGTATGCCATCAGGATGAATAGGGCGCGGCTCTATGAAATCATCAAAATCACGATCGATGATGCCGAGAATGCGCGATGCGCTTCCTGCCTTTTTCTTAATGTGCCGAACAACAGCGACTACCAAACCTCTATTATCATTGGCACACCCGTTTTGCTGCAAGAAATTTGACGGTAGCTCCAAATCTTGGTCGACGCGAACTATGTTTGGAGGGGCGGAGCAGCTACACTGTGATTTAATTCGAGTAATAACTTTGTGATCCAACACTCCTTCAACAAGAATATCTTTTACTGCGCCGGTCTCCAGTGCATGCGAAGCAACCAGCGAGTCCAAGGCTCTGGTAGGCCTACCTGGCATCTGTTGAATCTAATTTGGCGACACAGTCCAGGTGCCCTGACACTATATCAAACGAGTGAGATGCCACGATTAGCTGAACATTTGTGTCCTTGGAGAATTCCAGCCACTCATTGGCGATCTTCCTCTGCCACTTTGTATTGAGCGAAATTTCTGGTTCATCTAGAACAAAAATTCGACAACGGCCATATGAAAAAAGCAGACTTGTTAAAAGAACGAGAAGCTGCTTTTCCCCCGACGAAAGCTGGCCGGGGGCGAGCTCGTCTCCACAATTATTGATAATAACAAATCCCTTGGATAGCTTGTACGAAATCCTTTTATCCCGAAAGTATGCATTGATGGAGTTGATGAACTTCGAAACTTGCTGCATAACCTCTTCAAGTGCATTTAGCTTAGCTTCTACGGCATCGAGATAGGGCAACAGTGCATTGACCAGATTTGAAATTACCACGTTTACTGGTTTACTTAAGGCCGCCTTGATCTCTGTGAACTGCAAGCCTGATGCGAGATCATACTTAGCATATTCCTCTTCGCGTGCCTCAATCGATCGGATTTTCTCGAGCATATCAGCAATCGAATACTCGGGTCGTTGAGCATTTGGATTTACAAGGTGATTAACTACTTCTCTGTAGATTGCGTTAACACTGAGTTCGCCTCGCATCGAACTTCGATGCGCCTTCTTCCGGATCTCTTGATTTGCTCTTTCCAGCGCGTCCTTAACCAGCTTACCTCGATCCTCTTTGTCCTTTGCTACGGACATTTTCCTGCCCGAGGTTGGGTCTACGAAATACCACTCTTGCCCTCCTTGATCTTCTGTCTTTGACAACAAATCACTGGTCAACTCTCTATTATCAGAGAGATAATAAATTGATAACCCGTGACTATTCAACACTTCCAGGAAATGCTTGTCGTTATTTTTCCCGTTTACGGAACTGAGAGAGCCATCGGTTTCGGTGAGATAATTAAAGGATTCACTTATGCCATCCCGTTTTTGAATCGTTAAGGTAAAGTCTCCTCGGAGTGTCTTTCCCGTCTTAATCGCTGAGATCACCATGCCATCATTGAAGATGACTTTAAATTCTCGAAATGGCGTCTTGGCTATGTACCCGCGATGGCCTCTTGCTGGAGCGGGCGAAAGTAAATGAAAAACGAGCGACAGTATACTCGTCTTCCCTGAGCCATTATCTCCATATAAGATAAAAAGCTTCTTACTGTCGAAGGGGTTCTCCGGCTTCAGGTTGTAGTTATACAGGCCAAATAGTTCTCTGACCACGATTTCCGATATACAGGTTTGGCGGATCGGCTTAATTTCTCGTGTCTCAGAATCCATGTGGGCCTCTGGTTTTTAGACACTTCCCCCTCACCACTGCAACGCCCCACCCGACTGATACTCCGTCACCCGCGTCTCAAAGAAGTTCTTCTCCTTCTTCAAATCCAGCACCTCCGACATCCACGGAAACGGATTCACCGCCCCAGGCCACTGCTCAGGAAGTCCGATCTGCTGGCAACGACGGTTCGCGATAAACTGGATGTAATCCTTGAACATGCCGGAATTCAGCCCGAGCACGCCCTTCGGCATGGTGTCAACGGCATACCTATACTCCAAATCCACCGCCTGCTTCATCAACTCAATGATCTCGTTCTGGAACGTCTCCGTCCACAGACCCGGGTTCTCCTGCTTGATGGTGTTGATGACGTCGATGCCGAAGTTCAGGTGCATCGATTCATCGCGCAGGATGTATTGGAACTGCTCGCTGGCGCCGGTCATCATGTTGCGGCGGCCGAAGCTGAGCATCTGGACGAAGCCGACGTAGAAGAAGATGCCTTCCATCAGCACGTAGAAACCGATGAGGTTGCGCAGCAGGCGCTGATCGGTGGCGTGCGTTCCGGTCTTGAAATTGGGGTCGCACAGTTCGCGGGTGAACTGCAGTTCGAAGACGGCCTTGTCGTGGACCGCTGGGATTTCGCGGTACATGTTGAAGATCTCGGTCTCGTCCATGCCCAGCGATTCGATGATGTACTGGTAGGCGTGGGTGTGCAGCGCTTCTTCAAAGGCCTGGCGCAGCAGGTACTGACGGACCTCGGGATTGGTCAGGTGGCGATAGACCGCCAGCACCAGGTTGTTGGCCACCAGGCTGTCGGCGGTGGAGAAGAAGCCGAGGTTGCGCTTGATGATGCGGCGCTCGTCGTCGCTGAGCATGTTGCCTTTCCACGTCGCCACGTCGGCGGCCATGTTGACCTCCTGCGGCATCCAGTGGTTGGCGCAGGCGTCGAGGTACTTCTTCCACGCCCACTCGTACTTGAACGGGACGAGCTGATTCAGATCGGCGTGGCAGTTGATGATCTTCTTGTCATCGACGCGGATGCGCGCGGCGCCCATGGTAGCGCTGAGCGTTTCGTCGGTCTTCGCGCGGTCGGCAGCGAAGGTGCGGGTGGTCTCGGTCGCCGGGCCTGGGCCGATCATGCGCAACTCCGGCGCACCGACAGTCGGCGTCGCGGTAGCGGTTCCCGCTTGAGCGCTCTGCGGGATGGCGTTGGCGGTGCCAGAGAACGCCTTGGTCCCCGGCTTCGGCATCAGCGCGCGAGCGGGAGCCAGAAGGTCGGCGGCAGTGGTTGGTTCGTTTTCGTCCCAGGAGAGCGTCATATCTGATGTCCTTAGCAGTCCGATGTCCGATGTCCGATGTCGAAGACATGGCGATCACAACGTCGACTGGCGGGGGTTTGGGCAGTTAGTAGGAGGAGTGGGTTTCTGTGGCGAAGGGAATCAGTTCCGAAGGTCCCCTCCGATGCCCATCATCGCTTGCGCGACATCGGACATCGGACATCGGACATCGGACATTACTGACACGCCTCGCAGGTCGGGTCGCTGCGGTCGCAGGCTTTGCCCTGCAGCGTTGGGGCCGGGACTTTGGTCACGCCGCTTGATGACACCGCGTTCAGCTGGCCGCTTTTGCCGGTCGATTTCTCGACGTGGGTCGCGCCCTGGCTGCGCAGGTAGTAGGTGGTCTTGCAGCCGGTCTTCCAGGCCAAGAAGTACATGTCGTGCAATTTCTTGCCCGAGGGTTCCTTCATGAACAGGTTCAGCGACTGGGCCTGATCGATCCACTTCTGGCGGCGTGAGGCGGCTTCGATCAGCCACTTGGGCTCGATCTCAAACGCGGTGGCGAACAGTGCCTTGAGGTGGTCGGGCACGCGGGTGATCTTCTGCACCGAGCCATCGTAGTACTTGAGGTCGTCGCACATCTGGCGATCCCACAGGCCGCGTTTCTTGAGCTCGTCGACCAGGTACATATTCACCACGGTGAAGTCGCCGGACATGTTCGATTTGACGAACAGGTTCTGGTAAACCGGTTCGATGCACTGACTGACGCCGATGATGTTGCTGATGGTCGCGGTGGGCGCGATCGCCAGGGTGTTGCTGTTGCGCATGCCGAACTCGGCGATGTGCGCACGCACCGGCTTCCAGTCCATCGTGGCGGTCTGGTCCTGATTGAGCTGACCGGGTTTGCGGTTGTCGGCCAGGATCTTGATCGAATCGATGGGCAGAATGCCCTTCGACCACAGGCTGCCGGCGTAGCTGCCGTAGGCGCCACGTTCCTTGGCCAAGCGCGAGCTGGCAAGGATGGCGTAGTAACTGACCGCCTCCATCGATTCGTCGGCGAACTGCACGGCTTCATCGCTGGCGAAGGCCAGGCCGCGGATGCACAACGCATCGTGGTGGCCCATCACCCCGAGCCCGACCGGACGGTGGCGGAGGTTGCTCTTACGAGCTTCCGGGCAGGTGTAGAGATTGATTTCGATCACGTTGTCGAGCATGCGCATCGCAACGTTGATGGTCTCTTCCAACTTCTGGTGATCGATTCCGGCTGCGGTGACGTGGGCGGCAAGATTGACCGAGCCCAGGTTGCAGACCGCGATTTCATCACGGCTGGTGTTGAGCGTGATCTCGGTGCAAAGGTTGCTGCTGTGCACGACGCCAGCGTGCTGCTGCGGGCTGCGCAGGTTGCAGGGATCCTTGAACGTCACCCACGGGTGGCCGGTTTCGAACAACATGCCGAGCATCTTGCGCCACAGGCTCAGCGCTTTGACCTTCTTGTGCAGTTTGATCTTGCCCGAGGCGACGCCGGCTTCGGCCGCTTCGTAGGCTGTGCGGAACTCGTTGCCAAACTTGTCGTGCAGATCAGGCGCATCGTTCGGGCTGAACAGCGTCCATTCGGCATCGGCCTCGACGCGTTCCATGAACAAGTCAGGAATCCAGTTGGCGGTGTTCATGTCGTGCGTGCGCCGACGGTCGTCACCGGTGTTCTTGCGCAGGTCGAGGAACTCTTCGATGTCGAGGTGCCAGGTTTCGAGGTACGCGCAGATGGCGCCCTTGCGCTTGCCGCCCTGATTGACCGCGACGGCGACGTCGTTGGCCACCTTCATGAAGGGGATGACGCCCTGCGATTTGCCGTTGGTGCCCTTGATGTGGGCGCCGAGCGCGCGCACCGGGGTCCAGTCGTTGCCCAGGCCGCCAGAGAACTTCGACAGCAGCGCGTCGTCGCGCAGAGCTTTGAAGATGTCGCCCAGGTCGTCCTGGATGGTCGAGAGGAAACACGACGACAACTGTGGATTGGTGCAGCCGCTGTTGAACAGCGTCGGCGTCGAAGAAACAAAGCGCAGGGTCGAGAGCTGCTCATAGAAGCTGATGGCGACGGCTTCGCGATCGGTCTCGCGCACCGCCAAGCCCATCGCGACGCGCATCCAGAACGCCTGCGGCAGTTCGATGCGACGGCCGCTGATGTGCAGGAAGTAACGGTCGGCGAGGATCTGCAGGCCGAGGAATTCAAACTGGTTGTCGCGGTCGAGCTGACAGGCCTTGGCCACGCGTGCGAGATCGTAGTTGCCAAGCTCGCGGTCGAGCAGGCCGGCTTCGATGCCGCGCTGGATGTAGGCCTTGAAGTAGTCTTCCCAGCCTTCGGCGAGTTCGGCCTGGGTGGTCGGACGGCCAAGGGCCTGTTCACGCACGGTGTCGAGCAGCAGGCGCGCGGCGACGAAGGTGTAGTTGGGCTCTTCTTCGATGCGCATGCGCGAGGCCATGACCGGCGCTAGCAGCAGTTCGGCGTAGGGCACGCCGTCGAAGAGGCTGGCGAGGATGTCCTTTTCCAGGAATTCGGCGCTGACGTTGGCGAGGCCGACGCAGGCTTCGCCGAGCACGCGGCGCAGACGATCGATGTCGAGCGGGCGCTTGGCACCATCGGGCCAGGTGACGGCGATCGCCGGCACTTCGACCGGGGCTTTTTTGGCGACGGTCTGGGTCGAACGCGCTTGACGACGTGATTCGCGGTAGAGCACGAAACGGCGGGCGGCTTCATGCTGGCTGGCGCGCATCAGCGCGAGCTCGGCCTGATCCTGGATTTCTTCGACATCGAAGGCGCCGCCTTCGGGACGACGGGCGGTGAGCTGCTCACAGATTTGGCGCGCGAGGATCGCGGTCAGATCGCGGCTGCGCGCGGTCAGGACCTCGCCGCCTTCGGCAGCGAGCAGGGCCTTGGCCACCGCGCGACCGATACGCTCCGGATTGAAAGGTCGTAGATCGCCATCACGGCTGCGCACGCGGTGGTGAGCAAACAGCGCCGGGTCGAGATCGGACAGGGGCTGTTGGGTGGCGGGGGCAGCGGCGGTCTGGGCGGCGGTCATGGCGGGCGGTTCCGAGAACGGACGGGTAGGTTGGAGAGCGTTAACTAAGGAGGGCGGCGGTAGCGCTGGTTAGCAGAGGGTGCGTAGAGGCGGTCGCAGCGGGGTGAGGCTTATACCAGCGGTGGTGTCTCCTCAAGAGGCAACCACTGCTGATAGGTACGTCACTTCGACTGAAGCTATGCATCCTTTTGACAACCAGGGGCGCAGGCACGGGGACTTATACAAGCGTTAGTGGAGTCTCAATACAAAACCCCCGCCTATTGGGCTCGTAGGTGCCCCGAGCCAATCACACAAGTCGTGAATGGGTTCTTCACCGGATTCACAAGACGGCGGGGGATTGACGGGCGGATTCGCGTGGGTGGATCGCGGGAAATGTCGAAAAGTCGCAGCGTCAGCGTGGTGGAAAACCGACTGAGACGCTGTCGAAAAGTTAAGAAGGGGTGAAGGACGGAATACGGGGGGCGAGCGGCGAGCGGCGAGCGGCATGTGCTGTCGGTTGTCAGCCCCTGGGACCGCGGGCCACTGGCCCGCATGCCTTTTTGCTTCTTTTATTTTTCGAACCGGACGCGTGGATCCGCGATCCACGCGATCATCAGCAAAAAACTGCGGGCCAGTGGCCCGCGGTCCCAGGGGCGAAAGGCACCTACAGATGATTGCCACTCGCCACTCGCCACTCGCCACTCGCCGCTCGCCGATTGCCGCTCGCCGATTGCCACGGCCACTCGCCATTCGCCGCACCGCATTGCGTTGTGGGGGTGATAGCGTGACCATCCGCCCATGACCTCAGCCGGCGGTGGTTGGCATGCGATCGGGTACACGCTGGCGAAAGCGCGGGAATCCGGCGGATTTTTGCGCATGTACTCCGCCATGCGCGCCAAGGTCGCGTGCAAGACCTGTGCACTCGGCATGGGCGGCCAGCGCGGTGGCATGGTCAATGAACTCGGACACTTCCCGGAGTTCTGCAAGAAATCGATCCAGGCGATGGCGTCGGATCTGCAGCCGGCGATTCCACTGGAGCGTTTCACCGGCGTCAGCTTCGAGCACCTGGAAGGGCTCAGCCCGCGGCAGCTTGAAACCATGGGCAGGCTGACCGCGCCGCTGGTCGCTGAGCCCGGAGCTGACCGTTACCGCGTCGCGACCTGGGACGAGGCGACCGAACGTTTGGGCGCGACACTCCAAGCGACGGTTCCGGACCAGTCGTTCTTCTACTTCAGCGGCCGCAGCTCGAACGAAGCCGGCTTCCTGCTGCAATTGTTCGCGCGCATCTATGGCACCAACCACGTCAACAACTGCTCGTTCTACTGCCATCAGGCCTCGGGTGTCGGACTGACCAGCGTGTTCGGCAGCAGCACCGGTTCGGTGACGCTCGATGATCTGGAGCGCAGCGATCTGGTGATCCTGATCGGCGGTAATCCGTCGTCGAATCATCCACGTTTCCTGCGCACCTTGATGGCGCTCAAACGCCGCGGTGGACGCGTGGTGGTGATCAACCCCCTGCGCGAACCTGGGCTGGTGCGCTTCAAGGTGCCGTCGGATCCGCGCAGCCTGGTGTTCGGCACGGCGATCGCCGATCTGTACGTTCAGCCGCACCTGGGTGGCGACATCGCGTTGCTGAGTGCGGTGGCGAAACGGTTGATCGCGCGTGGTGCGATCGATCGCGCGTATCTGACGAAGAACGTCGTCGGTTGGGATGCGGTCGAAGCACAGCTGGCCAGCTTGGATGAAGCCGCGCTCAGCACGGCCTGCGGCGTCGATGCGGCGACCATCGAAGCGATCGTCGATGCCTATGCCGCAGCGAAAGCCGCAGTGTTCTGTTGGGCGATGGGCGTGACCCATCACCTTCATGGCACCGACACCGTGCGCCTGATCGCCACGTTGGCGCTGATGCGCGGCATGGTCGGACGCGACGGCGCGGGGCTGTTGCCGCTACGTGGACACAGCAACATCCAAGGTCTAGGCACCGTCGGCGTGACGCCGCAGCTCAAGGCCGCGGTGTTCGCCAATCTGGAAAAACGCTTCGGCGTGCGTCTGCCGACCACGGCGGGCATGGACACCATGGCGTGTATGGAACGTGCCACTGCGGGTGGCGTGCGGGTGGCGTGGTGCCTGGGCGGCAATCTTTACGGCTCGAATCCGGATGCGGCGTATGCGAAACGCTCGCTGAGCGCGATCGATCAGGTGGTTTATCTCAATACCACGCTCAACACCGGCCACGTCCACGGACGCGGCAAGGAAACCTGGATCCTGCCGGTGCTGCCGCGCGACGAGGAACCCGAGCCGACGACGCAGGAATCGATGTTCAGTTACATCCGCTTGTCGGATGCCGGCACGCCACGGCATGTTGGACCACGCAGCGAGGTACGCGTCATCGCTGCGCTCGCACAGCGGGTGTTGGGTGAGGGTGGCCCAGTCGATTGGCGCGCACTCGAACACCACGCTGACATCCGCGCGGCGATCGCGGCGGTGATTCCTGGGCTGGAGCAGTTGGCGGAGATCGATCGCACGAAGAAGGAATTCCACATCCCCGGTCGCGCCCACCACGATCCTGAATTTTCAACCGGTGACCACCACGCGCACATCGGCCCGATCACGGTGCCGGATCACGGCGTGCTCGGCGAACGCCAGCTACGCTTGATGACCATCCGCAGCGAAGGCCAGTTCAACACCGTGGTGTATGAAGAGCACGATCGCTACCGCGATCAGGAACGTCGTGACGTGATCCTGCTGAACCGGGCCGATCGCGAACGCTTGGGCATGGCGCTCAACCAACGCGTGACCATCCGCAGCAGCGTCGGAGAAATGGCGAACATCCTGGTGCGCGAGGCAGATATCCGCCAAGGCAATGCGGCGATGTACTACCCAGAAGCAAACGTCCTGGTGCCGCGCGAGGTCGATCCGGAATCACGCACGCCAGCATTCAAGCATGTGGTGGTGACGATCGGGTGAGGCGAGTGGCGACAGGCGAACTACTCCATTGCTGGAATTTCCGCCTGACCTGCTGGTTCCGACTTTCTTTCGCGAACACGCAGAGGCAGCCTTGCGCACATCATGAAGGCACCATTCCGGCTGATAGTGATATTGAGTTGCGCCGCATTCGCCTATGGCGCGCCCCTCTGGAAAATCACCCATGATGGCCGCAGTGATTTGCTGACCCTGGCGCACATCTTAGCGCTCGGGTTCGGATTCATTTTGGGCTGGACCGCGCTCATCGACAAGCACCCTGATACGAAGGCCTATCCGAAATCATTCTGGATCGCAGTCCTTTTACTGTCACTTCAGGTAGCCGCAATTTTACTGATCATCGTCTTGGTGGTCGTCAAAGGCTTTGGTGAGATGGGGTCATTTCCCTGACGGCGGTGGCAGATCGCCGGTGAACGGAATCATTCGCTCGCCGTCGCCCGGGGGACGGCGAGCGAATGGTCTATGGCCGGATGACGTGGAATACCGCCACTCACCCTGCCGCCTGCTGTGGGAATCGGCACTTGACCCATCCAGTCATTTACATACCAACCGGTACGTATGTCATCGGCCACCCGTCATGAACAACGCTCGGCGGAATCGCAGGAGCGCCTGATCCTCGCCGCCCAGGCCCTGATCCTGCGTCAGGGCTACTGCGCCACGACCGTGGACCAGATTTGTAACGAGGCCGGCCTGACCAAGGGCAGCTTCTTCCATCACTACGCCAACAAGGACGCCATCGGCCACGCGGCGATCGATGCCTGGGGCGCGATGGGGACGCGGTTGTACAGCGCAGCGTGGAATGATGCGGCCAAGGATCCGCTCGCGCAGGTCGATCACATGCTCGACATCATGATCTCGTTCACCAAAGGTGACGAGCCGTGTGCCTGCGTGATCGGCATGATGTCACAGGAACTGGCGCAGTCGCATCCCGAGTTGGCCGTGCTGTGCGCGAAACACCTTGACGACTGGACGCAGCACGTGGCGCGGCTGCTCAATGAGGCAAAGAAGATCCACAAGCCGGTCAAACCGTTCGACAGCCAACGTGTCGGCTGGTTCCTCAACAGCATCTGGCAGGGCTCGATGTTGTTGGGCAAGGTCAGGCAGAAACCGCAGACCATCGTCGACAACCTGGAGCAGGCACGTGCCTATCTCGCCGCCCTGTTCACCACCACCGCGACCAGCGGCATAACACGTGCCACGGCCGCCAAGAAACCACGGAAGAAAACGGTGAAACCATGAAATACCTGCCCGCCATCGCTGGCGTCCTGCTCGGCCTGTTGTTCGCTTTCGCCAGTTTGGCCTACTTTTTCAATCTCATGGGAGACCAGCCGCCGCCAGCAAAGGATTCGGCGACGGAGCACTTTTTCATCGCCTTGGGTACCACCGGATACTTGACCTTCGTCAAGGTACTTGAACTCATCGGCGCAGTGCTGGTGGCGATCCCCGCGACACGCCGGATCGGGCTGCTCATCCTGGGGCCGATCGTGGTCAACATCATCGCCGTCCATGGGTTGATCATGGGCGGCGGCTTCGCCAACCCGATGATCATCGCGGTGATCGTGCTGCCGCTCTACCTGGTGTGGGTCGAACGCCGCGCCTTCCTCGCCTACCTGCGCGGTGGCGTGCCGCCGGCCTGATCCATAACCGAGTCCTCTCACTCACTCCATCTCTCCCTCTCTCACTGCAATCACTCCCCCAAGGAAACCTCCCATGGCTCGCTACGTCGACGGCTTCGTCATCCCCATGCCGAAAAAGAATCTCGCGCTCTACAAGAAGATCGCCACCAACGCCGGGAAAATCTGGCGTGAACACGGCGCGCTCGAATACCGCGAATGTGTGCTTGAAGATCCCAATCCGATGGGCCTGCCCGGTTTCCCAGGGTTGGCCAAGACCAAGAAAAACGAAACCGTGGTGTTTTCCTGGATCGTCTACAAATCGCGCGCGCACCGTGACCGCGTGAACAAGAAGGTCATGGCGGATCCGCGCATCCAAAAAGGCATGGATCCGGCGAATCCGCCGTTCGACTGCAAGCAGATGGCCTACAGCGGATTTACCGTACTGGTCGACCGCTGAGCGGCGGTAGGAGCCTGACGCGCTTCATCGTCGCTTCATCCACCTCGCGAACCTCCAGGTCACCATGAAAGCCATCAATCCCTACCTCAACTTCCCAGGCACTACGGAACAGGCGTTCCAGTTCTACCGCTCGGTGTTCGGCGGCCAGTTCGCCGTGCTGCAACGATTCGGCGATCTGCCGAACGGCGACCAGACGCCGGTGCAGGACCGCAACATGATCATGCATGTGTCGTTGCCGCTGCCCAATGGCAGCGTGCTGATGGGCACTGATGCCTGCGAGTCGGTGGGGCAAAAACTGATCATGGGCAACAACTTCTCCATCAGCCTCGAATGCGAGAGCGAGGCGGAGGTCACCTCGTTGTTCACGGCCCTGACCGCCGGCGGCAAGGTCGAGATGTCGCCGCAGAAAACCTTTTGGGGCGCGTTTTTTGCCATGGGCACCGATCGCTTCGGGGTGCAGTGGATGTTTAATTACCAACATGCGCCGATGCCGGCGTGATGCCGGCGTGATGCCGAACACCGAACACCGAACACCGAACACCGAACACCGAACACCGAACACCGAACACCGAATGCCGAATGCCGAATGCCGAATGCCGTACCCACCACGATTGAGTCGGGCTTTCAGCCCTCTGTTCATCTTCACGCTATGAACCCAGGGCGTTGCCCTGGGCTATCTTGACGCCGCGCCGTTGGCGCTCTTGCAGGAGTTGGGGAACACTACGCGTTGACGTTGCCAGTCAGTGATTTTTTCTCGCCAATCGCCAATCGCCAATCGCCAATCGCCAATCGCCAATCGCCAATCGCCAATCGCCAATCGCCAATCGCCGCTCGCCGCTCGCCGCTCGCCGCTCGCCACTCGCCGCTCGCCACTCGCCGCTCGCCACTCGCCGCTCGCCACTCGCCGCTCGTCACTCGTCACTCGCCGCTCGCCGCTCGTCACCTGCCACTCGTCATCGGTCCACCTCATGTCCATCGCTCCCCTCCTTGATGCCCGCGGTCTGGTGAAATCCCTTGGCGGCAAACGGGTGGTCGACGGCGTCGATCTGACCTGTGCTCCCGGCGAGGTGCTCGGACTGCTCGGACCCAACGGTGCGGGCAAGACCACCTCGCTGCGAATGTGTTACGGGTTCCTGCGCCCGGATGCCGGCACCATCAGCATCGCCGGGCATGACCTGACGAGCGCACCGGATGCGGCACGGCAGGCGCTCGGGGTGTGCACGCAAGACGACACCTTTGATGCGGACTTCAGCGTGCGCGGCAACCTGGAGCAGACCGGGCGTTATTACCGGCCGCGGATTCCCGATCTTAAGCAACGCACGGACGAGTTGCTCGACCAGTTCGGATTGAAGGAGTACGAACACCACATGCCGGAGATGCTCTCCGGCGGCTACAAACGCCGACTGATGATCGCCCGCGCGGTGCTGCATCGACCAAAGGTGGTGTTCCTTGACGAACCGACCACCGGCCTCGATCCACAGGCGCGGGTGGCGGTGTGGGAACTGATCGCGTCGTTGCGCACGCAGGGCATGGCGGTGGTGTTGACCACCCATTACATGGACGAAGCCGAACGTCTGTCCGATCGCTTGCTGGTGCTGCAATCCGGCAAGGTGCGCGCTGGCGGACTGGCCAAGCATGTGCTCGGCGATGTGGTCGGTGAACACGTGGTCGTACTGCCGGTCAACACCATGGGAGCGGAGGGCATCCAAGCCTGGCTCACCTCGCGTGGGCTCAGCGCCTCGACGGTGCTGGCGAACTGGCATCTGCCACTCGACGCCGCCGGACTCGCTGCTTTTGTCGCGGCGTTTCCCACCCTGCGCTACGAAGTGCGGATCCCGACACTCGACGATCTCTTTCTCGCCTTGGCCGAAGAAAAATCGTCCGGGAGCAGGACATGACCCCCTCCCAAACGCCTGCCCACCGGGCAGGCCACCGGAGCGCGGACCTCCAGATCCGCCAGGGCGAAAAACTACCGACGTCAGCGGTGTTGCGACACTGCGGACCTGGAGGTCCGCGCTCCGTGTGCACGCCTCGTTGGGCGCGCTTTCGCGCTCAATGTTCCTTGGTGCGACGTGCGACGTGCGACGTGCGACGTGGCCACGCCATATTCTGCATTCTGCATTCTGAATTCTGCATTTCCCCTAGCCCCTAGCCCCAACCCCTATGCCCACCTCCGCATTCATTCCCGCCTTCGCCTGGCAGAGCCGCGCCATCCTCGGCCGTCACTGGCGCGTACACCTGCGCAAATGGCACACCGCGCTGCTGCCGCCGTTGATGGAGCCGCTGATCATGCTGCTGGCTTTCGGTGTCGGCCTGGGCTCGCAGATGACCGCGCTGACGTGGAACGGCACGTCGATCGATTATCTGACGTACTTGGCGCCTGGGATCCTTGCCTACACCGCGTTCATGACCTCGTTCTTCCAGTCGTTGTTCTCGGCCTATGTGCGCATGCACTTCCAGAAGTCGTGGGAAGGTCAGCTCACCACCCAGGTGCGGCTGGAGCATGTGGTGTGGGGCGAAGCCTTCTGGGCCGCGAGTATGGCGACCATGTATGCGGCGATGGTGTGCGTGGTGCTCGTCGGTTTCGGTGCTTTCGGCTCGCTGACCCTGCACTGGCCGTGGTTGCTGGCGGCGCTGCCGCTGCTGTTTCTTGGCGCGCTGGCGTTCTCCGCCATCGGCCTGCTGTTCACCGCCACGCTGCCGAGCATGGACCACATGGGCCTGCCGTTTTTTCTGGTGATCATGCCCATCGGCTTCGCCAGCAACACGTACTTCCCACTGCCGGATCTGCCGGTGCTCAACCAGATCAGCCTGGTGAATCCGCTCTACCACTTGTGCGAAGGCCTGCGCTGGCTGCTGATCACCGGTGAGGTGCATTGGCACCTTGCCGCCGCCGCCGGTCTGTTCGTGCTGATGCTGCTGGTGCTCATCCCAATCAACATGCGCCTGCTACGCCGCCGGGTGTTCGGCGACGGGTGAACCGCTGCGACAGAGCACATACCAATCGCTGTCCCTGACCAACGACGGGCGTACCATGGTGCTGGAACATGCGCCGCGCGCTGGCGCCATGGCCTATGCACTGAGCCTGGGCGAAAGGACTGAGGCAGACGTCTGAACGCCGACGGTGACATCCCCAGCACGTCACCTGCCTAGTGAGCAAACCGCTGAGCTTGCAGGAACTGCGCCAGGACTTGGCGCAGTGGTGTCAAACGACCTAGGGGTTGGCGGTGGCAACTGGTCACGCAGCGCGTCGCCCTGCACCATGGCGAGCGGGAATGCCCAACAACTTTGCCGTAGTCATGCAATTCGCACTGTTCATTGAGCGAGATAGCTGAGGGATTGCGGATATCCGGGGATACTGCAGCGAAATAGCTCTTCGGCTATGCGGCACACAAAGTGCTGACCCCGGTTATCCGACATCAGCCATCGTGGTTGGTGCGCGGTTGGTGGCGGAAATCCGACGACATCTCATCGCTGTTTTTCGCACGAACCTCCGACGCCAGCACTTTGTCACGGATGCATGATGCCCATGCCAACCGTTGCCACCGTGAACAGCACCGCAACCCACCGGCCATGGCGGGCCGCACGTCCTAGAAAGACGAACTCGTGAACTGTAACCACCGTGGTTTCTCCGTGTCGAAGACCACCCTCTCCATGGCTATCGCACTTGGCCTCTGCGCGTGCACCGCAGAACCTAAGAGCACCACCGGTAGCTCAGCTGATGTCGTGCCTAGCCCTCACTTGGACAAAACCGCCATGAAGCAAGCCGCCCCCAATCAACAGATGCAGGCCGTCCTTGATGAGTTGGCGGCGCTCGGCGGGAAGCCGATCGCCACGCTGACGGCCACCGAGGCGCGAAAGCAACCGACGCCGACAGATGCCGTCATGGCCCTCCTCCGCAAGCGCGGAGGTACGCAACCGACATCGATGGTCACCACGGTGGATCGGCCAGTTGGAGGGGCAGCGGGAGAACTCCCTGCGCGAATTTACACGCCTGTTGGTACTGCGCCATTTCCGGTCCTGCTGTATTTCCATGGCGGTGGATTCGTGCTTGCCGACAAGGATGTTTACGACGCTGGACCGCGAGCATTGGCCCAGGCCGCTAACTGCGTTGTGGTTTCCGTGGATTATCGCAAAGGTCCCGAACACCGCTTTCCCGCGGCGCACGACGATGCGGTGGCAGCCTATCGCTGGCTCCTCAAGCACGCGCAGTCGCTGCAGGGAGATCCACAGCGGATCGCTGTCGGCGGTGAAAGCGCGGGCGGAAACCTTGCCGCAAATGTCGCCATTGCCGCGCGTGATCAGGGGTTGCAGATGCCCGTACACCAGTTGCTGGTGTATCCGATGGCCAGTTCCGACATGAACACGCCTTCCTATGTCGAGAACGCCGATGCGAAGCCTTTGAACAAGGCGATGATGGTGTGGTTCGGTGAACAGTACTTCCAAGATCCGGCCGATGCCAAAGACCCGCGGATTAATCTCGTCTCCGCCAAGCTAAAACAGCTTCCGCCCACGACGATCATCACTGCTCAGATCGATCCGTTACGATCCGGCGGAGAAGAACTGGCCGCACTACTGAAATCAGCTGATGTTGATGTGGCATTGAAACATTATCAGGGCGTGACACATGAGTTCTTCGGTATGGGAGCAGCCGTGGATGAAGCCAAGCAGGCGGTGGCCTTTTCTGCCGCGCGACTGAAGCCGGATTTTGCGCGCTGACTGCTGCCTGTTTCCGCTGCCGCCACTACCCATGATCAACCTGGAGTTCCCATGTCCAAAGCCACCGGCTACGCCACGAGCCACTCCTTAACCTCACTCGCGCCAATCTCATTCGATCGGCCGGAGCCCGACCCATTGGACGTGCAGATTTCCATCCTCTATTGCGGAGTCTGCCGCTCCGATCTGCATCAGGTGCGCGATGACTGGAAGAATACGGTCTACCCGTGCATGCCGGGGCATGAGATCGTCGGTCGCGTTACCGCTGTCGGGAATGAGGTGCGCAAGCATGCGGTCGGCGACTTGGTCGGGGTCGGGTGCATGGTCGATTCCTGCGGAAGCTGTGCCTCCTGCCGCGCCCAGCTTGAGCAGTACTGCGAGGGACCGATTGGCGCGACCTTGACCTACAACGGCCCGTTGAAGCCCGATGGCACCAACACGTTCGGCGGCTATTCGTCGCACATCGTCGTTCCCGAGTCCTTTGTGCTGAAGATCCCCGCCGGTCTGAATCCGGTGGCGGTGGGGCCGCTGCTGTGCGCGGGGGTCACCACCTATTCGCCCCTGCGCCATTGGCGGGTCGGAAAAGGCCAGCGCGTGGGTGTCGTCGGCCTTGGCGGGTTGGGGCACATGGCGGTCAAGCTTGCAACGGCCATGGGGGCGCGAGTGACCGTCTTCAGCACCTCGGCAGAAAAGGAGGCGGACGCGCGCCGCTTCGGCGCTGAGGATTTCATCCTCTCAACCGACAAAAAGGCGATGACGGCCGCCGCGCTGAGTCTCGATTTCATCCTGAGCACCGTGCCGGATTCCCACGACATCAACCCCTACATCCTGGCATTAAAACGCGATGGCACCCTGGTGGTGGTCGGGACGCTGGCGCCCTTCGCGAAGCCGACCGACAACAGTAAGGTCGCCTTCCAGCGCCGGAGCGTGGCCGGTTCGCTCATCGGCGGTGTAGCCGAGACCCAGGAGGTCCTCGAATTCTGCGCCGAGCACGGCATCCAGGCCGAAGTGCAGGTCATCCCCATGTCCGACATCAACGAGGCTTTTAAGCGCATCGCCAAAGGTGAGGTCCGTTACCGTCAGGTCATCGATATCGTCGGCACCCTGTAACCGAACTGACGGAGCGCACCAAGCGCACCAAGCGCACCATCGAAGGACCCCGTGGACGAGCCACCTTCGCCACCTTCGCCACCCAACTGAAGATCACCAGCGCCGCCATCACCGCCGACCTGATTCTTCCATGTGATTTGAGCAGGAATACTTTTTATGATAACGGATGACAAACCAGAACGAGCGGAACGAAGCGCCCAACGCGCGCCCTCATTGTGGAAACTGAGCGGGATGACTTGGACGGATTTTCTCCGGCGCATCTGGCGTCAATTGCAGCAGGATCGCATTTTGGATCAGTCTGCAAAACTTTCCTTCTATTTCCTGCTTTCGACCTTTCCGCTGATCATTTTCCTGATCACGCTCTTGGGCCTGCTGCTGCAATCCAGTCCGGAGTTCCAAGCCACGTTGCAGGAATATCTGGCGGCGGTCCTTCCCACGTCGGCTTCTGGCCTCATCGACAAGACCCTCGGCGAAATCACCACGGGCTCCGGCGGCGGTCAGCTGTCCTTGGCGCTGCTTTTTACCTTGTGGACCGCTTCCCGCGGCGTGGTGGCCATCATGGAGGGCTTGAACATCGCCTGCGGCGTCGAGGATTCGCGGCCCTGGTGGAAGAAGAATTTGGTGGCGCTGGGGCTGACGCTCGTCCTTTTAATTCTCGTTGCGGCGGCGTTGTTCGCCATGATTTACGGCAGCCATTACAGCGCGACCATTGGCAACCAGATCGGAGCCAGCACTCTCATGGCGTGGGTCTGGCAGGTTTTGACGTGGATAATCCCGCTAGCCTTCGTGCTGCTGGCCTTCAACCTCCTCTATCTCTACGCCCCCAATGTGAAACGTCGCCGCTGGCACTGGCTGATGCCCGGCACCGTGGCGGGCGTCATGCTCTGGCTGGGCGTGTCCTTCGGGTTCAAACTTTACCTGAACTACTTCGACAGCTACACCGTGACGTATGGCTCAATTGGCGCCGTAATCATTCTCCTCATGTGGTTCTATTTGTCCGCCATCGCCTTTCTCTTGGGCGGCGAAGTGAACTCGGAACTCGAAAAGACCTCCGGCCAGTTGGAACAACCTTGAAAGGCGGACGCACACCGCTTCGGCGCTGAGGACTTCATCCCCTCAACCGACAAGAAGGCGATGACGGCCGCCGAGCTGAGCCTCGATCTCGTCCTCAGCACCGTGCCAGATTTCCACGACAATTACCCCTACATTCTGGCATTGCAGCGCGATGGCACCTTAGTGGTGGTCGGGACACTGGCGCCCTTCGCGAAGCCAACCGACAACAGTAAGGTCGCCATTCACCGTTGGAGCGTGGCCCGTTCGCTCATCAGCGGTGTAGCCGAGACCCAAGAGGTCTCGATTTCTGCGCCGAGCACGGCACCCAGGACGAGGTACCAGTTGATCGCTTACAAATGGAGTGGGGGAACGGGGAAACGTCCTCAGGAGTGGTTTCAAAACTATCTGCGTAGCGAGCCCGGCCATCGTCGAGCGAGGCAAGGAAGACGGTCGGCTTGGAGCGGAGGGCGAACCTTGTGAGTCGGATGCCTTTCGGGGCATCCGACGCCCGCAGCGAATCGACGGGTGGCCGTAGGCCATGTTGAGCACCACATCGATCGTCTGACGCCGCCGCAGCCGACGAGGGCAGGGCGCAGTAGCAGAGGGTTTTGAAGCCGCTCCTGAGGTAAGTTATTTCTTCTGGTTCACGGACTTGGCCGAAACGGACTTGTTATATTTCTCAGAAAAAGCATTGATCCATGACTTCGGACCGCCTTCCAGATAACCCAATTCACCGAGTTTATTTCCGTCAGCGTCAAGGATCAGAATCGTGGGATAACCACGGATACCATACGTCATCGCCAATTCCTGATTCTGCTTGCGCAACTGCGCGGATTGGGGCTTGGTGTTCGGAAAGTCGAGTTCCAAGAGGACGACGTTGGCCGCCGCCCACTCTTTAAACATCGGCGGATTGGCACGCATTTCATGGGCTAATGCTAGTTTCCCGGACTACTTTTCGTGTCGTTTTCTGAAACGTGTGCGGGGATGGAGTTCGGAGATGAGGCGTTGCTTCCTTTTTTGGGATCCTGACTTCTTTCTCGGTCCCGCACGAGCAGGGATGAGATTGCTCGGTATGAGATGAGCAGCGCGAATAACACACCCAGCAATACGCAGACGCGCCAGACAAATGCATTCATCACAACCTGGCTCTGATCGGTCGCCGTCATGATCCGCCCGTCGACCGAATCATTCACCTCCTCTATCGCGTGTTTCAATTCTGGCGATCCCAGCAGGTGTTCCGTCGTCGTGAGCAATTCGGTCATTCTTGCCGCGGCGAGCGTCACTTGCTTAGCCGTCTGCTCGTACTCGCGGATGTCAAAGGGAGGCCCCTCACTGCCCGCCTGCGCGCGGTCCGAGGCCGCATACCGAGCAAACAGGGTATCCGCCGTCGTGAGGAGTTCTTTAAGTGATTCGCCCGCTGATTTCACCGACGCGACGAACGTGTTTGCCTCGTCGAGAGCGGCCCGCACGTTGGCGATGGTCGCATCCGCGCGCTGCAAACGGTCATCGATCCCGGTGAGAATGGCTTTCCGTTCGGCGGCGATGTTTGCAGGTAGTCGCTCGATCTGAGCGGTCAGCGAATGCACGTCAGCAAGAGCCGTGGTGAATTCAGGGGTGGCGACCACATCGTCCTTCATCGCCACCGCTTGCCACCGGAGCAGCGTGGATTCGCGCTTGAGCTGATAGAACATTCGCTCGCCGAGCAATCGTGCCTCGTCGATGGACTGCCCCGCTTCCCCGATCTCCGCGAAGAAGCCCCGGGCCGCGAGTACCTGGGCGGCGGCCGACCTGCCCCGCCCGAAGGCGAAGTTTGAGAAGCGAACAAACGAGGCGCGAACGACTTTCGGGTTCTCTTGCCGCCAGTCCCGCAGCAGAGAGTCAAGAATGCCGAGTTGCTCGGCGGTGAGCACACGAGCGGCGAGCACCCGCGATTCCGCTCTGGCCTGCGACAGGGCGTCGGCGAGCGTCTGACCTCGCTTGCCGAACACCGCCATGGCCCTGCCGTCGTCGTCCCACTCCTGACTTACCAATGTCGTGACCACGACCAAGTCGAGCACACGGATGAACGCGTCGGCGTTACTGGCGAGGTCGTAAACGTTGCTGGCGTTGTCCACGAGAAGCATCTGTGCTGCTCGGCGCTGCGCGGGATCAGGGTTATCCTCCTTCAAACCATCGCAGACGGAATAAAGCAGGCCGACGTAGCGATCGGCAAAGGCGCGGGTGAGTCCGTCTAACTCTGCCAAGGTAACTCGCTCGCCAGCCTCCGCACCTTTTAACCCGCGCGACGGCTCCTCTGTAGCGCTTCTCGGTTGCGTGGCGCATCCCTCCAACATGAGCACGGCGATACACAGCCCCAACAGCGTAATGGTGGCAAGTGACGGATGCATATTCATTGAGCTGGGAGCCATAAAGTAGACACAAGTTGGGGGGTGACATCGCAATGAATTTTGCTCCTGTCCGTTATACGATTTTCGGCCCGGTGAAGCTGCCGCGTTGATGAAACGCCATCGTATCACGCCGAAAGTATCGAGCTCACCTGCCGGGGTTTTTCCTGTGGCTCGCACCACCGCTTAAGACACCGAAAACAAACACCACAACGATCCCTAGCGGGATCTAGGATCCCGCTAGGGAATGCGCACGCCAAATGGTCGGCGACTGTCCCAGATGGGACCAAATATTGGTGCTGTTGCACCGGGTGAACGGAGATGATCCAGGCGCCAACGTGACTCAACCCTCGCTCCGCGGTGGGAATCCCGACTACGGTGATACTGCGGGCGCATCGTCATTTCCTGCACTCCTTTAATGAATTTTTTAGCGCCGCATTCACTCAATTCCGTGCGTGCTCAGGTAGCCTAGCCGAGCATCAAGCATCCTGCGTGCCAACCGGGCTTCGGCCCCACCGCGACCAGCGTGCGGTCGATTCAGCGAAGAATCGGGATGGTCCGAGGACGACACTACGAACAATTACAATCGCGCATCGTGCGTCTTGCAGTGGTGTTGTTTGGTTTCCAAATGATTCTGCACTAGCGCAGTGAACCTAAATAGTCAGATACGCGGAGTAGATAGCGGAACAGCGCACTTGAGGGATCTAGGAGCCGTCCCTGAAGTCTCATGGTGGTTGGCCTATGACTTGCTTGAATTCACGTGAACGCGGAGCGCAATCATCGACACCATCAATTTTTTCGCGACCAAGATCGGAACGGACCAATGCCATTTTCGTACCGAGTTAAGTCATCGCGCGCCCTGGTGACGTGGAGTGTCCATGCACATCATCTTCAGTGAAATATTATGTTTCATCTTCCCAAGGCGTTCACCATGGTCACGGCACTGGCCGTAGGACTCCCGATTGCGCAGGCAGCTGAAAGGATCCAGGTTAATCCCGATCAAAACGTTCATTCTCAGGAATGATGTTCCGCCTTAGCGGAGGCTGCCTCGTTGCACGTGTACCTCGTGCTGAGGTTGTGCCCTGCCGCTCTCTTTTTTTCGCTATTCCAGCTTGTGTCGCAATCGTCCAGACGGTGGCTGGCAGCAGCGCACGTCTACAACTGATGATGGTTCATTCCGTGTCGGAATGAAGACGCCAGTTTCATCCTGTTCCCTACTAAGGAGGAGCCCTGTCATGCGATTCGTAAACACCTACCTTTCAATGATAATCTTCATGTCTTTTGCGGCATCCCCCCAACTCTTTGCGGTTGACCCCTACGCCAAATCGGACCAGAGCTGGATCACCATTAGCGGTACGGCAGTTTCACCCTTTCCCGACGGCTTTACTCTCGACTACGGTGAAGGTGTAATCAGAGTCGAGCTCGACGACGAAGACCTGAAAAGTGAAGGCAAAGTGATCAGGGATGGAAATCTGGTCACCGTCACGGGAAAAATTGACGACGATCTGTTTTCAATGACGTCGATTGAGGCTGACAGCGTCTATGTTCAGGACCTCAATCGCTACATCTGGGCTAGCGCTAAAGACGAGGAACGCTGGATAGAACATTCCTGGGATCCCATCAAGATCGGCCATGCGAGCATTCGCGGAAAGGTTGAAACGGTAAACCCCACCGAACGAAAATTCACCGTCAAGACTGGAACCAAGGTGGTCACTGTCGACACCGTGGGGATGAGATATAATCCCCTGGATGAATATGGGCATCAGAAAATCAGTCCAGGTGACCAAGTGAGCGTTGCCGGCCAGATGACCAAAAGTTTCATCGATGGACGCGAACTCGAGGCAAAGATGGTGATAACCCTGGTGGATGCCAACCTAGCTCGTCACTCGTCGAAACAGGTCAAGGATGCCACGAGCAAGTGAAATAGGTAATGCCTGCAATTGGATTGAAGCAACCTTAGTTAAATCTGGTCCAACTGATCCTCTGCTATCTGGCGCAAGCTGATAGCAGACGTTGATCAGACCACCGATTCTCTGCTGACGAACAAAACGCCCCGCCATTGGCCTGACCAGATGACCGGGGTTCGGCCAGTGGCGGGTCGGAGGCCTGAAATATCTCGGTCTGCTGCTGGGGTCAGCCGCCTACTTTGGCGGTGGATTTTTGCGCTCGCGATGCGCTCCTGGTGGGCATTGCTGATCGGGTTCGTCGCGGCGATGGTTGCAGCGTTTTTATTCGGGAACCCGTGACGACGCTCAGGGAGGCCTCGGTCGGCTACGACCACAGAAACCGGCCCTTGGCACCGAACACTGCCTGAGCTAATCGAGCTCACCCAGGTTCCCCGCATGCCGTGCGGGTGCGGCACCAGCTCCAGTAACGACACAGTCCGTCGAAGTCGAGCGAGGGGATCCTGTGCAAGTACGGGTTGAGAAGTTGGGACGCGCGATCGTGCACAAGGTCGGGAGGCATCGGATTAGCCTCCATTCTCAATTGTAGCCATTCCGAAACGCCATCGCTAGCGGCCTGCCTAGGCAGCTGCCTGCGGAGCCGGATGTCGCCTTTGGAGAGCGACTTGCAGGATCATTTTAGGCTACATGATCCCGCCCCACCACTTCCTGGGCGGTTAGCTCAGTGGCTAGAGCATTCGCTTCACACGCGAGGGGTCGGGGGTTCAAATCCCTCACTGCCCACCAGGACATAGGCCTAGGTCTGACAAAGACCTAGGCTTTTTTGTCGGCCGCCGCCAGCGCCGCCAGCGTCGCCTGGAGATCCCACCAAGGACCTCAGTCCCGCGGCCGGCAACGAGTGTGGCCTGCAATCGCGAGCCTGCCGCGAGCGCCGCCGTCGGGTTGCTGATGACTGTTCGTGTGGCATCCGCCGCGGTGATCGACGTCACCCGCGCATTACGCCTTCCACCACCGTGCCGTGCACGTCGGTCAGGCGGTACTGGCGGCCCTGGTGGCGATAGGTCAGGCGTTCGTGGTCGATCCCGAGCAGGTGCAGGATGGTCGCCTGGAGATCATGGATGTGGACGGGGTTCTCGGTGATGTTGAAGCCGAAGTCGTCGGTCGCGCCGTAGGTCTGACCGCCCTTGATGCCGCCGCCAGCGAGTGCGATGGAAAATGCGCGCCCGTGGTGATCGCGGCCGTACTTCTCACGGTTGGCGCCGCCCTGGGCGTAACAGGTGCGGCCGAACTCGCCGCCGAAGATCACCAGCGTGTCGTCGAGCAGGCCGCGGCTCTTGAGGTCCTTGATCAGCGCGGCGGTCGGCTGATCGACATCCTTGCAGCCGACCGGCATGCGGTCGTGCAAGCCACCGTGATGATCCCAGCCGCGATGGTAGAGTTGGATGAAACGCACATCGCGTTCGGCCAGACGCCGCGCGAGCAGGCAATGGCGTGCGAAGGTGCCGGGTTTCTTGGCCTCCTCGCCGTAGAGATCCCAGGTCGATTGCGGTTCGTTGCTGAGGTCGACCAGATCCGGCACCGAGGTCTGCATACGGAAGGCCATCTCGTGTTGCGCGATACGCGTGTCGATCTCGGCATCGTTGCTGCGTTCACGCTCCTGCGTGTTGAGCACGACGAGGTCATCAAGCATACCGCGCCGATGCTCGCGCGTGATCCCAGGAGGATCACCGAGGTAGAGCACCGGATCAGCGCCACCACGTAGCGCGACACCCTGATGCCGGCCGGGCAGGAACCCCGAGCCCCACAAGCGCGCGAGCAGACCCTGGTCCGGTGCGCCTTTGCTCGGCACCGAGGTCATCACCACAAACGCTGGCAGATCCGCGTTGGCTGAACCGAGACCGTAGTCGAGCCACGCGCCCATGCTGGGCCGCCCTGGCAACTGATGCCCGGTCTGGAACAACGTGATCGCCGGATCGTGGTTGATCGCCTCGGTGTGCAGTGAACGCACGACGCACAGATCATCCGCGACCGTGCCGAGGTTGGGCAACAATTCACTCAGCCACAGACCACTCTGACCGTGCTGGCTGAATTTATACCGGCTCGGTTGCAGCGCGAGTCGCGCCTGACCGGCGACCATGCCGGTGATACGTTGGCCACGGCGCACCGAATCGGGCAGATCCTGATCAAAGCGTTTATCGAGCTCCGGTTTTGGATCGAACAGGTCGAGGTGTGACGGACCGCCGGATTGGAACAGGCAAATCACGCGTTTGGCTTTGGGGGGGAAATGCGGGACGCCGGTGATTCCGGGTGCGGCGGCACGTGCGGATGGCGCGATCAGCGAACCGAGCGCAGCCAGGCCGACACCGTAGGCGGAGCGGGCGAGCAGGGAACGGCGGGTGATGCCCGTGTCAGAGATCAGCGGATGGTGTGGCATGATCGCGTCCTCATACATGCGGAAGTGAAGCCGGAGAGACTACGAACAGGAGACGCAGAGACGCAGAGATTGGAGGAGAAGAATCGGCAGACGATCAGATGGAAACCTTGGCTCGCCTCCTCTGATCTCCGCGTCTCCGCGGCTCCTGTTCGATTCCTTGCCGTCATCGGTTAATCCCGGCTGATGGTGGCGTCGAGGTTGAGCAGCAGCGAGCCGAGCGCTGACCACGCGGCGAGTTCTACCGGCGGCAGCGCAGCATCCGCCGGCACCGTGCCGACCGCGAGGTAACGCTTGGCGCTTTCTGCGGTGAAGGATGCACGACCACGCGCAAGCGCTGCTTCCAGCACGGTCAGTTCCTTCGCCGTCGGTTGACGCGCGGTCGCCAGACGGAAGCCGAGCGTCAGACGTGCGCGATCGTCGCCGTCGCTGTGCAGCAACCGTGTCCCGAGTCCACGCGCTGCCTCGACGAAGCCCGGTTCATTGAGCAGCACCAGCGACTGCAACGGCGTATTGGTGCGTGAACGACGTGCGGTGCACGATTCACGATCGGGTACATCGAACGCCGTCATCACCGGATGCGGCACCGTGCGTTTCCAAAAGGTGTAAAGACTACGGCGGAATCGGTCGTCGCCGGTGCTCGGCACCCATTCGGTGCCGGGATAGGGCGCATCGACCACCACGGTTTTGTAGAGCTCGTCGGGTTGGTACGGGAACACGCTTGGCCCGCCGAGACGATGACGCAGCAAGCCGCTCAGGGAGAGCGCTTGATCGCGCAGCACCTCGGCCGGTAGACGCAGACGCGGCGATCCAGCAAGCAAACGATCCTCGGGATCGGCGCTGATCGCCGCGGACTCGCGACGTGACGATTGCCGGTAGGTGGCCGACAACACCAACTCCTTGATCAGTGGTTTCATCCGCCAGTCACCGGCGATCAATCGCCGTGCGAGGTGATCGAGCAGGTCGGGATGGCTGGGGAACTCGCCTTGCAGACCGAAGTCCTCCGCCGTGCGCACCAGGCCGATGCCGAACAGGCGTTGCCACACGCGATTCACCGCTACGCGGGCGGTCAGTGGGTGATTGGGATCGGTCAGCCAACGCGCGAGGCCAAGGCGGTTGCGCAGTGCACCCGACGGCCACGCGACGCCGAGCGCGGCTGGCACGTCGACCGTGACCACGTCACCGGGCGCATCGTAGGCACCACGCAGCAACACGTGGGTGGTGCGCGGCTCGGCCATCTCGCTCATCACCATGGTGGTGGGCAGCGAGCGTTGCAATGCGAGCAGGGCTTGATGGTTCGCCTCACGCTGCGCCCAGGCGCTTGCAGCCGCCGGATCACGCTGACGTGCCACGGTCAGACGCGCCCAGGACATCAGACGCGCGTCCGGTGATTGACGGACCAGGCGAGCAAGTGCGGCGTCGCCGACGGTCTGCACCGCGGTTGGATCCAGCACCCGCTGCAACAACCGGAGATCCGCCAAGCGACCATTAAAAGGCTGTGGATCAGCCGCCTGACGCGCGCCCAGACGTGGCGTGCCACCGGGCGAGCCGCTGATGTCATCCGCCAGCAGCTCACTGGCCACCTCACGGCCATCGATGAACACCCGCACCCCGGCAGCGCTACGTCCACCATCGCTGGTGATCGTCAGATGATGCCACGCGCCCACGGTAAGCGGTTGCTCTGCGACCACCTGCGTCGCGTAGGTCGGCCACATCTGCGAACGGCGGATTTCGATGCGACCATCGGCGCGCACCAGGATCTCATTGCCGGCGCCGTAACTGGCAGCGGCGCGGTTGGTGGTCCAATTGATCGACGACAACACCGTGCCCGCACCGCCATCCCAACGGATGAACGCGACGAAGCTCCAGGGTTTGGCCAGATCGATGACGTCCTTCGTCAACTCGGCGCCAGTGGCTGGCGCTGTAAAGACGGCGCCGAGCGCCGCGTCATCAACCAACATCACGCCTGCGCCGGTGAAGGGTTTGCTGTCGGGCCGCGCGGCGTTCGCCGCGCCCTCCGCTCCACCTATCAGGTGCAGCACTGGTTTGTTCAGCAGGTCGCCATCTCCAAGCCCCAGGTCATTCAGCGCGGACCACGGTTCACCTGTCTGCGCCTGCATGGCCGTAGTCAGCACCTGGTCTGCCGCCGCCATGCCGGCAATCAGGCCAGCGATCTGACGCTGCTGCGCCACGGTCGGCGCACGCATGAGCGGACGCGCATTGGCCACGCGACCGTCTTCGCCATGTTCGTCGACCTGATTGAAGGCAGCGAACAGCTGGTAGTAGTCCCGTTGACTGACCGGGTCGTACTTGTGGTCGTGGCAGCGCGCGCACTCGAGGGTCAAGCCCATGAACGCCAGACCGAGCGTGCGCACACGATCAGCGACGTATTCGACGCGGTACTCCTCGTCGATGATGCCACCCTCGCTGTTGATCACGTGGTTGCGGGAAAATCCGGTGGCGATGTGGTCGTCGAGCGTGGCGTCCGGTAGCAGATCGCCGGCAAGCTGGGCGGTGAGGAAGCGGTCGTAGGGCAGATCACTGTTGAGCGCATCGATCACCCAATCACGCCAACGCCACATCGAACGCGCACTGTCGTTGTTGAAGCCGTGGGTGTCGGCGTAACGCGCGATGTCGAGCCATTCCTCCGCCTGGCGTTCGCCGTAGCGCGGTGATGCCAGCAGCCGATCGACCGCCGCAGCGTAGGCCGCTTCGCCGCGTTTGGCGAGGTCGGCGGTGAAGGCGTCGACTTCTGCTGGTTCCGGCGGCAGGCCGACGAGGTCGAGGCTGACGCGACGCAGCCACGTCGGCGGCGCCGCCTCTGCCGTTGGGGTGAGCTTCGCCGTCTGCAGACGCGCAGCGATGAAGTGATCAACCGACGAGCGAGCCCAATCGGCGCCCGCTTTCGGAATGGCCGGCGTGCGCGGTGGCACAAACGACCAGTGACGATCGTACCGCGCGCCTTCGGCCACCCAGCGTTCGAGTAGCGCGATCTGCTGCGGCGTCAGCGGGCGTTTGGCCTCCGGCGGCGGCATGAGGTCGTCAAGGTCGCTGGTACGCAGACGTTTGACCAGTTCACTCTCGTTCGGCTTGCCTGGGACGATCGCCGCGTGTCCATCGCGCGCCGCGGTAGCGCTGGTGGGCTCGTCGAGACGCAACTTGGCTTTGCGCTCCTTGGGGTCCTGGCCGTGGCAGTGAAAGCAGTGTTCGGACAGGATCGGCCGCACATCGCGATTGAAGTCCAGGGCTGGTTCGCTCGCCGCCAGCAACGGCACGGCGGTGATAACGGCCAACAGCAGGATCAGGCGGATGAGGACGTGCATGCCACATGCTGCCCGGCGCAGACCCAACGTGCTTTGACGACCGCCGCGGCCTTTGGTACAGATGCCGCATGCCCCGCCGCGCTCCGGCCCCGAAAGACCTGCCACCCTACGAACGCACCGCGGTCCTGGCCGCGATGCCGGCGACTCTCGCCTTCGGCTTGTTCGACCACCTGCCCGACACCTACCTGTTCGTGAAGGATCGCCATTCACGCTTCGTGCAGGTGAACCTTGCCCTCGCACGCCTGGAAGGCTGCCGCGACGTGGACGAGATGTACGGCAAGAGCGATTTTGATTTCCATCCGCCGACCATGGCGGCCCAGTACATCGCTGAGGACGCGCGCGTGATGGCGAAGCGCGAACCGCTGATCGACCAGCTCTGGCTGGTGGCCGGCGCCGACGGCATGCCGCTGTGGTACCGCTCAACGAAAGTGCCGCTGATCTCTCGCGACGACGAGGTCATCGGCATCGGCGGCGTCATGCGCCCGGTTGCTCAGGCCGGAACTCCGCCAGCGGACTACGCCCGCATCGCCAAGGCCCTTGATCTCGTCCAGCGAGGTCACGGTGAACGCCTGGCGATCGGCGACCTCGCGCGTGCTGCCGGATTGTCGATCAGCCAACTGCAACGCGAGTTCATGCGCCTCCTTGGCATGAACCCGACGGAGTACATCGCCAAAGTCCGCGTGCTGTTGGCGCGACGCGCGTTGGAACGCAGCGATGCCGCGGTTGGGACCATTGCGCTCGATCTGGGGTTCTATGATCAGAGCCATTTTACCAGAGTGTTCAGGCAGCAGACGGGCTTGACGCCGTTGGCGTATCGGCAGCGGTTTAGGAGTTGAGGGCGAATAAAGGGCGAACGTCGGCGCGCCGCATGCCGAGAGCCCTGATTCCAACACGATGTCGAATCAATACCCATCACGAGCCCCGCATGGGGCGAACGATTACAGCCCAGCGCGTGAGCGCTGGGAAAAGTGCGATGAAACAGACGAGTCCCCGAAGGGGACGACCGACCTTATCCCAGCGCGTGAGCGCTGGGTCTGGGAGATCGCCGAACGCGAGGTTGGGAAACCTCACCCCCACACATACCGTTCATCCCACGTCAGCCCTTGCCGAGTCAGAAAATCCCTGAATTCATCCTGGAACGTCCGCACGCGGTGATGCTCCGCCTGGCCGCGGATATAGGCGATGGTCGCCTCGACTTGTGATTGGGCGATACTGAAGGCGCCGTAGCCCTCCTGCCAAGCGAAGTCGCGATCCGGGAAGAAGGTGTCGTTGATCCATTTCGACGAATTGGCCTTCACCAGACGCAGACAATCGGACACCGGTTTCGTGCCTGGAAGAACCATCAGCAGATGGACGTGGTCGGCGACACCGCCGGCTTCGAGCACGCGGAAGCCTCGTTGTTGGGCGATGCCACCCAACATGGCATGTACACGTTTGTCCCACGCCGGATCGATCAATGGCTTCCGGAGATGGGTGCTGAAGACGACATGCAGGAGGCAATGGACGAAGGAATGGGACATGGTCGGTGCACGGTGCGGGCGGGAGCTTCCCTGTCCAGGGGACGACGGGGCGGATGTACGGCCGGTGGGAATCCCCGTGACGACGGACCGGAATTGGGTATATTCCCCAGCGCTTACGCGCTGGGATGAGGTCGGTCGTCCCTTTCGGGACTCGCCTGCTGTCCCGTCGGTGACCCAGCACTGTCGTGCTGGGCTGTAATCGTTCGCCCCATGCGGGGCTCGCGCTGGCCATCGCTGCGTTGTGCATCACTCGTCATCTGAGTCGGCGTAATGCTGCCCAACGAAGCGGATAATGGCTGCTTCCGACAACACGGTTTCACCACACAGCAGCGACGTCCTGCCGCTCGACACAACAAATAATGCCTGGGTGACCACTGCGCCACGCTGGGATGACCTGCGCTGCTGCCGCGGACAACCATACGGAAACTGCTGATTCAATCGATGTTTCTTCGCTGCTGATACGCCACGACGCAACCGCCTCCGAACCAGCACAGAAACTGCCGCGTCATCGCACAATCGACTTGGCACGACGATAACTAATCGGGTGTCGTGCTGCCGCAACCCGCACTGCGACCTCGCATTTCACCTCCGCATCCCCCTCCTCATCCCACCTCCCTTCTCCCACTCACTGGAAACCACCATGTCCCTCACCCCGCTCCGCCTGCGCCACCTGATCGCCGGACTCGCCCTGATGTGCGGCGCCACGAGCGCGTCTGCCGCGGCCAGTGAAACCGCCGCCGCGCCGGTGGTGTTCAAGGAATACGTCCTCGCGTCGCCGAAACCGAACCTGGCGAAGATCAAGGCCAACAAGATCGAGAAGCCGGTGCTGAAGTTCGGCATCATCAAGCTGACCGACTGCGTGCCGATTGTGGTGGCGCGTGAGCTGGGCTTCTTTGCCGAAGAAGGTCTAAGCGTCAGCATCGAGGTCCAGGCCAATTGGAAGCTGATCGTGGAAAACACCGTCGCCGGTTCGCTTGATGGCGCGCACATGCTCGCCGGCCAGCCGATCGGCGCGACCATCGGTTACCTGGGCCAAGCGGACATGGTCACGCCGCTGAGCATGGATTTGAACGGCAATGCCGCGACGGTTTCGACCAAACTGTGGGCGCAGATGCAGGAGCGCGAGCCACGCTTGAAGGAACCCGGCCACGCGCATCCCGTCAGCGCCGCGTCGTTGTTGCCGATCGCCAAGGAGCGCGCCGCGGGGGGCAACCCGCTGCGGTTCGCCATGGTCTTCCCGGTGTCGTGTCACAACTATGAACTGCGCTACTGGCTCGCCGCCGGCGGGGTGAACCCAGGTTTCTACGACGGCTACAACGATCCGGTCGGAAAACGTGAGGCCGACGTGCTGCTGTCGGTGACGCCACCACCACAGATGGTCCAGACGCTGACGCAGAACACCATCGACGGCTACTGCGTCGGTGAACCGTGGAATCAGCAAGCGGTGAAGGACGGCGTCGGCGTGCCGGTGTTCACCGATTACTATATCTGGAAGAACAATCCGGAAAAAGTCTTCGGCATGACCAAGCTGTTTGCCGATGGCAATCCCAACACCGTAGTGGCGATCACCAAGGCGCTGATCCGTGCCGGTCACTGGTTGGATGACAGCCGCGACAACCGCATCAAGGCGGTCGAGATGCTGGCCAACAAAGCCTACATCGGCGCGAATCCGGACGTGCTCGGTGCGAGCATGCTCGGCACCTTCGAATTCCAAAAGGGCGACAAACGCGATCTGCCTGATTTTAACGTGTTCTACCGCTATAACGCCACCTACCCGCTGCCCGGCCATGCGGTGTGGTACCTGACGCAGATGCGCCGCTGGGGCCAGATCCCGGGCAACAAGTCGGACTCGTGGTACCACGAAACCGCGACCAAGATCTACCGCCCGGACATCTACCGTGCCGCCTACGCCAAGTTGCAGGAAGAGAAGTTGATCCCGGAAGCGACCTTACCCACCGATGATCTGCCGGCCTTCGTTGGCGAGGACTTCATCGACAAGATCGCCTTCGATTCCAAGAAACCGAACGACTACCTGAAGTTGTTCCCCATCGGGCTGAAATGATTGCGCCGGTACGACGAGTACGAGGGGTACGAGCGGTACGAGGGGTACGAGCGGTACGAAAACCGACCACGTACTGAGTGCCTCCGGACCCTTCGTACCCCTCGGCCGCTCGAACCGCTCGAACCGCTCGAACCCCTCGGACCCTGGAAAACCCATGCTCAATAAAATCATCCTCTACCTCAACGTCCTTGGCCTGACCTGGTTCGTGCCGCCGCTCAAGATGGTGTGCGGCCAGGATGTGGCCTACGAAGCCAAACGTTTTGTGCGCATGATCGGTCTGCCGCTGATCGCGGTGGTGATCTTTCTCTTTCTCTGGCACGTCATCGCCGGCCAGGTGAAGATCAAAGGTCAGATCCTGCCCGGTCCGGTCGAGGTCACTGCTGCTGCCGGCAAGATGTACCGCGACTACCAGGCGTCGCAGGCAAACTACGTGACGTACCAGGCGGACTTCGCCAAGGCCCAGACCGAGTATCCGCAGATGAGCGAAACGGAACTGCGCGAGCTGATGCCGTACACCGCGGCGCCGACCTACCTCGACCAGATCTGGACTTCACTCAAGACGGTATTCACCGGCTTTGTTATCGCTTCGCTGATCGCCATCCCACTCGGCATCCTGTGCGGCATGAGCGCTGCCGCCTTCGAGATGATCAATCCCTTCATCCAAGTTTTCCGTCCGGTTTCGCCGCTCGCGTGGTTGCCGATCGTGGCGATTATCGTTGGTGCGACGATGGCGGATGTCCCGGCCAACAGCTTCTGGGCCAAGAGTTATGTGGTCGCAGCGGTGGTGGTGACCTTGTGCAGCCTGTGGGCGACGCTGATCAATACCGCCAACGGCGTGGCACAGGTCGACAAGGACTACCTCAACGTCGCCAAGGTGCTCAACCTCGGCTGGTTCGGCACCATCTTCAAAGTCGTGCTGCCATCTGCCCTGCCGCAGATCTTCAACGGTATGCGCCTGTCGATCGGGGTGGGTTGGATGGTGCTGATCGCCGCCGAGATGCTCTCGCAGAACCCTGGGCTCGGCAAGTTCGTCTGGGACATGTACCAGTCATCGAGTGACGACACCCTCGCCCTGATCATGGTCGCGGTGCTGACCATCGGCGTCATCGGCTTCATTCTCGACCGCATCATGATTGCGCTCCAGCGCATGGTGTCGCCAGGTGCGATGCTGGCGGTGCGATGATGTCGGACGGGGTACAGGCCACAGGCCACGGACTACAGACTGCCGATCAAACCGCAGAGGGCGCAGAGGGCGCAGAGATGAATCACCACCATCAGTTTCAGGAGAACCGCTCGTGATTATGCGTCTATCTGAAGTGCCGAGCGCCAAGGAAGCTGTTCACGCGTTACAACCCGCTTCCCCCCTCTGCGCCCTCTGCGCCCTCTGCGCCCTCTGCGGTTAATCTTTCCTCTTCCTCATCTTTTCCCATTCCCAGGCCAGCCATGAAGTTCCTCGAAATCATCAATGTCGCCAAACACTTCAACCACCCGACCAAGGGCAAGATCGAGGTGCTGAGCAACATCAACTTCTCGATGAAGAAAGGCGAGTTCATCACCGTCATCGGCCACTCCGGCTGCGGCAAGTCGACGTTGCTCAACATGGTTGCTGGTCTCGATCTGCCGAGTGGTGGTTCGGTGTGTTTCGAGGAAAAGGAAGTCATGAGACCAGTGCCGGAGCGCGCGGTGGTGTTTCAGAACCACAGCCTGCTGCCGTGGCGCACGGTGATCGGCAACGTCATGCTGGCTGTGAACTCGGTGTTCAAAGACAAGAGCAAGAAGGAACGCCTCGAACGCGCGGAACACTGGCTGAAGGTGGTTGGCCTCAAAGACCACATGCACAAATACCCGCACGAGATCAGCGGCGGCCAACGTCAACGCACCGGCCTGGCCCGGGCGTTGGCGATGGGTCCGGAGCTGATGTTGTTTGATGAACCTTTTGGCGCGCTCGATGAACTGACGCGCAGCCAGCTACAAGACGAATCGCTGCGCCTGCACTTCGAAGAAAACCTCTCGGTGTTCATGGTCACCCACAGCGTCGACGAAGCGATCTACATGTCAGACAAAGTGGTGATGATGAACAACGGACCGAACGCCACGATCGGCAAGATCCTAGAGATTGATTTCCCGCGTCCGCGCGAGCGCCTCAAGATCTTCGAGAGCGCCCAGTTCGCGCACTACCGCAACGAGTGCATCCGCTTCCTCTTTTCACGCGCTACGGGTGGCACTGGCGAACCGGCACCGGCTCCCGTGGCTACCGCTGAAACCCCAATCGTCGTGCCGGGTGCCGCTCCGGCCTGATCGTTTCCCGAAACCAATCGCCGCACGCGCAGCATGTGCGGCGGCACCGGACCAGCGGCGTGTGGCCGATGGGATGGATCCGTACTACCCCAGGACCTCAGGAGTCTGCATGACCCGTTCCCCCTCCCTCCGCTACCTCGTGCCGCTGCTGGCGCTCGGGACTTTTCCGTCGTTCGGCCACGCCGCGACCCTCGGTGACGAGCTGACCGAACTGCGCGAAGCGATTACCTTCGGCAAGGTCAGCGGCGCGGCGCGCTACCGTTACGAGCGGGTCGATCAGGAGAATATCGACGAAGTCTCCAACGCGTCGACCCTGCGCGCTGCACTCGGCTATGAGAGCAAGAACTACCACGGCTTCACCGGCTTCATGCAGTTCGAGGGCGTGTTCCTGGTCGGTGATGACAACTACCGCAATGCCGAGAACGGTAAGACTACCTATCCGTTGGTAGCCGACACGCCGATGGTGGAAATGAACCAAGCATGGTTGCAGTACGTCTGCCCGCAGGATCCGTGGAAGACCCAGGTGCGTTGGGGTAGCCAAGAAATCAATCTGACCAACCAGCGCTTCGTTGGCGCGGTCGGTTGGCGTCAGGATAGCCAGACCTACGACGGCGGTGGCGTCAACACCACACCGTACAACAGCGACGGCAAGAACCTGATGCTGGGCTACCATTATATCTACCGGGTGAACCGCATCTTCCCCGACGATTCGGTCGCCAATCCGTTCCAGGGTCGGCTCGACATGGACACCCACCTGGGGCAGGCACTGTTCAAGTGGGACGGCATTGGCCAACTGCATGCCTACGGTTTGTTCCTTGATTATGGCGATGGTTACGCCGCAGCGGTGACCAACCTCAGCAGCGCGACCATCGGTGCGCGTGCCAGTGGCGTGATCAAGGCGACTCCTGACATCGGGGTGATCTACGGGCTGGAATACGCTTCACAAAGCGACTACGGCAGCAACACCCAGGACTATGATGCCGCGTATTATCAGGGCGAACTCGGCGTGGCGTACATGGGCTTCACGCTGAAATACGGCTACAGCGTAATGGAAGGAAGCGACGCTCCCAACGAGCGTTTCACCACGCCGCTGGCCACGCTGCATGCCTTTGATGGCTGGGTCGACATGTTCCTCAACACGCCGATGGCGGGCCTCAAGACCCACCAAATCACGCTCAGCTACACTCCGCCGATGCTAAAGGGCCTGACCCTGACCGCGGTTTATTACAGCTTCGATGCCGACGCCAACAGCGACCACTTCGGCGAGGAGTTGGATCTGCTGGCGGAGTACAAAGTCGCCTCGTTCCCTGGTCTGTTGGTGGGCGTCAAATACGGTCAGTTCACCGGCGAGGACATCGCTGGCATTCCCGCGCCGCACGCCGGTGCGGATGAGGTCGACAAGTTCTGGCTCTATACGCAGTACAGCTTCTGAGTCTGCGCGTGCGGAGTGGTGCCCACACGGCCGTCCCGGCTTTCGGTTTCACCTGGACGTGTCCACACCACGCCCATCTGACGGCCCGCTACGTTGCCATTGGGCGTAGCGGGCTTTCTTTTTGTCCTGCGCCACCACTACCATGCGGTACGTCAGCAGGTAACCGGGCACCGCGAACAACACGGCGGCGATCGCGGTTCCCAGCGCCAGCGGTGCCAACACATCACCGAGCACCTCAAATCCTTCGCTGAGCGCCAAGCGCCACGGCATGTCCTGGAGGCGTTCGATGAGTCGACCCAGCGCGGCGAACGACAGCGTTTCACCTGATCCACTGACGAACAACAACCCCAGGCGATACTGCCCATAGACAAAGAACAACACGGTGAAGGGGTTGTTCGCCCACGTCCACGGGATCGAGGCCACCAGGTTGCCGCGCAAAAGTTTTGCCAACAGCGGCCCCAGGATCACCTGGCCGGGAATCGGCAACGGCATGACGAACAAGCCGGCGGCTGAGCCGATGGCAATGCGATGCGGGGTGTCGCTCAGGTGCAATACACCGCGGACGGCGCGCACGCACACGAACCGCCAACGACGCCACCACGGTCGCTGTGTTACTGGAGCGGTGATGCCCATTCAAATCGCGTCGTCAGTAACAGCAGGGGTACGTCCCGAGTTTCGTTGCCAATGCGACACGCGCTGACGGCGACGCTCCTGCATCGCCGCCACGCCGCGCACGATCAACCCATAGCCGATGATCGCACTGAGTGCTCCGACCAGGAGTGATCCCACCAGCATTGGTACGAAGATGTCGACCACCACCGCGTAGCCAGTGGCGAAACCATCGGCCATCGAGAGGTGATTGAACTTCTCGACGATCTCACCCATCCGTTTGAACGACACCAGTTTCCACTCCCCAGGGGTGATCAGCATGCCGATACGGTAGCAGCCATAGAAGATCGGCAGGGTGGTGAAGGGATTAGTGATCCAACTCCACGGCAGCGAGGCGATGACGTTGCCCCCCAGAAGTTTGGCCAGGATCATGCCGATGAAGGTCTGACCGAGCGTCGGCAGCGGAGAGACGAAGATGCCGCAGGCACAGCCGAGAGCGATACGGTGTGGCGTGTCCTGGAGCAGCAACGCGCCACGCAGGGTCATCATCAGTCCATGCACGAACTGACGCCAGCGGCCTTTGGTGGTTTTGGGAGCACCCTTGATCATGGCCTGGGCATCATTGCGCCGTCTGCGGTTTGCAAACCCCTGCGCGGGGCACGGATCGACAGCACACCTGATCTTCACCCGACCTGCACGGCTGATGTCCCGGAGGCAGGAAACCCCACTAGAATCCCGGTCCGACCCGCCCATCCTGCCGCCTCGCCCAGGATCCGACTCATGTTGCGTACCGTGCTGTTGCTGCTTGTCGCTATCGTCCCTGCCGCAGCGGCCGAGGCGCCGAGTAGCGTGCCGCCACTCTGGTTGGTCTCACCCTTCGCCCTACTGCTGCTGTGTATCGCTTTGATGCCGGTGCTGCTGCCCCATTTCTGGCATCGTTGGTATCCCGCGGTGTCGCTCGTATTGGGTGCGGTCACCGCCGGCTTCTATATCTTTGACCGTGGCGATTTCGCCTCGCTGGTGCACGTCGGCTTCGAGTACCTGTCGTTCATCAGCCTGCTGACCTTCCTCTACGTCTGCTCCGGTGGGGTGGTCGTCGGTCTGGGCGGCAGAGGCCGGCCGTGGTCGAACACCCTGCTTCTGCTGGTCGGTGGACTGATCGCCAACCTGGTCGGCACTACCGGGGCATCGATGTTGCTGATCCGTCCGTTCCTGCGCGCCAATCGCGGACGCCTGCGGCCCTATCACGTGGTGTTCTTCATCTTCATCGTGTCCAACGTCGGCGGGGCGTTGACACCGATCGGCGATCCACCATTGCTGCTCGGCTTCCTGCGCGGCATCGAGTTCTTCCGCTTCTTTGAACTGAACTTCCTGCCATGGCTGCTGACGATGTCGTTGCTGCTGGCGATCTTCTACTGGTTTGACACTGCCAACAGGCGTCACTCACAAACGCTGGCGGAATACCGCCACTTGCCTCCGATACAGGGCTGGTCGCACCTCGCCCTGCTGGCAGTGGGCGTCGGCGCGGTGTTCCTCGACCCGGCGAAGGTCTCGTGGCTACCGGCGATCCACTACCACGGCCACAGCTTCAGTTTCGTGCGTGAGATTCTCCTCTTCGGCCTGGCCGCCTTCGCCTACAAGACCGCCAAGCCGGAAAACCTCAGCGCCAACGATTTCACCTTCGAACCGATCCGCGAAGTGGCGTTCCTCTTCGTCGGCATCTTCCTGACCATGATCCCGGCGCTTGATCTGATCCGCAACGCGGCGCAGGGCGGCACCATCGTCGGCTTCCCGCTGACGGTTTCGACCTTCTACCTGGGAACCGGCTTCTTCTCGGGCGTGCTCGACAATGCCCCGACCTTCCTCGCCTTTATGGCCGGCATGGAAGGCCGCTTCGGCATGGATATCGCCGCCATCGGTGTCTCCACTGATCCAGTGATCGCCCGATCGTTGCAAGCCTGCGCCTGTGCCGCGGTGTTCTTCGGAGCGATGACCTACATCGGCAACGGCCCGAATCTGATGGTCAAGGCGATCTGCGAATCCGCGCGTGACAGCAACGGTGCCCTGCTGGTCGAAGTGCCGACGCTGCACGGCTACTTCCTGAAATACGCGCTGCCGATCCTGACGCCGGTGTTGTTGATCGTGTGGGCGGTGTTCTTCCGCGGTTGACGCCGAACGCCCAACGCCGAACGCCGAACGCCGAACGCCCAACGCCGAACGCCGAACGCCGAACGCCGAACGCCCAACGCCCAACGCCCAACGCCCAACGCCCAACGCCCAACGCCCAACGCCGAACGCCTTCAAGGCGTCATCCGGACGCCTGACGGTATTGGATCAGTTTGCGGATCATCTTTCCGATGTGATCCGTCCGATCGACGATCGTCGCCACCGTTGCGTCATCGATCAGACCGAGATCACCCGCGATGATGATCTGTGTTTCGACTTCGGCATTGGATCCCAGCGCGATGGTGAAAAGCCGGCAGCCATCCCGATCAGAACGCTCGGCCCCTTCCGCAATATTCGATGCGATCGAGATCGCCGCACGCCGCATCTGCGATATCAGATCGCCTTCTGCACGCATGTCAGCGGTCACCGCAGAGATGAGTTTGAGTAACTCGCGCGCTTGATGCCAGACGCGAAGGTTGGTGGATTTGGCCATGTCGAGGGCTCCTTGTATGCCCCCTGCGGACCGGTCGCGCGCAGCGCGCAAGGGTGGCAGCGGAGTCTCCGGAGCGGAGTGCCCTTGTGCGCGAGCACGTCCGGTACGATGGGGGTGTACGAGGAAGCCCGTACCCAGGACGTGGGTGGGGAACGGTTGGGTTGCGTGGTGGGCGGCATTCGGAAGAGCGGCATTCGGCGGTCGGCATTCGGCATTCGGCGGTCGGCCAATCGGGGGACTTTCGTCCCCCTCACCATGCGTCGCCCTTCCAGGGCTTATCTGCTTATCGCATGCGTTATTCCCGGGGCTCGACGCCCCGGGCTGGCGTTGCGCCGTCCCCGTTGGGGACTGTCAGCGGTGACAATGGCGCTGCATTTACCGATGATGTCATCCGCGCAATCACCGCCGAACGCCGAACGCCCAACGCCGAACGCCGAACGCCGAACGCCGAACGCCCAACGCCC